>JBBJLU010000008.1:0-69684 GCA_037719665.1 Ferruginibacter sp.
GCACTGGCCGACAAACGTTCTTTTGTACAGCTCGGCGACGGTACACTGGGTATCCTGCCGGATGAGTGGCTGAAAAAATATTCCCTGCTTTTTAAAGTGGGTGACGGTAGAAGCGATAAGCTTCGTCTTTCCCGATATCATATGAGTGTGATAGATGACCTCTATGAAAACCGGAACGAAGAAGAATTAAGTTTTGCACTGGATGAAAAATATGAGCGGCTCCGCGAATTCAAAAACATCCCCGAGACCGCGCCGCCGAAATTGCTGGAAGAAATATTGCGCCCCTACCAGCTTGACGGTTACCGTTGGCTCAATTACCTCAATGAAGTAGGCTGGGGCGGTATCCTTGCGGATGATATGGGATTGGGTAAGACGGTGCAGGCGCTTTCTATGCTGGACCATTACAAAACCATTAATGAAAAATTAACGGCGATCGTTGTTTGCCCTACTACACTGATCTACAACTGGCAGAATGAGATCAAAAAATTCACACCCGGGCTTACAGCACATATTCACCATGGCAGTACCAGGACCCGCAACCTGGAAGAACTGAAAGCTGCAAACATTATTATCACCACATACGGTACTTTAAGAAGCGATATACAGTTACTCCTGAAAATTCATTTTGATTATGTGGTGTTGGATGAAAGCCAGGCTATAAAAAATCCGTCATCAAAGGTCACTAAGGCAGCGGCACTGCTGGCCGCTACCAACCGCCTCTGCATGAGCGGTACGCCGTTGCAGAATAATACGTTTGATATTTATGCCCAGATGAATTTTCTAAATCCCGGGCTCTTGGGCACCATGGAATTCTTTCGGAATGAATTTGCAAATCCCATTGATAAATTCGGCGAGCAGGAACAGAAAGATCATTTGCGCAAACTGTTGCATCCGTTCATTCTCCGCCGCACCAAGGAACAGGTGGCGAAGGACCTGCCGGAAAAAACCGAACAGATCCTTTTCTGCGAAATGGAAACCGAACAAAGAAAAATATACGAGGCATACCGCAACAGCTATCGGGATAAGATCCTCGGCACCATTGACCAGCAGGGTATTGAGCGATCACAACTTACGATCCTGCAGGGGTTGATGAAGCTGCGGCAGATCTGCGACAGCCCGGCTATTCTCAATGAAGATGAAAAATTCCCGAATAATTCCATCAAGCTTGATGAGCTTACCCGCGAGATCACGGAAAATATCGGCGACCACAAAGCGCTGATCTTTTCCCAGTTCCTGGGGATGCTGGCGCTCATAAAAGAAAAGCTCAAAGAAGGAAATATTCCTTTTGAATATTTTGACGGCAGCACATCCGCACCCGACCGGGAAAAAGCCATACAGAATTTTCAAAACAATGATGAATGTCGTGTATTCCTCATTTCGCTTAAAGCCGGCGGCGTGGGTCTGAACCTTACCGCGGCAGATTACGTGTACATTGTTGATCCTTGGTGGAACCCCGCTGTAGAGCAACAGGCCATTGACAGAACACACCGTATCGGGCAAACAAAAAATATTTTTGCCTACCGCATGATCTGTATCGATACCATCGAAGACAAGATCCTCCAGTTGCAGGAACGTAAAAAAATATTGGCAAAAGAACTCATCTCCGATGATGCCAATTTTGTAAAGGCACTCAGCAAGGCAGATGTGGAATATTTATTTTCATAGGCCCGTTATCAGGAATAAACACGGATGCCAACTTTTAAAAAGTTGGCATCCGTGTTTTCAGACGGCTCAATAAATTATATTTGTATAAAATCATTTTATGGATCAACTCACTTTAGGGATCGGGACAAGACTGCAGCATACGCTTCACGGACAAGGTGTGATCGTGGGGGTAAAATATGCCACCTACCTTATCACTTTTATTGATCACGGCATAAAAGAAATTGAAAAAGGTGATGCTAAGCTCGATGATATCATCGCAGAAAATATCAGCGTAGATGTTGATACGGCTTCGGCAACCGAACAATCGTTGTTGAAGATACTGCGCATGTGGGGCGGTATTGCTGAGCAGGTACCGCTGGGTGACAAATGGCTGGGCGGTAAAATGCTCCTGCAAACTGCTGATAAAACACTTAAACCAAAAGAGATCCCGATAGAAGATTTTTTTCATAAGATCGTGATGCTGCGCGACCGTCTTCGGGTGTTGGAACAAAATATCAACAGCCATAAAAAGCTTTCGGATGAAGACAAGGTAAACATCCAGCAATACATTACCCGATGCTACGGTTCGCTTACGACGTTCAATGTTTTATTTAAAAATAAGGAACAACACTTCGTAGGGGATAAAGGGGGGAAAGAGGAATAGGCCCTGGGTTGCAGCCGGGCATTACATACAGAATAACCCGGTTTTCTTTGCACGCGCTTCCTGCCCCTCCTCCTTATCTTTGCCACTTTAAAAATTAAATATGTTTAATTCGCGCACCAAAATAAAAGCCATTCTGGAAGGGAATAAAGCCGATTTTGAAACAACAGTTATGGGTTGGGTTCGTACATTTCGCAACAACCAATTCATTGCGCTCAATGACGGCAGTACGAATAATAACCTGCAGGTAGTAACGGCCTTGGGTTTGGCGGATGATGCAACGATAAAACGTATTACCACAGGAGCGTGTATCAAAGCGACGGGTTTAATTATTGAGTCGCAGGGGAAGGGGCAAAAATATGAATTGAAGGCAACCGCTATAGAGATCCTCGGCGACAGCGATGCGGAGAAATTTCCTTTGCAGCCAAAGAAACACTCGCTCGAATTTTTGCGCGAGGTCGCTCACCTGCGCTTTCGCACCAATACTTTCGGGGCGATATTTCGCGTAAGGCACTCCCTGGCTTTTGCAGTGCATCAGTTTTTCAATGAACGCGGTTTTGTGTATATGCATACTCCCATCATCACGGCAAGTGATGCGGAGGGTGCCGGTGAAATGTTCAAAGTAACTACGTTGCCTTTAGACGGGACCGCACCCAAAAATGACGACGGGCAGATCAATTTTAAAGAAGATTTTTTCGGCCGCGCTACAAACCTTACCGTAAGCGGGCAGTTGGAGGGAGAGTTGGCAGCCATGGCCTTCAGCGATGTCTATACCTTCGGACCTACTTTCCGTGCGGAAAACAGTAATACCGCCCGGCACCTTGCGGAGTTTTGGATGATAGAACCCGAAGTGGCGTTCAATGACCTGGAAGATAATATGAACCTTGCGGAAGATTTCATCAAATACATTATTAAGTATACGATGGAAAATAATGCGGAAGACCTTGCATTCCTTGCGCAGCGACTGGAAGAAGAAGAAAAACAAAAGCCTCAAAATGAGCGCAGCGAAATGGGGTTATTGGAAAAACTGCATTTCGTGGTTGAAAATAATTTTGAACGCCTTACTTATACCGAAGCAATCAACATATTAAAAGAAAGCAATCACAACAAAAAGAAGAAATTTCAATACCTCATTGAGGGTTGGGGCGTGGATCTTCAAAGCGAACATGAGCGTTACCTCGTGGAAAAACATTTTAAAAAACCCGTGATCCTTTCGGACTATCCCAAAGAGATCAAGGCATTTTATATGCGTCAAAATGACGACGGGAAAACCGTTGCCGCAATGGATATTCTTGCACCGGGGATCGGCGAGATCGTAGGCGGGTCGCAGCGGGAAGAAAGGTTGGATAAGCTCGTGCAGCGCATGAATGAAATGCACATTCCGACAGAGGAAATGAGTTTTTATTTAGACACCAGGCGATTTGGCGCCTGCCCGCATGCGGGATTCGGACTGGGTTTTGAGCGATTGGTACTTTTTGTAACCGGCATGACGAACATCCGCGATGTGATCCCTTTTCCCCGGTACCCGAAGAGCGCTGCATTTTAATGAATTGACATGAAATGTTGATCTGTTCTTTCGGAATAAATATTAGCCTGCCTTTGCTTAAAGGCGTTCTTCCTGTATTTTTACTGCATAAACTACTTAACAATGAGCAACCACCAAGACGCTGTATCTTCTTACGAACCTGCGGAAGGATCCCCAAACCAATATTCGGAACCCGGCGGCGGTAACCTGTTTATTACCTATTTACTTATTGCACTTAACGTGCTCGTTTTTATTTTTCATGGCTGACATTTGATCATAGACCCGAACGGTACGGTTCATATTAAATGGGGAAGCAATTATGGCCCGCTTACTTTGAGCGGCGATCCGTGGCGGCTGATCACCAATGTCTTCATTCATTTCGGAATTATTCACCTGGCCATGAATATGTATTGCCTGTACATTATCGGATCTTACCTGGAGCCGATGCTGGGTAAAACAAAATTCATTACCGCATATCTCTGTACGGGAATTCTGGCAAGCCTCACGAGCTTGTGGTGGCATAATGAATCAGTGAATTCTGCCGGTGCCTCGGGAGCCGTTTTCGGTTTATACGGTTTGTTCTGGCGTTGCTTACTACGGATCTTATCCCAAAGGATGCGCGAAAGGCCCTGTTGCAAAATATCGGCATATTTATTGTTATAACCTCGTTTACGGAATGAAAATTAGCGTAGCAATGCCGCACATATCGGCGGGCTGGTAAGCGGATTCATTTTCGGTTACCTGTTTGTAATTGCCATTCGAAGGAAAGAAAAAACATCGCTGTTAATTGGGTGCTTCCTTTACTTATTATTTTAACTGTGGGTATTGGGTATGCCTACCTCACAAAACATAAAGCTTCAGCAGAGGCCAGAAATAAGGCCTTAGCAGAAATGAAAGCGGGATCGTTTAAAGATGACAGGAAGTTCACAACCCGGTACAATGAATTTGTAATCAACCAGAACAAGGCATTGGAAGTCTTTGATGATACGCTTGCTACCCCGGAGGTCATGAAACAAAAACTTACAGAGATCTCTCTCCCGGAATGGAATAAGGCCGAAGGGATCGCGAAGGAAATGCAGGCAATGGAATTAGGCCCGGAGAAACAAAAGAAAGCAGCGGCTGTTATGGATTATGTTCATTTAAGAAAGGCGGAGATCGAGGCCGCCAAATTGGTATTGAGCGGTGAGCCTGCGGGGTTGCAGCAATTAGACAGCATCCGCGGAAAGATCAATATCGTTGCGCAATCATTGCAATGATGTAACCGCCTTAGTGTAACTTTAAGTACCGATGTTTAAACCGATCGACTATATCCTGCAAACTACAGGGCTTTCGCGCCCGAAGCATGCCATACGTGTAAACCCTACTGCCCCTCCTTCACGGATTGAGCCGGAGAAAACGCAGATCACCGTTTTTGAATACAGTAAAGATGAATTTGCTTTTCACAGGCTTGAAAGGGTAGAAGATGCTTTTCCTTATTTACATACCGCTTCAAATACCTGGATAAATTTAGACGGTCTCCGTAAAGATGATGTGGAAAAGCTTTGCGGGCATTTCGGTATACATCCGCTCATTGCGGAAGATATTCTCAGCATCGGACAACGCCCGAAAACCGATGATATCAACGACCTGGTTTTTTGTTTGTTAAATATGCTATCATTCAATGAAAGCAGGGTTTGTGTGGAATCGGAACAGGTGAGCATCATCTTGGGTAAAAATTTTGTGATCACTTTCCAGGAAGACCCGCACAAGGATCCTTTCGATCCGCTGCGCGAAAAACTTAAGATAGCCGGCAGTAAGGTTCGCATTAACAATGCAGACTTTCTTTTTTATTCCCTCCTGGATTATATCGTAGATCATTATTTTGTGGTCATGGACAAAACAGGGGACCGGATTGAAATGCTGGAAGAAGAAATTGTAAAGAAAACCACCACCCGCAGCCTGATAAAAATAAACAGCCTTCGAAAGGAGCTGATCATCCTAAAAAGAAATATCGCACCGGTAAGAGAATTGATCAACAGCCTGATGCGCAATGAAAGTGAACTGATAGAAGAAAAGACGGAGAAATATATGAAGGACGTCTATGATCATATCGTACAGGCCAATGATATTTCGGAGAACTACCGTGATCTTATGATCAACCTACACGACCTCTACCTGAGCAATGTAAACCTGAAAATGAATGAGGTGATGAAAGTAATGGCAGTGGTAACCTGCCTGCTTGCACCGGCTACGGTCATCGGCGGAATTTTCGGGATGAACTTCGATAAGATCCCTTTTGCTCACCAGGAATGGGGTTTTTGGTTAACCGTAGCAGGTATGTTGTTTATACCTATAGTGATGTTGGTGATCTTCAGGAAAAGGGGATGGTTTTAAAATTGAGCATTAGCATTTTTTCCTCAACGCACAACAGGCTTTTTAAAGACAGGGACTGTACTGCACGGTTCGCCGTACATGATACTTTTAGCAACAGGCCGGAGTTTTTGTGTTATCGCTATGTATGCCGCCTCCGTGATCGGTAATTCTCCGCAACCTTTGATCACAACCCTCGCATCTGCCAAGCCGGATATCTCCGTCAATTCAATGTTTCTTAAAAGGATCTTTTCTTTTACTTCTGATGCCGTTCCGAAAATGATCTCCTTTGCAATGGGTTGGAGCAGGCTTGCCACCAGCATGTATGCCCACATTGGTATAACCGCATCTGCACTGCAGGTGAGGGCAACTGTTTTCCCCGAATAGCTTTCTGTCGGGAGGGTCTTTAATGCTTCGCGAAAATCTTTTTCTTTGAGTATGAGTCCCATAAAAAGATGATCCTTCATATCAAAGACCGCTACCGTTTCTTTGGGGTAATGGTCCTCAAGGTTCAAAGTAATAATACCGCTCTCTGCTACTTTATTGACGAATGTCTCAGCCATACTGCAAAATTATCCTAATAATCATTAGGAGAGCGGAAGCGGCCTTTTGAAATGGGGAATTTTATTTGTGTAAATGAAAAAGCCGGCTGATTGTATTTCAGCCGGCTCCTGTTTTTTTGTTATACAATTAAAAGAATTTAGCCCTTGTATCTTTTATCTCCGCCTGCTTCTTCAACGCTTCAAACCAGTTGTTGGTTTGCTGGCGTATGGATGCAAAGCGGGCTGTGGTCTGCGCGGCTTGTTGATCCGGGGCAGTATCCGCTTTAGGGCTAATGGAGTTTATTTTAATGACATATACCCCGTTAGCTCCGGGAATCGGCGGGGAAACTTTTGTTTGAAATTCTTTAGAGAAAGACGCGCCGATCACTTTCGGTTCTCCGCCTATCCCGTTAATAATGCGGGCAGACATCGTGATGGTAGAATCTGCACCGGCCATCAACACCTGTTTATTGTATGCTGCAGCGGCTGTTTCCAGCGTTGGATTTGCGCCCATTTTCGCCATGATCATGTCCGCCTTTTTAAGGTTTCTTACTGCTGCTTCAGCACCCGCTCTTGCTGTGGCCGCATCCTGTGTCCCTTCTTTATAAATGGTATTGACCGTAGCCACAATAAAATCATCCCCTATTGCTATGGGTTCACTCACCGCTCCTTTTTTGGCCTCAAACGCCCAACGAACAAGGGAGCGCGCATCCTGCATATTGCCGATACTGTAATCGTTTTCTTTTATAACCGTAGGCAATGCAATTACAGGGATGCCGTTCTTTTCAGCATAGGCCGCCATTTCTTTAGCGTTCTTATTAGCGGAAGCTTTAGTGGCGGCAAGGCTTGCTGCGTTGATCGTTTCGTCGCTCGGAACAATTTGTTTGGCAACGTATGCGATCTTATATGCCGGTTTGAAATTCGTTTGGCTCATGATCTCTATTACATGATAACCGAATTGGGTTCTTACCACATCTTTGTCACCTACTGTTTTTGAAAAAGTGAACGCATTGAATTCCGGAACCATGGTACCGTATCCGAAAGTGCCCAGGTCTCCGCCTTTCTGCGAACTTCCGTCTGAAGAATATTTTGCTGCCATGGCCGCAAAATCAGCCCCGCTTTTTATCGCGGCAAGCAGGCTGTCCGCCAGTTTTTTTGCGGCAGAGTCGCTTCTTATCGGCTGACCGGTCTGCGGATCATTCACACCGAGAAGTATATGACGCGCTTTTACGCTGTCGGGCAACATCTTTGTGCCGATTATCTTGGCCAGGGCATAATTGTTACCTTCTATATATGGACCATACACCACACCGGTACCCTGTTTAATAATTGTATCTTTTACAGAAGAGGTAATTTTAGATACCGGCAAAAATTCGTCTTTGAAATCTATAGCTGAAGCATTCCGCGCAACAAACATGTTGGAATTGGTATCCGCCGCAAAAGAAGCTTTCAACTCTTCGGTCATCTGCCTGGTCTTCGCACTGTCTGCTGCAGAAGGTAACTGGCTAAAGGTCATATAAGAAATAGTTCTGCCTGCTTCCTGCTTAAAAAGAGGCTTTCTTTTTTCTACATATTTCATGATGTCCTCATCTGTAACTTTAACCGTGCTGTCTGAAATTTCATTATACGCCACACCTACATAAGAGATCGTCGAAAACATTTTTGCATCCGCAGCGTCTTTTTCCATCATCCAGGTAGGATAATAGGCAGATGCCCCGATCAACCCGCCGTATTTTGAAGCGGCTGTACTTAATTTAAGCGGCTCCAATATCTGTGCATCTACATCGGCACGTTGTTCCCCTTTAAGTTTTTTTATGTTTGTAAGCGCTTCTGTTGCTTTTGCAATATCAAGTTTTCCCGTGGCATCCAACAATCCTCTTTCCTGCATAAACGGATTACTCGGTTCATTGCTCATTAATAAGGCAGAAAATTCTTTTGCCGTTAACGTAATGCCGAGTTTGTCCGCTTCACGGTAAAAAACATTTTCCGCAACGACCTGGTTCCAAACCTGCTCTCTTATCCTTAATACATCAGCGCCCGATGGTTGTACACCGTTCTTACGGGCTTCATTATTTTCTTCCCGGCTTACCCTGGAATTGAATTCATTGATCTCTACTGATTTTCCGTTTACTTTTCCTACTGAAGTTGTATTACTGCTGAACATACCGCCCGTATTAGAGCCGGAGTTAGCGTCCATTAAAATAAAACCAATCAGGCTCAATGCTATTACTACAATAACGATTGCTGCACCTTTGTCACGAATAGTCTGAATAATTTGCATTTTTGTATAATATTAATTTTGGACGGCAAAAATAGGGTAATTAAGGCTATAAACAAGGCCTGTGACCGCTTATAAGAAACCGGAATAAAGTTTTAGGTAATTATTTTTCTTTTGGAAAGGCTCAAAAACAACCGCTGTTAACAGCAGTTGTTAAAAACCCTGTATTCCTGTGGATAAGCCCCGCTTTTCCCGTTTCACAATATGGACAGAGCGTTACCAATTAGGGGCTTTTTCGGGGTTTAGGATTTTTAAGATCTTTTACTTTCATTTTACAGCCGGTCAGTTAACAGTTTTCCGGAAAAAATGTTGCTTATTATTATCCACGCCATTTTTTGTTAACAGCACTGTATTAAAGATTTTTAGTAAAAAGAAACTTTTAAAACTACCGGCGGTATTGATTATTAATAAAAAGAAGTATATGGTTAATAATGTGGATAGGTGTGAACAAACTAAATATTTTAATTTTACAATAGCCGGCCGGGTCGGATCTTTCCACAAATTAACACCCCTAATAGTAATAAGGGATTAAATAAATAATAAGTATTAATACATATTATGACAGATATTCACAATGATTCGGAGCGGAAAAAAATTGTTTTGGAAAAAGGTTTTTACCGGGTTGATAAAGATCCTACACTTGACCTGTTTGCTGAAATAGCAAAGATCAAAAAAGAAAAAAATGCGCTTATACTTGCGCACTATTACCAGGAACCCGATATCCAGGATGTGGCTGATTATATCGGTGACAGCCTGGGGCTTTCCCAAAGGGCCCAAAGTACTGATGCGGATATTATCGTTTTTGCAGGAGTGCATTTTATGGCAGAAACGGCAAAGATCCTTAACCCCTCCAAAAAAGTGTTACTTCCTGATCTGAATGCCGGCTGTTCCTTAAGCGACAGTGCACCGCCGTCATTATTCAAAGTTTTCCGCGATAAACATCCCGATCACCTGGTCATCACCTATATAAACTGCAGTGCAGGCATGAAAGCACTGAGTGATATCATCTGTACCAGCAGTAATGCGCAAACGATTGTGGAAAGTCTTCCGGCTGAACAGAAAATAATTTTTGCACCGGATAAAAACCTTGGCGCCTGGATAAACAAACAAACCGGTAGGAATATGCTACTATGGAACGGTGCCTGTATGGTCCATGAAATTTTCAGTATGGAAAAAATAGTCAAACTGAAAGTACGCCATCCGCAGGCAAAGGTGATCGCACACCCGGAATGTGAAGCCCCCGTCCTCGCGTTAGCGGATTATATAGGGAGCACGACCGGTATAATGAAATATGCTATGAATTCCCCCGCTTCCGAATTTATTGTAGTAACGGAAGCAGGGATATTACACCAAATGCAAAAAAACAGCCCGGGTAAAACCTTTATCCCGGCACCCCCTCAAAATGCCTGTGCCTGCAATGATTGCCCGTATATGAAACTGAATACACTGGAGAAATTATATATATGCATGAAATATGAAACGCCGGAGATAACGATGGATGAAGCCCTGCGTATCGCTGCTAAAAAACCTATCGACCGTATGTTGGAGATCAGCGCACAATTCGGCCTTTAATAATTATTAATTTAATAATTATTAATTAATATTTTTACAGTGAAGAAATCCTAAAAATTTAATTATGGCTATTCCATCAGTTGACCTTGCAGATTTTCTTTCCGGTGATCCCGTAAGAAAAAATGATTTTGTGCAAAAGCTTGGTGAAGCGTATGAAGAGGTTGGTTTTGTTGCGGTAAAAAATCACGGTGTCCCTGATGAACTGATCGGGGATCTGTACCGTTATGTACAGGAATTTTTCTCTCTCCCGTTGGATAAAAAACGGGGTTATGAAATTCCGGAACTTGCCGGTCAGAGAGGGTATACCAGTTTTGGTAAAGAACATGCCAAAGGAAGTGATGCACCGGATCTTAAAGAGTTTTTTCAATATGGCCAGGGGCCCCGCGATAATTATAAAGAAGAAGAATACCCTGCCAATGTAAAAGTGAACGAGGTAGCTACATTTAATAAAACATTTGATGATGCTTACCGCGCGTTTGAAAAATCCGGTACCGCACTCCTTCAGGCTATTTCATTATACCTTGGTCTGGATGAACATTATTTTGATCAGTATGTACATAACGGAAATTCCATTCTAAGGGCGATCCATTACCCACCCATCACCCAAGAGCCTGCGAGCGCTATACGGGCGGAGCAACACGAAGACATCAACCTGATCACATTATTGGTGGGTGCCTCAGCAGACGGCCTTCAAATCCTCACCAAGCAGGGTGAATGGGTGGCGGTAACCTCCTTGCCGGAGCAGATCGTGGTAAACGTCGGGGATATGTTGCAAAGATTTACCAATAATAAACTAAGGAGCACTACCCACCGTGTAGTAAATCCGCGCAGAGAGTTATGGCATACCAGCCGCTTCTCTATTCCTTTTTTTCTACATCCCCGCAGCAGTATGAGCCTTCGTTGTCTCGATACCTGTATAGATGATTCGCATCCGAAAGCGTATGAAGATGCAACTGCGGGAGAATATCTTGATGAACGGCTGCGTGAGATCGGGCTGAAAAAATAATGAGTAAGGGCCAACCTGCTGTCGGTAAGCGGTTTATCGGTGTTTCGGGTACATGATGTTCAGCGGTAAATAATCACCCACGTTATGCGGTCAAAGTTTTATGTCTCCTGCCAAAATTATACTGACTGAAATTCTATGTCCACTCTCCGGCATATACCTTTTTTAAAATCTGTTTTATTATACAGTGTCACTGCTTTCGGCGGACCCCAGGGTCATTTGGGGATGATGCTTAAAACATTTGTTCATAAACGGCAATATGTTACCGAGGAAGAGCTGATAGAATACAATTCATTTTGCCAGTTACTGCCCGGGCCCTCCAGTACGCAGACAGTCGCGTTAATAGGATTTAAAAGAGGAGGGATCAGCCTTGCTGTTATCACAATGATCATTTGGATCCTTCCGGCCTGTATCCTCATGGGGGCGTTCTCGTTTTTATTGACCATGTTCCCCTCGCATAATTTTACAGAGGACCTGTTTCGTTACATTCAGCCGATGGTCATTGGTTTCCTGGTATTTGCTGCGGTAAGGTCGTTCCGCGTTTCCGTCAATAACCCGATCACTTTTATCATCATGGTAGTATCGCTGGTGGTGACCTTTATTTTTTTTAAGACACCATGGATATTTCCGATACTGATCATCAGCGGGGGAATAGCGACCAGCCTGAGCAGCAGGCGTATCCCGGAAAAAGAAAAAATAAAACCCAAGCAGATCCGATGGACCAATATCTGGCTGTTCGTAATTATATTTATTATTGCCGGGGCTTTGAGTGAAACGGCCAGGAAGCAGCAGTGGCCCAACAGGACAGCTTATAACCTGTTTGAGAATTTTTATCGTTTCGGCAGTTTTGTTTTTGGCGGCGGGGATGTATTGTTACCCATGATGCTCGATCAATACGTAGAACGGCCGAATGCGCCTAAAGTAAGTCTCAAAAATCCGAATGTGATAAGAATAGAGCGGAATGACCTGCTTACAGGTTACGGTTTCGTAAGGGCTATGCCCGGGCCGGTATTTTCCGTTGCCTCTTTCGCGGGAGGCATGGCCATGAAAAATAACGGGTGGAAAATGCAAATGCTGGGTTGTTTCATCGGTACGGTCGCTATCTTCTTACCCAGTGCCCTATTATTACTCTTCTTCTTCCCCGTATGGCAATACCTGAAAAAATTTGTGGGGGTTTTCCGTGCCCTGGAGGGTATAAACGCAGTGGTAACGGGCGTTATGGCTGCTGCCGCCTGTTATCTTTTAAAAACGATGGATTGTAATTTTACCACTCACGGTTTACTATCCTGTTTGGTAGCTGCGGGGACTTTTTTATTGTTACGGTACGGACGGCTGCCCGCCCCCGTCATTGTTTTATTCTGCGTGTTGTTGGGTTGGATTTTCTAGTACCGAACCGTAATAATTATTCTTTTCTATTTCTTCCTTTACTGCGTCGGTCACCAGGTAACGAATGGACCTCCCGTTCCTGATATTGTCGCGGATCGCAGTGGCAGAGATCTCCAGTAACGGTGCCTGTACAACAGTTACGTTTTTCGGTTGCTCCCCCCTGATAGGAAAAGAAGGGCGGAGATAGATATAAATATTATAATTATTATTAATATAATTATAGTTTTTCCAGTTGCTAAAATTTTGGAAAGAATCACTTCCAAGGATGAGAGAAAATGTTTTACCGGGATATTTCTCGCTTAAGTAGATCAGGGTGTCTACGGTATAAGAGGGCTTGGGTAACCCGAATTCGATATTACTGGCGTTCAATTTCTTTTCTCCTTCCAAAGCGATCCGAACCAAGGAATACCTATGCTGTTCGTTCAATAAGGCCGTAGGATTTTTAAAAGGATTTTGCGGGGACACCACAAACCACACTTCATCAAGGTCTGTATGATCCGCCATATGGGAGGCGATGATCAGGTGACCGGTATGCACCGGGTTGAAAGAGCCAAAATATAAGCCGATCTTCATTGCATAGTTTTAAACTTCTTCTACCAATATATGTTCGGCTTCGTTTAGCCTAAGACTAAGCGTGTAACCTGCCACAGAGACAGATATAGGATCTTTGAACGGGGCGATCTTTTCCACCGTAATTCTTTCCCCCGGGACGCAGCCCATCTCCATCAGCTTTAGAAAAATATCATCGTTTTCAAATGCACGAATAATAACCTCCTTACCGATCCTTATCTCTGAAAGCTTTTTATACATATTTTATAACCTGTTATTAGCTTTGTAAAAATACCTCTTAACAAAACCAATCACTACCGATTAAAGGAAATTATGGCTGTTCAGTTCTACGAAGAAACCCCGCTCACTCTTAAAAACAGGAAGTTTTTAAAAGGTTTTATTAAAGACATGTTTGCAGCGGAGCAACAGCCGTTTGAGGCACTTCGTGTTATTTTTTGTTCAGATGCGTACCTGCTTAGCATAAACCGGGAGTTTCTCCAACACGACTACTATACCGATATTATCAGCTTTAACTTATCGGAACCCTCTTCCCCTACGGTCGGTGAATTATACATCAGTGTGGAGCGGGTTAGGGAAAACGCTTCAACGCTTGGACATAGATTCGAAACAGAGCTACACAGGGTTATTTTCCACGGAGTACTCCATTTGTGTGGTTATAAAGACAAGACGCGGGGATATTTCGTTGATGCGTAAAAAAGAGGACAAATACCTAAGATCTTATTTATTTTAGATTTCACGTGGCGCAGTTTCCCACAGAAACATTTATTGAATGTTCCACGAATCACATTCTTATCTTT
Organism: Ferruginibacter sp.; assembly: GCA_037719665.1. Taxonomy (GTDB): domain Bacteria; phylum Bacteroidota; class Bacteroidia; order Chitinophagales; family Chitinophagaceae; genus Ferruginibacter. The sequence continues at coordinate 14,328 of JBBJLU010000008.1, forward strand.
GAGGGATGACAAGAAAAAAGTGGACATCGAAAACTATAGTTACTCCTGAATTACTTCACTTTAGAAATAAAAGAAAGTGGCAACTGGCGCTAAGAAGGTATGTATTAGAAAAAAAACCTTCGTCAGATTACGGCCCATATTTCGGATTGGATAATGAAAATTTTAGAAAATGGATAGAATTGCAGTTTACAACTGAATTAAGTTGGGACAATTTTGCATCCTCTTGGCAATTTGATCATATTGTCCCTGTTGGATATTTTGATTTTTGCGAAGAAGAAGATTTAAGGGTGTGTTGGAATTTTATTAATATTCGGGTAGAAAAAATATTTCAAAATAAAAAAAGGGGCAATCGAATAGATGTATTGGCGGTTAAACCATATTTTCAAAATTTGTTTGATAAAACAGGCCATCCTATTTGTTTCAAAATGCTTGAAAAGATAGACCGGATAGAGGTTTCTAACTTGGTATCCGAGCCAAAAATAGAAGAGTTTATTCTTGAACGTAAAGAGCACTTTGAAATATTAAGCACCTTGTCCAAAGAGGAATTCGCGTTATTAAATCAAGGCAAATTACTATCAGATATTATTTGGGAGAGAGAAATAATCAGAAAATTTGGCTAAACGCATGTAGAAGACATTTGTAACTTTGCGCCCATGTTTTCTAAATATGATATTATAGTAGTGGGTGCCGGACACGCGGGCTGTGAGGCAGCGGCAGCAGCAGCTAATCTTGGAAGTAAAGTATTGCTTATTACTATGAATATGCAAACTATTGCCCAAATGAGTTGCAATCCCGCTATGGGGGGCATTGCTAAAGGGCAGATCGTAAGGGAAATAGATGCCTTGGGTGGATACAGCGGCATTGTCACGGATAAGAGCATGATCCAGTTTCGGATGCTGAATCGCTCAAAAGGCCCTGCAATGTGGAGCCCAAGAGCGCAAAGCGACCGAATGTTATTTGCCCAAACCTGGCGGGAAATGTTGGAAGCTACGCCTAACCTGGACTTTTACCAGGATATGGTGAATAGCCTGATCATAGAGGATGGGGCAGTAAAAGGAGTTGTAACAGGTTTAGGCCATTCCATATATGCAGATGGAGTGGTCCTTACTAATGGCACCTTTCTAAACGGTGTCATCCATATCGGTGAGAAGAATTTTGGTGGCGGAAGGGTTGCAGAGAGATCAGCAACCGGAATTACCGAGCAATTGGTTTCGCTAGGCTTTGAGAGCGCAAGATTGAAGACCGGTACACCGCCCAGAATAGACGGGAGGAGTTTGGATTATACGAAGATGGAAGAACAGAAGGGGGATGAGGAAGTGGTTGGCTTCAGTTACGCTGAAAAGCCCGAATTAAAGCGGGGAACCCAAAAAAGCTGTTGGATAACCTATACCAATGAGGCTGTACACGCTATTTTGAAAGAAGGTTTTGAAAGCAGTCCTATGTTTCAGGGAAGAATTCAGGGAACGGGGCCCAGGTATTGTCCCAGTATAGAGGATAAGATCAACCGTTTTGCGGAAAGAGAACGTCACCAGCTTTTTGTAGAACCGGAAGGGTGGAATACGGTCGAGGTCTATGTAAATGGTTTTTCTACCTCCCTGGCTGAAGATGTGCAATTGAAGGCCCTTAAACAAGTACCCGGATTTGAAAACTGTAAGATGTTTCGGCCCGGATATGCCATTGAATATGATTTTTTCCCCCCAACACAGTTAAAAGTTAACCTCGAAACCAAAAAGATCAAAAATCTTTTTTTTGCAGGGCAGATCAACGGGACAACCGGTTATGAGGAGGCCGCCTGTCAAGGCCTGATGGCGGGTATAAATGCACATTTATCCATTTCTCAAAAACCACCGTTTATTATCAAGCGTAGCGAAGGATACATAGGCGTTTTGATTGATGACCTTATAAATAAGGGCACAGATGAGCCATATCGGATGTTTACCAGCCGTGCAGAATTCCGTACTTTGTTGCGGCAGGATAATGCCGACCTCCGCTTAACGGAGCGAAGCTTCCATATTGGGTTAGCCTCTAAGCAACGCATGGAGAAAGTAACCCAAAAAAAGCAGGATGTAGCTTCAGTGATTGATATCATAACTGAAATGAGTGTTAGTCCTGCAGAAACGGAAGAATACCTGGGTAAGATAACTTCCGCTAAATTGGTGTTCCGGCAGAAACTTGGGCAATTGCTGTTAAGACCCGATGTTTATTTAAAAGACCTGATGGAAAATATTTCAATTGTGCGGGAGGCCCTGAACATTTTTAGTGCTGAGATACTTGAACAGGCAGAGATACAAATTAAATATAATTCATATATAGAAAAGGAACATGAATTGGTCACTAAAATGAGTCGTATGGAGGACCATGTGATTCCCGTTGATTTTAATTATGAAAAGCTCGTTTCCCTTGGCAATGAAGCGAGGCAAAAATTTGAAAAGATCCGGCCCGGTACCCTTGGCCAGGCCAGCCGCATTTCCGGGGTAAATCCAAGTGATGTGCAGATCCTTATGGTGTACATGGGACGTTAAAAAAAAGATCATGGAAGAAATCGAAATTAAAGGAGGTGATGTCGTAGAATTAAAATCCGGCAGCCCGAAAATGACAGTTGCATTTGTGTCGAAAGACGGATACTGTTATTGCACCTGGTACGATCCGAATGCGTTTACCTGGAACGAACAGGTTAAAATTTATACAATACTCCTGAGGCACAGTTCCTAGTTGTGTAGGTGTTGTTAAATGAGTTTTTCCTAACAACCTTCAGCATCTTGCGTATCTGACATAATAAAACCTGTTCAAACACCGAAAGCCTTTAGCTGTTCTGTTCTTATTGGGTTTTTTCTTTACTTCCTGTAAAAAAGATGCGAAGGAAATGTTAGCGGCTGCACCACCTGCAGCAACCTCTTCAACACCCGCAACTCCTGCTGCAGCTGCAACCATGGCCCAGTTAAATCAGACTGCATTTATAAAAACGCAGGACTGGTACCTGTGGAATACACAACTCCCCGCAACATATGACGGCGCTGCATTTGCAGACCCTGTAGCGGTAATGAGCGACATCAGGAGGTACAGTACAGAGGCCGGTTTCCCCGGTGCTGTGGATCGATGGAGTTTTGCTATGAAGAAGACCGAATGGAACCAGATAAGCGGTGGAATGAGTTCACTCGCAGGCTCAACGGCGTCTTCCGGCAATTTCGGCATTACCGTTTTCTTTCGAACCGAAGGAGATCTTCGGGTGAGAATGTCTGAACCGAATTCTCCTGCCGGTGCTGCGGGTATCCGGAGAGGATGGCGCATTCTGTCTGTGAACGGAAATACAAATATGATGACATCCTACGCGGCATTTATTGTTGCCAATGTTTATAAGAGTTCCTCCTCCTCTTTTACTTTTCAAAAGCCGGACGGTTCAGTAATAAGCCTTACTTTAAATGCAGGCAATTATAGCCTTAAACCCCTTTACATGGATACAGTTTACAATACCTCTTCCGGTAAAGCAGGATATATGGTATACAATTCTTTTCTCGGGGACATTAACCAAAGTGCTGCAGAATATGCAAGGGTATTCAATAAATTTTCAGCAGAAGGAGTGAATGAGCTGATCGTCGATCTGCGTTATAACGGCGGCGGCTATGTATCACTGCAGGAAAAACTGGCAAACTATATTATCAACAGCTCTGCAAACAGCGGAGTAATGATGAGGCAGATCTATAACAGTGCACACAGCGGCGAAAACAGCATTAGTTATTTTCAGAAGGCAGGTTCACTGGCCTTGACACGGGTTTATTTTATAGTAAGCAGCAGCACAGCTTCTGCCAGCGAATTGCTGATCAATAACCTCAAGCCTTATATGGATGTAAGGCTGATCGGTCCGACTAAGACCCACGGCAAACCTGTTGGATATTTCCCGATTGAAAACGGCGAGTGGTATGTTTTCCCCGTATCCTTCCGTACTGTAAATAAAAACGGCGAAGGAAATTATTACAATGGTTTCGCCCCTAATGCCTTGGTAGCAGACGGTTTGGATAAAGATTGGGGTGATGTTACCGAGACCGGCCTGGCCAGTGCATTAAGAAATATCAATTTCAATGCATATCGCAGCGGTTCAGAGAATATATATTATGAATCTCCGCAGGTTGCCACGGGCAATGCGGCATTGGATAAAAATATGCTGAAGATCATGGTAGATAAAAAACATTAAAGACTGTTCAGGTGTAGTTTTTAGGTTAGGTTGAGCCCCCCGTTTTTGCGGGGGGCTTTTTAATAAAACCCGGTTCATATTACCACAAAACCCGGAACTTTGATACATAAAGGAAAGTTATGAATGTGAATGCTGCAGCAGATAAATGCACTGTTTTTAAAACCACGGAAGAATTTATCCTTGCGAATGATCTCCGGATCGCCTCTAAAGATGACCAGCGGCCCTGGGGCGGATTCCTGGTGATCGATGAGCAGGACCAGGAAAAATTCATTGCAACATTTTTTCCGCATCTTACAAAAGCGCAGCTGTCTATTTCCGGGAAACTCAGTCCTAAGATCCTCATCGTGGCTCCCGGCAAGCGACTCAGCTGGCAGTACCACCACCGGCGCGCGGAAATATGGAAGCTCATCGGCGGCGTTGCAGCAGTAACGACAAGCGATTCTGATAAAGAAAAGGATACCGTTACGATGAAGGATGGAACCATCATCGAATTAAAGCAGGGCGAAAGGCATCGCCTTATCGGCCTCGAAGGCTGGGGCATAGTGGCGGAAATCTGGCGGCATACAGACCCCACCCACCCAAGTGATGAAGAAGACATTGTAAGGGTGCAGGACGATTTCGGAAGAAGTAAATAAAGGGCTTAAGCAATATTTTTTTCCCTGAACGCAAGTGCAGCTTCCGCCATCCGGATCTCGCCGTAACTTATTTCCGGGAAAACTTCGCGGAATTCACCGGTTGTTTTCTCACCTTTAGTTTGTAACGCAGAAAGAATTCTCTCCAGTGTATTGCTGTCCATAAATTCCGCGATCTTCAATACACCGGTTTCCACAAATGCAGCAAGATGTGATTCAATGGTATTTACCGTAAGGTTTCTTTCTTTGGCTATACCGGGAATATCTTTTCCTTCTTTATACAAAGCCAGGCTTACCTCGCCTGTTCTTATTTTCGGGACAAGGCTTTTGGGTTTCCGTTCTCTTTTCGGGTTAGCTTTTTTTGCTTCAATATTCGACGTGATATTATTTCGCTCACAGTAATCATTTACAACTTCTAATATCTCCTCACCGTATTTGTCCGTTTTTGCTTTTCCGAAGCCGGAGATCAGTAGCAGTTCGTTCTTTGTGCGGGGAAGAAAGGTGCAGATATCTTTGATCCCTGCATGCGTTGCGACAAGGTATACCGGCAGATCATAATCCTCACATATCATATCCCGCCAACGACGCAGTGTATCATACAGTTCCACATTGGAGACATCTGAAACCGCCACCTTCCGCCCGCCCGCATAGCAGGTTATATTGAATTCCGGTAGAGATAAATTTAATTTATGCTTCAAAAAAGCAGTCACCGAAAAAGATTGAACGCAGTAATCGAGCAGGTATTTTGCTGTATGTATCGTTTTTAATGCCTCCTGTAGTAAGGGATTGATATTGTCCGAAACTTCCTTGTGTTCTGTAACCAGCGGATGATTTTTCAGCTGAAGTATCCAATCGGCGAAAAGCGGAATGAAATGACCGGCTGCGGCGCTGATCCTTATTTGCAAGGCGGAATTATTTTCTATGACCGCCTCTGCCTTCATCAGTTCATTTACCTGCCGGATAAACTTTCCGCCGGTCCCTTTTGTTTCATTAAAACTTTTTAATAAACTGTCCGCCCATTGCAAAGCATCACTGTTCAGCTTTTCTTTATTGGATTCCACTGCAACACGGAGCATTCTTATTGCATCAGCAGCTTCCGTAAATAAAAATGTTTCTTCCAGCAGTTCCTGTGTGAAGATCTGCCTGGCGCCTTCAAAACGTTCGGCCAAAGAACCCCGGTGGCTTAGGGACTCATATCCTTTGTCTACATTACCGTTGCTGTGAATGGCAGATGCGGGGATCCGGGAGAGCAGCACGATGCCCTGCAGGCTTGTACAGCGGCTAAGCGCTACATATACCTGCCCGCTGCTGAATGCAGCGGCCGCATCTATCATTACCCGCTCAAAGGTGAGACCCTGGCTTTTGTGTATGGTAATGGCCCAGGCCAACCGCAGCGGGTATTGCGAAAAAACACCGATCACTTCCTGTTCCAGTTTTCCGTCGGCACGGTTGAGGGTATAGCGGCTGTTTTCCCAGGTTTCCGGGAAGACCTCGATCTCTTCCCCGTTGCAACTTACCACTACCTTTTCCTTTTCCACTTGTGAAACTACGCCGATCTTACCATTGAAATATCTTTTTTGCGGACCGTCATTTTTGATGAACATCACCTGCGCGCCTTCTTTTAGTACCAGGGATGCATCGGTAGGATACATGCTTTCCGGGAATTCATTTTCAATCACCGCTTCAAAGCGAAACGGATCAGTATGTAATCGTTGAATCTCACTGTTATTGATAAGGTTTGCCTGGTTGTTGTGCGAGGTAAGCGTGATAAAACCATCACCGCTATCAGGCCGGAAACCCGGGATAAATCTTTCGTGCAACCGATCAAAATCTTCGTGTGCCATATTGTTCGTCCGCACATTATTCAACAGCTCAACAAACGACGCTTCTTTTTGCCGGTATATTTTTTCAAGCTGTATCAGCAGGGGCTGTTGCTCTTTTACGGCAAGACTATCAAAGAAAAAAGGGGAAGCATAATACTCCTGCAACAGGGTCCATTCCTGCTGCTGTGCTACGGGCGGAAGTTGGTGAAGGTCCCCGATACAAAGTAACTGCACCCCGCCGAAAGGCAAGTGGTAGTTCCTTCTTACGCTACGCAGCACGGTATCAATAGCGTCCATTACATCGCAACGCACCATGCTGATCTCGTCGATGATCAGCAATTCTGTTTTGCGCAGCAACTGTAGCCGTTGTTTATTATACCTTATTTTTTTCAGGAGCTCTTCTTTGTTGTAAGCCGTAGGCAGGAACGGGTGAAACGGGAGTTGAAAAAGACTATGCAGCGTTACCCCGCCGGCATTGATAGCAGCAACCCCTGTCGGCGCTGCGATGACGGTATTTTTTGAACAATGCTCTTTCAGGTACTTCAGAAAAGTCGTTTTGCCGGTACCCGCCTTACCCGTAAGAAAAATATTTTCGGAGGTTTCTGTTACAAAGCGGTAAGCCAGGTCAAAGATCTCATTATGTTCTATGGTCGTATTCAAGGAATATTTTTTTAGCGATAAACTTCCTGCAAAAATAAAATTAAAAGTGCGGTTGCGGCCGCACTTTTAATTGGGGACTTAGGCAACCACCTGTGCGGTAGCTTTACCGAGCATCAGCAATTCGGTTACCTGTATCTCTGTACTGTACCTTTTATTGCCGTCTTTATCCGTAAAGTTGTTGTGGACCAACCGTCCTTCAATAGCCACTTCGCTGCCTTTTGCAAGGAACTTTTCAGCAATATCTGCCAGTTTTCCCCAAGCGATAAGGTAATGCCATTGCGTTTCGGTGATCTTTTCACCGTTGGCATTTTTATACTGCTCATTCGTGGCTACAGAAAAGCGGGCGAGCTTCTTTCCGGTTTCTGTGTTTTTTACTTCCGGGGCATTGCCCAGGTTTCCAATCAGTTGAACCCTGTTTTTTAAAGCGTACATGATTTGATTTTTGTGCTCCCTTTATCAGGGCGCGGTTAAAGATTTATTTATTTCGGCCAACCGATAGCCGGCTGACAAAACAAAGATGTGACGGCCCGAAAAGCGGAGTCGTATTTTAACCGTTTATAGTTGAATATACCCGTTTGTAAACGCTTGCACATATTTAGAAAAGTTTGTATCTTTTCACCCCTAATCAATACCCACCGTATGCTAACGAAAAAGGACCCCGTGCTTTGCATGGCCTGCGGCAGCGCCGTAAAAGGTCGCTCCGATAAAAAATTCTGCAATGACTATTGCCGGAATGATTTCAACAACACCTTAAAATCCGGCGTGAGTAATCTCGTGCGGAACATAAATAATGCGCTGGGTAAGAACCGGCGCATCCTGGCATCCTTTATACCCGCCGGGGAAGAGAAAGGAAAAACGACGGGCGATAAATTAGCGGAGAACGGTTACCTGTTTAAATACAGCACCCATACCTATACCAACAAAAACGGGAATGTATATTTCTTCTGTTATGATATGGGGTATTTGCCGCTCGACAATAATTGGTACCTGGTCGTAAGAAGGCAGGGCTAGTGGGGGTGCAGCTATACCGGTATATAAAAAGAAAACGTTGCCCCTTTTCCCGGTTCGCCGGATGCGGTAATAATACCGTTGTGACCCTCCATGATCTTTTTTACAATAGAAAGCCCGATCCCGTTTCCCTCATAGGCTTCTTTTGTATTGAGCCGATGAAAGATCCTGAATATCCGCTCACTGTATTGAAGGTCAAAACCGATCCCGTTGTCTGCCACATTAATGCAGTGATACCGTAAATTCTTATTGGCCCCGGGATGAAACAGGGCAGACCCGTTGATGGTTTCAGTCGTGATCGTGATAACGCAGGGAACATCGGTACGGGCAAACTTTAATGCATTGCTGATCAGGTTAACGAACAACTGTTCAAATTGATAGTTTACTGCATTCACCATCGGAAGTTTTTCCGAAACGATTACCGCGCCCCGTTCGTTGATGAATTCTTCCAACTGCCCGCGGGCATTCTGCAGCACTATATTGAAATCCGTAGGTTCAAATTTGTTATCTGTATTCTCTACACGGGAGTAAGAAAGAATATCCCGGATAAGCTGTTGCATTCTTTTGGCAGAAAGTTCAACCCTCCGGAAATAATCTTTTCCCGTTTCGGAAATATGTTGTTCGGTATCCAGGATCCGGGAGATAAAGGTCCGGATCTTACGAATAGGTTCCTGGAGATCATGGCTGGCAACATAAGCGAATTGCGCAAGTTCTGTATTTGATTTTTCCAAAATAAGATTAGATGCCCTGAGCTCGTTTTGCAACGACCCCGACTTCTCCAATTCCTGCTGTATTTTAAAATAAGAAAAAATAAGCAGGAGGATCGCAAACCCTGCCAGCATCATATTCATGGTGGGAGCAAAGGAAACCGCCTCATTAAGAGATTGGGTCCTGCTGCGGAGGAGCCGTTCCTCTTCGTGTTTCATCAGGGCAACATGCAGGCGGATATCATCCATTTCCTCCCTGCTGCTCACCAGCATATCATGAGTTATGCGGATTTTACTGAACACGACCGAACTGATAAAATCCAACTTCAGGGCAATGAGCTGCTTAAACTTTTTCATGTTCTCTACCTGCTTGGGATTATCCTTTACCAGGGAATCGAGTGCCCGTATGGATTCCGGGAGTTTACCCAAGGAAATATAATATGGCTTAAGAAACGCGGAATCACCGGACAACAGGTAACCGCGTGTCCCCGTTTCCACATCAATGATATTCGACAACGCATTCTCTAATTCGAATTTTACCACGTTCGTGTGGTTTACAGCAGCTGCTTTATTTACAAGCTCGAGGTTTTTTTTATAGGAATACACAGACAATGCCGCCAACACAAAGAGACTTGTGAAAAATATAATACGAATAGGGGATATTATTTCTTTGAGCGTAGCCAGGAATATTTTTTTGTCCGGTGATAAAAATATCATTTCCCGGCGACATTGCAGGGCACACAATAAACTTATTTAACTTCACGTATGCAGCCGCTTGCCGTTACTGTTATACAAACCGATCTTGCCTGGGAAAATAAAACCGCTAACCTGCAGTTGCTGGAAGAAAAAATAAAGAACATCCCGGTACGGACAGAACTCGTCATCCTCCCTGAAATGTTCACAACGGGGTTTTCCATGAATGCCGCTGCGCTTGCAGAGTCTATGACCGGCACCACCGTGGATTGGATGAAACGTGTGGCTGCCGAACAAAATATCGTGATAACGGGGAGCATCATTATCTCCGAAAAAAATACATTTTATAACCGGCTTGTCTGGATGTTGCCCAACGGGCAATACGGTATCTATGATAAGCGCCACCTTTTCGGTTACGGAAAAGAGACAGAATATTATTCTGCGGGGAACAAACGTTTGATCGCACAGATCAAAGGTTGGAAAATCAATTTGCAGGTCTGTTATGATCTTCGGTTCCCCGTTTGGTCCAGGCAACAGCCTACCCCAACTGAGGTAGGGAATAATACCGTCCCCGAGTATGACCTGCTGGTATATGTTGCGAACTGGCCGGAGCGGAGAAGCCATGCATGGAAGACCCTGCTTTGTGCAAGGGCAATAGAAAACCAATGCTATGTGGCCGGTGTGAACCGGGTAGGTAAAGACGGCAATGATATCGAATACAGCGGAAATTCCATGATCATTGACCCGCTTGGTGAAGTGTTATATCATAATGCCAATGAAGAAGATGTTTTTACAATGACCCTTGAGAAAGAACATTTACAAAATGTGCGTACAAAATTTCCCTTTCTTAAAGACGGCGACGGCTTTCACCTCGCACTCCCGTAAATAATCGGCATTTTAATAAAGGGGGATCACGAAGAAACTCAGTGTTTCAACGCGCATCCGCAGCAATTATTTTTTTTACTTCCCGCATTTTTTTATCATAACCCTTCAGCAATGCATCATAGCTTGTACCGATATAAATATCCGGCGGAATGCCGGTACCCTTTACAGCAGGGTGATTGTATTGCACCAGCCTGAAAAGCGGCAGGCGCACACGCAATGCTGTTTGGGGTAAAATAATATCGGGGATCATAATTCCGTTATTACCGTACCACCCTCCTCCCGTTTCTTCGCCCGCAAGCGTAATGCCTTCCTGGCCTTTTACGACATTGCAAAACAGGGAGGTTGCAGAGAACGACGGGCCGTTGATCAGTACAAAAACTTTCCCTTCAAATCCGTTTGACTTAAGATCATACAAATGATTTTCCAGGCGACGGATATGATATTTATTATCAGGGCCTTTTCGGGAAATAAAAAACATCTCTATATTATTAAGAAAGCCCCCGCGAATATATTTTGCATAAGGCCCAAGTCCCCGTTCCGTTGTCGAAAGGGTATCGGCTACTTTGAATCGCTTTCTCGAAATATATTTTGTAAGTAAAGTACTCATACCTACCCTTCCGCCCCCGTTGCTGCGCAGATCGAGGATCAGGTTCGGGATCTTCTCCCGCTTCAACTCTTTGAAAGAATGGCGAAAAAAACTTCGCAGATGACCTTCAGCAAAAGTATTCACCGTCATCGTGGCAAATGTCCTGCTGCTGTCAATGACAAGGGAACGGTGTTGCAGGATCTTTTTTTCAACCGGCAGGCGCTTTTTTTCTTTGCGGATGATACTGTCCTTACGAAGGGAGTCTTTTGCGGGAATAAATAAAGGAAGAACGGTTTTTCTTTCTGTGCCGGTTGATCCAGAACCGTATAGATTTGATAGCCCGAATATATTCCGTGATATACGGAAAATTTGCGCTGAGGCGGATATAATTTACATTGTTTGCATACCGTCTGCCGTAAAAAATTCCAACATATATTTTATCAGCAACTTATTCGGAATCCATTCACGGCAGTAACCAATGTACCCCTTGTAAAAATGCTGTCCTTTTTATAATTAAGGTTTGCCGTTACGGCCATGGTGTCATTCCATATTTTCATATATAGCGGAAAAGCAGGTATTGCTTTTCCCCTGATCCATTTTCCATACGCCTTACTCAAGCTTACGGATGTATGGCCGCAGCGGATCTTTTGGATCAGCGGAGAAAGTACATGCCATGCAAATTGCTGCTCCGTCATGCTGTCTTTTATATCCGCATAGAATTTATCAAAATACGCATCCATCTTTCCCTTGTCGGTATACCAATAAAGCGAGGGATGTTTTTCCTCCAGGATCTCCCGGAGGAGGATATAATCTTTTTGAAGCGTTTGCTGCGGAAATTTTTTGGCAGGGTTGTAATTTTTTTTACTGACCGCGCAGGAGCAGCATAAAAAAATCACAGAAATAAACATGCAGAAACGAGGGGTGGCCATATCTGCAATGAAATTAACTGAAATGAAAGAGAAGCAAAAACAATGACTGTTATTTAAAATAAAAAACGAATCCCGTTCGGAATATTATCTATCCATATGGTTCCAGCCCTGTGCCACCAGGTCGTGCGTATTACCGCCGCGGGTGATTAGCTTTTTCCCTTCCCCGGCTTCTGTGATATAACCGATAATACTTACCGAAGGATTGAGGCGGATCTTTTCATAAGCTGCCTGAGGAACGGTAAACAACAACTCGTAGTCTTCTCCGCCGCTTAATGCACAGGCGGTTGGATCCGTGAGCAACTTATACGCAAATTCTTTCATTTCGTCTGCCATCGGCAACTTGTCTTCATGCAACACACAACCCACACCGCTTTGCCGGCAGATATGCATGAGTTCGCTGCTCAGGCCATCACTGATATCCATCATAGCGGAAGGAATGATCTCTTCCTCCGCAAAATATTCAATGATATCTTTCCTGGCCTCCGGCTTTAAAAATCTTCCGACAATATATGCCTGTCCCTCCAGGTCGGGCTGCGCGCCGGTCTCCTCAAAGATCTTCCTTTCCCGCTCCAGCAGGGTGAGCCCCAGGAAAGCCCCGCCCAATTCCCCGCTTACACAGACCAGGTCATTTGGTTTCGCCCCGCTTCTTTTTACATAACTGTCCGGTGCCACTTCCCCGATAGCGGTAATGCTGATCACGAAGCCTTTTTTGGAAGTAGAGGTATCGCCGCCGATCAGGTCAACATTATATTTTTCGCAGGCCGCGTATACGCCTTCATAAAATTCATCTAATGCCTCGAGGCTGAAGCGGTTGCTGAAACCGATATTGAGCAGTATCTGTGTAGGCGTGGCATTCATCGCATAAATATCACTTAGGTTTACCACTACACTTTTATAACCCAGATGTTTCAGCGGCGTATAAGAAAGATCAAAATGAATTCCTTCCAGCAACATGTCGGATGAAATAACCGTTTGCCGCCCGAAATGATCGATCACCGCCGCATCATCGCCGATGCTTAATACGGTAGACGAAACCCGGGTTTCATTGTTTTTTGCCAGGTGATCTATCAACCCGAATTCCCCGAGGGACGCGATCTCTGTTCTCTCTTCCATAACACTTACATTTTTATTGTTTCACAAGTTCCAGCATTTCTTCATGGATCAAACCGTTGGTTGCTAAAATATGCGGTTGATAAACAGAATAAGGATTGCCCGCAAAGTCAGTCACTTTTCCACCGGCTTCTTCAACGATCAAAAAACCCGCTGCACTATCCCATGCATTAAGGCTATGTTCATAAAATCCGTCAAACCTGCCGCAGGCTACCCAACACAAATCAATAGCTGCACTACCCAGCCGACGTACGGGTATTCCCTGCCGGATCAGTTTTTCAAAAACCTGCAACGGCCCGTTCGGAGAGTCTAAATAAGTGTAGGGGAAACCGGTGACCAGGTTGCTGTTGATGACCTTGGTCTTGTGGCTGACCGTAATTTTTCCCCCGTTCAGCGTAGCACCTTTTCCTTTTTCTGCACAGAACATTTCATTCATCAGCGGGTTAAATACCGCGCCAAGGATCATGGTCCCGGCTTTTTCCAGGCCAATGCTTACGCAACAGATAGGGATGCCGTTGGCAAAATTCACCGTGCCGTCGATCGGGTCAATGATCCATTTGTATTCGCTGTCCGTTGCTGCACTTCCGTTCTCTTCACTCAGGATAAAATGATCCGGAAATGCTTTCCTGATCACTTCGATAATGGCTTTTTCCGAAGCAAGATCCGCTTCGGTTACCAAATTATTTCTGCCTTCTTTATTGGAAATTTTAAAGTTCCCGTTAAAGTAATGCATCAATTGAGCAGCGCCCGCCTGCACCGCTTCTCTAAGTATGGTTTCCGGCATTTTGCAAAGATAGTTTCAATACCAACGTTGATTAATATCAATTTTATGATGATCGTAAAAATCTGCGTTCTATATTCGTGCATACCATGCAGCTTTCCGTCATCATTGTAAATTATAATGTAAAATATTTCCTGGAGCATTGCCTGCTTTCGGTCATAAAAGCCTGCAGGAATATCAGCGCCGAGATCCTTGTGGCGGATAATCATTCTACCGACGGCAGCAAAACATACCTGGAACCGAAATTCCCTTCCGTCCGTTTTTTTTGGAACACGGATAATCCCGGCTTTGCTGCAGCCAATAACCAAATGCTTGCTAAAGCTACGGGGCAGTACATTTTATTTTTAAACCCGGATACGATCGTAGCGGAGGACTGTTTTGAAAAATGCATTGGTTTTTTCAGTGCCGTCCCCGACTGCGGCGCACTCGGCGTGCGGATGACAGACGGCAGCGGAACATTTTTGCGGGAAAGCAAACGATCTCTGCCGGGTCTCTTATCCGGTTTTTGTAAAAGTATCGGGTACGGTGACCTCTACTATGCAGCTCATTTACCGGAAAAGGAGAATAATAAAACAGCCGTTTTGGCCGGCGCATTTATGATGCTGAGCCGGGAAGCCATTGAACGAACAAAGGGTTTTGATGAAAACTTTTTTATGTACGGAGAAGATGTGGATCTTTCATACCGGGTCACCCAAGCCGGGTTATTTAATTATTATTTTGCGGGTACGACTATCATACATTTTAAAGGGGAGAGTACGGCAAAACAGTCTTCATTTTACCTGCAACATTTTTACGGTGCAATGAGCCTGTTTGCAAAAAAACATTATCGCCGAAAAGGATTTTATTATCCTGTAATGATGGCCGGGATCGCCGTAAGCAAAATGATCGCGCAATGGAAAAATAAAAGATCACTCACCAAAACCGCTCACGAACAGTTGCCTCCGACAGTCACGGTTATCGGCGGAAATGAAGAGGATATAGAACATGCGGAAAATATATTGCGACAAGCGAAGGAGATAAAAAATATCCGTAAGAAAATAATCAACGTGCAGGAGCCTGTTCGGTTAAGCGCAGAAGAAAGCAACGGAACGGTGATCTTTTGTGAAGGCGCACTTTCTAATAAGTCCATCATTGAAGCCCTGGAACATATTCCGAAAACCTGCACCGCTTTGTTTTGTAAAGAGGGAGCAGCAAGCATTATCGGCAGCAACCGGAAAGATACTAACGGCATTATTATCGCAATGTCATAATGGCTTCCTGTAAAAGATCCCGGCCCCGTTCGGGGAAGGGAACAAGAACATCCCGGTTCAGATCATGCAAGGCCTTTTGCAGATCAAATCCATCCTGATCCTGTATGATACAATATTTTTTCCCGGATAAATATTTCGCAAGGTATTCCTGTTCTGCCTGCCCGGGCGTAGGAATCAGTATCGCTTGTTGCTGCAGCATGGCCAGGTCCATAACGGAGGAATAACCGCTTCTTGCAATAACGGTTTTTGCTGAGCATATTAATTCATTCAATTCAGAAGCGGGAAGGTGATTGATGACCGTAACATTATCTGCTCGTACACCCACTTCAGGGGGCGCACCGGGTAGGCCCCTCACCAGGACGACTTTTTCCTGTAGCGATCTTAATTGCGCCAGCAGGATATTTTCAAAAAAGGTTCGCTGTGGCTCAGGACCGGAAAGGATCACCAGCAGGCCGGTTTTATGGTCTGCCGGCAATTTTCTAAAACGGGACAACGGGCCGATGTACGTTACCGGGATCCGCGGAAATGTTGCAGGATGAGATAATTCACCTGCGAGATTACCCTGGCCGGGTTCATCAGGCACCCAACATTCATCGAACCTGTTGATGTAGCGGTAATTTATTTTTTGTGCGATCTTTTCTGTGAACCGATTCCCTGTCTTAATAAATAACTGGTGCGTCATAAAAATGCAGTGTGCTTTTTTATTGCGAAGTCCGAAACGGTTATCCGATATTACAATATCTATAGCATGTTGTCCGATGATGGTTTTCAACCACTTCCGCTCATGCCGTATGGCAGCGAGGATCTTCGGAACCTGCAGGAGCATTTTAAAAAAAAACAGGCGTTTGTATTTACTGTAGCGAATATTATAGCCGCGGAGCGGCAGAACCGTAAGCGCCGGAAATTCTTTCTGTAACAATAAAGCACCTGTTTCATCCGCCGCCGGCAACACGTCAAACCCTTCGGCAAGGAGCGATCGGATCAGCGGAACACAACGGGTGGCGTGACCAAGCCCCCAATCCAACGGCGCAACCAAAACCTTCTTATTTACGTTCGTTTTGTTAATATTTTTACCGTATGTGGACAATTGCAATTTTTCTTCCGGAAAAGGTTTATTTTGTATCAGATAACCATGCAAAAGATAATTAAAATAACCGCACTTGCGTTGATCGTATTTGCAACTATGGCTACAGGTTGTTCTTCCACGAAGAAAAGTACCTGTGGCTGTGTTGGCATGGTAGGTTATAAATAAAAATTAAGCGTATGCCTTCCGATCGGGATATCCTGGTAATGTTCAGGCACCACCTGATGTCTCAGCAGGAGATGGATAGGGAAGTTATGCAGCTTCATGAAATCCTTTTTATAACGGAAAGGCCTGATAGTTTTGCCGCGGCGCACGAAGTGTTGGACCTGAACCGGTACCGCGTTATCAATAATCTTCCCCTGATAAAAAAAATGATCCGTCAAAAAAAGATCAACGGACCGTTTATCTTTCTGAGCAATAAGAACTGATTAATGATCCGCTGTTTTCTTCAGAGCGTCTTTCAGCTTTCCAAGCATTTCACTGATATCTTCCTTTTTACAACAGCCTACGCTTAGCCGATACCGGCTGCTTTCAGATGCAGCACCGAAACAATTGAAAGGGACCAATGCCAGTTTAGCCTCGTTCAGGATATAGTCAGTAACGTCATGCTGTGAGCGAAGGACTTTACCATTCACTGTTTTGCCCGCCAGGTCTATTTGCACCGTTAGGTATATAGCAGCCTGCGGGGGTATCGCATCTACGGGGAATCCTTCTTTTTTCAACTGTTGAAACCCTACGTAGATACTGTTCAGCAGGTAGCTAAGTTCCGTTTTGAACCCGGCCAGGTACGCTTTCACTTCATCGTGGCGCATCAAATAATTAGCTACCGCCTTTTGTTCGGCCATCGGCGCCCATGCACCCAGGTGGCTGTTGATGGCTTTCATTTTAGCGATCAGTTCAGCAGGGCCCATGCTCCAACCCACCCGAACACCCGTGGCCGCGAAGGCCTTGCTTATCCCGTCAATAAAAACCGTGTATTTTTTCATCTCCGGCCGCAAACTTACGGGATCGTAATGCACGGTATCCCCGAAGGTGAGCGTCCAATAGATCTGGTCGTACAAAATATATAGCTTCTTCTCTCCCTCTCCGCGCTGCTTATTCTCTTTCCAGAACCAGGTCGCAGATCGCTTCCAGTTCTTCTTTTTTAAAGACAGTACCGGTCGGGTTCAGCGGTGAACACAATGCGATCAACGCAGCACCTTTTACATGCGGGCGGATCTGCGCTGCCGTAGGCATAAAATCATTTTCAACCGTAGCCTCTATCATGATATGTTCCCCTTCCGTAAAATGGGTGTAATGATTATTGTTCCAACTTGGGACCGGGTACACTACTTTATCTCCTTTATCAACTATGGCGCGGTAAGCGGCATAGATCAGCGGCCTTCCTCCTGCGGCGATGAGTATCTCATCCGGTGTGTACGCCGGCGCGCCGTTTTGTTTCAGGAAGCCAATGACCCCGTCACGAAGATCCGCTTCGCCCTCAGCAGCGGGGTAAGTAGTGAATCCTTTTCGATAGGCTTCTGCTATTTCTTTCTGCAACCCTTCAGGAATGGGGAATATAGAAGAGTCAAAGTCGCCGATGGTATAATTATATATATGCTCTCCCTTTTTGATCTTCTCTTTGATCTGGCCGCCGAGCTTTACAATTTCCGAACCGATAAGGGTTCCTGCAAGTTTGCTGAGTTTAATTTCCTCCATAGAAAGTTATTAATGGAATAAAAGTAAACGGTAAAATTAACCGTTCGTCTCCGGTATTACAACACCTGCCGGGGATTACTGCTCCCCTTCCGAAAAAACCTGTTTGCTTATCCTTAAAACCCAAAAACTTTTTATACTATCTTTACCTCAACTGAAAGTTAGCACCGGCTTATGTTTAATTTAATACTCTTTGGTCCCCCGGGGAGCGGGAAAGGTACCCAAAGTGAAAAAATAATTGAAAAGTACTCCTTTAAGCATCTTAGCACCGGTGACCTGTTGCGCTCTGAAATAGCACAACAAACGGTTTTAGGAACAGCAGCAATAAAGATCATGTCTGCCGGGCACCTCGTACCCGACTCTGTTGTCGTAGGTATGATCAGCACCTGCCTTGATAATAATCCCCGCGTAACAGGATTTATTTATGACGGCTTCCCCCGTACTGCCGCACAGGCTGAAGCATTGGATCGGCTGCTGAAAGATAAGAACGAAGCTATCAACGTACTCATTGCACTGGACGTGAGTGAAGCCGAAATAACGTCAAGATTGCTCAAACGCGGAGTTACCGGCGGGCGCGCAGACGACACTGACGCGGAGGTCATTGCCAAGCGGATCAAAGTATACCGTAATGAAACGGAGCAAGTCGCCGACTATTACCGGAAATATAATAAAACTGTGATGGTACCCGGCGAAGGCACCATAGATGAAATATTTCAACGCATCTGCACAGAAATAGACAGCCGTCTTTAATTACTGTACCGGTTGGCGATATCTTTTTATCGGGAGCATTCTCCCTCTTTCCATGTTTTCACTCCTGCACAACGGGCCATACAGGCATTTCCATAGGTTTTACCGTCGCAGCCGCAGACAGGTTGGTATTGTTGTGTACACATACAATCTGCAATTGCAGGACCCATACAGGTGTTTTCCGGCGGAAGGGTTTTGCAGGATATCAATGCGACGGAAAAGAGGAAGGTAATAATCAGTGTTTTCATAATTAGCGTATTTGTGATGGTTAAGCCCAAAACTGCTGCCGGAATTTTTTAATGCTTCATCATTCATTTCATAGATTTGCAACAAGAAATTTTATATGCAAAAACTCGGCAATTATGTTACGGGAAAGTGGCAGGAAGGAGAAGGCGACGGACAGGAACTCTTCAACGCCGTGACCGGAAAAATGATCGGCGCTGCTTCGTCGAAAGGTTTGGATTTTGAAAGAATTTTACAGTATGCAAGGGAGAAAGGGAACCTTGCTTTGCGAAGGATGACCTTCCAGGAACGCGGGAGGATGCTTCGGGCCCTTGCTTTGCACTTAACCGCACAAAAAGAAAAATTTTATACCATCAGTGCTCAAAGCGGCGCAACCAGGGTGGACAGTTGGATAGATATTGAAGGCGGCATCGGAAATTTATTTTCCAATGCATCTTTGCGCCGTAAGCTCCCTGACGAAACATTTTCATTGGATGGTGACCCTATCAACCTCAGCAAGGAAAACAGTTTCATGGGCCACCATATCCTGGTACCGAAAGAAGGTGTAGCTATACATATCAATGCGTATAATTTCCCGGTCTGGGGTATGTTGGAAAAGATCGCGGTGAATTTATTGGCAGGAATGCCGGCCGTGGTAAAACCGGCGACCGTAACTTCTTACCTCACCGAGGCTGTGGTAAAAGAGATCATCGCTTCCGGCATCTTACCCGAAGGAGCATTGCAGCTTATTTGCGGCAGCGCCGGCAACATGCTCGATTTTGTTACCTCCCAGGATGTGGTCACCTTCACGGGTTCAAAATCGACGGGCCTGAAACTGAAAGGTCATGCAGCTGTTTTACAGGAAAGCGTGCCTTTTAATATGGAGGCCGATTCCCTTAATTGTATCGTATTGGGTACCGACGTGGAGCCGGGTATGGCGGAATGGGACATTTTTATAAAAGAAATAAAGAAGGAAATGACCGTAAAGGCCGGGCAGAAATGTACGGCCATTCGCCGCATCTTTGTCCCGGAAAATAAAACAGAAGCGATACAAAAAGCACTTTGTGCAGAGCTGGCCAAAACAGCGATCGGTAACCCGTTGAATGAAAAAGTAAGGATGGGTTCATTGGCGGGCAACGAACAACGAAATGACGTGCGAAGCCAGGTACAAAAATTACTGGCTTCTTCGCAGATCATTTACGGTTCTTTGGACAGTGTTGCCGTAATAGATGCTGATGAACATGAAGGTGCATTTATTAGCCAACTGCTGTTGTTGAATACAGATCCGTTCAACAACGAAGAGCCTCACAACATAGAAGCATTCGGGCCGGTGAGCACACTGATGCCGTATAAAGATATTTATGATGCCATTGCCCTGAGTAAAAAAGGAATGGGCAGCCTTTGCTCTACGATCGTTACGGCAGATGCCGCTCTTGCAAAACAATATGTGATCGGCGCCTACGCATCAGGAAGGATACTGGTACTGAATGCCGAGTGCGCAAAAGAGAGCACCGGGCACGGGTCACCGTTACCCTCACTGGTTCACGGCGGGCCGGGCAGGGCAGGCGGCGGAGAAGAAATGGGCGGACTGCGCGGCGTAAAACATTACCTCCAACGCACGGCCATACAGGGTTCACCTTCTATGATCACCGCTATCAGCAATGTATACCAGGCACACGCGAAAGGAAATATTGACAACAAACATCCGTTTAAAAAATATTTTGAAGAATTGCGTATCGGTGATCAGCTGATCACGGAGAAACGATTAATAACTGCAGATGATATTGATAAATTTGCAGCACTGAGCGGGGATAATTTTTATGCGCATAAAACCGCAACGGATTTCTCCGGTACCATGTTTACCGAACAGGTAGCACACGGTTACTTTATTATAAGCGCAGCAGCAGGCCTGTTTGTAGACAGCTTTGAAAAAAACCCGGTATTGCTTAATTACGGCATTGATGAGTTGCGATTCACTAAGCCGGTTTATGCAGGACATTCCATTTACATCCGTTTTACCTGTAAAGAAAAAACCGCACAGGAACTGAAGGAACCCAACCCGGAATTGGCATTTGTACAGGGACAGGATATACCGAAAGGAATTGTAAAATGGTTCGTGGAAATATTTGATGAAACAGATGAGGCGGTAGGCGTGGGAACAATATTGACGATGGTGGAAATGCGGGGTTAGTAAGTAAATAAGTATATAAAGTTTTTTAAGTAAATAAGTAAACCGATGCTTCCGGGGATTGGGAGAATAAAAATTTTTTAATGGAAACAATGATACAGCAAGGCACAGTCACCACCGAAACACATGCGGGGATAACTACCATAGCATTTGCACATCCGCAGAGTAATTCAATGCCTTCGCGGCAACTGGAAAAACTGGCACAGGAAATTCATTTTGCGGGGAACCATGATGAAACGAAGGTCATCATTCTTAAAAGCAGCGGTGACCGCGCTTTCTGTTCGGGTGCATCGTTTGATGAACTGATGCAGATAACATGAAGGGAAAAATTTTTCAGTGTTTTCCACGTGATCAACAATATGCGCAACTGTCGAAGCTGATCATCGCAAGGGTACAGGGTAAATGCGTAGGCGGCGGTGTGGGCATTGCAGCAACAGCCGATTATGCCATAGCGGTTGAAGGCGCCGATATAAAGCTTAGCGAACTGGCGATCGGGATCGGGCCGTTTGTGGTTGGCCCCGCAGTGGAAAGAAAGATCGGTTTGGCTGCCTTCAGTGCTTTGGCCATTGATGCCGGTATGTGGCGCAACAGCGAATGGGCAAAGAAAAAAGGGTTGTTTGCGGAAGTACATGAAAATATTGAAAACATGGATGAGTCTGTGGAACGCCTGGCCAATACATTGGCGCATTCAGCCCCGGCAGCTATGGCAGAATTGAAAAAAATATTTTGGAAAGGAACGGAGCATTGGGATAACCTGCTTCCCGAGCGGGCCCGCATCAGCGGCAGATTGATATTAAGTTCATTTACGAAAGAGGCAATCGCGCAATTCAAGGCAAAATAATATACCCCAAAACAACTTTTGTTTCACAGCATTTTATTCAGGACCTGCGCCGGAAAATACCATTATGCGGGTATTTTTTACATTCTGCATACACTTAAATTTGCTATCTTCCTTTAACAGTACCAAATTATTAATATATGAAATATTTAATCCTCCCCTTTTTCACCCTGATTTCATTTATCTGTTTTGGCCAAAACCCGCTAATCATAAAAACGGTGGGGGGTGCAGATACCGAACCCGGCGGAAATATTATTAACAAGAACAGGCTCACCTGGAACGGGAAGATCTTCTATGAGAATTATATCGACGGAAGCCTTGTGGTTACCGACGGAACTAATGCCGGAACGGTAAAGATCAAAACTTTTGACCCGGGATTCGGTGCCGATGGTATTTACCCTGCACAGGATTTTGTATATGTAACAGTTTTGAAATCAGATTTTGTTTTCGTGCCGCCCACTTCATTTATTATTACATATACACGACAACTCTGGCGGAGTGACGGCACTGCTGCAGGAACCCTTCTGTTAAAAACCTTTGATGCTTCACAGGCCGCCGTAAGTACGGGGGTATTTCCAAGCAATCCGCAATCAAATATAAACTACAGCATCAGCGGCAATACAATGTTTTTTAACGGGTTTGATGTTACAAACGGAAATGAGTTGTGGAAAAGCGACGGTACGGCGGCAGGCACACAGTTGGTAAAAGATATTCGGACAGGAACGGCAACAAGCAACGCCCGCGCATTTTGTAAAGTAGGGAACACGGTTTGTTTTTCGGCAAATGACGGCACAGGGCAGCATTTATGGAAAACGGACGGCACATCCGCCGGCACATCAATAGTTAAGATCATAAACCCGGCAGGAGGTGTAGGTTTTGAATGCGGCCTTTATAAAGGAAAAATGTATTTCTGGGGTAATGACGGCACAAACGGAACCGAACTTTGGAGCACAGACGGCACAAACACGGGCACAAATATGGTAAAAGATATTACCCCGGGCAGCGGTAGCTCCCTGGGGACAGCTGCTACACGAGGTGATATTATGTTTCTGACTGATGATAACTACTTCTATTTCCCCTTAAATAATAACGGGCCCGTTTGGCGAACAGACGGTACAGAAGCCGGCACCATACAATTGCATCCGGATGCGGCAGGAGGATCCATGGCAGGCGGTGCTTATGCAAAAGGTAACAGTATGTATTGGATGGTAAACACCACAACACTGTACAAAACGAACGGTACACCTTCATCTACCGTGAAAGTGCGGGATAACTTAAGCAATGCGGTGGCTATGATGGTGTATAAAAATGCTGCCTGGTTCAATGCACGTTTCGGAATAACTGACGTAGAACCCTGGAAAAGTGACGGCCTCAATGCCAACAAAGCACTTGATATTTATTCAGGGTCCGCAAGCAGTAATCCTATAGGTTATTTCGAACTGAATAACTACTTATACTTTTTTGCCAACAATATGGCAGGGTTTCATTTTTTCAGGTACGACGGAGATATGACATTTAACGGTTCAGTTGCGGGTGGACAATGGCTTAACGGAGCCAATTGGAACAGCATGATACCGCCGGGTATAACTGACACGGCCTACATTGGTGCGGGTTTAACCACGACTATCAGCGGCGGAGATGCTTTTGCCGGAACCCTTTTCATGAACCCGGGAAGCAGTATTAATATAGCTACTGATAGCCTTTATATTCATTCCGCTCTTTCGGGTACTGCTGCTACGGGCCCGGGTATTTTAGCGCTACGGAATTTCAACGGAGATACCGTGAGGATAAATTCTACCTTTTCCGCAAGCAATATGGGTGTATTCGGACCGGTGTCTGCAGCCGGAAATTTAAGCATTACGGGGAACTTAAATTTATCCGGTGATGCCCGCTTAGTCATGAATAATTCTAATGTGACGATGACAGGCATTTCTTCCACGGTCACCAATCTCAATAACAGCTATATCGTTACTAACGGTACCGGGTCATTGTCAATGGAAAATGTCGGCGTCGGCGGTCGCACGGGAACCTTAATTTATCCTATCGGCACTCCGGGTTCTTTTAACCCCGTTAACATAACCAATACCGGTTCGCCGGATATTTTAAGTGCACGCGTTGCACCCGGTATCAGTAATAATTATTCGGGAGAAACGCCGGCCGGAAGTAATTATTCCACAGGCGCGGTAAATGCCAATTGGTTTATAAAAGAAGCCATTCCCGGAGGATCTGATATTGCAATCGGGCTGCAATGGAACGGCTCGCAGGAACTCCCGGGCTTTGACCGATCACAAAGCAGGATGGGTCATTTCGTATCCGGATTTTGGCAATTAACAGGTCCGATCTCAGCCTCGGGAACTGATCCATTCAGCATAACAGCCAACGGGTATACTGATTTTTCTCCCTTTGGAGTCCTGAATAATAATGCTGTAGTAGCTCTTGCAAAGATCAACCTCCGGGGATACAGGAACGGCTCTGTTAACCGCTGCACCTGGACCCACACCGGTAATTCAGGAGAATCTGTAACATTGGAAAGATCTGTAAACGGGCGTTCATTTGTTTCGGTGTATACTCAGGCGTTTACACCGTCCGGCAGTTATGACGATCTTTTTGCAATAGAAGAAAAATATTATTACAGGTTAAAACTTACAGAGCATACAGGGAAAATTACCTTCAGTAATGTGGTGGTAATAAGCAATGGCGATGACAATAAAATTATTTGTTATCCGACTGTATTTACAGGTTCGTTCTTTGCGGTGAATAATTTTGATGATGTTGTAACCTTAACCCTCTGCACTTCTGACGGAAAGATAATGTCAACATCAAAATTATTTCCGGGCATGAATGAAGTAACTCCTGTAAATACTGCCAACGGGATCTTTTATTATAAGATAACCCGCAACGGAAAACCTGTTGGAGCCGGCAAACTTGTAAAACAATAGAAAAGAAATTCGCATAAGCGACCGGGGATATCCTTCACAAAAAACTCCCGTCCTATTAAAAGACGGGAGGTGTTATTGCTTTTTGCGTAAAAAGACTGTTTGGTCCTGAGATCCTATTTCTATTGATTCAATTATCCGAAATTATAATGCTGTTCTCCTGATGAAGGAGAGAAAAGATGCGTAAAGGTTGATCTTAACTTCTGTGTCCAGGAATCGTTATGGTGTGCAGGCTGGCCGAAGTATTCTGCCTGCATGATCTTCATTTTAACCAACACGATCGAAGTAGTATTAATGCCATGCTCCTCATTCTCCGGTGAAGCCACATCAGCTTCATCTTTTACAATGATCGCCTTTCCGCTGATACGAAGCTTTGTATCTGTTCCCTTTTTGTGGTATTCAAGATAGGCGTAGAAAGGTTGATCGATCTGTGCAGCATAGTTTCCGCGGCAGGAAGTAAAAAAATAAACATTGCCATCCGGATCGGTGCTGATCGTTTCAATGATATTGTTAGGCAGCGATAACTCTGAATTTATTTCAGACTTAAACAATGCAACTTTTATCTCCTGGATCTTTTCGCGAAGGAAACTGAGCGGGGTATCATTGTACTGCATAACGGATAATTTATTTCCTATGTAAAATTCAAAGCACATACCAAATTCTGTTGTGCTGTCGATAATGTGTATAAGTTAACATACGTAGAAATTATTACTCAGGGTTTAAGACAGAATTCCCGTTTTCAGAACGAACGTATCTCAAACGGGTCCCGGGAAAGCGGGGCACAAAAGTTTCTTATATCAGGTTGCTGTCTGTAAAACAAGACAGGAACGACATGAACGTAGCAGATGAGCAGACGGTAAAACTCCCTAAGAAAAAGATGGAGAAGATCCTGCATGATCCCGAGAAGACCGCAAAAGCGATCAACCTGGTATATGTACAGGATACCGTACCCGGTATAGTACGCAGGAAAAAAGGAAAATCTTTTTTGTACGAAGAGGGCGAAAAAAAACTGACCGATGATGCCCGGTTAACAAGAATCAAAAGCCTGGTCATTCCCCCGGCCTGGGAAAATGTTTGGATCTGTGCATTGGATAACGGCCACCTGCAGGCAACCGGGACAGATATTAAAATGCGGAAGCAATACCGGTATCATCCGGCCTGGAACGCGTTACGCAATCATACCAAGTTTTACCGGATGCTGTCTTTCGGAAAAGCATTGCCGGCGATCAGGCTGCAGTTGGAAAAAGATCTTGCCACACCTGACCTCATGCAAAAGAAAGTATTAGCAACGGTCGTAACCCTCATGGAGCGAACTAATATCCGCGTGGGAAATAATATTTATGAAAAACTCTACGGTTCTTTTGGCCTTACTACATTAAAGGATAAACACGTGGAGATCTCCGGGGGAAAACTGAAGTTCTCTTTTGTCGGGAAGAAAGGCATACAACATGACATTACCCTGAAAAACAAAAAATTGGCTGCTATCGTTCAAAAATGCCGCGATATCCCGGGCAAAGAGCTTTTCCAGTATTACCACAAGGACGGAACCAGGCATAGTGTGGATTCCGGGATGGTAAATGATTATATAAAGGAGATCAGCGGCAGCGAATTTACCGCAAAGGATTTTCGGACCTGGTCCGGTACGGTAAATGCATTTCTTGCTTTTAAGGAAATGGGCTTTGCAGATACCGAAACAGACACAAAGAAGAATATTGTGCAGGCGTTGGACAAAGTAGCGGAACAACTGGGAAACACAAGGACGGTTTGTAAAAAATATTATGTGCACCCGCTTATCATATCCCTATATGAAAATAAAAGCCTCGAAAAATATTTCAGCGGGCTGGACGAGATTGAAATCAATAACGGCCGTGCTGACTTAACCCCGGAAGAAAAAATGATCATGAAGATCATGGAGTCAAATTAACCTTAATTAAAATTAGAACTATGCGACCATTATGGACAGGAGCGATCGGGTTCGGGTTGGTAAATATTCCTGTAAAGCTGTACAGTGCCACCGAATCGAGCAATATCAGCCTGGATATGCTGGATAAAAAAGACAACAGCCATATTAAATACTTGCGCATCAATGAAAAGACGGGCAAGGAAGTGAAATGGGAAAATATCGTAAAAGGATACGACCTGGGGAGCAAATATGTGGTCCTGGATGATAAGGATTTTGAAAAGGCAAATGCCGTAAAGACCAAACTGATTGAGATCACCGATTTTGTGAAGGCGGAAGAAATAGACAGTGTTTATTACGAGATGCCCTATTTCCTGGCACCGGAAAAATCGGGCGTCCGGCCCTATGCACTGCTTCGGGAAGCGCTGTTAAAAACCAAAAAAGCCGGTGTAGCCAGTTTTGTGATGCGTAATAAGGAACACCTGGCCATCTTAAGGGCCACAGATGATGTGATCATTCTGAACAGGATCCGTTTTCATGAGGAGATCCGGGAAACCACAGACCTCGAATTGCCGACAAAATCGGTAGTAAAGCCGGCCGAGCTGAAAATGGCGGAAGCGCTAATCGGGCAACTTTCCGGGAAATTTGACATTTCAAAATACAAAGATTCGTATAGTGCCGCGCTTATGAAAGTGATCAACGCCAAAGCAAAAGGGAAGGCTACCAAGGAGCCGGTGATGAAAATTGTACACAGCAAAGCAAAGGACCTTATGGAACAACTGAAAGCCAGCATGGAAACAAAAAAGAAAAAAGCCTCCTGACATGAGCCTCGCGCTGTATAAAAAGAAAAGAAAATTTGACGACACCCCTGAGCCGGTTGCGGCAGTAAGAAAGAGGGAGAAGGAATTATCTTTGGTAGTGCAACGACATAAAGCCTCTCGCCTTCACTATCATTTTCGCCTGGAAATGGATGGAGTACTTAAAAGTTGGGCCGTTCCCAAAGGCCCTCTATGAATCCTGCAGATAAAAGACTAGCAATGATGGTAGAGGACCACCCTTATGATTACAAAGATTTTAAAGGGGTGATACCGGAAGGAAATTACGGGGCCAATATCGTGGAGATCCGGGATAAAGGATCGTATACCGCATTGACGGATGACCCGGCTGCAAACGCGGAAAAGTATTGAAAAACGGGTTTAAGAAAGGCGATTTTAAATTTGTGCTGAAAGGAAAAAAACTAAAGGGAGAATTTGTATTGGTAAAGATCAAAAACCGTTTCGGCGATAAGGATAATACCGGCTCCTCATCAGGCATAAAGATAAGTTTGCAACAGACAAAGTTTATGACAGCGAAAAAGAAACACTGAAGTCCTCAGCAATAAATAAAGCACTCGCAAAAGAGACGATCCAAAAGAAAAAATAAAAATCAAACGGTCAGAAAAAAAATGACGAACCCGGATATTACCTGTAAACCAAATAAATTTTCCCGCAATAAAACTGCTTTGTAAAAAGGAGCGACGATAAAAAGTTATGCATTATTTCTACGGTACTTATTACCGTGAAATGTTGTGAGATAAATTTATTTACTCCCGGCTTTTTCACGTGGTTAATTGTAAATCGTTTCACTCCTTTTTCACTGAATTAACAGATGAAAAACACTCCGTCAAAACTGACTTTAAAATCAAAAACGATTATTTTACTCCCGAAAAACATCCCTGGACCCAAGACGTTATTAATGTTTATTTGGGCTTAATTTTATCAAATAAACATCACTCTTTAATGACGTAAAATCCTTGATGATCCCCGGATTTTAAAAGGGGATTTGATCTGTCCCGTGATGATTAAAATGCTAAGGGGCATATCTTTACTAATAAGGAAGTCCCGGGCATTGTGTAATTAAATACACAGATTTCCCCGGGGCGATCTTTACCTGTATTTTGCTATCCGAAATACAGGGAATTTTAGGTGATATATTGAGGCATAAAAATTTCATAAGGGGAACCGGAATACCACCGCCTCAGAAGACTGCAAAAAATAAAATTTCTTTAACCCGGATGGCAAGCACAGATACGATCTTAAAAAAAACAGGAAAGGTTCTTCTATGGATCTTTGTCTCTGTGCTTGTATTAATTCTTCTTGCATTTTTATTTATTAATATTCCTGCGGGCAGAAAAGTAGTGCGCAACCAGGTAGAAAATTACCTGGAGCGGAAGCTTAAAACAAAAGTGGAGATCGGGCTCATTGACTACAGTTTACCGAAATGGCTGAGGTTGAAAAATGTATACATCGAGGATCAAAACAAAGACACGCTCCTCTACGGCGAAGAATTAACGGTTGACCTGGATATGATGAAATTATTGCAGGGTAATACCGATATCCATAAGGTGCTTTTAAAAAACATCATGGTGAATGTTTCCCGGGGGGAAAAAGATTCCGTTTTTAATTATGCCTTTTTGGTGAATGCATTTTCGGGCAACAAATCCACGACGGCGAATAAAGACACCGCAGAATTAAAACTTACATTGGAACGGTTGATATTCGAAAATGTAGCACTGAATTTTCGCGATCAGTTCGCGGGGAATGATTTCAGTGCCATCATAAAAAACCTGGATGTTACCAACAATAAATTTCAACCCGATCGTGTAAATTTCGGTATCAATGATTTTACTGCAAGTGGTGTAAAATTCATTATGAATACATACAAGGCATTACCGGTTTTACCGGTTGCGGAAGCTGTGCGCGATTCACTGAAAACTACACCTTATGAACTTTTTATTTCCGCAAAACATATTAACCTCCGCGATGTGGATGTGTTGATCGATAATAAAATTTCCGGGATGTATTATTCCAATAAGATCACAAGGCTTGCGGGGGCAAATATGTTATTCAGTATCGCGCAGGCAAGAGGTACTGCCGACTCACTGGCGCTGGACAGTTCTGCAATTGTATTCTCTTCCCCTAAAGCTGTTGTGAAAAAAATAACAGATTCCGTTTATGCTCCTGCATTACCCTGGTTCTTTGCCGCTAAGCAATTGAACATATCACATACGCAGATAAAATACGATGATATTAATAAGCCTGCCGCTGCCGGGCTGGACCTTTCGCATTTCGATACAAAAAACATCAATGCTTCCATAGCCGGCTTTGTTTACTCAAAGGACAGCACTACTGCACGCATAGAACAATTTACTTTCAGGGATACAAGCGGTTTTGCGCTGGACAGCACTCACCTGAACCTGGTTTTCACAGATACGCTTTTATCTGCAAGTGAAGTATACATAAAAACCTCCCGCTCTCTTATACAAAACTCGTTTGAACTTGCATACGACAGCATTGCTGCTATAACCAAATTCCCGCAAAACAGCCTGGTAAAGGCAAAGCTGGACGGAACCGTCATAGCATTTAATGACCTGTACCTGCTCGCCCCTGCCGTTATGGCCAAATCTTTCCCGAAGGCTCAGTTTGCCAACTTATATGTAAACCTTAATACAGAACTGAGGGGAAACCTTCAGCGCCTGTACCTGCCTTACCTGCAACTGAGCGGGCTCTCGGGCTCACGACTTTCCGGAAGCGGGACATTATATAATATGACGGACCCGAAAAGATTCTCTTATGACCTATATATAGATCAAAGTAATATTTTTAAAAAGGACCTGCTGAGATTCGTACCGCCGCAGAATCAGAAACAACTGGCTAATTTACCTGAGCTCATTAATCTGAGGGGAAAGATATCGGGAAACCGCAATACTTTAACCGCAAATGTATCTGCCTCAGCCAAAAACCTCTCATTTACGGGCCGGGTAAACCTTACCAACATCATGGACCCCGCGAAGATCAATTACGACCTGGCATTTACGCGTGCAACGGTCAGCAAAAATGTTATTCAGGGTTTTTTACCACCCGCCCTGTTGCAGCAGCTTAACTTACCTGCGCAGGTATCCGCTGCCGGAAAATTTAAAGGAACACAAAATGATATCAACGCCGACATGAGGCTGGGCAGCAGTTATGGACCGATGATCGTAAAAGGGTACATCAAAAATATTAAAGATCCTAAGCGCGCAGTGTATGATCTTATCGTTTCTACTCCCGGTTTTGCCATCGGTAGGCTGATAAAGCAGGACAGTGTGCTGGGCAATGTTGCAGGAACCTTTATTGCCAAGGGAACCGGCTTCGATTATAAAACGATGCGCTCATCAATAAAAGCGGATGTCTCTTCACTGCAATATAATAAGTACAATTACCGTAACGCAGATATCTCTGCAGACTTCTCAGGAGGTTTGATAAAAAGTATCGGCAGTATCAACGACAGCAGCCTGCGTCTTTCATACAATATCAATGCGGATATGCGCGGGCAATACCCGATGATAAAGGGCAACCTCCGGGTAGATACTGCACAACTCAATAAACTACATCTTACCAAGGATACGCTGAACTTTTCCGTGACGGCGCAGATAGACGCACAGAACCTGCGACCGCGTAACCTGGGCGCTTCCTTATTGTTAGACAGTATAAAGATGCAGAGTGGGAAGAACTTTTACCGGCTTGACAGCAGCTCACTTGTAGCATCGTCGATAAACGGCGTGGATTCTATTATTTTGAATGCCCCGTTTGCACAGGTACGGGCCGGCGGAGCGTTTGATTACGATAAGATCGGTATATCACTTCAGAATTATATCCACGGGTTTTACAAAATACCGGGATACACCCCTTCTGCCGCGCCGCTGTCTGAGCAACAATTCGCGATGAAAGGAGTCATTCGCGAAAGCCCCATCCTGAAGGGTTTCCTTCCGGGGCTGGGCAGTTATGATGATATTATTTTTTCCGGAAGTTATTCCTCTGCCGATACAGACAGCGCGTTAAACTTTAATGCCACTATACCGCAACTCACTTATACCACAACCCATGTAGCGAACGGAAAAATAAACATCGGTTCCCGAAACGCACGGATCAATTATGATGTAACATTTGATACGCTCATGATGCCCGGAAATAATTTGTATGCAACGGCTATTAACGGCGGTGCTGCAAGAGACAGTCTCTCTGTAAATGCTATCACCAAAGATGCAGTCGCGAGAAATTGGTTCGGCCTTGCGGGTTCAGCTTTTGTAAGCGGCGATACTTATTCTTTTCGCATGCAGGATACGCTCCTACTTAATTATGAAAGATGGAAAGTAGCGCCTGATAATTACATACAATATTCACCCCGGGGTATCATTGTTAATAATTTTTTGATCAGCAGCGATACCGCAACGATTGCTGTTAAGAGCCAACAATTAATACCGAATGCACCCATTGATGTGAACATTGAGAATTTTAATTTAAAGAGCATTAGCTCTATATTAAACCGGGACACGGTTTTTCTTGCGGGCGTTCTGGATATGAAAGCGACGGTGAGTGATATCAACAAATCCCTGCCGGCCTTTACCGGTAATGCAACCGTTACCGACCTGCAGTTTATGCAACATCCCTTGGGTAACCTCAGTTTTAATGCAAGGAAGCAATCAGATAATAATGTATACGGTGAAATGGCTTTGGCAGGAGCGGGTAATGACCTTACTTTAAAAGGTAACTATTACCTGAACGATGTGAACCGTGAGTTTGATGCAGATATGCAGATCAAACAACTCAGCATAAAAACACTCGAAGCATTTTCCGCGGGGCAAATCGTCAATTCCTCCGGGAATATTTCCGGTAATGTAAAGCTGACCGGCAAGTTTGCCGATCCCCGCTGGAACGGTCAATTGAATTTTGATACGGTGCGGTTTGCAATTGCAGAACTGGGCACACCCTATTTGATCGATAAGCAAAAGATCGTTTTGGCATACCCAAATCTCAGCTTTCCGAACTTCACTGTTACAGATTCACTCAACCATAAAATGATCGTAGACGGAACAATACGTTCGAAGAGTATGATGGACTATGATCTTGACCTCGATATCAATGCTAATGATTTTGTATTGGTCAATGCCAAAAAAACGATAAAGAGCCAGGTATATGGTTTTGCTGCGGTTGATGTAGATGTATCTGTCACAGGTAATTCCGCATCACCGAATATTGAAGGTGATATTTCAGTAAATGATAAAAGTGATGTGCGCATAGTGTTACCACAGGCCGGGTATTCCAAAAATGACATCAGCACCATTGTACGTTTCGTGGATCGTGATACCTTTGAGGTAAATCCGCCGGCCATAGGATTTGAACCCGCAAAAAAGCCCACGGCTGCCTTTGCACAATTTTTAAATTATAATTTAAATATCAGCCTCACCAAAGAAGCAGCGCTTACTATTTTGTTGGATCCGGCCACCGGTGATGAGATCAGGGTGCAGGGAGATGCAAACCTGAATGCAGGTGTAGATCCGGGCGGAAACCTGGTTTTGGCAGGGACCTATGTTTTGGATAAAGGGTATTACGACCTGCATTACCAATTCCTGCAAAGGAAATTTAACCTCATCAAAGGCAGTACGATCAGTTTTGCGGGAGAACCCCTGCAGGCAGAGGCAAATATTGTTGCCGAATATATTGCCAACACCAATTCCAATAACCTCCTCACAAACGAGGTCACAGATGTAACACCGAACCTGTCCAATTCATTTAACCAACAATTACCTTTTCGCGTTATCCTATACCTCACGGGCCGGTTAAGTAAACCGAACATCAATTTTGATATACAGCTGCCGGAATCGAACAACCTGCTGAACAATGACCTTCGGACTACTCTTGAAAATAAACTGCAACAAATGCGCACAGACCCGGCAGCCATCAATAAGCAGGTATTTTCGCTGTTGTTATTCAACCGTTTTGTAAGCGAGCAAAGCAGTGATTTCTTTAAAGGTAACGGCAGCGATTTTAATGATCTCGCGCGCCAGAGTGTAAGCCAATTCCTGTCTTCGGCCCTCAATGAAATTGCCGGCGATATCTTTAAAGGAATAGATGTGGACCTTAACCTGAATTCTTATAATGACTTTTCCAACGGCGGCAATACCGAACGTACTGACCTGAATGTGGCAGTCAGCAAAACTTTTGCAAACGACAGGGTAGTGATCAGCGTCGGGCAAAATTTCGGCCTTTCAGGTAATGATGCTACCGCAAAAGCAACCGGCAGTTCAGGGTTCAAACCGGATCTTTCTGTTGCGTATAAACTTACAGCAGACGGGAGGTATTTGATAAGGGCCTATACAAAAAATCAGTTTGAAGTGGTACTGGACGGGTATGTTGTTGAAACAGGCCTGGCCTTCGTGGTTACCCTGGATTATAATAAGTTTAATGAATTGTTCCGTAGAAAGAAAAAAGCCAAACAATGAGTCGTGCTTCTGCCATAATACTGTTGGTTTTTATACTTGCTGCATCCTCATGCAGCGTTCAGCGCTTTCTTCCCCCGGGTGAAAGACTGTACAAGGGAACATCGATCACCATACAAAAAAATAAAGAAACCGCCGGTCGCGCGAAGTCATTAAAGAAAACGATAGGGTTGGCGGCATCGCCCAAACCAAATAAATTTTTACTCGGCCAACCTTATAAGGTTTGGTGGTGGTATGTACTCGGCGAACCGAAAAGAGAAAAAGGGCTCAAAGCATTCCTCCGTAAGACCCTGGGTGAGCCGCCGGTACTGAGCAGCCGTGTAAATGCAACCGCTACGGCACAGAACATGGAATCGCTGATGGAAAATCTCGGGTATTTTCATACCACCGTGCAGGGCGATACGATTAACACCGGCCGTTATTTTACGAAAGCGATCTATACCGCTCAGGTACAGCCTCAATACCGCCTGGGAAAAATAGAATGGGTAGAAGACAGCTCGGCCCTGCTGCAATTGCTGAAAAGAAATTCTGAAACGGCCGGCCTGCTTAAGACCGGCAACCCCTACCGCTTCAGTGATATTACCGCAGAAAGAGATCGCCTCGATCTTGTACTCAAAACAAAAGGCTATTATTATTTCAACCCGGATTACCTGATGGCTTATGCAGACAGTACGGTCGGGGATCGAAAGGTGAATCTCATCCTGAATATTAAAAAGACCATACCGGAAGTTGCAAAGCATCCATACCGTATCAATGATATTTTCGTGTTCCCCCGGTACTCCCTGGAAACCGCAAAAACGGATACGGCAAAAGTAAATTTTGACACTTACGACAGCCTCAAGATCAAAACAAGTCCAACCATTGACAACAGCGTGTTTTCGCGGATGATCACTTACCGGCCCGGCAGGATATACAGCAGCCGCCAACAAAACACCACGCTGAACAGGCTAATCAACCTACCCGCATTTAAGTTTGTAAAAAACCGCTTTGAGCCGGTTAAAGATTCTTTGCGGAAAGACAAGCCTTATCTCCTCAACGCCTACTATTACCTAACTCCCGCAAAAAAGAATTCTATTCAGGCCGAGTTGGATGGCTTTACCAAAGAGAATAATTTTTTGGGAACACAGGTAAGCCTTAATTATAAGAACCGTAATGCTTTTAAGGGAGCAGAGCAATTGGGTATAAAAGTGTACGGAGCCATCGAAACTACATCAGGTACCGCAGTAAAGAATAACAATATACGGTTGGGAACCGAACTCACCCTGAAGGTCCCGAAATATGTCACCCCGTTTTTTCGGATAAAGGAAAGCTTTTTTTACCCTCCCAATACTAATTTTTATTGGGGTATGAGTTTTTGCGAAGAGATGTATTATTTACAAAAAATCTTTTTCGTTTCTCCTCGATGCTACGTGGAAACCGAATGTGCAACAGCAATACACCCTCTCGCCCATTTCCATTAGCTACCTGCAGGCGAGCAATATAACAGATTCATTTCGCAAAGAGGCTTTGCTGAATCCTTCATTGCTGCTGTCAGTAAATTCAGAAGTTGTACTTGGCTCGTATGCCTCGTACACCTACAACTCCAATTTCCGTTCAAAAAAGAATAAAGTTTATTTCAATGCCGGTATCGATATTTCCGGTAATATCGCCGGGCCGGTAACGGGAGCAAAATCTTTTCGTTCCAAATCAGTCTTCGGTGTTCCGTTTGCGCAATATGTAAAACTGGATCTGGATTATCACTATACGCGCCGCCTTACTAACGGGTATGATTGGGCCAACCGCCTCCTTCTCGGTATCGGGCTTCCCTACAATAATTCACGGCTCCTGCCCTTTACAAAATTATATACCATCGGCGGATCCAATTCTATCCGCGGTTTCCGCTCACGTACCCTCGGCCCCGGATCATACCGGCCTACAGCGAAAGATCAACGCTTCTTCCAACTGATTGGCGGGGATTATAAATTACTTGCCAATACAGAACTTCGCGTTCCTTTTTCCAAGACCTTAAGCGGTGCGGTGTTTTTAGATGCGGGTAATATCTGGACAAAGGACAGTATACTATTTGGCCCGGCAGGAAAATTAACCAAACAGTTTATGAAAGAAATTGCCGTAGAGGGCGGTATCGGTATCCGTTTTGATGCTACTGTTTTATTGATTCGCGCGGACCTTGGAACACCGCTACGTAAACCTTACCTGCCCGACGGAGAAAGATGGGTGTTGGACCAATTTGATTTCGGTTCCCGTGCATGGCGCCGGGAGAACCTGATCCTGAATATTGCCATCGGGCTTCCTTTTTAAATTTTAAAAAATAACTCTTGAAAAATTTACTCCGCTACATAATTGTAATTATTTTGGCAGCTGCAGCCGGCGGAATAATTTGGTGGCAGTTCAATAAAAAAGGAGTGATCCGTAATCAAATTGAAAAGGCTGTTGCAAGGGGTACCGACAGTACTTATTATATACATTATGACAGCAGCCGTATTGATGAAATAGCAGGTAATGCGGTGTTCTATAATATTGTACTGCAGTCAGATTCCCTGCAACAACAATTGTATACCGATGATACCGCAGGAATGGCCCGTACTATTTTTAATGTTCGTATAGAAAAACTCTCCATAACGGGAGCGAACATTCCTTCATTCCTCAGCAAAAATACCCTGGAGGCGCAAACCATAGAAATAGTAAGGCCCGTGATCACCCTGATCAATACCGGCAAAGAAGAACCGGTACAATTTACAGCGGCTGATACGTTGGCACTCTATGAAAAACTTACCGGTAAATTTAAAAGGATTCAAGCCGGGGAAATAAAGATCATCGACGGAACGATCGCTTTTGCAAGAGGAAAAAAAAGTCCGCATACCGGTTTGCAGGGAGTATATGTAGACCTGAAGAATCTTAAAATTGACAGTACCCGGAACTACGACAATATTATCAGCTACCTGGTAAAGGATGTACGTGCCACAGTAAAAACAGCAAATGTAAAAAATGAGAAGGCGGGCCGCCTCCTTACATTTGAAGGAATAGAATATAATGCTCCCGGCCGCTTTTTGGAAGTGAATAAATTTCTGCAAAAAGACCTGCGCACCGAAAAAGTAATTATATCCCTGGCAAACAGCCGGGTAACCGGTCTATCGACAAATGCTTTTATTATCAACAGGGTACTTAAGGCTGACTCATTAAGTACAGACGGCGGTATACTGGGCTTTTACCGCGGAAAAAAAGCCGGGGCTTCCAATGAAACGCTAGAGATAGATAATAATTTCTTTGACGAGGCCATTGTAAAAAATATCCGTTTGGGAAATACAACCCTTTCTTTATACAACCGGGCCAATGTTAATGAAGCCCCGATGGTATTGAAGAACCTGAAATTTAATGCTTCAGGGATAGACAGCATTTACACGGGAACAGATATGCTGAAACTTATAGGGAACAGCAACTGGGATCTATCGGCCGGAGGGTTTTCTTTTCTTACAAAAGACAAGATCTATAAAGTAGATATCGGGCCTGTCCTTTTGGATAAATTTAATAATGCAGTTTCCGTTCAATATGCCGCACTTACACCGGTAATTTCCGAAGCCGCTTTTGTACGGTCACTAAAGTTTCAGAAGGATCTCTTTAACCTGCGGTTCAATAATATCAGGCTCACCGGTGCAGATGTACAGAAGATCATTACAGATCGCGAGATCATTGCCGATGAACTCTCGTTTCAACCCCTTCTCAATATTTTTAATGACAGGACAGTAACTCCCGACACCGCATCCAAAATGGGAAAATACCCGCACCAGATGCTGAAGTTGATGAAACCTTACATGTATTTTAAAACGGTTAAGATCAACAATGGCAATGTGGTATATAAAGAGAGAGGGGCACTTTCTAAAAAAACCGGTGATGTGAGTTTTCATAAGGTGAATGCGGTGATTTCCAATATGACCAATATAGACCGCTATGTAAAAAAGAACAGCGATATGATCATGAAGGTGAATTGCAAATTTTTAAACATGGCTAATATTTCTTCGGTCTGGACTCTACCGCTCAATTCGCCGAACGGCGCATTTGAAATACGGGGAAATGTGGGTCCGTTTGACGGGACAAAACTTAACCCGGTGATAGAACCGCTGGGAATGGGTTCTGTAAACAGCGGGAATATCAAAAGTTATGTTTTTGCGATGCAGGGGGAAAATCTTAAAGCGGACGGCGAGGCTCTTTTATTGTATGACCACTTAAAGCTGAAATTGCTGAAAAATACGGGCGATAGCAATAAATTGGAGACCAAGGGTGTAACCAGTTTTGTGGCCAACATTCTCATCAAAGATAAAAACCCTTCGGGTGGGTATACACGTAAGGCAGACCTGGGTTTTAAAAGGGTGATGACAAAATCATTTTTTAACCTGGTGTGGAAAAGCATTTTTGCAGGTGCTAAAACATCCATAAAATAAAAAACGCGGCAAGGCCGCGTGGACAATCAACGGATCATCGATTATTCCGTGTCATTATTATTTGCTGTCCCTTCTTTAAATCGACGTTCACCTTCGGTTTCTGCTGCAGTCTCTTTATCTTTAACCGGGAGTTCGGTCATTGCGGCCCCTTCTGTCTTTTTTTGTGTTGAAGGGCTTTGTGGTATCACCTCTTCTTCTCTTCCCGGCTGCGAGGTGTCCTTCTTGGCTTCAGGCATTTTATCATCAGACATAGGTTCTTTTTTGAATTACAAAAGTTTTATATCGTACCCTTTTTCTTCTTTTTGAAAAGATTGTTATAGATAGCTTTGCCCCAGGCGGTGATCTTATCAGAATTGTGTAGAACAGAATTTGTAGCCCCTACTTTAAGTGCGCTTGCAGCAAGTTTGGATAATATACCCGTACTCTTTCCGATAATAAGTGATTTGGCAAGGAACCCGATGCCCAATCCACCGGCTGCTGTTAATACGGCGTTGCCGGCACTGCCGGGTTCAGCTACTTTACTAAATGCTGCTTTAAGAAGATTTTTTGGTTTGAAGTGATCAACGGTAGCATGAAACTGATCATTCAACATCGCCTCCTGTAATACTTTTCGCCTTTCCAATTCTTCAATAGCTGTATCCAGGTCGGTGGAAGTATTCATTTTCATCGGCTTGTTATGAAATTTTCTTAATAATGGAATTAGCGACCGGTGTTACCAACCACGATTTGCGGGAAGCATAAATAATAAGCCCGACGATAAGATAAAAGCCCGAGAGTGCAAAAAACCCGTAATAGGTCTTGTCTAACATTTCACCGAGCCAAAGCCCCAATGCAATATTAAGCACCATCAGGAAGAAACAAAATACCACTATCAGCACTATCTTAGAGACAAGTCCTGATACAATTTCTGAAGTGCCTTTTACAGCTTTCAGCTTTAGTAATTCTGCACGGGTTTCAATATAATCCGTCGTTCTGTCGAACAGGGATTCAATCACACCGGGCGGTTTTTCGTTTTCCATTGCAGTTATTTATCGTCGGAACTTATCCGATTAAAAAAAAATACAAACTATGCGTAGGTCTTCTTGGTATCTTCAAATCCTTTCTTTGCATCGTTAGCCTTATCCTTAAAGTTCTGTGCAGTATCTTTTCCTTTTTCCATCATATCATTTGCCTCACCCCTGATACTGTCATACTTTTCCTGGAGCGCCTCTCCCAATTCATTGAACTTATTGCGAACTGAGTCACCTAAGCCGGCACCTTTTTTTGCGATTTTGTTACGGGTTTCTCTTCCTTTATCGGGTGCAAACAGAATCCCGAGGGCTGCTCCGACAGCTGCTCCTAATACTACACCTGTCATTAATTTCTTGCTCATAGTTGTAAATTTAAATTGTTATTAAGGTATTTATGAGGTTAATGCTAAAATGCTGCCAAGATAGTAAAACAGCTAATGAAATAAAAAAAATTGTACTGCTATATTAACCGTGAAATAAATTCCCCTTTACCGGTAAGTTATTTTACACCTTGCACGGACTGTAAAAAAAATCCCTACAGGCAAGGATATCAAATCCTTGGCACAAATATAGAAACTTATGTGCTTTGCAGTACAGGATTAAACAAGGCGATTATGGCAAATGATACAACGGCACTTCCCGAAAGGCGGAGAGAAAAAAGGGGATCAAACACAAATTCTCGCGCTGTTCTACCCGGGTCACGAGAGCTACCGGCAAAGAAGTACTACAAGAGAATTTCGGGACAATCCAAGCGGGAGAACGCAGTTTTTATATCCCATTCACCCGATGAAACTGAGATGGATGCCGAAAGAAAACAACCGCCATTAGCAACAGGAGACAATATTTCAAAACCATAAAACCCCTTTATTATGAACCGATTATCATTTGCATTAACGGCCACTCTGTTATTTCTTCTTGTAGGGTTAAGCAGTTGTGAGGCCATAGGAGATATTTTTCAAGCAGGCATATGGGTAGGTGTTATCGGAGTTGGCCTGGTGGTATTCCTTATTCTCTACTTCATCAGGCGTGCGAAAAAAATAAGGCTTAATGACATCAATATAAAAGGAGCAGTATCTGCTCCTTTTTGTTTCAGATAGTATCTGAACCGGAATTCTCTACCGTTTGGATCCGTGGTTTTTTCCTACGCAGGTTCTTCATCCGCATGTAAATTTCTCCCGGCGAATATTTTTCGTCTCCCATCAACATACCCCAGGGCTTAAGGTCTTCCACCCTGTCGAAAATGATCTTAAGTATCGCGATCGTAGGTAGTGCAAGGAAGATCCCGGGAAGCCCGAGCAATGTTCCGCCGATCACCACACCGATGATCGTGACCAATGCATTGATCTTTACTTTTGAACCCACGATTCTCGTCATGAGGAAATTGCAATCAATAAAATGGATGATCTCAAACCCGACGATTATCCAGAGGATATCGCTGAGGTGCACGGAAGTGGTAAGGGTGACGAGGCAGGAAAATACAAT
Organism: Ferruginibacter sp.; assembly: GCA_037719665.1. Taxonomy (GTDB): domain Bacteria; phylum Bacteroidota; class Bacteroidia; order Chitinophagales; family Chitinophagaceae; genus Ferruginibacter. The sequence goes on from JBBJLU010000008.1 coordinate 55,416, forward strand.
ACCCGTCAGTATGCCCACATAGGGAATGATATTGAGGATAGCAGAAAATACGCCCAGGAAGATCGCGTATTTGACCCCGATGATCATCAACACCAATGAATTGGCCACTGCCACGATCGCCATTTCGATAATAAGCCCGGTCATATATTTTTGTACAATGCCTTTCGATTCCTGCAGCACTTCCGTAACATTCTGTTCCTCTTCCCGGCGAAAAACCGACAATAAAAATCTTTTGATCGTATGGCGGTAATGCAGGATAAGGAAAGTATAAATGGCCACCACTATGACGTAAAATAATGTGTTGGTTATGGTGAAAAATGCACCGCCGATCATATTTGTCCCGGTGGTTTTGGCATCAGGGGCGGCACTGTTTATCAGAGAGGTTTGTTGCGTCTCGCTGATGTGAAACCTTTGCTGTATCCAATGTTGAAGCGTTTCATAATGGACCTCAAGGTTGGCCCGGAGTGCCGGTATGTCTTTAAGGAATGTAGCTATTTGATGGGATAAGAACCATATCAGCGTACCGATCACCGTCATCGCGATCATTACAGAACTGATATTTGCCAGGGCTTTCGGAAATAAGATCCTGCGCTCCAGGAAATTGGTAACAGGAAGCAATAGAATGGCCAGGAGGATTGAAAAGGCCAGGGGAACAAAAAGCGTTTTGCCGTAGATCAGGATGACACCCAGCAGCGTGATCATGATCAGTTTAAGGGTGAACCGTATATAAAAAGGAAGCTGTTTGAAATTAATGTCCATAAACGGCGCCTGTATTTAAACCTGAAATCCATAGTCAGCAGGCCGGTAAACATTTGCATAAATGATGCTAAACTGTAACGTACAGGAAGTTAACCGAGGCGCCTCAGGTCATCAATGCCGGCGCTAACCGCATGGCGATAAGATTGGTTTAAGCCTTTGTCCTGAAGATAAGTGAAGGCATTTCTTCTTGCACATTTCAAAAACCAAAGCGGTTCCCGAAAGCACGTGCCCGAATTCAATGCTGTTTTAATTTCTGTAAATGCGCTGAGCAATACCGCTTCTGCGGATTTTTTCTCTTTGACGATGCGGAGTATGCTTCCGTACATCATGGCAGCATGTTTATCGTAGATTTCCTTCAACAGATCCGGGAGTTGATTTACCATTTGCTGTTCACGTCGGTTAATTAATAAGCAACGAATCTTGCTGTATTAAGGGTCTTGATTTTGAGAAAGGTATACTTAAGGGCATTCAGTTGGTAGATCATAATTTCCTTAAGACTCTGAAAAGGGATCGGCTCTTCCAGCAGATCGTTATATGCCTGCAGGAGGGTAAGTTCATTATGACTGCAAATCGACAAGAGTTCATCTCCCTTACCCGTTTCTGCAGTAAGCGGATAATAATATTCCTCTGCTTCGTCTTTAACTGATTCGATTACACCCGTGTTAACCCCGAGGGATTTGAGGTAACTTTTGATTTCCCCTGCATAATAACTGCTCTCATCAGACAAACCGTTCAATGCCGTTTTTAACGGGTTGTTCTCGATCTCATCAGCTACCATTTCGAATTCCTGCTTGGAGCGTTTGAGGAAAAACAATAAGCCTGAAAACTTTGCTGACAGACCGGTATTGAACATTTCCATTTTATGTGGATTTTTGGGGTGTGCTGTGAATTTTTTTTCTCAAGTCGGGATTAGTTTGAAACGTCATCAACTGTTTTATAAATGATCTCACTGGTAAACGGTTTTCCGATAAAATAATCTGCGCCGTTTTTGATTGCTTTTTCACGGTCATCTGCTGAATCATGAGCGGTGATCATTACAATCTTTATATCCGGATAATTTTTTTTGATATGAGTAATGTAGTTCATCCCCAAGCCATCGGGGAGGTGGTTATCTAAAAAAATGATCTCCGGTTGGTCTTTTCTAAGGGCTTTATCTGCGTCTGAGAGAGTGTTCACGAAAAAGGTATCCAGATTTTTTTGCTTGAGCAACCTGCTAAGTAGATAGCAAATATCCGTTTCGTCGTCTATGATCAGCGCTTTCAATATATTTCTATTTAAATAATCTTCAAATATCATCCCCGGGTGGTTTTGTCAGTATAAGTTCAATATTACTGCCAACAAAACCTTTAACATTGCTGTTTCGGGGCAAGGATCGCTAAGGATATACAAATAATATACCCGCTGCAACGTTGATTTACCCCGAAAGAGGCTTGAAAGCAATGCGATAGATATTTTAAAACTGTGACTAACTTTTTTACCGGGGCATAATAAGGGAGGTTTACTGAGGTGATTGAGGAATTTTTTGCAAAAGCAACGAGGAAATACTTACATGGTACAATTATAGAATTATACCCCACATCAAACTGTTATGAAAAAAAGGGTTATCACATTATTCCGATTCATCAGGCAGGTATTTGTAGAATTCATAGAAGATAATATTCTAAAATACAGCGCTTCCCTTGCCTATTATACCGTTCTTTCTGTGGCCCCTCTCCTGGTAATCTTGCTATCGGTTACAGGGTTCTTATTCGGGAAAGAAGCACTGAACGGTCAATTGTACGGAGAGATCAATAAACTGGTAGGCAGCGATGCAGCGTTACAGATACAGACATCCATTCAAAATATTCACCTAAGCAACCATAATGCATTTGCTACAACTGTGGGCATTATCGTATTGTTGATAGGGGCAACGGGCATATTCGGAGAGATCCAGGATTCCCTGAACAGGATATGGGGACTGAAGATCAAAACCCAAAAAGTGTGGTGGAAAGTGTTTACAGACCGGCTTATTTCCTTTTCATTGATCCTAAGCCTGGGGTTTGTGCTTATTGTTTCGCTGGTATTGAACGCTGTGGCCGCGGCGATCAGTACCAGGATCATCCATGTTTTCCCCGGCATGGGAGATGCTTTGCTTTACATTGTGGATACGGGCATATCTATAATTATTACTACTATACTCTTTGGCGCAATTTTTAAAGTATTGCCTGATGCTAAAATTAAATGGCGGGATGTTATTACCGGGGCGTTTATAACGGCGTGCCTGTTTCTTATAGGTAAATACGGCATAGGATATTACCTCGGAAGGAGCTCGCTTGGAAGTATTTATGGCGCTGCGGGTTCCGTAATGATCCTCATGATTTGGGTATATTACAGCTCCGCGATCCTCTATCTCGGTGCCGTGTTTACAAAAGTTTATGCCACAAATTTCGGGGGAAGGATCTATCCCAGCGAGTATTCGGTTTGGATAAAAACAGAAGAGATACCTGTAGCAGAACCCATTTTGAAAGATGATCAAAAACATAACCCGCTTATTTAAAACATGCTGAACCATTAAACAGACGAAATGAAAAAAAAGATACTGATCATAGATGATGACATGGATATGTGCATGCTCCTGAGTAAGTTTCTTACACGCAACGGTTATGATGTGGAAACGGCACATTCCGGCGCAAAGGGGATCGCAAAATTTAAAGAAGATAATTTTGATATTGTGATCTGCGATTTTCGCCTTGGTGACCGGGACGGAAAGGAGGTCCTGCGGGAAGTAAAATCCATTTCCCCTTCGGTTATTGTGCTGATCATAACCGGGTACTCCGATATTAAGATAGCGGTAGATGTCATTAAAATGGGTGCCTACGATTATATCACCAAGCCGCTTATCCCTGATGAGGTACTGAATGTACTGAACAATGCACTCGATATCCCTTCTGCTGATCTACCAACATTTATCCCCGGTTCCGCGGGAAAGCCGGCGACACAAAAAGCTACTCCCGAGAAAAAGAATGTCATCAATGGCGAATTCTTAGTGGGAGAAGCGGGCACCACAAAAGACCTGTATAAACAAATTGAAATAGTAGCCCCAACCAATTACAGCATCATTCTCTACGGGGAAAGCGGAACAGGAAAAGAGGTGATTGCAAAAACCATTCACAGCCTGAGTGACCGGGCCGATAAGCCGTTTATTGCAATGGATTGCGGTACATTATCCAAGGAATTATCGGGCAGTGAATTATTCGGACATGTAAAAGGGGCCTTTACCGGGGCGCTTACGGATAAAGAAGGTCATTTTGAACTGGCCAATGGCGGTACCCTGTTTTTGGATGAAGTAGCCAATCTTACCTACGAGATCCAGGCATCACTGCTGCGGGTGATCCAAGAAAGGAAATTTAAAAGGGTGGGAGGAAATAAAGAAATGCCGGTTGATGTACGCATTATCGTGGCCTCGAACGAAAATCTCCAGGAGTCTTACCGTAAGGGAAAATTCCGCGAGGACCTATATCACCGCTTTAATGAATTTTCCATCAACCTGCCGCCGCTTCGCGACCGCAAAAAAGATATTCCCTTATTCGGCGAATTCTTTTTAGAGAAGGCCAAAACTGAACTGAACCGTGATATTGAAGGGTTTGATGATGATGTAATGTCGATGTTTATTAATTATTCCTGGCCGGGTAATCTCCGCGAATTCCGGAATGTTGTTCGCCGTGCGGTATTGCTAACGCAAACCGGGAAGGTGAATGCCAAAACCCTGCCTTGGGAAATAACTAATTACACATCGTCTGCAGGCGCAGCACCGCCTGCTTTTGCACATCGCCATGAAGAAGAGCAGCATATGGCCATGCCCGTAGCCACAGAATCTAATTTCGGAAAAAAAGGTTACGACCTGAAAGATGCCGCTGCCAAAGCGGAATATGAAGCGATCATGAATGTTTTGAAACAGGTGAACTATAATAAAACCAAGGCCGCAGAGATCCTGAAAATTGATCGGAAGACGCTTTACAATAAGATCAAAAGTTTCGAGGAGATGAATAACTGATGAGGGAGAAAGTATATAGGTATATAAAGTTTATAATGTAAATAGGTATCTAAGTTTATAAAGTATAAAAGTTAGATAAGGCAGCACGAACGCTTTAAACCTTATCAACTTAGATACTTAGGTCCTACTACCTATATACTTTTCTTCCCTTACATATGAGCATCGCGCTTCTTATCCGCGCTTTCTTTGGATTCCTGCCCGGTGAACACCGTTTCTATTTTATGCATGAAAGTGGAAACAGGGCCTTCCATCTTATTCATACGGTCATCCATCGTTGCATCTTCCAGCAAAAGACCTATACGCAACTCCGCCGGGAGGTATGGAAGGAAAAGGTCTCTTTGTGAGCCGGCGATATTCCGGATGGATGCCGCACGGTCAATATCTGCGGCATTTTCCCGAATGATCTTCACAGCTTCGGCTGATACGCTGTTGAAGTGTGTCTGTACGGATTCGGGAGTATTCGAGGTATAATTTTCGAGGTTCCGCTTTACCTGCGGGGCATTATTTCCGAAAAAAAGGTCCAGCCAGTCCGGTGTGGAGGAAGTGCCGGTTAGAAATTTCAGCCCGGCCTCGGAACGCGCGCAATCATATACTCCTGCTACAGCTGCCGGTACAATCGCCTGCATCAGCCGGTATTCCCTTTCTTTATCTGTTTTAAGCTCTACCTCCTGCGTATTCGGGTCCACTTTTTTCAAAGGGGGCAGGTTTAATTGTTTTCTTAATTCTTCTAATAAGTTTATAGACATAATTGTATTTTTAATCCGGGCCGGATCAACTTAAGTTATCAACAAAACCATGCCATAATAATCCGGTACACATTTGGCTGAATTATATTTACTTCACTGTATAAAAAAACTGATTATGATCTCACAACCAAATGACATGACTACGCTGAGCACTGTGTTGGAAAAGCTTCGCATTCGGAAACAGGATAATGAATACAAGTTTGACGTAAAGACCAAGGCGTTTTGTTCGGGTGGCAAAAGCTATCGGCCTGATGAATTGGCGATCATCAAAACTTTTCGTTTTGAAGGTGCCTCCGATCCCGGCGATAATTCTATTCTCTACCTGATAGAAGCCAATGACGGCAGCATCGGCTACAGCATGGATGCTTACGGGGTATACAGCAATAATGACGGGGAAGGCTATGATGATTTTATCAGGAAAATTCCTGTTCAGGAAAGAACAGAGCAGCAAATATTCGGGGAGTAAGTTTAAGCGTATGAAAATAAAAAAGAGGCTTAGGGCCTCTTTTTTATTTTTCGTAAGTTCTGTAATGAATAACTGACCGACTATCTAACCAGTTTCAGTTCGTCAATAATATTTTTAGCGCCCCCGAGTTTATCTACGCACCAAAGCACATAACGAACGTCTACGCAGATCGTACGGTTCAGGTCCTTGTCAAATGCGATCTTATGGCTGAGTGCCTCGTAATTCCCGTCAAATGCAAGGCCGATAAGGTTTCCGTTGCCGTCAATTACCGGTGAACCCGAGTTGCCGCCCGTGATATCATTCGTGGTGATGAAACCGACTACGAGATCATTACGGCTTTTATCAATATACTGCCCGTAATCTTTTTTCTTCATCAGTTCAATTTGTTTTGCCGGCAGGTCAAACTCATAATCCCCTGCTACATATTTTTCAAGGATACCTTTTCCTGTAGTTACAAAATCATATTTTACCGCATCGCGTGGCGCATAACTTTTTACATTACCATAACTCACCCTCATGCTGAAATTTGCATCAGGATACATTTTAGCTGCGGCTACAGGATCTTTTTCCATGATCCCTTTTAAATAGGAACGGCCCAACTCATTATTTTTTGTAGCAAAAACAGTATATAGCGAAGCATATTTTCCGTTGTAACTTTTTACAAAAGACGAAGCATAATCATAAGCGGGATCTGCCTGCAGGGTTACCGCATTCGGGTTAGCCATGAAAGCTGCCCATTTCGTATCATCCAGCAGCATAGTGGTTGCAAACATATTCGCGGCCCATTTTTTAAACGTATTCTCATCATTGAGATCGCCGTATGTTGATTTTATTTTTTCATAAAACCCGATCGGGTGCTGGCTTTTGTCTACATCCCTGTAAAACATCATTGCCGTTCCGGCAACAATTTTTTCGTCGCTTGGCCGGTCCTCGCTTTCTAAAAAAGCTTTGCGTGAAGCATCTGCGGCATTGACCGCCTTCGTCACATCAGCAGCAGTCATCCCTGTTTTTACCAATGCATTATCCACTCCCTGGAGTTGAGATGCAAATGAAGCCAACGGAGAACCTAAAATACCTTCTATGAGGTAGGTGCGTTGTTTTGCATAAGGTGTCCATGCTGCATAGTTTGCGCCATAATCACTCATTAGCGAGGAATAACCGGGTTTTCCTGTCGCCCATTGTGTATAAGAATTTTCATACACCTGCTTTTGATCGTATGTTTTAAACTTTACCAACTGCTTGGTTTCACCGTCGAAGAATTTCCAGTAGTTGGCCACCCCTGCGTAATTGCTTGCGAGCTTCAACTTTACTGCAGGGTCTTTGATCATTTGTTCGTGCATATATTTCAGGCGCATATCCCTAAGGCCCACCAATGAAGGATTCTCGATATCATTTTTCAACTTTACGCCGTAACTGGTTTCATAGCGGTTTGTGCCGCCCGGGTAACCGTAGATCATGGCAAAATCACCGTCTTTTATTCCTTTGATGCTTACGGGTAAAAAATGCTTTGGCTTAAGCGGAACATTTGATGTGCTGAAATCAGCGGGCTTACCTGATGCATCTCCATAGACGCGGAAAATAGAAAAGTCACCGGTGTGGCGTGGCCATTCCCAGTTATCCGTATCGCCGCCGAACTTGCCGATACTCTCCGGCGGAGCACCCACCAGGCGTACATCACGGTAGGTCTTGTACACATACATGAGGTATTGATTTCCTTTGAACATACTGTATACCCTTCCCGCCAGCGCATTCTCTTTATCCATCACCTTATCTGTAATGGCTTTAAAAACTTCGGGTAATTTTTTTGTCCGGTCTGCCCAATTCATCCCTTTTACCCCGTCTTCCACTTCTTTGGTAACATCTACAATGCGGTCAAGGAACTGTACGGTGAGTTTACTTTGTATTTCCTGGCCCATGTTGTAGGCATAGAAACCGTCGCGCAGGTAATTTTTTTCTACCGAGCTCGCAGTAGCAATGGCATCATAGCCGCAATGATGGTTGGTAAAGATGAGCCCTTTGTCGCTCACGATCTCTCCTGTGCAACCGCCGCCGAAGATCAGTATCGCATCCTTCAGCGAAGATTTATTTACAGAATACAATTGTTCTTTACTCAGTTTAAGTCCGCGCTTCACCATATCATTGTAGACCTGTTGCCCGAGCAACATCGGCAGCCACATTCCTTCATCGGCCTGCGCCTTAAATATGCCTGCAACCAGTACAAGCGAAAGGATTAATTTCTTCATGTTTAGATAAATTTTGAGTAACGAATTTACGGAAAATGATACAGCCGGCAATGGCGCAAAATTATACAGGGTTTGGTTTATGGCGCAGCGCAGAAGCGGGAGAGGTGAATAACTGCGGCACCGGGAATCACTCAAACTGACCCGCTTAACAAAATGAAGTTTTATTTACGTCTGTTACTGATCCGGAAAATCCGGGATAAATTAAATCCAAAGCGCATATTTCCTTTAAAAAAACGGCCTGTTGTCTGGGTAATATAAGCTCTTTCATTCATTCCCGTAGCATTCGAAAAATGTAATTGGAAAACATGGCCGCCTGTTGCGATATCCACACCGATTGATAACGGATCGGTATAATTTTCCGCCAGGGTCCCGAAAGGATGGTGGTAATCGAGTGTGAGAGCTGTCCGTTTACTCAGTTTGTATTTAGCTCCTCCCCCAAGGGCAAAGATCTTCCTGTCATCTGTAATAGGAAAAGGAATATTGGTATGCACCAGGATCGGGCTGAGCTGCATAGAAAATCGGGAATTAAATTTTCTACCGGCTATCAATTGCAGGTAATAGGCAGACCTGTCTGCTAAGGAAGGCTTTTTCGGAGCAAAAGATTCATCTGTATGTATTACATAACCTCCTGCCAGGAGCAATGAAAAAGGTTTTGTACTTACGGTTTGTTGGAAAAGCCGGGCCTTCACAAAGGCGTCCACTTCTTTTCGGAAAGTGCTGCGTCCGATTCCAACCGTCAGGTTATCTGTAATTCCATAATCAAAACTCATTCGAAAGCTTGCCGCATCCAAACCGAAAAATTGTTTGATGCCGTCACTTATAAATCCAAAGCGGTGCAACACCCTAAAATCCAAGTTGCCCTTTTCAAGCATTTCTGTAGAGTGTGCATTGATGACGCGGGTGGAATTAAAAGCACCGCTAACTTTTTGTGAATGCCCGGTACTGCCGGGTTTATCTTTCAAAACCGGATCCGACTGGGCAATAGCATTGTTTAAGCAGGTGAATAAATAAAATAGGAGTAGAGTTTTCTTCATTGTTTGGTATATAGGTTTTCTCTTGTATCGGGGTCGCATTTCTAGTTGCTGTGCTGTCCTCCCGCATTGATCCAATCAAGAATTTTCTGTTTATCTGATGCTGAAATTGCCCCGCTCGGCGGCATAATGGAGGGAATACCATCTACTGCCCTTGCTTTTATTCTTACTCTTTGTGCAACGATGGTACAATCATCGTTGAAGTCTATTCCATTTTGGGGAGCAGCGCCCGCATGGCAACCGGAGAATGCGCAATTGGTTGTAATGATTGATTTTACAATCGCAAAAGTAGGACCGGCCGGAGCAATATTCACCATGGCGGTACCGGTCTTCACACAACCGTTCACATCCTTTACGCCAAGAGTATAATTACCGGTACCTAAAGCAAAGAAAAAATTTGATGACTGAAAAGTTCCACCGTTAATATTATAGGTAAATCCGCTGCTGCCGCCTGCAGTAACAGTAAGTGCACCGTTATTATTAGTGCATTTATCACTTGGAATAATACCGGCTGAAAGGGTAATGGACGGGCATGGAGCACTTGAAACGGTGATCGTACCGGATGAGCCAAGGCACCCATTCACATCTTTTGCAACAATTGTATAATTTCCTGCTGTCAAATTATTAAAGCTACCCGAAGCCTGGAATGTAACACCGCCGTCTTTACTGTAAGTATAAGGAGTAGCGCCGCCTGTAGCGGTGGCTGTTAGCGAACCATTATTGGCGGTGGGTCCCGATGTGAGCGTGGTAACCGCAGTAACTGTTATGGCCGGGCAGGTAGCGCTGGCCACAATAAAAACCGCAGATCCTGTACAACCGTTCACATCTTTTACGGTTACTGTATAACTCCCTGTACCCAGTCCTGTAAAACTGCCGGTTGATTGAAAGCTAATGTTATTAATACTATAAGTTAAGCCGGTACTTCCCGCGGCTGTTGCTGTTATTGCTCCGTTAACGGCTGTAGAAGAGGATGCCGGTGTAGAAGTAGCGGTAATTGTAATGATTGGGCAGGCAGCGGCCGGGATTATAAAAGATCTATTTGCTGTACATCCGTTACCGTCCTTAGCAGTAATAATATAGGTGGCTGCTGCAAGATTGGAAAAATTGCCTGTTGGCTGAAAAGGTCCGTTATTAATACTATAAGAGAAACCCGAACTTCCTGTAGCGGTAGCCGCGAGAGAACCATCAGTTGATGTTCCGCCGGAAGTCGATATTACCGACCCGTTTATAATTATCGTTTTCCCAAGGCAGGGATCAGCAGGGGTAAGATCGGGTTTACTGCAGGAGATAAAATTTACAGAAACAAAGAGCAATAGCAGGATGCCGGAACACACAATTATTTTATTGAGCATACAAAAGTTTTGAATTTACAGTAGTTTATTACCGGCGCATGGCGAACAACGCATGGTTGCCGGTACATATATAAAGTAAAGGAAAAGTTTTGTCTTTTGCAATAATAACCGCGGGATGTGATCACCCGGGTTTGAAGGAAGAAGTTAAATTAATAAAGGGAATCGATATTTCCGGTCGACCAATCAGTGACCGTGCACTGCATCATCGGGGTTACGTTCCTCATTCTGATGTTCGGGATCAACGGCAGGTTTGTAGTTTTTATGCACAGCATCGTCAACATCGTGCTGCATATTTTCCTCAGAGGGCTTAGGGATAAGGGAATGCACGGCATCATCTTCATCTATTTCTTCAGACAAAATCCGGTATCGGGGATCAGGGTAGATCCTGTTCTACATCAGGCACGGTGGTATTATATTTTATCTTCCATAAGGGTTTATTTATTTATGCCTTCCTTCCAACTCTCCTTCCTGTGGCGCATCATCATCGTAATAATCATCCTCATCGCTTTCTTCGGGCATGTTTTCGGTATCGGTTAACCTGTCTTTTTCAGCCGCTTTCAGTGCAGCAGCCATTTGAACATCATCCTCCAGCGCATCCAATTCTTCCCCACTAATGCCGTCATCCTCTTTTCGGTCATCGTCAAGATCTAATATATCATCGCCGTCTGTAGCTGCGGAAAATTCCATGGTGTCATGGCGTAGGTCAGTTTTTATGTCTTCCGTTTTTTCTTCATGTTTTTTCATGCGATGGTATTTAGTATTACTTTAGAAAAATTATGCCGGTTACCCGGAGGGTAAATTTAAACTATTTTAAGCGGCGCGTCATAACATTTTCTGTGGCCATGCCCTTTTACCCGGGGTACATATACCCTGCCCCGCACAGGGAGTTTTACATGCCGGCTTTTTTCACTCCGCTGTTTTTCAAACCGGTACGCTTAACTTTTCTCCCGTATTTTTTATTTTGTTTTGCAGCGGCTGCAATGCGAAGTTTTCGGTCTGTTGCGTTTATCGGCATACCCTGAACACTGTTTTCAGCGGGGGAATATACTTTTTGCTCAAGGGGTACAGCACGGGGAGTTGGCTTTGCCGGTACATTGTGCAACGGGATCACGAGACCGGGCCTGGTGCCACCCGTAGTATCCTGTGCAAAAGAATTACCGGCAACCACCAGGAAAATAAATAAAACAGGTATTTCGATTTTCATATTCAGTATTTGTGTATCCATAGCTTAAAATCAGTGCCGGGATTTTTGGTCCTGATCAGCAATGAAACCCTGCTACCCGCCCTTAAGCTTTCTTATCTTCGTTCCATGCACCATCGCATCAATCCCGATATCGATATTGTAGCTTCTGTGTTAGAGGCTGTTTTGCAGGCAAAGCCCGATGATGTTTTTTGTAAAAGCCTGCAGCAGCAATATGCAGCGCGTGGCGGGTTGAGCAAAAAACAACTGGAGGGGCTGCAGTCCAAGGCCTCCCGTATCCCGGGCATACACCCGGGCAGGCTTGCAACGCTGGAGGCTATTATTAAAAAGAAGCATGTAACCCATCGCTCTGTAGTAACGATCAGCGCTCAACCCGAACAAAAGGATACAGCGTCAGGGGAAATGATTGCTGCAATTCTGGAAAAAGCGCCTCAACATAAAAGGGTATTATTGTTTAATGCTAAATATGAAAAGGAAGGAAAGCTGGTGCAGACAGAGAAAGAGGAATTGCAAAAGTTTTATAAGTTGCTCATCGGAAAACCGGTGCAGTAAATATTATAAACAGTAAAGGCGCCCCTGTGAAACGCAGGGACGCCTTATAATCACAAAACTGCAAAACTAAAACTGATATTACAATTCGTTAGACTTTTATATGTCAAATACCTGACCATATTTCGGCGTTTTACGGTTCCGAAAACTCTTGTAAATAGTTTAACAACTACTGTAACTTTTCGTCTGTTCCCGGGCAAACGGTGTCTTCTCAACCAATCCGTAACCGGCAAAAAACACGGGATATCCAACAGGGATAAAGGCAGCGGTACCCGGGTAAGCCCTAAATATTTTGTTCATTATCCCGATTATGTGTATTATTGCATCGGAATAGGCAATGTACTTACCCGGTCACATTGCTCTGCATGAAAGCCCTTCCGATCAAAGAATAATTTTCACTTCAATTTACAACAGAACCAAGGCGAATTTTTTAGAACGCATTCTGATAATTTATGTACGACATATCACAATTGAACGACCTGCTCGTTCCTGAGCTGCATGATATTGCAGAACAGTTTAGTATTCAATCAAAAAAACTCAATAAGCAAGACCTGATACAGGCCATTCTTGATAAACAATCAACTATGAGCACAGAGAAGACACCGTCTGAAGACAAACCGAAAAGAAAAAGAATTATAAAGAGCGATAAAGGTCCCGACGGAACTCCCGCAGGAATGCCGCAACCCGAGCCCAATACCCCTGCTCCTAAAAAAGAGGCGGGTCCAAGAGGCAGAAAACCACCGGAAAAGCCTGTAAAAAAAGAAGTGCCCGAAGAGCAGCCTTCACAGGATGAAGACCTGCAACCGATCACGGGGGAGCAAACCACTATCCCCGCCGCTATAGCGCAGATGCTGCAGGAAGAAGATATTCAGCAGCCGGAAGTGGCCATGGAAGAACCGGTATTTTCTCACCAGGCACGTCAACAGCACAAGCCCAAAGAACAACCGGTCTTCAATATTGAATTTGATGGTGTAGTACAGGGTGAAGGTGTTTTGGAAATGATGCCCGACGGCTACGGCTTTTTGCGCAGCAGTGATTACAATTATCTTTCTTCTCCAGATGATATTTATGTTTCACCATCACAGATAAAACTGTTCGGCTTAAAGACCGGTGATACCGTTTACGGATCCGTTCGTCCGCCGAAAGAAGGAGAAAAATATTTTGCTTTATTAAAAGTAAATACGATCAACGGTAAATCACCCGAGGAAGTGCGTGACCGTGTTCCCTTCGATTACCTGACACCGTTATTTCCTTTTGAAAAATTAAACCTGACGACCAAATCCGATAATTACAGCACAAGGATCATGGACCTGTTTACGCCGATCGGTAAGGGCCAAAGAGGCCTGATCGTGGCGCAGCCAAAGACAGGTAAGACCATGCTCTTAAAAGAGTTGGCCAATGCGATCGCGGACAATCACCCTGAATGTTACCTGATCATCGTATTGGTAGATGAGCGCCCGGAAGAGGTGACGGATATGGAACGCAGTGTAAATGCGGAAGTGATCGCTTCTACGTTTGATGAGCCCGCGGATAAGCACGTAAAAGTTTCTACAATAGCACTGAATAAAGCTAAACGTTTGGTAGAGTGCGGACACGATGTGGTGATCCTGTTGGATTCCATTACCCGCTTGGCAAGGGCCCATAATACAGTAGCGCCCAGCAGCGGTAAAGTGTTGAGCGGCGGTGTGGAAGCGAATGCCATGCAAAAACCAAAACAGTTTTTCGGTGCTGCACGTAAAATAGAGAACGGTGGCTCGCTTACTATTATCGCAACAGCGCTTGTGGATACAGGCAGCAAAATGGATGAGGTGATCTTTGAAGAATTCAAAGGTACCGGTAACATGGAGTTGCAACTTGAACGTAAATTATCGAACAGGCGGATCTACCCG
>JBBJLU010000045.1:0-22032 GCA_037719665.1 Ferruginibacter sp.
TTTGTTTAGTTAATAAAAAAAGATTGACGTTTTTTCTTTATAAAATTTATGTGGAACGAGCCTGTTAAAAAAATACCGTCTCAAAAAGTTTTGAGACGGTAAGTTGCAATACATTATTTTGAACTTAATTTGGGCTTGTAGGTAAGTAATTCTGACCATCGGTTCTGCACTGCATCAGCATAATCTTTCAGCCAGATATCAAATGCCCCGGCACCGTTAGCATGATTATATCTATCTGCAAATGGTTTACGATAGTCGGCGGACAGTTCTTTTAAACCATTTTTTAAACGGGTTACCAGGATATAGCCCGGCTCTCCGGAAGCTACCGGTGAATAAATTGCTACCGATTCTTTACTATCTTCCCATACTTTTTTTTGCCTTTTAATCAGGTCTTTTACAAACCTCGTCTTTCCCGGCTTTGCAGTCATGTGAGTGATAATAACTTTATCCGAATAATCTGTGAGTTGAACGGTACTTAGATCAGGCTCGAATTCCATATAAGCGCTTTGACCCCGGCCTTCGGTTAGCGGTAAAACAACTTTTTCCCAATCGGTTGTGTGTTCTGCACTAATGTCCCCGCGGTTATCCAGGTTGTTCCAATTACTGGGGCCTTCACTGATCATGTATCCTCCCGCATCAGGGCCGGATTCAATGCTCCATACCCGCCACAACACATCGCCGGTGTGGTATTTCTGAGCATGGTTGGCCAATGCTTTTTCAAATTCAGACGCCTTGTCATTTTTGGCGAAAACACGATTCGATGTAAGAATTGTTTTTGTCTGACCTATTCCAATTGCAGGAATAAGAAGCAGCGCGAAGAGATAATTTCTCATTGCAGTTTGTTTTAGATGATTAAAAAATTGGTGGTGCTTGGATAGGGAGGGAAACACTAAGATAGTTAAAACCTTATATATGTTTAATAATATAAGTGGCTATCCATAATTTGAGATCAAACATTGCTGTTGCCATTGTGCGGGCCCGGATACCCTCTCTCACATTTTCAGCGATGTATCTGCCGAGAGTGAATATTAAATCGTAATTGAAGGATTAGGGGGCGTAGCTTCCATCCCGGGCAAGCTTCCTTCCTGAATCTTCGGCAGAGCGTTTTCCCACGGGTCCCAATACTACAAATTGCAATAAAACAATTAAACAAATGAAATTTAATCCCATAACGAAAGAATTATTCACAGATAGCGGTCAGTTTATTAAAAGACTTTTCTGTCCCTACAAAGTGTATTGGGAAAATCTTTTGCTGAACAAAGAAAATCCTGCAACCCGGTTCTGTTCACATTGCAATCATCAAATTATTGATACAGCCATGATAAGCGACACGGAGCTTTTGGAGGTTTTAAGAAAAGATTCTGAGACATGCCTGAAAGTTGATCTAAATCAAAACAATTTAAAAATTATATTAAATGTCATTTTGGAAAAGAAATAAAAATGAAAATGGATTACGCACTATCAAAACAGCACGGGATGAAGAAAGCATTAACCTCGCTGCAATAAACGGCTTCATGCCCTTACTCAAAAAAGTGGAGCTATCAGATAAAATTCGATCCAAGTATGCTGTTTTTCAAAATAAAAAAACAGGTGAAATAGAAGTCGGATATGATTTTCGTGGTTATGATCGTGATGGTAACAGTGATTACGAAGTAGTTATTGACTGGACCTTTTATTATCCTCATTGTTTCAAATCCCCTTTTGCGGCCTACCTTATTCCAAGAGATATAATGACAGGGGAAAAGGTTTTTTTGGAGGACTTAATAGAAGATCTTATTGGGGCAGATTGGAATCAGGGCGATACTTTCCGACTTGAAAGTTGTGAAGCAGTTTGGACCGGCAAAACTTTAGAAATTCAATATGATCCGGCAAAAGACAGATCATCCCTGATCGGTTGACAAACTTCCGGCGTGAATATATTATTAACCTTAAGCTTAACCGTTCCGGTGTTTCAGGAACGCCCGTCGTTTTTGCCCTTGATTCAAAGACAAGCCACCGGTCCCACTTTTATCTAATATTAAGCGCTCCCTTTAATGGAAAGGCTTATTTTTGCCGCCCGAATAACATCAGTTTACCCGGTCCCGTAGTTCAATGGATAGAATAGAAGTTTCCTAAACTTTAGATCCAAGTTCGATTCTTGGCGGGACCACTAAGAAAGCAGGGAACCACAAAGGCAGTTGAACCACGAAGGCACGAAGAAAGATAAGAAGCACAAAGAAGAAGAAATGAGTCTTTGTTCTCCTTTGTGGCCCAAAACCATTAGTTGAAAAACCTTTGCCACGAATTACACGTATGGCCACGAATGAAAACATAAAAAATCTGTGCTCATCAGTGTAATCAGCGTTATCCGTGTTCAATTGCCCTTGTCTTCAATCCTGCCGAGGGCAGATCCTTTGCCTTTGAATGGTTCTGCCTTTTGCTTTTGGACCTTAGGAGTTCTCCCCTTCACCGTTCTTAGCTATCTTTGCCGCCCTTAACTTATCACGTATGAAGTGGATGAATACCATCATAAAATACCGGCTATGGCTGGGCATTTTGCTCCTGGCAGCGGGCATTTTTGTAAATTATCAAACGAGCTTTTGGCCGGCATTTATCCTTTACCTGCTGGCGGCGATACTGATCCTGGGGCATTTCCTCTTCGGGCCCATGCGCCTCATACAATCTTATATGGAAGCGGGTGATATGGAAGGCGCCACAAAAGTGGTGGACTCCATACAGTTCCCCGGCCTGCTCATCAAGCCTATGCGCTCGGTATATTATACCATTAAGGGAAACCTTGCCATGGTAGCGCAGGATTTTGATACCGCGGAAAAGCATATGAAGAAAAGCCTTTCCCTCGGCGGCGGTGCGCTCACCAAGCAGGCGGAAGGCCCCAATAAACTCCAGCTCGGTATGCTGGCCATGCAAAAAGGCAACAACAAAGAAGCAGAATCCTATATCCGTGCAGCCCTCCGCGCAGGTCTGCCCGACAATGAGAATAACGCCGCTGCTTACCTGCAGCTTTGCTCTATCATGATGAACAAACGCGAGTTCCGCGCTGCAAAAGAATATTTCCGCAAAGCCAAAGGCTTTAAACCCACCACGCCGCAGATCGTTGACCAGATCAAACAGATTGAGAAGTATATTAATAGGATGCCGGGATAAACACGATTTGGAGATGGGTTGATTTGGAGATTTGGAGATGATGACCAATTTGATAATTTGGTGATTTGATAATGCGAAGTTCGTATAGTTCGCGCTTTTAAATAATTTCGAAGTTCTCTTTATAAGATTGTGGGTGTAGCTCCCTCTCTCTCGGAGAGGGCGGGGGGTGAGGCCAGGCCCCCTAAATCCCCCGAGAGGGGACTTGAAATGCAGTTCGCACTATACTGAAGTATATTATAAGATCGTGGATGTGGCTCCCCTGTGCAGATCACATAGGTCGGTCTATTAGATGAATTCGAAAATCTCTTTATAAGATTGTGGATGTAGCTCCCTCTCTCTCGGAGAGGGTTGGGGTGAGGCCAGAATAATGCGGAGTTTGTGCACTTCGAGTATTACTCGTTTACAGAATCTGCTAACCTGCCGAAAGGCAGGTAATTCGTGTAATTCGCGTAATTCCTGCCTTCTGTAATTCGTGTCACTGTTTCTCAAACATCCTCTCCACCACCCTACACCTAAAATCAAAGATCCCCTTCAACTGCTTCCTAACCATCAATGTATTTGCAATATCCCCGAAAAACCAAAACGGCAGTTTATAATGCACGATATCCGTCATCTCCGTGCCGCCGGCCGTTTCTTTAAAATGATGCTGGTGATGCCATAAGCTATAGGGCCCGTACCGCTGCTCATCTACAAAATATTTATGGTGCTTCACATGCGTGATCTCCGTCATCCAATACAACGGGATACCGAGAACCGGATGGACCTTATATTCTATGATCTGCCCGGGATACATTTTTTCACCGTGGTATTTGGAAAACGTCGTAAACTTCAATTCCTTCGGCGTGATCTCCGCGAGATTGGCAGGGTTACTAAAAAAATCCCATGCTTTCTCCAAACTGCAGGGTATGATCTGTACCGTTATAAAACTGTAAACTTTACTCATATAAAAAGTTGAACCACTAATACACAAAGATAGAACCGCCAAGGCAGAGAAAACAAACCACGAAGACACAAAGCAGGAAAAGAAACACGAAGAAGAAAAACCACGAAGGAGGAAAAGAAACACAAAGAAAGCACAAGGTTATAATTAGGCAAGGCCTTATTGCTTCTTTGTGTCCCTTCGTGCCTTAGGGCGGAAAATCTTTGTGGTTAAATTGTTTCCTACAGATTTCGCAGAAAAGTTCCCACAGAGAACACAGATCCGTTGTTCCTTGTTGCCTTGCAATTAAGCTTTTCCACAGATTCTCACAGAAAAGTTGATAAAATAAATCTGTGAAAATCCGTGTGATCAGCGTAATCCGTGTTCAAAAAAAATTTGCCGAAGGCAGATCCTTAGAGAATCTTTGTGGTTCCCGCTTTCCCTTTGTGGCCCCTGCATTATTTCTTAACTTAGAGTCTTACCGGTACAAACAAATTCGTGCAATTCGTCTAATTCGTGTAATAAAAAAATATGTCCTCTTACCGCCAACAACTCCAACAAAAATTCACCGAAGAATACGCCCGCCTCAACCCCCAACAGCAACAGGCCGTAGATACCATCGAAGGGCCGGTGATGGTGATAGCGGGGCCGGGTACCGGCAAGACACAGATCCTCGCCGCACGTATCGGGAAAATTTTATTGGAAACGGATACCCTGCCGGGAAATATTCTATGTCTCACTTACACCGATGCCGGGGCCATCGCCATGCGCCGCCGGTTGCAGCAGTTCATCGGCGCGGATGCCTACAAAGTACATATCTACACCTTCCACGCGTTCTGCAACGACGTGATACAGGATAACCTTTCTTTATTCGAAAAGAATTCCCTCGATGCGATCTCCGAATTGGAAAATATCCAACTCTTCAAAGAACTGATCGACAGTTTCCCCAAGGGGCATCCCTTAAAAAGATACCGCGGTGATGTGTATTACGAGATCGATCATTTACAAAAACTTTTTTCTTCCATGAAGCGGGAAGGATGGCGGCCGGAATATATCATTGACAGGATCGCAGAACACCTGGTAAACATTGAAACGGATGACAAATACCTGTATCAAAATAACCGTGCAGGGAAATGGGTAAAGGGCGATAAAAAACCGGCCTATGCAGAGCAGCTCGAAAGAATGGAAAAGCTCCGCGCTGCCGTAACAGAATTTGAAAATTATCAATTGATGATGCGGAAAAGAAACCGCTATGATTTTGATGATATGATCAATTGGATCATTAAAGCTTTCGAGGAAAATGAGCAGTTGCTGCTGAACTACCAGGAACGTTTCCAATATATTTTGGTGGATGAATACCAGGATACCAGCGGCACACAGAACCGGTTGGTAGAACTGCTGATCAACTATTGGGAGCAGCCAAACATATTTGTAGTGGGTGATGATGACCAAAGCATTTTCCGCTTTCAGGGTGCCAACGTGGAGAATATGAAAACGTTCCGAAAGAAATATATCAATGATATTCTTACGGTGATTCTCACCGGCAATTACCGCAGCGTGCAGCCCGTACTCGATATATCCAAATCACTTATCGACAATAACCGCCTGCGCCTGATCAGCGATATACCCGGGCTCACCAAGGACCTGGTCGCCTCGCGCGAAGACCTTAAGGACCTTACCCATGCACCGGAGCTGCATGAATACAGCAACCAAAAAGAAGAGATGGCGGGAATCACACTGCGCATCGCTGCATTGATAGCAGCGGGTACCGAAGCGGCAGAGATCGCGGTGATCTATAAAGAAAATAAATACGGTGCGGAGTTGGCCGAATATTTTCGTCTCAAAGAAATTCCTTTCTACACAAAGCGTGACATCGATATCCTGCACAATGCATTCATCCAAAAGATCATTGTATTGATGAGTTGGCTCAATGCCGAACACGATATTCCGTACGGTGGTGATGAACTGCTTTTCGAAATACTCCATTTCGATTTTTATAAGATACCGCCGATCGAGATCGCGAAGCTGACAACAGAAGCAAATAAAAAAAATACGGCTGAAAACCGTACCTCTATACGCAGGCTGTTGGCAGAGTCTGCTACACGGCTGCCCAAAGATCTTTTTGATACAGGCATCCATGAGAAATTAAAAAAGATAAGCCTGATCCTGGAAGCGCTTGTAGCAGATGTTTCCAACTTCCCCCTGCAAACACTGATGGACAATATCATCAGGGAAGGAGAAGTATTGAAATACATCATGCAGCGAAAAGATAAGGTGCAGTTGTTGCAATTACTGAGTGCCTTTTTTGATTTCATAAAGCGGGAAACGGCGCGCAACCCTTCTCTTGACCTGGCCGGTTTTATGGAGGTGATCGACCTGATGAAAAAAGAAAATATTCCCTTACCCCTATCGCGCACCACGGGGAATGAGCATGGGGTGAACCTGTTGACCGCCCACGGTGCAAAAGGATTGGAGTTTGAATATGTATTTTTTGCGGGCTGCAATTCCGCCGTTTGGGAAAAGAAAAGAAAGATAACAGACCGCTTCTCTATGCCCGATACGATGTTTGATGATGCCCTTCCGGCTGCGGGGGATCATGAAGAACTCCGTCGCCTTTTTTATGTAGCCATTACGAGGGCTAAAAAATATTTATTCCTTTCTTATGCAAGACTGAACCATGAGGGGAAACCATTGGAGCCAACGGTTTTCATCGCAGAGATACAGCAGGTACACGACCTCGCGCCGATCCCTTCCCCGGTATCAGAGGATGACATGACAGATTTCATAGTGCTGCAGTTCACCGCACAGGCTCCCGAAATAGAACATGCTGAAGAAGACTTTGTAGATGGCCTGCTCAGCAAATTCTCAATGAACGTGACGGCGCTGAACAATTACCTCAAATGCCCCTTGCAGTTTTATTATGCGAACCTCATTCGTATTCCTTCCGGGAAAAATGAGAACACCACTTTCGGCAGTGCCGTGCACCATGCGTTGGAAAAGATGTTTACCAAGATGCAGCAGGGCGGTAAAGAAAAATTCAATGAAAAGGAAGATGTGATCGACGACTTCGCATGGTACATGCGGCGCCATCGCGAGAACTTTACGAAAGAATCGTTTGCGCGGCGCATGGAATACGGCGAAGCAGTGCTGACTGATTATTACAATAAATATATCAACCACTGGCATAAGATCGTGGCCATCGAAAGAAACATCCGCGCCGTAACAGAAGAGGGGGTGCCGCTAAAAGGAAAACTGGATAAGCTTGAGTTTGACGGGAAGAAGATCAACGTGGTGGATTATAAGACCGGCGATATTGACAAGGCGCTCTTAAAACTAAAGGGCCCGACCACCAAAGACCCTAATGGCGGCGACTACTGGCGCCAAGGCGTATTTTATAAGATCCTCCTCGATAATTATGATCAGAAAGACTGGCAGGTTGTGAGTACGGAATTTGATTTCATAGAGCCCGATAAAAAGAAAGCCTACCGCAAAGAAAAGATCGTCATCACCCCGGAAGACACCGATATTGTAAAAGAACAGATCGCCACGGTGTGGGAAAAGATACAGGCAAAAGATTTCTATACCGGCTGCGGCAAGGAAGATTGCCATTGGTGCAATTTTGTAAAGCAAAATGAGCTGGCGGTGGAATTACATGAGATTGAAGAAGAAGAAGAGATTTGATAATTTGGTAATTAGGGTCAGAATAGATTTGGAGATGAGTTGATTTGGAGATTTGGAGATGCCCAAACCAATTTGAAAATTTGGTAATTTGATGATTTGATAATTAGTACATCCTTAAAAGATATTCATGCCTTAATTCGTGTAATTCGCTTAATTCGTGTAATTCGTGCCTTTAGTGTAATTCGCGTAATTCGTGTAATGTAATTTGTATTTTTACCAACCAATGAAATCCACTACCACATTCTATATCTTTCTAATATTAACCGCCTTCATCGGTTTCTCCCTCCTCACCGGCGGCTGCGCGCAGATCGGGATGCCGATAGGTGGCCCTAAAGACACGCTTTCACCCAAACTCATCAAAGCCAACCCGCAGGACGGCATCCGGAATGTGGCTACCAATAAGATCACATTGGAATTCAATGAATATATAGATGTGCAGGACCTGCAGCAAAACCTGATCATTTCGCCGCTGCAAAACCGCAACCCTTCCGTGATCGCAAACCCGAAAAGTATCACCCTCAAATTCCGGGATACGCTTTTACCTAATACCACTTACACCATCAACTTCGGCGATGCCGTGCGGGATATCAATGAGAACAATGTGTACAAGGGCCTTACTTACACTTTTTCTACCGGCAACACGATCGATTCGTTATCACTCTCCGGTAAAGCGTTGCTTGCAGAAACGGGCCTGGCAGATACTACCATGCTCGTGATGCTGTATCGAAATGCAACAGACAGTACTGTACAAAAAAAGAAACCAAGTTATATTTCAAGGGTACAGCGTGACGGTAATTTTAGTTTCAATAACCTTCCTGCAGTTCCTTTCAGGATCTATGCATTGAAAGACGGCGACGCCGGCAAGACCTACAATTCGCTTTCCGAACCGTTTGGCTTTCGCAATGAAGAAGTATTGCCGGGGAAAGATGATGATATCATTCTGTATGCCTACAGCCAGGAAAAGGCAATTGACAACCGAACTACCGTTCCGGTTAAAGGGATCGTTGATAAAAGATTACGATATACCGTGACGGTACAACAAAAACAAAGTTTGATCGACCCGCTGGAAATAGATTTCAATAACCCTCTGAAAGAAGCAGACAGTAATAAGATCTTTATCACCGATACCCTTTTCCGGAAAGTAACCGGAACAAAATTCTCCTTAGACAGTACCGCTAAAAAAATATTCATTCGCTCCGCGTGGAAACCCGATGAAGCCCTTGTCCTCATCGTTCAGAAAGATGCGGTGAAAGATTCTTCCGGTACCGCGTTGACAAGGACGGATACGATACGATTTGTTACCAAAAAAACTGAGGATTACGGGAAATTAACGCTGCGCTTTAACGGAATTGATATCAAAAGAAACCCTGTCCTTCAATTTCTTTTGGGCCCTATATTAAAATTTTCTTACCCGCTTGTTTCCACCGAATGGACGAATAGCATGTTCCCCCCCGGCGACTATACCGTAAGAATATTGTACGACAGGGATAAAAACGGTGTGTTTACCCCCGGCAACTATCTTAAAAAACAGCAACCGGAAATTGCTGTCACGCTCCCGCAGACGCTTAATGTGAGATCGGATTGGGATAATGAGAGAGATGTTGATTTGTGATTTTTTCGGAGGAGGGTAGTGAACTCTTAGAACATGTTGCGGGTTTCGGGTGACGGGTTGCGGGTTGGTTTAATCTTAAAATGTTGTTTAAGGTTTGGGAGTTGAGGTCTATCGTTTTTTTAAAACATATTGCGAGTGGCGAGTGACGGGTTGCGGGTTAGAGAATTCTCAAATTCATGATACACTTCCATAGCACAAAACCCGCAACCCGCAACCCGTCACCCGCAACTTCCTACCCCTCACCCGTAACCCCTAACTTTGAATTATGCAATTCTCTTCAAAACTTTTAGAAAATGCGGTGAATGAATTCGCGGCGCTGCCGGGCATCGGGAAGAAAACGGCATTGCGGTTGGTGCTGCACCTGGTGAAACAGGATGAGGAGCGGGTTCAGCATTTCAGTGAGGTCATTTCCAAAATGAGGGCAGAGATACAATTTTGCCGCAGGTGTTTTAATATCTCCGATACCGCACTCTGCAATATCTGCAACAATACCATGCGGCAACAGGACCTGCTTTGCGTGGTGGAAAATATCCGCGATGTGATCGCGATAGAAAGCACGCAACAGTTCAACGGACTATACCATGTGCTTGGTGGTATCATCTCTCCGTTAGATGGCATCGGGCCGGAACAATTAACCATCGATCCGCTGATCGACCGTATCAAAGCCGGGGAGATCAAAGAAGTCATCTTTGCCCTCAGTCCGAATATCCAGGGCGACACTACCATTTATTATATCGGCCGCAAGCTCAAAGAAACACCCGTAAAGATCACCACCATCGCCCGCGGCATTGCCTTCGGCGGGGAACTGGAATACGCTGATGAGATGACCTTGGCGAAGAGTATCAGTAATAGGATTGCGGTAGAGCATTATATTAGTTGATGAAAGAGGAATTGGGAATTGGGAATTAGGAATTGGGTGAAGGTATTAAACGGGGTAGCTTATAATTTTTTCGAAGCCTTTGTTAGGAATTTGAGAGAGAATTTTATAATTTAAGGGTCTAATCGTACCCAGATGCCTAATTCTTATCAAGGCTATAAGGATCTCGAGTGCTATAAATTCGCGAGAGAACTTAGAACGTCAATTTCTGTCCTTTGTTTGACATTTCCCAAACAGGAAAAATACGAATTGATTTCACAGATCAGGCGGGCTTCAAGATCTGTAACGGCCAACATTGCAGAAGGATACGGAAGATTTACGTATACGGACACCCGACATTTTTTTATTATAGCGCGTGGTTCAGTTACAGAGACGATGGAACATTTAACCACTGCATTTGACGAGGGTTATATTTCAGATATAATATTAAAGGAGAAAGAAGAACAATGCGAAAGAGTTTTCAGATTATTGAATGGCTTCATCGCTTATTTAGATAATTCAAAGAAGCGATGTAGATAATGAATCAACCTCCCAATAATTACTTACTTCGCAAATTAAAGACTCCACCCAATTCCTAATTCCCAATTCCCCGAACATGGATCACGGATCCCAAAATCAAGGGAAAGGATCAAATAGCACGAACTCCACCCAATTCCCAATTCCTAATTCCCCATTCCCTGATCAAAGATTCCCAATAAAATTAATAACGTATCTTCGCCCCGTCCGGGGTCAGGATTTGTTTATTGTTCAAACCCGTACATTTTACAAAAAGATTGAACTAATAAACGAATTACATTTCCTATATACTCCTCAGCGGATCTGCAAATCGTTTCATTAGACATCTTTTATTCAAAAATTCTTTTTCATTAATATGAAAAGGGTAATTATTTTGATATGGATATCAAAGCAGCATTAAAACAAAGAATACTTATTATCGACGGTGCCATGGGAACGATGATCCAACGCTACAAATTGGAAGAAGCGGATTACCGCGGTGACCGGTTTAAGGATTGGCATACCGATGTGAAAGGTAATAATGACCTGCTCAGCATTACCCGGCCCGACATCATTCAGGAAATACACGAACAATACCTGGATGCCGGCGCGGATATCATCGAGACCAATACCTTCAGCAGCACGGTGATCGCGCAGGCAGATTATGATATGCAATCGCTGGCCTATGAAATGAATGTAGCCTCTGCAACATGCGCGCGACTTGCAGCAGATAAATTCACCGCAGCGGATCCCTTAAAGCCCCGCTTCGTGGCAGGCGCGATCGGACCACTCAATAAAACATTATCGCTATCACCGGATGTAAATAACCCGGGCTTTCGCGCGGTTAGTTTTGATGAAGTGGTAGAAGCATATACAGACCAGGTAAAGGGATTATCTGACGGTGGTGTGGACCTCCTGCTTGTAGAAACCATCTTTGATACTTTAAATGCAAAGGCGGCGATCTATGCCATAAAAAATTATTTCCGCACGGCAAATAAACCGGAACTGCCGATCATGATCAGCGGTACCATTACCGATGCATCCGGCAGAACACTGAGTGGTCAAACTTTAGAAGCATTCTATGTTTCGGTAATGCACGCAAATCCTTTAAGTGTGGGGCTCAACTGTGCGCTTGGTGCGGCGGAGATGCGCCCGCATATCGAAGAGCTTTCACAGATTGCGGGATGCTATACATCTGCATATCCCAATGCCGGCCTGCCGAATGCATTCGGGGAATATGATGAGCAACCGGCGGAGACGGCACATATCATTGAAGAGTGGGCGGAAAAAGGTTTTCTGAATATCGTGGGTGGCTGCTGCGGTACTACACCGGATCATATACGGCATATCGCGGATGAGGTGAGGAAGTATGAGCCGCGGCAAGTGCCGGTTTTGGAGGAGGTATGAGGGATGGAGGAGGAAAACCACAGAGTTGGGGGAGGTTTTTCACAGAGTTTCACAGAGAGTATTTCGAAGTTTGAGGGTAGGTTTATATTATAAATCTACTCTATGAATAATATAAATGCTCTTACGGAACTGATCTTAAAGTATGCATTCAGGATTCATTCTGCACTCGGCCCGGGATTGTTAGAATCCTCTTATAAAGAATGCCTGTTTTATGAACTGAATAAAAACGGCATTTATACAGAAAAGGAAAAGGCGATGCCTTTGTATTATGAAGAAATAAAAATGGATGTAGGATATAGAGTTGATTTAATTGTTGAAAAAAAAGTAATTGTAGAAATTAAGAGTTGCGAGGAATTTAATGATGTGCATTCCGCTCAATTATTAACCTACTTAAAATTATCAGGATGTCATGTTGGACTCTTGCTCAACTTTAAAACAGCAAGTTTAAAAAATGGTATCAAAAGAATGGTTCTCTAAACTCTGTGAAACTCTGTAGGGAACTCCCCTAAACTCTGTGGTTAAATTATGACAACTATAAAACCTTATTTACGCCTATCGGGCCTCGAACCACTTATCGTTCGCCCCGAATCAAACTTTATAAACGTCGGTGAACGCACCAACGTGACCGGTAGCAAGAAATTCGCGCGCCTCATCAAAGAAAATAAATACGAAGAAGCCCTTTCCGTTGCACGCCAGCAGGTAGAAAGCGGCGCACAGATCCTTGACGTAAATATGGATGATGCCCTCCTCGAAGGCGTGGAAGCCATGACGACCTTCCTGAATCTGTTACAGGCCGAACCCGATATCGCGAAGATCCCGGTGATGATCGACAGCAGCAAGTTTGAGATAATCGAAGCCGGGCTGAAATGTGTGCAGGGAAAATGCATCGTGAACTCTATCTCTATGAAAGAAGGAGAAGAAAAATTTATCCAACAGGCGATGACCTGCCGCGACTACGGTGCATCCGTGATCGTAATGGCATTTGATGAGGCCGGCCAGGCAGACACCAAGGCAAGGAAAGTGGAGATCTGTCACCGCGCATATAAAATACTCACTGAGCAGGTAGGCTTTGCACCGCAGGATATCATTTTTGATCCCAACATTTTTGCTGTGGCTACCGGCATAGAAGAACATAATAATTACGCGGTGGATTTTATTGAAGCCACCAAAGAAATTAAAACATTGATGCCCCTTACCAAGGTAAGCGGCGGGGTAAGCAACGTGTCTTTTTCATTCAGGGGAAATGATCATGTACGGGAAGCGATCCACAGCGTGTTTCTTTATTATGCGATTAAAGCGGGAATGGATATGGGTATTGTAAATGCCGGGCAACTGGTGATCTACGATGAGATCGAACCTACGCTCAAACAACTTTGTGAAGATGTATTGCTGAACAGGAACAATGATAATAATGAAGCCACGGAAAAACTGATCAGCTTTGCTGAAACGGTGAAGGCCAAAGGAAAGGAAACGATCAAAGATGAAAAATGGCGCGATGAGAGCGTGGAGAAAAGATTGTCGCATGCGCTGGTCAACGGCATCACGGATCATATAGATGCGGATACCGAAGAAGCGCGGCAAAAATATGCCCGCCCCCTGGATGTGATAGAAGGGCCGCTGATGGATGGGATGAATATCGTAGGTGATCTCTTCGGTGCGGGAAAAATGTTTCTCCCGCAGGTCGTGAAGAGTGCAAGGGTGATGAAAAAAGCTGTTGCCATTCTTACACCGTTCATAGAACAGGAAAAAGAAGACCGAAAGCAGGCGCATCTTGCTGCCGGCACTACCAATGAAGAAGCCGCGGGTGCAGCAAAGATATTATTGGCTACCGTGAAAGGTGATGTGCATGATATCGGGAAGAATATTGTAGGTGTGGTGTTGGGTTGCAACGGCTATGATGTGATCGACCTGGGTGTAATGGTATCCGCAGACAAAATTTTATCCGAAGCCAAAAAACATAACGTTGATATCATCGGTCTTAGTGGCCTGATCACGCCTTCATTAGATGAGATGGTACATATAGGTAAAGAAATGACGCGGCTGAAGATGAACCTGCCATTGCTCATCGGCGGTGCTACTACCAGCCGCATGCATACTGCGGTGAAGATCGCACCGGAGTATGAGAACGGCGTGGTGCATGTATTGGATGCGAGCAGAAGTGTAACGGTTGCCGGCAGCCTGCTGAATAAAGAAAATAAGCCGGCCTTTTTGGAAAATATTAAAAATGAATATGCAAAACTGAAAACAGATTTTGCGAATAAAAGAACAGCAAAGCAATTTCTCCCGTTCAGGGAAGCGCAGGCAAACGGTGCTACAATTGATTGGGAAAATTTCATCCCTGTGCAACCGACGTTTACCGGTACAAAAACCTTTGTTGACTACCCTTTGGAAGAAATTGCCGCATACATTGACTGGCAACCTTTCTTCATTGCCTGGGAACTGCACGGAAAATTTCCGCAGATCCTATCTGATGAGATCGTAGGAAAAGAAGCTACGCGTTTGTACAACGATGCTCAGGCATTGCTCAAACAGCTCATTGAAGAAAAATGGTTGCGGGCACAGGGGGTGGTAGGATTTTGGGAAGCGGAGAAAACCGCCGCGGATACGGTAGAAGTGAAAAGGGAAAAGGGAAAACCCAAAAGTGAGTCCACTATTCAACTTGAGTTTTTAAGACAGCAGGTGAAGAAGGCTGCGGGGCAACCGAATTTATCATTGGCGGATTTTATACAAGCAGGCCCATCCCCGCGGGATGTTTTAAGCGTTGAAGGTCTTGAAGCCCCTTCCCGAGAGGAAGGGGTGGGAGGTTTGGGTTTGAACCGGCATTGGGCGGATCCAATGCTTTATCCACTTTTGAAAGAATACGCATTGAAACATCGGAACATCCCAACGGCTGCAGAAAATGATGTTTGGCTGATTCTTAAGACTAAACAGCTAGAAGGTTATAAATTCCGTAGGCAACATATTATTGGCAGTTACATTACTGACTTCGTTTGTTTGGATAAAAGACTTGTCGTAGAAATCGACGGCTTGGTACATCAATTACCGGAGAATAAAGAAAGCGATGAAATAAGAACCGGGTGGTTAGCAGAAAAAGGATTTAAAGTCATCAGATTCACTAATGAAGAAGTCGTCAATAATATTGAAAATGTAAAAGCTTCGATCCTTTCGAAATTAAAAGAACTACCAAGCATTAAAACAACCCACGAACTAAGTCCCCCTCTCGGGGGTCAGGGGGCCTCCCCTGATCATATCGGCGCTTTCTCCGTCACCATTCACGGCATAGAACCTCATATCAAAAAGTTTGAAGCTCAGCACGACGACTATAATAAGATAACGCTGCAGGCGCTGGCAGACAGGCTGGCGGAGGCTTTTGCTGAATTGCTCCACTATAAAACAAGAACAGAATTTTGGGGTTATGTAAAAGATGAGGCCCTTTCGAAGGAAGACCTTATAAAAGAGAAATATGCCGGTATACGCCCCGCACCCGGCTACCCCGCCTGCCCGGACCATACCGAAAAATATAAATTATTTGATTTACTGGGCGGTGAAGAAACTACCGGTATTCACTTAACCGAATCATTGGCCATGTATCCCGCCTCTTCCGTATGCGGTTGGTATTTCGCACACCCGGAAAGTAAATATTTCGGTGTCGGGAAAATTGAGCAGGACCAGTTTGACGATTATGCTGTGCGCAAACAAATGCCCACAGAAGAATTACAAAGATGGCTCAGACCGGTAATGGAATAATACTTGCCACGAATTACACGAATGAGCACGAATTACACGAATAAACTCCTGTGGGTTTAGAAGATTATTATCTGCGTCTGTAATTACTGTGTTATCCATAATGAAAAATAAGTTTAATCCGGTACAATAAGTATTTTTATAAAAAAAATGCGCATCGTTTCTTACAATGTTAATGGCTTACGGGCCGCGATAAAAAAAGGTTTTATAGATTGGCTGAAGTCGGACCCTGCAGATGTCATCTGCCTGCAGGAGACGAAGGCGACGCAGGCAGACATCGATATTAAAGAACTGGAGGCATTAGGCTTTCAGCATCATTGGTTCAGTGCACAGAAAAAAGGCTACAGCGGCGTAGCGGTATTCACTAAGATCAAACCCGATGCGGTCAACACCGGCAGCGGCCATGAGCTCAGCGATTTCGAAGGACGCGTCATACAATTGCAGTTCGGTGATGTAAAATTGATCAATGCCTATTTCCCCTCCGGCACTTCCGGGGAAGAGCGCCAGAAATATAAATACCAATGGCTGGCGGAAATGCATGATTATCTCGAAGTACTGAAAAAAACCAATCCGAAGATCATCCTCTGCGGTGATTATAATATTGCACATACGGCAACAGACATTCACGATCCTAAGGGAAATAAAAACTCTACGGGGTTCTTACCCGATGAACGCGCATGGATGGATAAATTCCTGGGCAGCGGGTGGACAGATACCTTCCGGCATTTCAATAAAGATCCGCATCATTATACCTGGTGGAGTCAACGGTTCCCGAGTGTACGGCTTAATAATAAAGGATGGCGCATTGATTATATCTCCGTAACGGAACCGTTGAAAAAAAATTTGATAGCCTCTGCGATCTTCCCGGATGCATGTCATAGCGACCATTGCCCTGTTTTTGCTGAGATAAAGACCTGATTTTAACAATCTTTATCTTATACTTATTTATCGCTGCCCTACCTTAGCCTTTCACCAATTCTGACTGCATGGAAGTTTTTGCAATTATCTTACTAATTGCTTTTATTGTGATAGTGCTTAATCAAAACAGTGCGATCAGAAGACAATTTGAAGGATTTGATAGACAATTTAAAAAACTGCAGCGTGAGCTGGAAGAACTAAAAACGCCAAAGCCTGAAAACGAAATTCCGCCTGTTGCGCCGATACCTGAATCGCCAAAGCCATACGTAAGCCGGTTTACCGAATCAAAACCGACAGAAGAAGAGAAACCCGCGGAAGAGATCATTGCGGAACCGGTTCAACCCATATTCAAAACTGCTGACGCTGCTTTTACTCCGGAGTCGGCAGATGTTTATACGAACTACAATACACGACCTAAGCCTGAGCCCAAACCCTCATTCTTTGAAAGAAACCCGGATCTTGAAAAATTCATCGGTGAAAACCTGGTCAGCAAAATAGGTATTGCCATACTGGTATTGGCCATTGCTTTCTTTGTAAAATATGCGATCGATAATGATTGGATCGGCCCGATCGGCCGTGTAAGTGTTGGTATTCTTTGCGGTGGTATTCTCATTGCACTGGCACATCGCATGCGCAATACATACAGAGGCTTCAGCTCTGTTTTAGCCGGCGGCGGACTTGCTGTCTTTTATTTTACGATCACGCTGGCCTTTGATCGGTTTCAGCTTTTTTCGCAAACAACCGCATTTAGCATCATGATCGTGATCACAGGATTTGCGGTAATGCTTTCGTTATTGTATAATAAACAGGAACTCGCCATCATCGCTTTGATCGGCGGTTTTGCCGCGCCCTTCCTGGTGAGCAACGGGGAAGGGAATTATAAGGTACTTTTTATTTACCTGGTCATTCTCAACAACGGATTACTTGCGATCGCTTACAACCGCTCATGGCGCATGCTTAATTTTTTAAGCTGGCTTTTCACGGTCATTATTTTCGGCAGCTGGCTTATTGGGTTGCCGTACAGCGAGCCGAAAGTCACATACCGGAACGGCTTATTCTTCGGTGCGATCTTTTACCTCTTGTATTTTTTCATCAACATAGCGCACAATATCCGGGAGAAAAAGAGATTCATCACTTCAGATTTCAGTATCCTGTTGGCGAATACCTGCCTGTTTTTTTCTGCAGGGATTTATTGCCTGGGGCAAATGGAAGCAGGTCAATATAAAGGATTATTCAGCGCATCTATGGGAGTGTTTAACCTGGTGGCATCTTATTTTCTTTTTCGCCGTCAAAAAACAGATATCAATATTCTTTACCTGCTTATCGGTATTACACTCAGCTTTATTTCTATCACAGCACCCTTGCAGCTGCACGGAAATCATATCACATTATTCTGGGCCACGGAAGCAGTATTGCTATATTGGCTTTTCGGAAAATCACGCATTTCGCTCATACAATACACGGCTGTACTTGTATGGATATTAATGCTGGCAAGTCTTTTCATTGATTGGGTACAACTGTATTTTATTAACAACGGCTCGTTGCAGATCATACTCAATAAAGGTTTTATCACCGGATTTTTTGCTGCCGGGGCTACATATATATTTTTCCTTCTTCGTAAAAAAGAAAAAGACAGGCAGGCCGTCCCGGCAAATTATTTTCTTCCGGGTCAATATACATTTCGCATAACTGCGTTGTTACTTTTATTCGCAACGGGGGCATTCGAGATCGGCTTTCAATTCAGTGACCATTACCCCGACAGTGGTATAAAAACACTATATCTTCTTTTATATACGCTCTCGTTTATCAGCATCCTCACTTTCATTTCGGAAAAAGTAAAAAGCATCGGGATATCCGAATGGTACCGCGGCGCACTGTTCTGCCTTTGTTTTTTTATTTACCTCAGTTCGCTTTCCCGCACATTTGAGATCCAGGAAGATATGCTCACAACGCACAGCAATGGCGTGCATTTTATTGCGCATTGGCTGATCGCTATACTGATGATAACAGTAATGTATCGTTTGGTCAGCTTGTTGCGTTACTCAAATAAAATAACCGGCACTATATCTACTTTGGCCTGGCCGGTATGTGCGGTTATCGTGATTTTCTTCAGCTGCGAACTGCTGTTCATCTGCAATCAATTTTTTTATAACGCCGGCAACAGCCTCGCAGAGATACAGCGTGTATATGTAAAAACAGCCCTGCCCGTACTTTGGGGGCTTTGTTCCTTTGCATTCATGTGGTTAGGTATGCGTTATAAATTCCGCACACTGCGTATTATTTCCTGTCGCTCTTCCTGCTTACGTTGCTAAAGCTTTTTATCTTCGACATCAGGAATATCCCTGAGGGCGGAAAAATAGCGGCGTTCTTTTCTCTTGGGGTATTACTTCTGGTGGTATCTTTCATGTATCAGCGTTTGAAAAAAATTATTATCGACAATGAAAAAGCTGAGTAGTATCTTTTTTTGCATGCTGATAACGGTTTGCTGCAATGCGCAAACAGAAGGGTATAGATATACCGCACCGGTCAATAAGCCGGCGCAATCAGGATTTTATAATATTATGCTCACGCCCGAAATGAAGGCGCGTCTTAAAACAGATCTTTCAGATCTCAGGATCGTAAATAATTCGGGCAAATGGGTACCACATGTTTTGCATACGCCTTTTTATGAGATCGCAGATGATGGAATGTTGATGGATATGCAATACACAATTGATCAAAATAACGGGAACTCAACTGTCGTAACAATAAAATCCGGAACAGAAATTTCAAACCTTATCCTTTTTATAAAAAATACTTCTGCGCAAAGATTTTGTACGCTCAGCGGAAGTGATGATTCGCAAAATTGGTTTGTGGTCAACGATAGTATTTTACTTGCACCCGTACCGATAGAACAGGGAACTGCTGCAGGAATTACAATTCATTTCCCTGCGGTAAATTATAAATTTTTAAAACTGAATTTGCTGAATAATAATAAAGACCCATTTGCGATAACCGGCATTTCATCTGAAAATACAGTAAATGTCAAACCGTATTTCAGTCCGCCGGCTGTTCCAAATCCCCCTGCAACTATTCAGCAAAAAGACAGCGGCAACATTTCTTATATAAAAATAACGCAGGCGGATGCTTATCCCTTCAACAGCCTGAATATTGCATTTGAAAGTGCAAAATATTTCTCCCGTCAAACTGAACTCCGCATTCCGTCTACAAATAATATTTACGGAACGCCCGTGCAGACTTTCACGGTTTCCAATAACAGTCCGCTGAATTTCCGGTTTACGACAGTTAAGGAGAAGGTCTTTTACCTGCTGATCCATAATGCGGATAATCTTCCGCTTAAGGTGAGCAATGTGCAAACAGCTTCCGAGTATACTTTTATCAGCAGCTACCTGGAGAAAGGCCAATCGTATCGCTTATTCATGGACAATGAAGCTGCTGTTGCGCCGGATTATGACCTGGGAAAACTAAAATTACCCGGATTGATTGACAGCACTCCGTTTTTGCAAACAGGAAATATTATTTCGATAGAAAAAAAGCAACCGGCTGAAGCTGCAAAAAAAGACAACGGTAAAATTATTTTATGGAGCGCCATCATCGGCATCCTGTTGTTATTGCTTTTCTTTACAATGAAAATGTTGAAGGAGATCAATAAAAATAAATCTGATGTTCATCTATAACGTTACCATAAAAATTCAGGCATCTATTCATAAGGATTGGTTGGCCTGGTTGAAAGAGATACATATTCCTGATGTGATGCAGACGGGTTGCTTTATAAGATCACTTGTGGTAAGGCTGCTGGAAACAGACGAATCCGAAGGTCCTACTTATGCGATACAATATACCGCCGAAACAAAATCGGACTATGATCGTTACATTGAAAAATATGCGGGCGAAATGCGCACACGGTCTTTTGAAAAATGGGGGGATAAATTCATCGCTTTCCGTTCGGTTATGGAAATTGTGGACTAATTGTGCACAATCCGTTTTCTTCATTTTTCGTAAAATTACGGCTTCGTAAATCCTGTATGGCAAAGGGTTTTATTGATGCTGTATCACTCAAACTCAATACTATACAGGGTTTAACGGTATTCAAAAGTCGGCTCTTATTTTGACCCCGCGGGCCGTTTCGCCCGCAATATAGATGAATAGGGCATTGCAGCAGGTTGTACCTTTCTCAAAAATTCAGAAAAAAAATTTTGTTGCAATTAAAAACCTTCTATATTTGCCTCACTATAAATTTCAAAAAACTCATTATGAACAAAGCAGAATTAATTGCAAAAATTGCTGACGACGCAGGAGTCACCAAAACCCAGGCAAATGCCACAGTAGATTCTTTTGTAGACGCGGTTACCAAAACTTTAAAGAAAGGCGACAAAGTAACTTTAGTTGGCTTTGGAACTTTCTCTGTCTCCAAAAGAGCGGCGCGTAACGGTCGTAATCCTCAAACAGGAGCTGTTATCAAGATCAAAGCAAAGAAGGTTGCAAAATTCAAAGCAGGTAAAGAATTGTCTTCAAAAATCTAACCTTCGCCAAAACATTCTAAAGCAAGATGCAAACGTGTCTTGCTTTTTTTATACCTTTAAAAGAAAAAATTATGGGACGTGGTGATATTAAAACCAAAAAAGGAAAAATATTTGCAGGATCTTTTGGAAAAACAAGACCAGCTAAAGTAAAAACTGCCCCTGCTGCTCCAAAGGAGAAAGTAGAAAAAGCAGAAAAGCCTGCAGCAAAAAGAACCAAGAAGGCAGAATAAATTTGCCTCAATTTATTTCAAAAGCAACTTAAGTGATTTTGTTGCTTTTTTTATGTTAGATATCAGGGTGCAAGCCTTTTTATTTCCCACCCGCTATTATGCCTTGTGTATTGTAGCCTGTCGTGCATGCGACTGCTTCTGCCCTGCCAGAATTCCAGCATACGGGGTATCACAACATATCCGCCCCAATGAGGTGGACGTGGAATATCCTGATCCCGGAATTTTTCTTCAAAATATGTAACTCTTTCACTGAGACTTTCCCGGCCGGCTATAATGCTGCTCTGATCGGAAGCCCAGGCAGCAATCCTGCTTCCCCGTGGCCTGCTGGCAAAGTATGTATCACTATCTAAGGCACTCGCTTTTTCAGCATGACCTTCAATCCTGATCTGCCTTTGCAATTCTTTCCAAAATAAGAGCAAAGCCACATTTGGTTGTTGAGCAATGTCGGTTCCTTTATGGCTATTATAATTTGTATAAAATAC
>JBBJLU010000046.1:0-21380 GCA_037719665.1 Ferruginibacter sp.
CCGTTTTCTGAGATCGGTTATGCAGATATATCCATTAAAGTAAAGAATCCCCTGCGTCCGCTATTGGGCACCAACTGGATTGAAGGGCAGATCTTATTTATTGATAATTTTGAAAATGTGATCGTAAATATCAGTAAAGAAGAATTTGAGGAACAGCGAAAAGGAAGGAAATTTTCTATTGTTTTTAAGCGGGACGAGATCATCGAAAAAATCAGCGAGACCTATGCAGATGTTGCGGAAGGCGAAAAACTGGCCATCTTCAATTCCGCAGGATACCTGGAGATCGCGATCAACAAGGGTAATGCAGCCGGGCTCTTCGGATTACAGGGCTTTTCGGAAAAGCAACAACCGGCTGTGCAGGTACAGTTTTCAAATAACCATATTTTTTATCAAACTGTAAAAGTTTTTTTCCAGTAGTTACACGAATTAGGCGAATTACACGAATTAGGCGAATTTTGCAAAATAGTATATCTAAGGTCCAATCATAATTCACACATATTTTAATAAAACTAAACGAAACACAATGAAAAAATTATTCCTGGCGCTATGTATGTTCAGCGCCGCAACAGTAACAACCGCACAGGTAAAGATGCCGGCCCCTTCTCCGGGACAAACGATCAAACAGGAATTCGGCCTCGGATCCGTTGAAGTAATGTACAGCCGTCCTTCCATAAAAGGAAGGAAGATCTTCGGCGACCTGGTGCCGTATAATAAATTATGGCGCACCGGCGCAAACAGCTCATCGCATATAAAATTTACTGATGCGGTTGAGATGGGTGGAAAACGAATTGATACGGGTACTTATGCGCTCTACACGATTCCCGGCGAAGATATGTGGGAGATCATCATCAACAAGGGAACCGATAACTGGGGAATTGACGGGTATAAAGAATCTGAGGACGTGGTGAGGTTTAAAGTGCCGTCCAAGAAAATCAAACCTGCACTGGAAAGTTTTACCATGCAGTTTGCCAATATCACCCCGGAAAACTGCGAACTCCATATCATGTGGGATAAAACAGCTGTTGCCGTTCCGATCAAGTCAGTGATAAAGGATCGCATTCGCGCGGATATTGAAAAAGCCATGTTAGGTGAGAAAAAACCATATTGGAATGCTGCACAATTCTATTTTGAATATGATAAGAATAATGCAAAAGCATTGGAAAATGTAACTGCTGCTACTGCCGCTCAACCCAAAGCATTTTGGATGTGGTTATACAAAGCCAAAATAGAAAAAGAAATGGGTAATAAAGAAGCGGCCATGGCAAGTTCAAAAACATCTATCGAATTGGCCCGTGCTGCAAAAAATGATGATTATGTGAAGATGAATGAGGATTTGCAGAAGAAATTAAAGTAGCATCACGCAAAGGCGCAAAGGGAACGCAGAGGCGCCAATATTATTTTCCATACAGCCCACGGTTTAAACCGTGGGCTGTATTTTTTTTGCGGCTTTTGTATTTGTCTTAGCGGCTTAGCGTGAAACCCTTAGCGCCTTTGCGTGAGGCCCTGTATCACCAAGCTCAGCATTACCACCAGCAACGCCCCGATCACATTGAGCCATAGGAATGATATAATATCCGATTTATAAATGACGATCACCGCAACCTGGGAAATGACCGCAGCTATAAACACCGCATTTGCTTTCACGGTTTTGATCCAGAACGCCACCAGGAATATCCCGAGGATGACACCGTAAAATATTGACCCGAGAATATTCACCGCCTCTATCAGGCTGTTTCCGATGCTCCTTGCAAACATGGCAATAATGATACAGAAAACACCCCAGCCGAATGTATACCATTGCGAGGTGCGGTAGTCGGCATCCGATTCGCCCTCTTTCTGAAAGAATTTTTTGTGAAAATCGATCATCGTACAGGCTGCCAGTGCATTTAATGCACCCGCAATACTACCCCATGCGGAGAGAATGATCACGGCAAATAACAGTCCTGTTAAACCTATCGGCAGGTTATCTTTTACAAAACGCAGGAAGATAAAATTGGTATCGTTTGCATCATCACCCGGCAATGCTATTTTCAGCATGGTCTTATATTCAGCCCGAAAAGCGGTAGCCGCCGGAATATCTTTTGCAAGGAATGAGGTATTGTATTTTTGTTCTATTACATTAAGCGAATCGCCATACACCGTACCCTGTGCGGCTTTCGTTCTTGTTTCATCAAAATATACCGGGGCCCTATGGTATAAATAAAACGTAAAGATCAAAACGCCCAACAATAAAATACCAAATTGCATCGGCACTTTTACCAGGCCGTTCATAAGCAAACCCTTACGGCTTGCCCTTACATTTTTGGCGGTAAGGTACCGTCCTACCTGGCTATGGTCCGTACCGAAATAACTGAGGGCCAGGAAAAATCCTCCTATCAATCCGCTCCAGATATTGTATTTATCCTTCCAGTTAAATCCATCCTCCGTAAAGCCTGTGGTGATAACATTCATCTTTCCGTAAGTAGCCGCCTCCTTAACTGCATCAGTAAAACCCATATCAGCAGGCAACAGGTTTACCGCAATGTACCCGATCAGGAAAAGTGAAATGAATACAATGATCATCTGCAACTTTTGGGTATGGGCCACCGCCCTGGCACCGCCGCTCATGGTATAAATGATCAACAACCCTCCCATGAGAATATTGGTGTAGTAAATATTCCATCCCATGATCGAACTCAAAATAATAGAAGGAGCATAGATGCTCACGCCCGTGCTGAGGCCCCTCGATAATAAAAAAAGAAACGAGGTGAAGGACCTTGTTTTCACGTCGAACCGGTTCTCCAAAAATTCATAAGCAGTAAATACCTTCAGCCGGCTGAAAACGGGAACAAAAAATATACTGATAACGATCATGGCGAAGGGCAGGCCGAAATAATATTGCACAAAGCGCATCCCGTCCGTATAAGCCTGCCCGGGACCGGTGAGGTAAGTGATCGCACTCGCCTGTGTACCCATGATGCTAAGCAGCACGATGTAGCCCGGCATATTCCTGTTGCTCAGGAAATATCCTTCCAGGTTTTTAGTCGTTCGGCTTTTGTATACACCATACGCAATGATAGCGAGGAGAACAAAGACGAGGATTATCCAATCGATAGTACTCATTAATAATGGATAATTTTATAATGGATAATTGATAATGGTTGTAACTGTTGAAGTTGGAAAGATAACAGACAATAGATTACAGACGACAGACGACAGATGACAGACAACAGATGACAGACAACAGACAACAGACGACAGACAACAGACGACAGACAACAGACAACAGACAACAGACAACAGACGACAGACGACAGACGACAGACGACAGACAACAGACGACAGACAACAGACGACAGACGACAGACAACAGACGACATGAAAAAAGTTGTACAGGCACAGCTCCTTCCTCTCGGGAAGGCGGGGGATGGGCCGAAACTCCTCTGCGAAACCTCTGTGCTCTCTGCGGCTCTGCGGTGAAAAAAAAATTCAAAAATTCAGACAGCCCCAAACCCGTCACCCGCAACCCGTTAAACCCGCAACTCTAATCCCTCCTCCCCGCGATCAAATTCGCAAACAACCGATACGCCCCCGTAACGCCCGCCGGTAATTCGCGGAAGAACACCAAACCGGTATAAATAAATTTGCCTTTACCGTAATCTGCCACAATAAGACTACCCGCCTGCTCATTTTCACCGGGATCTTTTATGCCAAGCGGTTTCCGGAATGCGCTGTCAATATTTTCCGCATGGTAAATACTGCGTTCCTGCACCCAACCCGTAAAATCATTGGCAGTGATCCTGTTCGGGTAGTTCAATACCGGGTCCTGAGGCAGGAGAAAATTCACTGTCGCAGTTTCATCCGTGATCCGCTTATTCGTAATGATAAAAGGATAAGGTGAAATCGTAGCTTTTACAGGCCCCAGGGAATTATTGGTATTGTATTGAACCAACAGCACACCGCCTTCCTTTACATAATTCATCAGTGTGGAGTATGCACCGGTAAGCCATGTATGTATATTATATGCCCGCACACCGGTTATGATCACATCAAATTGTTTAAGGTTTTGTATGATGATATCGTTCTCCTCCAGTATCGTGACCCGGTAGCCCATCTGCATCAATGCATCCGGCACCTTGTCCCCGGCACCCGCAATATA
Source organism: Ferruginibacter sp. (assembly GCA_037719665.1). Taxonomy (GTDB): domain Bacteria; phylum Bacteroidota; class Bacteroidia; order Chitinophagales; family Chitinophagaceae; genus Ferruginibacter. The sequence continues at coordinate 4,139 of JBBJLU010000046.1, forward strand.
TCCTGCTCTGGTACCGACAGTTTTAATATCCAATGCAGCAATGCGAGTGCTGTCCCTGTATTCATAATAAATGTCCGGTATATGGTCATAGCTGATCTTCCTTAAGCCGGTTTGATGTATCCCGGTCGGCGTGGTTACTGATGCAGTTGCCGTTGCGGAAGAATTTGGCGCAATGCCGTTAATATCAGCACGGAAAATTCTCCTCTCATCTTTTTTCATTTTCAGAAGCGTATCTGCTACTATGAATTCCTTACGATCCAGTGTTGACGAGATCCTGAATCTTTTTTCCAAGTCTGCATTTGCCTGTACGGTGATCTCGGGCGTAACCGTGTTTTGCCTGTTGGACGAAAGAATGACAAGCGAAGGAGAAATACTTACCGAAACCGACGGCACGATCACCACAGGCTCATACAATTCTCCTTTTACAGGGTCGGTGAACTTGTATAACAACGGTTTGCTAAAAGAAAATATTTTATCATTTATGGTCACGTTAAAAACAACGTCCATCTTCTCATTTTCGGGAAGGCCGATCAACTGCTGATCCTGCACGTCAAAACTTCCGCCCCGGAGCGGATTGGCCAACCAGTAAGGTTGAAATCCTTTATAGTTTGCCGGTATAAATATAGCTGCGTTAAAATAATTTTTGCATTTTTATCTTTTCCAACTGCATAGGTACTGTCCCCGATCTTCACACTGATCGCGCTGATAGTGGCGCCTGCCCGGTTGTTGGCGGTGACACGGATCTTCATACTGTCGCCGGTGGTATTGATGCGGTTCAGTGCAATAGCTTCCAAAAAGATACCCGAACATTTTTCTATAAGGCTTTTCAGTTCTGCCTGTTTAATGTTTTTCCAAAAACCGTCCGGCATTTTTTCAACCGCAGCATATGCAGCAATAAGATCGGGTAACACAACCGCAGGATCTTCAAAACTTAATTTTTTCCTGATCAATGAAAAAGCAGGGGCGATATTTAACCCGCTTCTGCCGGCAGTAATATCGATGCCTTCCATCAGGTCGCTCACCGGTTGAGCCCCTTTCACTGCAGAAAAATATTCCAATGACCTTCCGCGTTGTGCCGGCACCCCAAAGCCCTGGCTCCTGTGCCGGCTGCGGCTTTCCGCGGCCATCTCCCCGTAACTTTTTCCGAGAACAGGGTTGAACATACCTACATCCATTTTAAACTGGTCATCACGGGTGGTATTAGTATTGCCGAAATTGAAGGTATTCCACAACAGTCTTTTTGCCTGCCAGGGAGTTACATATTTTAATTGCTCCGGGAACTTAGAAGGATCGGCAGCGGCCTCAAATGCTTCCGCTGCCAGCAACGCAGACGCGGTATGGTGGCCGTGACCGCCTTCACCGGTGGTAGGAAAACGGCTGATCATAACATCGGGCCGGAATTTCCGGATAACCCAAACCACGTCGCTTAATATTTTATCATGTCCCCAGGTCCGCAGGGCTTCTTCGGGGCTTTTACTGTAACCGAAATCGTAAGCTCTTGAAAAGAATTGCTCTGCCCCGTCAATTCTTCTTGCTGATAATAATTCCTGCGTGCGTATAAGGCCGAGGTCTATTCCCTGCTCATTCCCGATCAGGTTTTGCCCGCCGTCGCCTCGGGTGAGGCTTAAATAACCCGTACGGTAATGTTTTTCATTTGCCAGGTAAGAAAGCAGCCGGGTATTTTCATCATCCGGGTGTGCGGCGATGTATAACACCGAGCCGAACACTTCAAGTTTTTTAATATCCTGCAGGATATCCGCAGCGGAAAAAGTTTTGGGCGTTTGTGCAATAAGATGCAGGCCGGTTGTCCAGCAGATCATCAGTAAAAAAGGAAATTTTTTCATGAATGATTTATATAATTCAAATGTGGAAATGCTAAAAGAAAAACGGAATACGGCATTATTGGCCTGTAAAGAATACTGCATTACAAAACATCATTTTACCCGTCTCCCAAAAACTCCGGAAGATGGGATCATCTGCAAAAAATATCACGGAGCCGCGTCCCATCGGTATTTCACCGATCAGCACGGCATCCCTTATATTATCCTTCACACGGCTGCCGACAAAGCCCGCTACCTGCTCCCGGTTTTTGATGATACCGGTATTCCAGCCGTCCTTTATAAATTCATATACATTTTCATTTCGCTTAAGGGTATAATAATACCCGGGATAACCGAACCCGATAGGATGGGTACTGTCCAGTTGCATCTTATAAATAGCGCCCGGAATATTATTAGTGACGCTCTCTTTCTCCCGGTCCGCATAATTTTTCACATCGGCATAGGGACGTGAGGTATCCGTTTTTTCTTCAGCAGGTTTTTTCAACTTCAAACCCCAATCAAGTGCGGCCACCTGTTTTACCGCACTTTCCATTACGATCAGCCTGCCCCCGCCGGTTATCCATCGTTTGATATCAGTCGCGCTTTCCTTACTCTGCAGGAACGGATAATTACCGGCAGGTGCGATCAGGACATTATAATTTTTCAGGTCTGTATTTGCAACATCTGCCACATTCAATAAAGTTATGGGCCTGTTGAGTTGCTGTTCAAATAAATGCCATACTTCTCCTGAAGCAGTAGACGATACACCGGGTCCTGTGAGTAAAGCCACAGAAGGGTTTTTGAGGATATGCAACCGGTCTGATCCGAGATCAAACCCGCTTTGCATAAACCCGGATGATATCGGATCTGCACTATTCCCGGTGGAGCCGGCCAACATTAAAAACCGGTTCATCTTCTCTTCATTGCCTTTGCGAAGCACAATGAGTGATCCCGCAGCATATTTAATATCATTGAAAGAAAACGGTGTTTCTGAAAACCGGGTTTTAATACCTTCTTTTAATAATTCAGAAAGTAACTTGGTATCATTAAAACCGTTCATGGGTATGATATACCCGTAAGCATCCGCCGGGATCTGTTTTACCGGTACAACGGAATTCATTTCCGCGGAGATCACCGTTTCTTTTGTAGCAAAACTTTGGAGACCGTATACAAACGGAAGGGCCCAGGCAGTAATATCATAGGTGGCGGAATCGCTAAGCCTGGATTGAGGTTCAAACAAAACACGCAAGAGCGCGGCCTTTGGCTGTGCGGCCGGGATCACCAGGTCATTTTTATTGATATTGATATTTTCGGTTTTCCCCGAGAAATAGTTGTATGCGCTTAACGAGCGGCCTGAAGGGGCGAAGCCGAAACGGATATTATTTTTTTTGAGTAATTCCAGCAATGCATTAAGCGTATTGGGAGCCTTATTGGAAACGATATAATTTTTATACCCGTTAGTTGAACCTGCATTTGCGTCATCAAAATATGTTTTAAAAGCACTGACGAGTTTACCGGCATTTACGGAAGCCACTTCTACCGTACTCATCGAGGTGGTGTAATGATGTTCGATCCTTTCTGACAAGGTGAGTGTATCTCCCGAGCCAACCGCTACGGAAACTCCCCCCTCGCCGCTCCCGGCCTGCTCATAGGTCATACCGATCGACCCGTTGAACAATGGGTAGGTATCACCGTATGAAGGATAGAACAGGTCAAAATACTGTTTCGTAAAATACAACCATCCTTTTGCGTCAAAATATCGCGCATGATTTTTTCCCACGGACACCTGGAAGTCCTTCTGCCATTGTGTTACCGCCTCATGCACCGGTTCTGCGGCAGGTGCGAAATAATACGGGCTACCCGGGTCCTGTTCATGAAAATCACAATGGATCTGGGGCATCCATTGTTGGTAAACTTTAAGGCGATCTGTAGATTCCTTCTGTGATTGCCAGGCCCAGTCGCGGTTCAGATCAAAAAGATAGTGATTTGATCTGCCGTTCGGCCAGGGTTCCATATGTTCCCTCGAAGCAGGATCAGCATTGGGAAATTTCCCGCTAATTTGTGTAAACCAATTTACATAACGCTCCCTGCCGTCAGGATTGAGGCAGGGGTCAATGATCACGACTGTGTTATTCAGCCAACCCGTTAAAGAAGCATTTTTCCCGCTGATCAATTCATACAGCATTTTCATCGATACTTCTGATGAACTCGTTTCGTTGCCGTGCACATTGTAGCTCAGCCATACGATCGCCGGTGCATTCTTATCGCCGGGCTTATCGGTAAGCAAACCCGTAAGACGCAGGTTATTCTTCCGGATCTCTTCTATTTTCAACATGTTTTCGGGAGAAGAAATGACAGCGATCATCAGCGGACGGCCTTCATAGGTCGCACCGTATTTTTCCAGTTTCATGTTGCGCGGAGATAATGTCGCTGCATTTTCAAAATAGCTTACGATCCTGTGGTGGGCCGTGTATTTTGTTCCAAGTGTATATCCTAAAAATACCTCCGGCGAGGGAAGGGTTTGAGCACGGGCAACGGAGAAGCATAACAACAAGAAAACTCCGGCGATCTTTTTAACGGTCATAAAATAATTTAAGTATCAAAAGCGGTTACAATAATCAGCTATGAAATTATAATCATTGGGGCATAAACCCCTGATTTATTTTATGATCGGACTCAAAAAAGAAAATTAGTTTTGGCTAAATAATTCGATGCACCGTATACCTATACTGATGATTTTATACAGTTGCTGTTTTTGCACTCAGGCCCAGCTTAATGCATTCGCGTACGATAATTCCAAATCTATTACCGTGAATCGTGCTGCCGTGGTATCCGCTCATGCATTGGCAAGCGATGCGGGCCTGCAGGTTATGAAAGCCGGCGGAAATGCATTTGATGCGGCCATCACCGTTCAATTGGTCCTCGCCGTGGTATACCCCGGCGCGGGCAACCTCGGCGGCGGTGGATTTATGGTTGCTCATTTTTCAGGCGGGAGGAACCTGGCATTGGACTACCGCGAATCAGCACCAATGAAAGCTTCCCGTGATATGTTTCTTGATAAGCAGGGGAACCCGGTGCCAAAACTTTCCCTTGAAGGCGCGTTGTCTTCCGGGGTACCGGGCACGGTTGCCGGCCTTTTTGAAATATTGCCTTTCGCAAAGTTGCCGTTCAAACAACTTATTGCTCCCGCCATCCGGCTGGCTAAAAAAGGTTTTGTTATTACCGCTTCGCAGGCAAAAAATTTTAATGACAACGCAGAAACGTTCAGAAGAGTTAATAAAGGCAAAATGGTATTTATGAGAGACAGGCCCTGGGCAGCAGGTGATACGCTGGTGCAAACAGACCTGGCCAATACCCTGAAAAGGATCCGGATAACGGCGCCCGGGGTTTTTACGGCGGTGTTACCGCAAAGTTGATCGCAAAAGAAATGCGGAGAGGAAACGGTATCATTACAGAAAAGGACCTGCAACAGTATAAGGTCAGGTCATCAGCCGTCATGCAATTTCCATATAAAGGATACAAGGTGATCACTATGCCTTTGCCCAGCAGCGGCGGCATCATCCTGCAACAATTACTGAAAATGACTGAAAAACGAAATCTTGCTTCACTTCCGTTTCAATCCGCTGAAAGTGTACAATTGATCACAGAGGCGGAGCGCCGTGCCTTCGCGGATCGCGCGGAATATTTAGGCGACCCCCGTTTTGTAAAAGTGCCGGTACAAACATTGGTAAGTGATGCCTACCTGGAAGCCCGCATGTCCGGTTATGTTCCCGGCAAAGCAGGCAACAGCGCTACAGCCCCTGCCGGAGTGATCCGTGAATCCGAACAAACAACACATATCAGTATCATAGACCGTGAAGGGAATGCCGTGTCGGTTACCACTACTTTAAATGATCTTTTCGGAAGTAAGCTTATGATCAGCGGCGCGGGATTTTTAATGAATAATCAAATGGATGATTTCAGCGTAAAGCCCGGCGTGCCGAATATGTACGGGGCTATCGGTAATGATAAAAATGCGATCGCTCCCGGCAAAAGAATGCTGAGCAGCATGACACCAACCATTGTATTAAAAGATAACAGACCTTATATCATCGTGGGAACACCCGGGGGCACAACCATTCCTACAAGCGTGTTTCAAACACTCGTAAATATCATTGACTATAAAATGAGCCCGGGGGATGCCGTCAATAAACCGAAGTTTCACCACCAATGGTTGCCCGATAAGATCTATATCGAGAAAGACTTTTCCGTTGAAACAAAAAATAAACTGGAAGCGATGGGCTATTCCGTTACCGAACGAACCGACATCAGGAGGACCGAACTGATCATCGCGCAGGAAAAAAGTCCCGTAGTAACGACAAAACTGAAGGACCCGGGAAAACGCAGAATGCGAATCATGACAGTGTATACAGCCGTGGCCGATAAACGCGGTGATGATGATGCCCGCGGGTATTAAAGACCGTAGCCGGAAGCCATATGCAGTCGGAGGACGGGGTGATTGCAACTCCCGTTCCTCTTTAATCTTCGCGTTATTTCAAAAATGGTAAAATTCCGGTGATAAAATTGCGTATAGGTGCCGATTGGTTATTTTTACTTATAATTTAAGCCGGCTGCGAAAGTTTTTCAAAATATTATTGCGTGTTTTTTTATCGATCATTCTCCTTGTGATCATACTCTACGGGGTGCTCCATATTTCTTCCGTGCAAACCTGGGTAGTGAAAAAAGTGGCGGCAAACCTCTCCGAAAAACTGCGTACTAAAGTGACGATCCGGAAAGTGGATTTCCGTTTTTTCAATAAGATCCTGCTGGAAGGGGTTATGGTGGAGGACCGGGCAAAGGACACCTTGTTATATGCGGGTACGGCAAAAGCAAACATCAACGATTGGTTCTTTTTTAAAGATAAAATATCCCTGGAAAATGTGGGCCTTGAGAATGCCATCGTGAACATGAACCGAACGGATTCTGTTTGGAACTACCAATTCCTCATCGATTATTTTACTTCTACAAAAAAGAAAAAGCCCGCCGGTACCGATATCGAGATCGACCTGAAAGAACTGCATTTTACCCATATAAAATTCTTTAAAAATGACGGCTGGATAGGCCAGAACCTGGTGGCCAACCTGGGGAAGCTGGATATCGTGATGGACCTTTTGAATATTAAAAAGAAAAAGCTGAACATCAGAACCGTCTACATGGAGCGGCCGTTATTTTCTCAGAGAGATTATGAAGGGCGCCGGCCGCCAAAACCCGATCTGCAACAGATTATACAAAAGATCCCGGTGGTGAATACTTTCAGCCAAACCAACAGCAACTGGGAGATCAAACTCGGGAAACTGGAAATAAAGGACGGCTCATTTCAAAATGATAAATTCACTGCTGCCGCGCCCTACACCGACCGGTTTGACGGTAAGCATATGTTCTTTTCGGCCCTGAACGGCACGATGAAAAATCTGCATTTTCGAAACGATACCCTTACAACAGGAATACTGTTGGCTGCAAATGAAAGGAGCGGTTTGGTCATCAAAAAACTGCAGGCTGATCTGCGGATCACCCCGCAGATGATGGAGTTCAGCAACCTTGACCTCGTGACCCCCTGCAGCCGTTTGCAGGATTACTTTGCCATGAAGTTTGAGGATTTCGGTAAAGACTTCAGCAGTTTTATTAATAATGTGACGATGGATGCACATTTTAAAGATGCGGTATTATGCAGTGATGACCTGGCCATATTTGCCCCTGCTCTCCGATCATGGAAACGTATCCTTTACCTGGCAGGAAACGCAAAAGGAACTTTGGATAATTTTTCTGCAAGGGATATGAAGCTCCGCAGCGGCAACACAGTTTTGGAGGGCAATCTTGCCATGCGCGGGCTCCCGGATATTAATACCACTTTTATTGATTTTGAATCCAAAAAGCTCAGAACGAATTATACCGACCTGGTCTCCATTGTTCCGCAGCTCAGGAAACTCCGTCAGCCCGCTATTTCAAAATTAGGTGCGATATCTTTTACAGGAAACTTTACCGGCTTTATCCGCGACTTTGTAGCATTCGGAACATTCAATACCGCCCTTGGTAATCTTACTGCGGATGTGAACATGAAGACCCCCACCGGAAGGCCACCGGCTTATTCGGGTAATATTTCCACCACCGGGTTTAACATCGGTTCGTTCATCAACAACCCTCAACTTGGCCGTGTAGCACTGAATGCAAAGATCGTTGGAACCGGTTTTAATATCAATGACCTCAAAGCAAAAGTGGACGGCAAGGCAGATGCTGTGCAGTTTGGCGGATACAACTACCGGAATATTATTGTAAACGGCGATTTTGAAAAGAAACTGTTCATCGGGCATTTATCCATTAATGATCCCAACCTGAACATACCAAGCCTGGACGGCGCATTTAATCTCTCTGATAAAAACCTTGGCTTTCAGTTGCAGGCATCTGTGGCAAAAGCAAACCTGAAAGAACTCGGCTTTACTTCAGACAATGTTTCTTTTGCAGGAAACCTTGACCTGAATTTTACCGGTAATAATATTGACAATTTTCTCGGCACTGCAAAAATTGAAAATGCGGTTTTACGTCGTGATACTGCATTGATGACTTTTAATTCACTGACGATCACTTCTGAGATCACCGGCGGAAAAAAATCACTTACGCTTCGTTCCAACGAGGTGGATGCCAATATCACCGGGGATTTTAAGATCAAAGAATTACCTGACGCGGTGAAGGTGCTCTTGGCAAAATATTATCCCGCCTATATTAAAGCCCCGTCTTACCTGATCAAAAGCACGCAGGATTTTATTTTTTCCGTTAATACCAAAAATGTGAATCAGTACGTGGGGTTATTCACTAAAAAAATTGCCGGTTTCAATAATGCTTCTGCCACCGGCAGTTTCAACCTCCGGAACAATGACCTCCGGCTGAACGCCACTGTACCGGAATTCAGTTACGACGGTAAGGTCTTTAAGAACCTGGTGCTAACGGGCACCGGAACCGGCGATTCGCTCGTCACGGAAATTGCCGTAACGGATATTATTATAAATGACAGTATGAATTTCCCGGATTCCCGGCTTCGTATTGCCACTTCCAATGACATTTCCCTGATCCGGCTGAACACCAGTGCAAGCAGGATACTCGGAGATGCAGAATTGAATGCCACCGTACAGACGTTGGATGACGGATTCAAGATCCATTTCTTCCCTTCGTCATTTGTAATCAATAATAAAAAATGGCAATTGGAAAAAGACGGCGAACTGGTTCTTCGAAAAAAATTCCTTGATGCCACTGAAGTAAAATTTTTCCATGAAAACCAGGAGATCGTTTTATCCACGGAACTTTCAGAAGTAAATGATAATACACATCTGGTAGCAAGGCTGAAAAATATTGACCTGCGGGACCTGGCATTTATCCTGCCGCCAAGACCGGGGCTGAAAGGTTTTGTGACCGGCGAAGTGAAAGCAGAAAATATTTTCGGCAAGACCAATATTGAATTTACGGGCCGTGCAGACAGTTTCGAATTGGATGGCAGGTATATGGGCAGGGTAAATCTCGAAGCGGATGCGAATACTACTACGGGAATCATCAACTATAAAGCAGGTACTGATGAAAAAGATTTCAAATTCGCTATTGACGGCTCATACAATTATAAAGATTCATCGGGCAATTCGCTGAAGATAAATATGCTGGCGGACCGACTGAATATTAATATCCTTCAACCTTACCTGGCTACGATCTTTAGTGATATGCAGGGTATTGCCACGGGTAATATTGCTATAAAAAGCGCGAATAAAAATCTTTCGGTGGTCGGTGATGCGATCATCAGCGGCGGCAGTTTTAAAGTGGCTTACACCCAGGTGCGGTATAAATTTGATCAGCAGCCCCTGCGCTTCGGAGACGGGCTGATCGACCTCGGCACGATGCAGTTGAAGGATACATTAGGAAACCCCGGTACCTTAAGCGGCAGGATGTACCATAAATTTTTTAAGCAATTCTCCTTTGAGAACATGCGTTTCTCTTCGCCGAAGATCCTCTTGCTGAACACCACGAAAAAAGACAATATCCAATTCTACGGAAAAGTGATCGGCAGGGCCACGATGACGCTTAACGGTGACATTGCGAATATGAAAATGAATATCAACGGCGAACCGGGTGAATTCGACAGCAGTCATATCTACCTGCCGACGGGCATCTCCAAAGAAAGCAATGTTATTGATTATATTGAGTTCATCCGATTCGGTTCACTGATGGATAATACACCCGCCAGAGATGCGGCCAACCTTACCGTGAATATGGATTTTACTGCTAACCCGGCCTGTAAGATCGATGTGATATTGGATGAAGAGACAGGGGATGTGATCAAAGGAGAAGGCAACGGTCAATTGAATATCACCGTAGGCACTAAGGAGCCGCTGAACATGCGTGGCCGGTATGAACTCACCCGCGGCGAATACACATTCAATTTCCAGACCTTCCTTAAAAGGCCGTTCACCCTCAGCAGCGGTTCCATAACCTGGAACGGCGACCCCTTTCTTGCCGTGATAGATATGGAAGCGGAGTACCTTGCAAAGAATGTAGACATCAGCAGCATCACGGCATTGAGCAACCTGCGCCAACAGGAAGATATTAATATCCTCTCGCATATAACAGGTAGCCTAAAAAAACCGATCGTAAGTTTTGAATTTAAACTGCCGGAGAAAAGTGAATTCAACCGCGACTTCTATATCGTAAAAAGGTTGGCGGATTTTAAGAATGATGAAAATGAAATGAACAAACAGGTGGCCAGTTTGCTGCTGTTCAACCAATTCATCAGTACCGACCAGGCATTCATCACCGGCGGAAGTACGCTCTCCATCGCCACGAGCACCATCGGCGGTGTGGTCAGTTCCTGGCTAACCAATGTGCTCAGCAAGGCGTTGGAAAAAGCCACCAACGGGATCGTTTCTCCTTACTTTGACCTTAACCCTACGGTGAACCAGCAAGTGACGCAACTGCAGGCGAATATCAGGGGCGGATTGAAATTCCGCCTGAGCCAAAATCTTCAATTGCTCGTAGGCGGGAATTTGGATTATAATAACCCGGTCACGCAATTATACAGCAAGGGCGTTATCACACCTGACCTTTCATTGGAATGGTTGCTGAACAAAGACGGATCATTGCGGGTAGTGGCATTCAACCGCACGACAATCGATTTCACCACCGGCCAACGCAACCGCTCGGGTGTGCAATTCGGTTACCGAAAAGACGTGGATCGCCTGGGAGATATATTCAGAAGTAAAAGAAGGATCCAACAAATGGATTCCATAAGATTTGCACCAAAGGTGACACCTCTTATGTAAACGGGTGGCGGATTGTGGTCGTCGGTCGGCTTTCGTCGGTGGTCGTTTGAGAGGTTGCGGGTGATGGGTGGCGTGTTGCGGGTTGTCTGTAAGCCTCGAAGGTCTTCTTCACCGCGGAGCCGCAGAGAACACAGAGGTTTCGCGAAGGATTTCTGAGTTGCGGGGTGTGGTTGTCGGTAGTCTGATGCCTGTGATCTGTCGTCTGTTGTCTGTTGCGGCCCATCCCCCGCCTTCCCGAAAGGAAGGAGCTTTACCTGTTCAACTTTTTGAATCTCTTTGTACCCTTATCCCTTTGCTCTCTTTTTCTCTTTGTTCCCTTAGCTCTTTTTTCTTCTTTTTCCCTTCTTAAACTTTTAGCCTTTTTTTACCGCAGAGCCGCAGAGTTATCAGAGGTTTCGCAGAGGACTTCTGAGTTGCAGGGTGTGGTCGTCGGTCGTCGGCTTTCGGGTTGTGGTCGTCGGTGGTCCGTTGTCGGTAGTCTGATGTCTGTCGTCTGTTGTCTGCCCTCTTTTTCGGCCCATCCCCCGCCTTCCCGAAAGGAAGGAGCTCTTTTAGCCCTTTGTTCTCTTTTTCTCCTTGTTCTCTTAGCCTCTTTGACTTCATTAGAAAGTCCTGTTTAATAAGAAGGGAAAAGCTGCCCTCATTATTAATTATTCCTTATTAATTATTAATTCCTATTTCCCGTTCAGTATCTCGTGCCCCAACTTATCTCTCTTCGTAAACAGGTATTTTTCGTTGTGCAGGTTTGGTTTCATTTCAATGGCAACGGTTTCTGTGATCTCCAGTCCGTACCCTGATAAGCCGGCGCGTTTGCGGGGGTTATTGCTCATCAGTTTCATCTTCGACACATTCAGGGCCCGGAGGATCTGTGCCCCTACGCCGTAATCCCGCTGATCTCCCGCGAAGCCGAGTTCCAGGTTTGCTTCTACAGTATCCCTTCCCTCTTCCTGTAATTTATATGCATGTAATTTATGGAGCAGCCCGATCCCCCGCCCTTCCTGGTTCATGTACAACACCAACCCTTTACCGGCTGTTTCTATGATCTCCAGTGCATGGTGCAGTTGTTCGCCGCAGTCGCAACGCAGGGAACCGAGGATATCTCCCGTCACGCAACTGCTGTGTACCCTTACCAGTATCGGTTCGTCTGTTTGCCAATCTCCCTTTTTCATAGCCAGGTGAATATCACCGGTATTCAACTGGCGGAAAGCAATGACTTCAAAATTGCCGTATTTGGTGGGCATATTCACGCGCACTTCTTCTTTGATCAGCGTTTCGTGCTTTAGGCGGTATGCAATAAGATCCCGGATGGAAATGATCTTCAGGTCAAACTTTGCTGCGATTTCTTTCAATTGGGGAAGTCTGGCCATGGAACCGTCTTCATTCATGATCTCTACCAATACACCGGCGGGTTCAAAACCGGCGAGGGTGGAGATATCAATGGTAGCTTCCGTATGTCCCGCCCGGCGTAACACACCCGAGTTCTTTGCTTTTAAAGGAAATATATGACCCGGGCGACCCAGGTCCTCAGGCTTTGTAGCCGGGTCCACTAATGAGAGAATGGTTTTGGAGCGGTCGGCTGCGGATATTCCTGTGGTGCAGCCGTTCCCTAAAAGATCTATGCTCACCGTGAATGCCGTCTCATGCAGGGAGGTATTATCCGTCACCATGGGCTGTAGGTCCAGTTCGGCGCAGCGCTGCTCGGAGATGGCAGCACAAATGAGTCCACGCCCGTGGGTGCTCATAAAATTGATCATCTCCGGCGTCGCATTCCGGGCTGCGGTCACAAAATCCCCTTCATTTTCGCGGTCCTCATCATCTACAACTATGATGGCTTTTCCCTGTTTTATTTCCGCAATGGCCTCTTCGATCGTATGGAGCATTTAATTAATTTTCTCCGGCAAAGTTACACTCATCAACCTTTCGGGAAATACTCATTTCGCTTTTCGCAACATTCAGGTAACGTTTATATAAAGCAGGGGTATGCAGCGATAAGGCTTTTAAAAATGCCTAACAAATTGTTAATAAAACTTAGTCAATTACGCTAAAGATTTAGTTTCTTTGCGCCTATAAAACCGAACTAATATGCATTTTAAAAAAATCATCCCCTTCCTTATTGCGATCATGTCACTCCCTTTTGCCATGAATGCACAGGTAACAACAAGTAGTATATCGGGAATAGCCAAGACCGCAAGCGGCAGCCCTTTACCCGGCGCCACCATCACGGCAACCCATATCCCTACCGGGACGGTATATACTTCCGTAGCGCGTGCCGGCGGCCGTTTTGACATTAATAATATGAATCCCGGCGGTCCGTACCGTATCACTACAACTTTCACCGGTTTTGACAGCGGTGTTAAAGAGGATATATTCCTTACGCTCGGTGAAACCCTGAGAACGGATTTTGACATGCAGAATAAAACAACCGACCTGGCTGCAGTTGTCGTGGCGGGCAGGCGTACCACTACTGCCAAGATCGGAACAGAAACCAGCATCAGTCGGGCTAAGTTGGATATATTGCCGACTATCGGCCGCAACATCGGCGATTACCTGCGCTTTACTCCACAGGCTAAAGTAAACGGGCAGTCGATCTCTATCGGTGGCCAGAATAATCGTTTCAACAGTTTCCTCATCGATGGTGCGGTAAATAATGACGTATTCGGTTTAAGTACTTCCGGAACGAATGGCGGGCGCGCATCTACCCCTCCGATAAGTATAGATGCCCTGGAGCAATTGGTGGTGCAGGTAGCGCCTTATGATGCAGCACTCGGAAATTTCACCGGCGGTAATATCAATGCAATAACAAAATCGGGTTCCAATGTGTTTCACGGTTCTGCATATTATGTATTCCGTAATGAGAAACTGGCCGGCAAAACTCCCGGTGTAGTGGACAGCCTGCGTAAAAATTATCCGGACTTTAAGAATCAAACTTACGGATTTACAATTGGCGGACCGATCGTTAAAAACAAGGTTTTCTTCTTCCTGAATGCGGAGAAACAAAAAGACAATCGCCCCCAACCTTACACAGGGCCTGAAGGAGCAGTAATAGATTCCATCACCAAACTGGTGAATCACCTGAAAACAAAATACAATTATGACCCGGGAGATTTTCGCAATAACGCTGACCTGATCGACCGTATCAATATCAACAGCCGTTTTGATGTAAATATTTCAAATAAACATAAACTTACCCTAAGCTATCGTTATACGGATGCGGAGCGCGTGAACCCTTCCAGGAGTTCTTATAACGGTTCTTCCGGAACGATAAATTTCACTAATAATGCAGAAGTGTTTCCTTCTATTTCTCACTCCGGTAATATCGAGTTGAATTCCAAGTTCAGCAATACCATGAATAATAAATTCAGAATATCAATTACTGATGTGGTGGACGATCGGAGGATCGCAGGTAATCCTTTTCCGGCGGTATTCATAGGTTCTTTCAACGGCGGCCCCTCTTTTAATTTTGGTTCTGAAGCTCCTTCTACAGCCAATTTGTTGGAACAAAGGATCCTCAATTTCTATGACGCCTTTAAATATTATACGGGCAAACATGCCTTTACGCTGGGTGCAGATATTGATCTGAACAAATCTTATAATTTATTTATTAATAGGAACTTCGGATCATATACTTATAGTACATTAGGGCCTAACCAGCCTAACGCGGGCGGAGTTCCACAGATCGGTGGTTTACAGGCATTCATTGAAGATAGAGGCCCTACAAGACTTCAAAGGTCATACTCACTCGTGGACGGCGGAAACAAAACAGGTGATGAAGGAGGTGCAAAAGCCGGTGCAAGGTTTAATTCCGTGCGTCTTGGTTTTTTCCTGAATGATGATATCAAAGTCAATGATAAGTTCACATTGACCTTGGGTTTACGTGCAGACAGAACTCAATTTACTACTCAGCCACCGACAGATCCATTCTTCCGTGATACTGCAAGGGCGGTGATCAGTCAACATTATGACCTGGACGGTGCTCAGTCCGGTCAACGATTTAAACCCTCTTTCCTTTTCTCTCCGCGACTTGGATTTAAATATGTAATGGATGATGAGAATGTAACTATACGCGGCGGTTTAGGTATCTTCGGTGGTCGTACACCGTTAGTATGGCCGGGTGGTATTTACCAAAATACCGGGACCGTGATCGGTGCACTGGATACTGCAAGAACAAGTTCCCAACTCCTGAATGCAGGGGTAGGTACAAATGCACCTTTCGGTTTACAGACAGTAGTGGGGGGCGTAGCGCAACCGGTGCTGTTCAATCCTAATGTGAACACTCAACCAACCCAGGCGGATTACGGTTTACCCGTGAATTTGTTGGCTTCCCAAGGAGATATCAGCCTGGTGTCAAGGAACTTTAAACTGCCGACAGTGTTTAAGACATCTTTAGCCGCCGACAAGCGTTTCGGTAACGGTTGGACATTTACGACAGAACTTTTGTTCACTAAAAACATTCATGAAGTTGATTGGAAGAATGTGAACATCGTGCCTCCTACCGGTCTGAAGTCGACCGGCCCGGATTCACGTGAAATATATCCTACTAACGGTGCACAAAGACTTACTTATCGTCCTACGGGGGCTACCGGACTTATCCGTAATCCTTATACCAGCATTATATTAGTAAGGAATACTACGGGCCCAAGAGGTTATTCTTACAATTTCACCGTGCAGTTGAATAAAGAGACCAAAACAGGCTTTTCATTGAATGCAGCATATACTTACGGGAATTCGCAGGTATATAATGAAGGAACGAGCTCAGTTAACGAAAGTAACTGGCGGTTTATCGAAACAGTTAAGGGCCGTAATTTTAATGTACGCTCTACTTCAGATTTCGACCTGGGCCATAGGATCTATGCTTTGGCTTCTAAGAAATTCACTTATGCGAATAAGCATGCTGCCACGACACTAACCTTAAGTTATAACGGTCAAAGCGGTAATCCTTTCAGCTACGCGTACTCCTCTTTTAGTTCTTTAAATGGAATTGTAGGTGACGGTGTAAACGGGAATGACCTGATGTATATTCCTGCCAGCCGTGCGGAAATGGATCAGATGGTATTTGTAACAAGGCTTAGCGGTGCAGCGGCTACACCTGCAGCAAATGCTGCAAATATCCAGCAGCAAAAAGATGACTATGAAGCCTTCATACTGAATGATAAATATTTGAGCAGGCGTCGGGGCCAGTTTGCAGAAAGAAACGGTGCAAGATTACCTTTCACCAATATCCTTGATGCAAACATCGCACAGGATTTCATGGTGAAAGTGGGTCAGAACACGCACAAACTTTCTGTGATTTTAGATATCTTTAACCTGACCAACCTGATCGATAAAGATGCGGGAAGAATTTATTTTCTTTCAAATGACCAGGCAAGCGTAGTGAGTTTCAGAGGATACCAGACGGGTACTACTATCCCTACATTCCAATTTTTCAAACCGAATAATAACAGAGCAAATACAAGTGCACGTTGGAACGGGCAGTTAACGTTCAGGTATAGCTTCTAACCATTCTTAATACTTTTAAAAAGTCCCTCAAAGAGGGACTTTTTTTATGCGGGGCCTCCCTAAATCCCTGCGAAAGAGAAGGCCTCCCTAAATCCCTCCGAGAGAGGGACTTGAAATGCAGTTCGCACCATTCTGACGTATACAATAAGATCGTGGGTTGAACGCGCTCTCTCTCGGAGAGGGTTGGGGTGAGGCAAAAAAACGATTGGATAATTTTTCGATTTGGAAATTTGGAAATGTGAAGTTCACATAAGTCGCAATAAGAGATGATTTCGACGATCTCTATATAAGGTTGTGGATATAGCTCCCTCTCTCTCGGAGAGAGCGGGGGTGAAGCCATTGACTGTTATTCAGGTTTTTACTAAGAAAGTTTAACCTGCTCTGCATTTTCAAATTATCAAATTACCAAATTATCAAATTATCATCTCCAAATCTCCAAATCATCTCATCTCCAAATCAGAATTATCAAATTTCCTTACCCCATCCCCATTCCAAAAATTCCGGGAAAGCCCGGGCCCATGTAGGTACATCGTGGCGGCCCTCTTTTATTTCCAAATAGTGAATGTCGGTTTTAGTATATCCTTTTTTATGGAG
>JBBJLU010000047.1:0-21212 GCA_037719665.1 Ferruginibacter sp.
AAGATTGGCAGCTGCGCTTAAAATTTAGAAACGATTTACAAAACCCATTCCCCGGCAAGTGTTCCCCGGGATCACTTGTGACTTTGTGGAATACCGGGTCTTCGATTGTTAAAAGAAGAAATCATTTGGTAATAAATTCTTCTTTTGAATTTTCGGCTACTAATCATTAAATTTTTTACAAAACGTACCCATAAACGTTTATACCATTTCACCCCACTCCTACCCTACCCCGGTTTACCGGTAAACCTCTCTTTTAATTGATTGACGGGTTTTTCAATAAGGTACCACGACAGTTTTGACAGCAAAATAACTATAGTAAAATGTTGAAGAAATAACCAGGTGATCTTTAAATTACCCGGTATTGATCGGTTATACAGCAGATCAACATTGTGTTCAGCGCAGTACTTAATTACATAGCTCCATAATTCAGGAATGAATAAATGATACAGGTATATTCCATAACTGATCCTGCCCATTGACTGCAGCCACTTATGGTTTAATATTATATTTGCTATGCGATTGTTGTTTAAGTACAAACTATAAAAAACCAGGATGACAGCAAATATTGAATGAATTGTTCGCGGAGGCAGGGCATGCAACAATAAAATATCTGTAAACAAAAGGCAGCATGCAAACAGGAGAATTGCATTGAATTTTTTTTGAAGGTATTTAATGATATCCTGCCTGTAGCCGGAAGTGAAGGACAGCATTGCCCCGATAGCAAACGCATCAAAACATGCAGGCGTAAATATATTTACCCACCATCCCTTGGCGGTTATGATGTAGTTGGCAGAAATACCGATGGTTAAAAAGATTCCAATAACAAAAGGCAAACGGTTTTTAGCAACGAAAATTATTAAGAAGGGCCATATTAGATAGAATTGCTCTTCTACTGCCAACGACCACAGGTGAGCGAAGCGGGCAACAAAAGATTGTTGGTCATAAAATAAAATATTTGAGGTGTAAGTATAATAGTAAATCCCGTTCTTTAGGATCTCCGGGTCATTAAAGAGCCAAAATATAATTAACAGCAAATAGTAAATAGGAAAGATGCGGAGCGATCTTCTTATGTAAAAGTTTTTGAACACCGTGGCTGTTGAAATATTTTTTCTCTCTAAGTCTTCCTTTGATTTCAATAAAATAGATGTTATAAGGAAACCGCTTAATACAAAAAAAGTATCAACGCCTATTGCGCCGTTATGTAAAAAGTTTATCAGGCTTTTTTCAGGCAGCCAATGATGAAATATTACCAATAACACAGCAATTGCCCTTATGCTGTCCAGTTGCGGTACATACGCATTAATGCCCGGGTTGTATACAGGAATTTTCCGTTTTTGATTTCTTTGTTTAAAATAGAATAAAGCAAGCGGGAGCATACCGGCCAGGAATATGAAGTAACCCGAACGAAAGATCTGCTTCTCCTCAAAAATGGCGGTATAAGATTTTTTATTCTCATCACCGGTATCCCAAACTTCTGTTGTATTCCCGGCTGAATCCTTCATTTGAACCATCCAATAATATATCTCTGTTGCGTGCGGTAAGGCTAAGACCGTAAAAAAAGTATGGTTGTTTCGGGTCAGCTTTGTGTAGACCAGGTTATTTTCCTCATATGAGTTTTGTGGCCAAAGTTTTTTTGGAGGTAAAGGTCCTTTGATCAGCCCCCAGACCAGGAAAACCTCAGAAGCGGAAGGAGTAGTATAAGAAAGTTTTTTTTGTACAATAATGGTCTTTTCAAAATGCATTTGCATAATGTACCCGACAATACACAAAACAACGATAAGAAAATATGGGATTATCTTTTTGATCATACTATCAGGTTACAACTGAAACAAATTGAAGAAGGCTTTTTTGTCCTCCAGGGTCTGTGCAGAGTCTTCAATCTCCACCCCTGCAGATCCCGCGCAGAAAATGGGGCGCAGGCAATTTGTGCCGGCTTACTCCGGCAATAAGCGGGATAGAGGACGGAATTCCCGGGGCAATGAAATTAATAATCAACTTTAAATTAAAAATTTAGCCTGATTACCCGGCGGTCTGTTCGTCAACCCCAACTACACAACGCCCCAAAGGTTGACAGCAATGCGGTTTGACACCCTATTTTTTTAAATCTCTAAACCTAAATACAACATGAAAGTATTAATTCCGTTGCTGATTGCAATAATTTTATTCTCTTGTACCCAAAAATCAAAAACTGTATTGAGTGAAGCACAAAAGAAAAGTATTCAGGAAGAAATTCGACCCATAATTGCAAAGATTTATGAAGCAGCAGCCCATGTAGATACAACGAAGCTATATGAAGTTTTTTCTTTTGCGGACAATGACTTCACCTATGTTGAGACATCAGGAGCATTTTATGACCAAGCTGCATATAAAAAAATGGTTCGTGAATTTTATGGACCCCTCAGGAGTGAAATGATTGCAAAGGGAATAGAAAAATACACCTATTTAAGTGAGGATAATGTATTATGGAGCTATTCAGGCACATTAACAGCAAACTACAAAAACGGTCAACAGGTAAAATATGAACCATTTGGTATGACAATGCTCTTCAGAAAAACAAACAACAAATGGAAGGTTGTCTTCTTACAGGAATCAACTCAGGAACATGCTCAGGCAGAAACTGTTAAACAGTAATATTATTTGACAAAGGGGCGAAAACATTATTAGCTTTCATACATCACCCCCCTTCCCGGCCCAAGTGTTTCACAGCCTCATTTGTGACTGATTGGGATACCGGGCCTTCGACCGGTAAAATAAGAAAATTCATTTTGGTAATACCTTTTGCTTTTTGAAATTTCAACCACTGATCCTGAAATTTATTGCAAACCGTATACCAGAAGCCGGTCAGGGACCTGAAAGCCAATCGGCATCAGGTGACCCTGCGAATCACTTGCGCCGGGAGGGGGATACAAAGACATCCGTATATTACAATTCCAAAGAAAAGTAATAACAATAAAATCACCATCTCTCATTTCAGATGAATAAAACAATTAAACTGATCCTTGCATTCTCTTGCCGCTGTTGATTGGTGCTGCATCAGGTATTGCTACTGCAAGCGGAGTAAATGATTGGTATCAAACAATTAATAAACCCGGCTTTAATCCTCCGAATTATTTGTTTGGACCCGTGTGGACGATCTTATATATCCTAATGGGGATCTCTTTTTACCTGGTACTGGAAACGCCAAATTCCAAACCCAAAACATATGCCTTGGCTGTTTTTTTTGTGCAATTACTTTTAAATTTCTGCTGGAGTTTTCTTTTCTTTAAATTCCAACTGATCGGATCGGCATTTATTGATATTATACTTATTTGGTTAAGTATTATTTGTATGATCTATGCTTTTCATAAAATAAATAAAAAAGCAGCCTGTTTGCAAATACCTTAACTGCTTTGTGTAGTTTTGCCGCCGTTTTAAACGGCGCCATTTGGTGGTTAAATTAACTGCAGCACGCTGATATGAAAAGAATTAAAAGGAAGACCGCCTTCTAAAATATTGTCTGGTGTAAGGCCTTTACTCCCTCAAAAAATGCAAAGTTTTACACAAAAAGCGCCGGATAACTTTGCGATCTTTGTCTTCTCCTTCGTTGCACACTTTGGGCGTTCTTTCGTTGCGAATTTTCGTATTCTTTCTCTGCGTTCTTTCCGACTCCCTTTTCGTGCCTGCCTTTGAAAAGTGATTGAAATTGTTTTCGGCCGGATCCTACATAACGATCGCCAAGTATGCTAATATGTTGTCGCTTAAACCGTTATATTTGTCAACTGACTGCTGAATTTAAAATGAAAAATCAATCCACCCTTATGGCTATACGAGCCCTTGCCCCGTTATTCCTCCTGATCAATTTTACTATTGCCGGTAAAGCAGGCAGTTGCCCAACAACGTTCTGCCTATGATCTTGCGGCATGGATCATTGCTGCTGTGCCTTACTATGATACCGCTTCGGTTAATTGGGCCCTGAAAGAAGGCGGACAGATAGATTTTAAACGTGCCGGGATGAATGCATTGGAAATGGCCATCTACTATAAGAAAACAGAAATGATCCGATTTTTATTGGATAAGGGAGCAAGTGTAGACAGTGTAAACCAGGATGGGATGAATGCCCTTCAATTCGCAGAAAAGTCAAACCGGCCGGAAATAATTGAATTGATAAGAAGTAAAATGAAACACGGTGCTGCTGTATCAACCGCGCCGGCTAAGGATCAAAACATTCCGGGCAAGATTAACAAAGCACCAAAGCCTGTTACTGATCTGCCGGTATCTACCGGGTATAAAGCAGGCGATCAGGTTTTACATAGCCGCGACAGGGGTAAGACCTGGGAACCCGGTACGATCAAAGAAGTATCTACGAACACAAGATTAATTGCAGATGGTATATCCCCTTACCTTGTAGAAAACGCAGCTAAGACATCTCAAAATTACCTTGATCTGAACTTCATTACTACATTTACCCGGCAGCCGTCATGGACCGGTTTCTTTACGGGCGACTGGAATCTTCATTCCCCTATCGCCGCAACGGAACGGATCATTGATCGTGATGTTTACCAAATCATCAGCGGCGGAGATCGGTTACCGCCGATTCGCATTAATGCAAACGGCACTTATTCATGGGTGATCGATAAGAAGAAAGTCATTAAAGGCCGGTGGACCGAAAATAAAGATGCCCCCGGGATCATCCTGCTTAAAGGATACCGGGCAGTAAATTGGCTGGTGTATAATACAAGCGACAGCAATAACCGGAAAATTTTCAAGACGGATTATATCATCATTGCAGACCAAAACGGAAATTATTTATCCAACCATGGTTTTAGAATAGTTAGAAAATAAGCCCGTTTACAACCTTACAACTATACTCAAAATAAAAGCGCTATGAAAAAAAATCTAACCTGCTTCTCATCTTTATTTATGTGCTTTGGCATAGTGATCCTTTTTGCATGTAATTCAGAAACTTCTGCCCAAGGTGTAAAGCCATTTGCAGGTAAATGGCAGGGAATGACTTATGGCTCGGGTGCATACGACCCCATGTTCACCTGTCAGATCAAAGCAAACGGGACATGGACCGACCTTAGTTTTGGCGAAGCCAAAGCTTTAACCGGCAAATGCATTGCCGACAATAAGAAAAAAACAATAACTCTTTTTACAGCAAAAGGCAGCAAATTGTACACTTTCACAATTGAGGCTGCAACAAAAAACCAAAAAGAACGATTGGTAGAACAATTGCCGGCCACAGAATCTTACCGGGCAATGGTATGTTATCGAAAAAGCTAATTCGTACGACATAAAAAGATCCGTACGGTGAAGGCTAAGTGCCCATCCTGTAAAGGTTTCGCTAATAAAGATGAAAGCGCTATGGTTGTGGAAATGAAGTGATATTTTTGTTGCGTTATTTTAATGATCTAAACGATGCCACATGAGATCGATTTATTTTTTAGCGATAATATTATGCTCAGCCTGTAACAATGATCAACAAAAAGTTACACCCGTTGAAAAGGATACTGCAACCACATCCCCGCCAAAACAACCTGAATTAATTGCCCCCGCAATCCCCGGTGAAACCTACTCCAATAAAGCATTTAAAGATGTTACGGTAGAAAGCATCGCCAAAGATTCCTTCCGGGTAAAAGGTAAGGGCCGGATCTTTGAGGCAAATTTCAGTTGGGTAGTTGAAGACGGTCACGATGAATTAAAAAAAGGCTACCAAATGACGGATGCCGGTGCACCCGAATGGGGCAATTTTGATTTCAAATTCGCTGTTCGGAAAAAAAGAGAAAATTCTACATTAACGCTGATCCTGTTTGAATCAAGTGCAGAAGACGGCAGGCGTCTGCATGAATTGCCGGTCGCTCTAAAATAAGTATTATTACCCCGCTTATATTTTTAAAGTTTTAATAATATACACATACCGCTCAACATTTATCGCCACAGTTCTCCCCGGTAACAAATCACTCTTGTTATAGTATCCAAAGAGGCTGAGTTTCCCGCCCGGGACGCGGAGATACTCTTTGGGCTTTGTGAGGGTCCTGCTTTGCGCCTTTTATTATTGACTTTACCTGTTTATCCGACTTTTCAAACAGGAAGCCCCCTTCCGTTTAAGGCATGCATTTTGCAAAGCATCCGTTTATGAACAAAATATTTATTACTACCCTTTTATTTATCGGTTTAGTTTCCTGCAAAAGTGAGGACAGCACCGGGTCTAAAGAAAACAAAGCCGCCAAAAACAAAAAAGCAGAATCGGAAAAAAAGATCACCAAACGTGACCGCTCCATCACTCCCGCAAATGCCTACAACGACATTTTCCTGGACAGCCTGGAAATGGAAAAATTTATCACGGTAAATCAATTGAATGATACCATCATCCGCCGCATGCGGAGTTTTTATAATGCACGGAACTATCAATATGCCTGGTTCGCTTCCGACGGTCTTACCGAACAATCCCGGGCATTTTGGAATTTGCAGAGTTATTATCATACGGTAAACAAAGGATCCGCAGAAAACGGCAAAGCATTGATTGCAAGTATGGACAGGCTGGAACTTATCGAGGACCTAAAAGTTTCCGCTGCGGATAAAAATATTCTGAAAACAGAATTTCTCCTTACCCAACATTTTATTCAATATGTGCTGGATAATTACGAGGATGGTATTGTAAAACGCAAAGAACTGGAACGGTTCATTCCCCTGTTTAAATCAGATCCGCTCCGCCTCGCCGATTCCCTGCTTACCAAAAAACATAAGGACGGTAAATATTACGAGGACGATAATACGGCCTATAAAGCCCTAAAAGGTCAGCTTCAGAAATATTATGCGATCGCCAAAAGCGGCGGCTGGCAAATGATCCCATCAGATAAGAGATCCCTGAAAATCGGAGCAGCCTCCCCTACTGTATTCTTATTAAAAAAGAGATTGCAGGCTACCGGTGAAATGGGAGCAGACTCAACAAATGTCTTCAATACATCGTTGGAGAATGCCGTAAAGACATACCAAACAGGCCTCGGCCTTACACCGGACGGAATTGTATCCGAAACACTTATCAAATCCATGAATGTCCCGGCTGTTACGCGCGTGCAACAGATCCTCATCAACCTGGACCGGATGCGTTGGATGCCGGTACCCGAAGGAAATTTAATACTGGTGAATATCCCGGAATTTGTGCTGCATGTATTTGAAGGAAAGAAGAAAGCATTCCAAATGGCGGTAGTAGTGGGGAAAGAAGGTCATAATACTATGATGTTCAAAGGAGACCTGAGCCAGGTCGTATTCAGCCCTTACTGGAACCTTACACCTACTATCATAAAAGAAGAGATCATGCCTGCGATGGCAAGGGACCCTAATTACCTTGCGAATCATAATATGGAAATAACAAGCAGCGGTGGCGGCACACCGGTTATTCGACAGCTTCCCGGGGAGGAAAATTCTTTAGGAAAGGTAAAATTCCTTTTTCCCAACAGCTTCAATATTTACTTTCATGATACACCCGCCAAGAGCCTGTTCAGTAAAGATAAAAGGGCCTTCAGTCACGGTTGTATCCGCCTGAGCGAACCAACTAAAATGGCGCAATATATTTTGCGTAACAGCCCGGAATGGACGCCCGAAAAAATAAATGCTGCCATGAACACGGGGAAGGAGCAATTTGTAAAGGTCAAAAATCCTATTCCGGTGATCATCACATATTACACCGCATGGGTAGATGAGAACGGCCTATTAAATTTCAGGGATGATATCTATAAGCATGATCAACACATTGCCGGTAAAATGTTTATGAATATGCCGGGTATTGAGGTAAAAACACCGGGCAAGGCTACAGCTTCCCTTTCAGCATCGGCACGAAAGAAAAATGCATAAACACTTCTTCTGTTACTGATCCGTCCTCCTGCTTTGTAACCCGCACCATGCGTTGGTGACTGCCCTCATCAACCGGGATCACCATTTTACCGCCCGGCTTAAGTTGTTCCAACAGTTTAGGAGGAATGAAAGGTGCGGCAGCAGTAATGAGTACTTTATCAAACGGTGCATAAGTAGGCAGTCCCTCAAACCCGTCGCCGTAGAAAAATTTCAGGTTCGGATACCTGCTCTTAAAAATATAGTGTTTTGTTTTTTCAAAAAGGTCCTTTTGCCTTTCAATAGTAAAAACTTTTGCACCCAGTTCTGCCAGTACAGTGGCCTGGTAAATGCTCCCGGTGCCGATCTCCAGTATTTTTTCATTGGGTGATACCTGCAGCAGTTCTGTTTGGTAGGCAACGGTATATGGCTGCGAGATCGTCTGCCCGGCAGCGATCGGAAAGGCCCGGTCTTCGTAGGCAATATTATCCAGGGCGCTGTCCATAAAAAAATGGCGCGGAATATTGTTGATGGCATCCAGCACAGCGCTGTTACTGATCCCCTTTTCTTTTAAAATATCCAGCAATTTTTTTCTAAGGCCTTTATGACGGTAACTGTCTTCGTATTTATTCATTCGCCTGCAATATAAAACTTAATGTCCCGCAGAAGTTGATAGTTGTCAGTTCTTAGCCCTTCGAACCCGTACAGTTTTCAATTCGAAAGCCTCTGCATTTCAAATTTCAACCTTCAACTTTCAACTTCTAAAGCCTCTGCATCTCTATCATCAAATCACCAAATCACTTATAATGCGGTGTATGCTCATCAAAATAGTTCTTCACGGCCCGGTACCAATCCTTCAATACATCACGGCGGCGCTCATTCATGTCTTTTAAGGCGTTGTTATAAGTATCGGAAGCCTTGTTGATCTCGTTCACGGCTTTATTATACCCATCCACATCTTCCTTTGTGCGGCTGCCTTTTTTATCCATATCTTTTTTGATATTATCAAATTTTTCCTTTGCCAGGAAAAAATCGTTGATGGCCGCAGCCTGTCCTGCTTCACGTACATAAAAATTCAGCACATTCATGCATGCAATGATCACGGAATTGTCGCCGTCATAACCTTTCAGGGTCTTAAGCTTCTCCAGTCCTTCCTTTGCATATTGCAGCATTGCATTTTTATTTTGCTCAATAGCGGTAAGATTGGATTTTCCGATGGCCTCTGTTAAATGTTCCTCCTGTATGGTAGGCTTGAAAAAGATAAGGTAAACCTGGTGGTAATGCTTATTAAGGCCGCCGATGGTTTTCATCATGTCTGATTTCTCATCATTGGTCTCTATCAGTTTGATATTATTTTTTGCGGCAAAGTCCTGTTGCCCTTTGCGCATGCGGATATTGGCTTCTTCCAGTTTCTTATCCACAGTTTCCTGCAGGAGGATATAGGCTTCCATTTCATCATAGCTCCTTTGAGCGATCTCCTCCATATTGATGATCTTGGCATAATCCTCGTTCATCACGTTGTAATAGAATTTCATAAAGCTTACAGCTGTATCGCGGTAAGATTTATCACCCTGCCAGGCGGGCATACCGCTGATGTTCATGCGGGCTTCCTGTATCTCATCCATTAATTTGCCGCGAAGTGTTTCTACTTTCTTTTCCCTTTTACCATGTGCGGAGGCACTGGTGTAAGCCAGGTAGCGCTTGGTGATGCCTTCCTGCTGCTTGCTCAGGTAATCCATATAAGTGCCGGCATTGGCATATTCCTGTGAGTAGGAATTCTCTGCTTTTAAAAGGCAGCAGATGATCAAAAGGAAAGATAAAATTTGCTTCATTGGTACCGTTTGTCTTTGATGGTTATTTAATGTTGATCCGATCGGATAATATTTTAGTGGCTTCCGCCAGTTCCCTGCTGTGCGATAATCTTTCCAGGAAGGATGCATTCATCTCTGTAGCCTCGCCGGTATTGTGCGAAAAACGTTCTTTGTCAAAACTGTTATTTTCCGTTTGCAGAACAGGTTTCTTTGTTTCGGGTTCTGTTTCTCCGCCGGGAACAACGGGATATAATTTTTGATGAAAATTTACAAAGCCTGTCCAATCCAAAGGAATGTTCATTCCTTTTTGAACATCGGTTGCCATTTGTAAAAATTTATTCAACAAAAGGAAATAAGGATCGCCGGCAATTCTTGCTGCACTTTTTTGTTGCAGCAGCGCAAGCGGAAGATCCGGTAAAGGTTGATAATAACCGGCCTTCGCGGTATCGGGGATAAGCGCTGTAGAGTTAGACCGTTCATTATATCCTGTCACTGCATAAATATCCGGCAGCGCAATATCCGGCTCCACGCCTTTCCATTGTACCGTACTGCCAATCACGCGGTAAAATTTACTGCCCGTCACTTTCACAAAATCATGATAGTCTTTTATGGTGCTGTTGTTGATCGTATCCAGCGGCACTACCACCTGTGCTGTGCCTTTACCATAAGTAGTACCACCTACGATAAGTGCACGGTGATAATCCTGCATGGTGGCCGCAAAAAATTCACTGGCACTCGCACTTCTGCCGTTGGTCAAAATGACCATCGGCCCGTCGTACATGGTGCCGCGATTAGGATCTTTCATGAACTGCAACTTGCCATCACGGTCTTTTACAGAAGCTACAGGCCCTGCATCGATGAAGAGACCGGCAAGCTGTATGGCCTCCCACATGCTGCCGCCACCGTTATTACGGAGGTCAATGATCAGTCCGTCTATATTATCTTTTTTCAGCTTAATAAGCTCGCGGCTCATATCCTTTGCACAACCTTCATAGCTCAACTTCTTCGAATCGGTCTCTTTACTGTAAAAGCCCGGAAGATCTATATACCCGAAAGTCTTATCGCCTTTAAGCAGGTAACTTTTTACGGTGCTTTCTTCATCCTGTTCGGTTTCCTGCGCCAGCTTTACCGTTTTGATCTCGCCGGCCGCTGTCTTTATAGTGATGTCGATAGTGCCGCTATTACCCAATACGGAGCTAAGCTCGGCATCATCCATGTCCTCTGCATCATATTCTTTTTTACCGGATTTTACTTTTACAAGCAGATCACCTTTATGTACCTGCCCGCTTTTCCATGCGCTGCCGCCGGGTTGGAGTTCATCGATCAGGCGTTCGCCTTTATCATTTGTTTCGAGGGTAAATCCTGCGGTAAAATCTTCCGCACTTACGGCCGCTTCAAACTGCTGCTTTAGGCGAAGGTTCATGTAATTGCTGTGGGGATCATAAGTACGGGCAATTGCGTCAAGGAATTCATCCTGCATGTCCTCGCGAAAATCCGTGGGAGATTGCATGAGCCTTGCATACGAAGCTGTTTGCTTTTTACGGATTCGCTGTCTTACTTCTGCTTCGGATGCCGCAAAATCTGCGGGGATAGCAGGCGTGGGTGTTTTCTTGTCTGCCAATATCTGATCGGCGATATCATCGAGCACAGACCATTTCAGGTAATGCTTACGGCGTAGCTCCAGCTCTTTATTATCTGCAGCGTAATCGGTCGCGGGCCAATAAAAATTATCCGGCTTTACGAAATCTATCGGCTTGGATAAATAGGCATTGGTGCTGCTATCCGCTTCATGAAGGCGTTGCCGGTAAAGATCTACAGAGGCAGTGAAAAAATCCTTCTGTGAAGGGCTTACTACCGAGGAGCGGGTACGGAATTGATCAAGCGAGGCAATCTCTTTTTTTGTAAAGTATATCTTCTCGCCATCCAATTCCTTCAACCAAAGATTGTAAAGAAGTGTTGAGCTGCTGTCATTCCAGGAAAGAGGACGGTAATGCTTCTTTTCCATAAAGCGTTTCAGCATGAAAACTTTTTGTGGAAACGCATCGCCCGGTTTTTGGGCATGAATGCCCGTTGCACAACAAAATAAAAATGCAGTAAAAAATATTCTCATAAGCAGGATAAAATAATTAAAGCCCTCAATTGCTCAACCCCATTTCTTTTTCTATTCTCATGATCTTTTCATCCAGCCTTGCCTCTGTCTCATAAAACTTAGCGGCACTCATCAATGGCTCATTTACGCTGAAATAAAATTTGATCTTGGGTTCGGTGCCGCTTGGCCTTGCAGATATCTTCGTGCCGTCTGCCAGCTCAAACTGCAACACATTGCTTTTCGGCAGGTCGATCTGCCATTCCTCACCGGTATACAAATTTCTACCTTTTTGCAAATCATAATCCAACAGTTTTTCCACATTTGCGCCATCAATTGTTTTCGGTGGGTTGCTACGGTAATCCTCCATCATCTGTGCGATCTCTGCCGAACCGTTCATGCCTTTCTTCGTGATACTGATCAGGCTCTCTTTATAAAACCCGTATTCTATATATAGGTCAATCAACTTATCAAACAGCGAACGGGCTTTGTTTTTTTCATAAGCCGCCATCTCGCAGAGGATGCAAACGGCACTCACACTGTCTTTATCCCTTACCCGGTCCCCGATCATGAGCCCGAAGCTCTCTTCACCGCCAACAATATAATTTTCTTTCCCTTCTTTTTCTTTGATCAGCGAAGCTATCCATTTAAATCCGGTCAATACATTATAACAACTAACGCCGTTTCGCTCAGCGATCTTATCGATCATATCCGTGGTAACAATGGTTTTGATCACCATATCATTCGGCTCCGATATACCCTTTGCCTTACGCGCTTCTATCATATAATTAAAAGTCAGCAAAGCAGTTTGATTCCCATTCATGAGTATCCAATCGTCCTTATCATTTTTTACGCCGATACCTACGCGGTCTGCATCGGGATCAGTACCCAAGAGGATATCCGCATCCAACTGTTTCGCCTGTTTCAGGCCGATGCTCATGGTTTCTTTTTCTTCGGGATTGGGATAAGCCACCGTTGGGAAATTTCCGTCGGGAGTACTTTGTTCCTTTACAATATGCACATTGGTAAAGCCGTATTTTTTCAATGCATCCGGTACCAATATGATCCCTGTACCGTGAATGGGCGTGTATACAATTTTCAGGTCATGTTGCTTTTCACAGACATCCGGGTATACACTTAATCCTTTCACCATATCCAGGTATAGCGCGTCCGTCTCTGTGCCGATGGAGATGATATTTTTTTCGCCGCCCGACCATTTCACATCATCCACAGATGCGATCTTTTCCACCTCTTTGATCACATTCGTATCATGCGGCGGTACCAACTGTCCGCCGTCGTCCCAATAGGCTTTATAGCCATTATACTCTTTAGGGTTATGAGATGCCGTACATACCACACCGCCTTTGCAACCGTAATGCCTTATGGCAAAACTGAGTTCCGGTGTAGGGCGCAGGCTTTCAAATAAATATACTTTGATGCCGTTTGCTGCAAAAACATTGGCAGTGATCTCAGCGAAGGTGCGGCTGTTGTTGCGGCTGTCGTGGGCAATAGCCACACTTATGGCTTCGCCGAAACATTGTTTAAGGTAATTCGCATATCCTTGGGTAGCCATGCCAAGGGTATACTTATTCATACGGTTTGTACCTATACCCATTATCCCCCGAAGACCGCCTGTACCAAACTCCAGGTTTCTGTAAAAAGCATCAGCTAAACCGTCAGGATCGTCTTTCTGCAATTTCTTAATACCTTCCTTGGTATCCGCATCATAATTTCCTGTAAGCCATTCCTGCACATTTTGCTCAATGATCTGCTTCATAATTGTAATTTAACATCTTCAAAATTATAATAATCGTATCTCTTTCTGCCGGTAATAGTATTTTTGTTTAGTCTGACCTTTCTCTCATACAAATAAGTGAGCTTAAAATGCTTCTATGGCCTGACATCTTATTATAATCAACAACTGTTTTGTCAATTAAATTTATCCATAAATATTTTCTGCCTGTTTTTCTCCTGTCTTTCCTTTGCCTTCCTGCCAATGGCCAGGATAGCCTTGCGATCAAAATTAATCCTGCACCTCAAACTCCAACGGAATATTTTTCCCGTTCTCCCAATTCCTTCGAAATTTCTTATCCTTTTAATAAAAAAAGGGTCAAAGCCATAGCGGTAGCCAATGTTGCCGGGTACAGTGCAGCGATGGTGGGTTTGTATGCCGCCTGGTACAAAGATTATCCTCAAAGCAATTTTCATATATTTAATGACGGCGCCGAATGGTTGCAGATGGACAAGATCGGCCATGTTTACAGTGCTTACGCATCAAGCCGTGCGAGTATGGAACTTTGGCGATGGACCGGCATCTCCCGTAAAAAAAGAATTCTATTAGGTGGCTTTTCCGGTGCGTTTTATCAAACGGCTATTGAAACATTAGACGGCTTCAGTGCGGAATGGGGCTGGAGTTGGGGAGATTTTGCAGCAAATGTTGCCGGCAGCAGCTTACTGGTGGCCCAGGAATTTGCCTGGAACGAACAGCGAATACAATTTAAATGGTCTTTCCACAAAAAAAGCTATACAGATCCTCAATTAAATGCCCGTAGCAAAGAACTGTTCGGAACCGGGAAACCGGAAAGGTTTTTAAAAGATTATAATGGTCAAACCTATTGGCTAAGTGCCAATTTACGTTCCTTTATGCCCCAAAGCCGTTTGCCCCGTTGGTTCCAGGTAGCAGTGGGCACGGGCGTTGAAGGATTATTCGGCGCAAGGGGTAATTATGATGCAGATAAAAACGGGTCAGTTACTTTTTCAAGGCCGGAAATTCAACGGTACCGTCAGTGGTATCTTGCTCCGGATATAGATCTTACCAAGATCAAAACACGAAAGAAAGGGATCAAAATGGCCCTTAATATCCTGAGCATTGTAAAATTTCCTACGCCTTCATTGGAATATTCCAAAAAAGGCTTTAGTGTTAATTGGCTCCATTTCTAAAAACATTCCTTGGCTCTTCTACGAAATATCATTGCGCATGAGCCATAGTGGCGGGAGTCATAACCGTTACAATATTTTGGAGGTCGGCCTCAGTGATCACATCGTCTGCTTCTGAAAGATGCTTTCGAATCCTTTCATCCGTTCTTTCATCAGTAAAGATCTCCCTCATAAAATGATGAGGTTGTGAATTAAGTTCGGGGCGAAAATCAGTTTGGTAGGCCATATAATGAATTTGAATAAATAATTCAAATTCGCTGCCGGAAACCGGAAAAAATAACCGACATCATGTTATGTGGATAAAATAGTAGTCCGTTGATTTAGAGGTGGGAAAAAATAATAAGACGTTTATGAGAGATCCCCTTTAATGATCAGGCACTGATGAGGAAATTCTTCCTTGAAAGACGGTTGGGAAATGCACCTGTATAAATGGAAAATACCCTGTCGATACACCTTTTTAATTCCCCGAAATTATCCGGTTTGCAGAGATAGAAATCCGCTCCTTTATTGTAAACCTGGTCAATGGTTCTTTCCTGGCAGGAAGTGGAGAATATGACCACCGCGATATTTTTAAAATTATTATTTTTCCTGATCTCATCCAAACATTCAAAACCGTTCTTAAGCGGCATATTTAGATCGAGAAAAATAAGTTGAGGCGGGGGAGGTGTTTTTGTCTGCAATATTCCCATGAGTTGCTCACCGTTCTTTGCGACAGTAAGGGTTACATTACCGGTCACTTCAAACAAAGCTTCTTCAAACAGCAAACGGTCGTCTGCATCATCATCTGCCAGGTAAACAGACAGGTTAGTTTGAAGTGGTAAGCTCATAGCCAAATATACGGCAAATTTACCGGTACGGTTTATAGATAACAGCAATAATTAAAATCTAAATATTTAATTTTCAAATAACTATATATT
Organism: Ferruginibacter sp.; assembly: GCA_037719665.1. GTDB lineage: Bacteria > Bacteroidota > Bacteroidia > Chitinophagales > Chitinophagaceae > Ferruginibacter. Next base: position 15,561 of record JBBJLU010000047.1, read on the forward strand.
TTTCCTAAAAAATTACTCTACCGTGACTCTCGTTGTTAAGATTATCGCCTTTTCTTCGGGTGAACGAGGTTCATTTCCTTCACGAGCCTGTCTGCACCGGCAAATTTGTCAACAATGAACAGCACATACCGAATGTCAACCATGATATTTCTGCAGATCGATGCATCGTAATTGATATCGCTCATAGTACCTTCCCAAACACGATCAAAATTGAGGCCGATAAGATTTCCGTAGGCATCCAGTACAGGGCTTCCGCTGTTTCCCCCGGTCGTGTGGTTGGTTGCAATAAAACATACCGGCATCCGTCCGTTCATACCATAAGCACCGTAATCTTTATTTTTATAAAGTGTGCGTAATTTTTCCGGCACATCAAACTCATAATCTCCCGGCTTATATTTCTCCATGATACCGTCCAGGTCTGTCATGTAATCAAATTTTACTGCATCCCTTGCCGTGTAGCCCTGCACCTTACCGTATGTAAGACGTAGTGTACTGTTGGCATCCGGGTAAAAGGTCTTCTCCGGGAACACATCCATCTGCGCCTGCATATAGGTTCTTTGCAGGCTATTCACCCGGGTTTGGATCCCGTTGATGTCTTTCTGTACGGAAGTCCGGTAAACAGAAAGCATTTCATTATATACTTTTACGGCTTCAGAACTTTTTATGAATTCAATGAGTTTCCCCCGGTCGCCGCTGAGTAAGGGAAATAATTTTGCGGTATCATACAACCGTGTATCAGCATATAATTGCCCCGAGAGATTCATAAGGTTATCCGGGCTATCCCGGAAAGTAGCTGCTACATTTACCGGGGGTTGATCTTTTGCATACATCTCCATCAGGCCTTCAAATAATTTTTTATCTACCGTAGGGCTGAATTCAAACAGGAAATCATACAGGAAATCATTGACCTGTTTTAATTTTTCATCAAACCCGGTCTTCGGGTTTTTTTCATAGGTGGTCAATAGGCTGTTCAATTGTGCCGCTATCGTAAACAATTCAATTTTAGAAACGATCTCGGAATAATAATCCCTGGCCAGGCCATAAGGCTTTAGGGCAGTATAGACCGAGTCGAGGCTTTGCAACAGGGTGCCGTATTTTGCCTGAAACGCCGGGTTTGCATTCACCCTTTTTTGAAATTCCGCTTCCTGCAGTTTCTTTTTGCCCACACCGTCAGTCCGGGTAAGTCCCAATACTTCACCCTGCCATTTTTTATAAGCATTTTGAATGGTGGCATATTTAGCGGCATATTGAATTTTTATGCCTTCGTCTTTCCGCATAAAGCCGTCGATGATCTTTAAAGCTTTATCACGGATGGCGATCTTTGCCGGGTCATTTACTGTTCTGATCTGCTCTACGGCAGCACTGTACAAATATTGCATGGTCCTTCCCGGGAAACCAAATACCATGGTAAAATCATTCTCTGCAATACCATCCATTGAAATATTAAAAGATTTTTTTGGGGTAAAAGGCACATTATCCGCTGCATAAGCAGCCGGCTTATTATCTTTTCCCGCATATATCCTGAACATGGAAAAATCACCGGTATGACGCGGCCATACCCAGTTATCCGTATCCTTACCGAAGTTGCCGATAGAAGAGGGCGGTGCGCCTACGAGCCTTACATCATTATAGGTCTCTGTTACAAACAGGTAATATTGATTGCCTTCAAAGAACCCGCGGATAAAACTTTGCTGCGTGGCTTCCTTCTTTACATTCTTATTGATCCCGGCGAGGTTGGCGTCAATAGCTGATTGTCTTTCACTTTCCGTCATGCCTGCCTTAACGCCGGCCATCGCTGCAACAGTTACATCATCAATACGCACAATGAATGTTACGAACAGGCCCTTGTTGGGGATCTCGTCCTTGTTGGTCTTTGACCAAAATCCGTCGCGGATATAATTATTCTGAAGCGAAGAATGATTCTGAATGGCGTCAAACCCACAATGGTGGTTGGTCAATACCAATCCTTTGGAGGAGATCACATCCCCGGTACAAAAACCGCCGAAACTCACGACCGCATCTTTCAGGCTACCGTGGTTGATACTATAAATATCATCCGCACTGATCTTCATTCCGAGGCTTTTCATCCGGCTTTCATTCAGTTTCTGCAACAACTGCGGAAGCCACATCCCTTCATCTGCTTTGGCAGAAAAAAAGTTAAGGACGAAAAACGAAAGAAGGATAAATTTAAATGGTTTCATATGTAAATATTAAAAAGTATTTTAACTGTCAACAACTTTGTTTTATTCCCGCAACCAACCAACCAATCAACTATGCAATCAATCAACTATTCAACCAATCAACTATTCAACCGATCACCCAATTCCCAATTCCTAACTCATAACTCATAATTCCTAACTCTTAATTCTCTTCACCTGCTCATCTCCGCCCCTTCAATCTCTCCCCCTGTCACCATCACTTCTATATTCTCATCTGCTGCCGTGGATACTGATAATCCAACATAGTTGAGCGCTACAGGAAACATCTTATGAGTTCGCTCTACAAGGGCCAGCGTTTCAACACGTGCCGGGTACATATCCAACAAAGGCCTAAGGGCATATAACATCGTTCTTCCGCTGTTGGCAACATCATCCGCAAGCAGGATCATTTTTCCCCGAAGGTCGATCGATTCCTCCAATTTAATTTCACCGGGGTCTTTTTTATTTATGGATAATGCAATGGTCCGGATCTTACCGGCGAAAACGGGCTGAAGGTAATCTTCAATTTTTTTCGCAATGAATAACCCGTTATCTTTTATCCCGATGAGGATGATCTCCGGGTTGCCCGCATTCCGCTCCGCGATCTCCAGTGCCATGCGGCGCAATTTTTTATCAGCGGAAATTTTACTCAGTATCATAAAAAAAAGTACTTGGAACCGGGTTAACCGACGACAATTATAGTCAATAAAAATGAACGTAAAAAGGAAACCTTTACCTTAGCTTATATTTTTTTTAATATGCAATACATCGGGCAAATCGCATTTCTCCTCCTCGCAGGTTTTTCTATATGGCTGTTCACAAAAAATATCCTCCGCATCCGGAAAAATATTTTTCTCGGCAGGTCGCAGGACCTCAGCGATAATAAGGCTTTACGATGGAGGAATGTGTTGTTGCTGGCACTGGGGCAAAAGAAAATGTTTCGCAACCCGCCCGTGGCCATCATGCATTTCCTCATCTATGCGGGTTTTATCATTATTAATATAGAAGTATTGGAGATCGGGCTGGACGGGCTCTTCGGCACTCATCGCATGTTCCTGGGACCTTTGGGCCGGTTCTATCATTTCGCCATCAATTTTTTTGAGATACTGGCCGTGTTGGTCATAACCGTATGCGTGATCTTCCTGGCCCGGAGAAATATCCTGAAACTCAAAAGATTTATGAGCAGGGAACTAAAGGGATGGCCGCGAAGTGATGCTAATTATATCCTGATCACAGAGATCATCCTGATGTCGCTATTTCTCCTCATGAATGCTGCTGATCGCGCATTGCAGCTTCATGAAAATGAACATTACCGCGATACGGGGAATTTTCTTGTATCGGGACTTATCGCTCCTTGGTTCGGCAACATCTCTCCTTCATCCCTGGTCAGCATTGAACGTACCTGTTGGTGGTTGCACATTACCGGCATATTTGCATTTTTAAATTACCTCCCCTACAGTAAGCATCTTCATATCCTCTTTGCTTTTCCAAATGCCTATTATGCCGGGCTTCATCCGAAAGGAAAAATGGAAAATATGGTGAGCGTGCAGAACGAAGTAAAGTACATGATGCAGCCCGAACTTGCACCGGCAGAAGGTGCTGCGACAATGAAATTCGGGGCGAAAGATATCTTTGACCTTACCCGCAAAAACCTGATGGATGCTTATACCTGTACGGAATGCGGCCGATGTAGCGCTGCCTGCCCGGCTAATATTACCGGCAAACTCCTGAGCCCGCGAAAGATCATGATGGATACCCGCGACCGTGCCACCGAAGTGGGAAAGAATATTGAAAAGAACGGAGCCTTTGCAGATGACGGCAAACAATTGCTGCATGATTATATTACGGTGGAAGAACTCCGTGCCTGCACGTCCTGTAATGCCTGCGTGGAAGAATGCCCCGTAAGCATCAACCCGCTGGAGATCATCTTTGAACTTCGTCGCAGCCTGGTGATGGAAGACAGTAATGCCCCTCAGGAATGGAACGCCATGTTCAATAACATTGAAACCAACTATGCCCCTTGGAAACTGAGCCCGGATGAAAGAGATAAGTGGGCGGCGGAGTTAGAAGAAAAATAATAATTATTAACTAATAGTTAATAATGGGGCAGGACTTAAGCTTTGTGGTCTTTCCCCGGTTCAACTGTAAATAATGGTCTCTTAAGTTTCCTTTTCGGCGGGAATAAATTCTTCCCCTATTACCGAATCTTCCGCGTCGTGCATTTTTGAAACGGCATCTTTATGGCTCAGGATCTTATAGAGTTGAACCAGTGCAGTGAAGGCGAAGATCCCGCCGATCACCCAATTCATATAATCAGAAGCACCGGACACGCGGTCATTGATCAAATTTCCCCCGAAAATAAATACGCAATTCCCGGCAAAAGCACCTATTCCGATGCCGACAATGTAACTGTTATATTGGCTGTTTACCGGTTGCAGTATCTTTTTGGTAAACAACACCGTGCTCCATCCCAACCAAAAAAGAATGACAACCGGGTTGATCGCACAACCCACTACGCCGAGTAAAAACCGGTTCATATTATTGTCGAGGATCGGATTCCTGGATTCTGTACCACCCTGAGCAGCGGCAATGAAACTGCCAACAGCAAGGGCAACGACGATAGCCAATGTGACCCATTCCATGACCTTCATAAGTTTTTCCTGCTTCCTTATCCAATCAATGCCGATCAGGGAAATACGGACATAGATCATTTCTACTAATAAAGATCCAAGTGAAAACAACAGGGCTTGTGAGATACCTTCCTGTATGCCGATCTGCATAGCTGCAACATTAAGCGTTCCCAAAGGCAGGGAGCCCAGGAAGCTTATCAGCATACCCCATAAAAAGATCCGAAGAAGTTTTGTCATGCACTACATCAGCCTGCTTTTGCAAACACGGACAAAGATACTTTCACTTTGTCAGACATGGTAGCACTTTCCTTACCGATACCGAAATCGGACCGGAGGATCTCAAAATTACCGGTGAATAATGCACCGCCGTTTTTTCCTTCCGCAGTAAAAGGGAAAGATATTTTTTTGGTTTTTCCTTTAATGGTAAGGTTACCTGAGAAGTTGAAACGTTTCAGATCCGCACCCTTTGTGATTCGGGTACTCTGAATTCGGATATCGGGATATTTTTCCGCGTCAAAAAAATCTTCATTCTTAAGGTGATTATCTCTTTTTTCATTGTCGGTATCAATGGTGGATACTTTTGCTTTCACATCTATACCGGCTGCGCCGGGTTTCGAGGCATCAAAGATGATCCTTCCTTCCATTCCTGAGATATCGCCGCCGGTATTCACCGCAAAGTTTTTAATCACAAAATGCAATTTGCTGCCTTCGTCAGTTGGAATAAAAACCTGCGCCTGCACCAAGGTAGCGGAAAATAATGCAGCGATAAAGAAGAGTTGCTTCATGTAAAAAATGTTTTTGAAAAATAAAAATAGCATTCTCAG
>JBBJLU010000084.1:0-6690 GCA_037719665.1 Ferruginibacter sp.
TCGTCGAAAAGTGACAATGATTCGCGGTGATCTTCCTCGGTCTCCGTGCAAAAACCGGTGATCATATCTGTAGAGAGGCCGCAGTCCGGGATGATCTCCCTGATCCGCGCTACTTTGGAAAGGTACCATTCGCGGCTGTAGGTTCTGTTCATCAACTGCAATACCCGGCTGCTGCCGCTTTGTACCGGCAGGTGTATATAATTGCAGATGTTATCATATTTTTTTATCGTAAACAATACATCGTCTGTAATGTCTTTGGGATGAGAAGTGGAAAAGCGTACCCTTAATAAAGGAGATATCAAGGCAACCATTTCCAGGAGACGGGCAAACGTTACGGCCTGTTCCCGGTCGTCTGTAAAATGATAACTGTCCACATTTTGACCCAGTAAGGTCAGTTCCCGGTAGCCATCATTAAACAGGGCTTCACATTCATGAATGATGCTTGCCGCATCGCGGCTGCGCTCACGACCGCGGGTGAAAGGGACTACGCAGAATGAACACATATTGTTGCACCCGCGCATGATGCTTACAAATGCATTTACCCCGTTGCTGTTCAGGCGAACAGGCGAAATATCTGCATAGGTCTCTTCACGGCTGAGGAGTACATTCACGCCTTTTTGGCCGGTCCCTGCTTCTGCTATAAGTGTGGGCAAGCTGCGGTAGGCATCCGGGCCGATGACGAGGTCCACTAATTTTTCCTGTTCAATAAAGCTGCTCTTCAGTCTTTCTGCCATGCAACCCAGTACCCCTACGATCAGGGATTTATTGTTTTTTTTCAATTTCCGAAATTCGGTCAGTCTTTTCCGGACGGTATCTTCCGCTTTCTCCCTGATGGAACAGGTATTGATAAGGATAAGATCGGCCAGTCCCGGATCTTTTACAGCATCAAATCCTTCTGCACCCAGGATGGAGGCCACCACTTCACTGTCAGCAAAGTTCATTGCGCACCCATAGCTCTCGATGTAAAATTTTTTCTGTGAAAATTTAACGATAGGTTCTAACCCCACAAAGGCTTCACCCTGCCGCGATTCATCATGATCTTTTAAAGTATAAACTTCCTGCATCCTTATATAAAAAATTGGATGGCAAAGATAACCTTTACTGATTTGAAATGACAGGTTGGCAGCAATTTTTGCTTTAAAGTGGTCGTAACAACCGGATATTGATGCTCCTGTCCTCGGAGGAAAGGGCATAGGCAGCGGAAATACTGAGCCGGTTAAACGGGGAAATAATGATCCCGCCACCGTACCCGGTATGCCAGGTATTACTGCTTTGATGATCGACCCAAACTCTGCCGGCATCGTAAAGCCCGAAAATGCCAAACTTTCCGTTAAATACGCGGGAGCGAACATTAGTAATGAATCTCAATTCATTTTGACTGAAGACCGTTGATTTACCGTAGAAACGATCCCTACGGTATCCCCGTAGTGTTTCTGTGCCACCCAAGCGGTTAAATTGGTAAAACTCCGGGTTGCCCGAAAGCGAACTTCCACCTCCCCTTATTTTTAATCCGAATTTTTTACTAAAAGGAATATACAGGTTTGTTTCTGCACCGAATTTTCCAACGCTGTTATGAAGTCTTTTCAGGTTTTCTGTAAAATTTCCGATGATGCGGAAACTGATCCCTTTCGTGGGCAGAACGGAATCATTAATATGCTGGTAGACATAAGCGGCTTCAGCCAAACCGAATGTTTCATGTCGTTGCATGGCAGGTGTTCCGAGTTGACTTTCTTTGAAGAGGAACCTGCCGGTGTCTTTGATGATCCTGTACGTCTGCAAACCTGCTCCCAGTGTAAACTTCTGTTTATTCTTAAGGACACGATCAGTATTTACTTTCGCAATAAATTCTTCGCTTCTCGTTCGGTTAAAGTCCCGGTCATTTGTTTTGCGCGTTGTTTCATTTCCTAACCCAAAAAAATTGGTCCAACGAACGGCATCATAGTTCACATAATTCCGAAGGTTCCATTTTCCGATGAGTTCAACAAAATTATTTGCGTAAGTGGTACTGATGCCTTTTTGAGAAAGAGAATATTTTACATCAAAATATTGTGTATTTGCGAGGGGTTTCTTTCTCCATTTATGCTTTGAAATCGCATACACAATTCCGACGTGTAGCCGATCATCGTTATTAAAAGAGACTGTGGGTTTTAATCCCCTGTTATTATAATTGAAATAATAGTAATCATATTTATTTATCGCGCTGTCAGAAGAAATTGTAACTTCAGTTTCTTTGCCGGCGACTATTTCATTACCCGGGTTATCGTAGATCTTGGTTTTATCAGATGGCCCTTTTACCGATGACCGGTCAGTATAACTGTCTTTCACCGGTCCGCCAATGAGCCTGATCTTAATTCCCTTTTTCATTTTACCGGTCAATGCATATTGATCGTTTCCTGCTATTCCGTAAATACGGACCTCCTCAGTTTCTCCTGTTTTAAATATGCGCCGATATAAAGGCTTCTTTTTAATTTCTCCCTCTTTCGTTATCTTAAAAATTTTCAATTCCGTTTCTGTGTCAGACAGACGGTTCACTTCAAAACGCTCATTATCCTCCGTTCCGGTGATCTCCACTTCCGTACTCAGGAATTTATAAAACTTTTTTGCCCAATCGGGAAGCCTGTCACGCCTTACTTTGAGCTTAGCTGCTATTTCGGGGCCTGAGATCGGGTATACTTCCGGGGGAAATTGCTTAACGGCATTGTCTATAATATTGTCGGTGAGTGCAGCCTGCAGGTCTTTGCTGATCGTTATCCAATCCGCTTCATTCAACTCATTCAATAAATGATGATCAAGATGGCGCGCAGGAAAATTAAAACGCTTTATATTTTTCAAATCGTAATCAAATGTTTGCAAGTGCCTTGCTTTTGCCATTTTGATGATCATTCTAAGGAGGAACCCGTCAAATTTTGTAAAGGCATTGTCCCTGTCGCGGGGAATCGGGACGTACAAAGTTTTTTTGTCATTTTTAAAAGTTGCCCAGCGCCACTGATCTTCATGGCGGCCCCAGTCACCGATCAGCATATCAAACAGACGGGCCTTCGCAAATGCTTTTTGATCTACAGCATTATCATTATCCTTTAATATCTTTTCCAACATTTTTTCTGTACTCACTATATTTTCAGCGTTCCCGAAATTCGCCGCGGTTTTCCAGTCCTCATCGGGCCTTTGTTCCAGTGTATAAATTTTTCCGCCCGTGCTGTCATTAAACTTTCCCAAAGCCTCCTGCTTGGGTACATAAACAAGAATAGGGTTTGCATGATAAATTTTTGCAGCCTCTGCAAGGGGAGCAACTGCCAGTGCAGCATAAGGATGGGAGAAAGGTACCTGGTCGTTTGCAAGGTTTTCAATAAATGTTCCGAGTGCGATCTCCGGCAATGCACCGCTTAAAGTTTTATCAACACTCCGGAATACGTATTCCCGTTGATCCCTGTCCCTTACACGGATCGATTGGGTCTGTCGGCTACCGCCGATTTGGTAAGGCTTCAGACCCCCATAGATCGTATCCAATAAAACCCTTGGCACAGTTATCTGGGTATTCCATTCTTTCCGGTAGTGCTCTCCGAAAAACAGTTTATAAAAACTGCTTTTATGGTAGTTTCCCGAAGCTTTCAGTGTAATAAACCGCGCGGAATCCGATCTGCCTTGCTGAGCCGTAGCCTGTAAGAATAAACAGAGGGTGAATAGAATAAGAATAATTAACATCCGGCAATAATGCCTGTAGGGAAGCTCAACTATCATTTAGCGAATTTAACCCCAAAGAGGGAAAACCGTGCCATGCAGCATCTGTTCATATAAGGGGGAGAAAGAACGGTCCGTCCGTTCCTGTTCCACAATATGGGCAATCATTGGGACTAATTTTTAAGGGCAGGGAATCGCATGCTGAGCCAGGTGTTTTTAACCGGCGTCAGCCATTTTTCCTCCAGGTCTTTTTTCGTGAGAACAGTATTATCGAATATCGGGGTCTCCGCGTTGATAAAATTATTATCAATCGCATAGTTCAGTTGTGTAAGAGGTAATTGTTCGATCTTTTCTTTTATGAAAAATGTGAGCATATGCCTGTCAAACATATCGACGGAAAATTTCTCCCCGATGGCCCTGATCAGCCTTGCAGAACTGTCCGTGCTGCAACCGCTTACACCTGTCGCATTTTCATCGGCCATCAGGATGATAAATCTCCCGTAAAACAGATTGGCATATCCTTTTACCGGTGTGCCGTGACTTTTCCAATCCTTTACAAAATCCGTCAACATGGTTTCGATCTCCAACACTTCCTGTATAAAAAATAAACGACTGCTTTGATATATCCATACCCGGGATGTATCTGCGAAGTCTTCGGGGAGATGTTCCTTTATATTCATGTTCTTTCTTAGAATGGAATTTAATTAGTTGATTAGTATGATTAGTTGATTAGTTGATTAGTTGATTAGTTGATTAGTTGATTAGTTGATTAGTATGATGATTTATGTTAGAAGATACGCTATATACTATATATACTTTTATACTTTACCTCCTTAAATTAAATCCTTCAAACTTATAAAGAGGCCGCTACCAATTCCGCAATATCCAGCACTTCCACTTCACCTTCTTTTTCCCGGTTCTTTACCCCGTCAGTAAGCATCGTATTACAGAAAGGGCATGCCGCTGCAATAATATTCGCACCGGTACTGATGGCCTCATCTGCCCGTTCGATGTTGACGCGGACATCGCCTTTTTCTTCTTCTTTGAACATCTGTGCTCCGCCTGCACCGCAACAAAGGCCGTTACTCCGGCAACGTTTCATTTCTATTAATTCGGAATCCAATGCTTCCAAGACCTTTCTCGGTGCTTCATAGATCCCGTTTGCCCTGCCCAGGTAACAGCTATCGTGGTAGGTGATCTTTTTTCCTTTGTAGCTGCCGTTCTCATTCATTACGATCTTTCCTTCGTCTATCATTTGTTGCAGGAAAGTTGCATGATGGATCACTTCATAATTGCCGCCCAGTGCGGGGTACTCATTTTTAAAAATATTAAAACAATGTGGGCATGCCGTTACGATCTTTTTAATGCCGTAGCCGTCCAGCAATTGTATATTTTGATAAGCCATCATCTGGAACATAAATTCATTTCCCGCCCTGCGTGCCGGGTCGCCCGTACACATTTCTTCTTTCCCCAGGATGGCATATTTGGTTCCTGTTTTTTCGAGGATGGTGGCAAATGCTTTGGTGATCTTTTGCGCACGCTGATCAAAACTCCCGGAACAACCCACCCAAAATAAAATTTCAGGGGTTTCTCCTGCAGCCATCATTTCTGCCATTACCGGTACATGCATATGTTGAATTTATGTGGGAAAGTAAGAATAATTTTTTGGAACACTAATTACACTAATTATACTAATTACACGAATTAGGGCAGCAGCGCGCCACAAGATAATAGATAACAGACAACAGACACCAGACCGCGACCACCCGCAACCCGTCACTCGCCACCCGACCACAGACAACAGACAACAGACCGCGACCACCCGCAACCGTCACCCGCAACCCATCGATATTTATAAGGTTTGTTGAATCATACTAATTATTTTTGCAGATTAATTCAGCTATTGAAAAAACTTTTAAAAAAGATCAGTGATTGGGAGGCATGGCCGTTTTCATTAATATATGCACCTATGGTGCCTTTTTGGATCGGGTATATGATCCGCTCCGGCGCAGTATGGTTCTTTACACCAAGTAATCCTAAACTCACCTTCGGCGGCATGGAAGGAGAACCCAAAAGGGAAATGTATGACCTGTTGCCCGATGATCTATACCCCACTACTTTTAATGTTCTTCCTTCAGAGCCCTTCACGGAAGTGCTAACAAAATTATCTGCATCAGGGATCCCTTATCCCCTTATCGTAAAACCTGAAATTGGCGGGCAGGGCATCCTGTTTAGAAAGATCGATGATGAAGATTCGTTACGGCATTATCATTCTTTAGTACCTGCGGAATATATTGTGCAACGCATGGTGCATTACCCCATTGAAGTCAGTGTATTTCATATCCGCCACCCCGGGGAAACAAAAGGAAGGATAACCGGTTTTTTGCATAAGATCCCCTTGCAGGTAACAGGTGACGGTAATCATACCCTGGAACAACTGGTCCTTCTGAATCCCAAAGCGGAAAAAAGGCATAATGACCTGCACAGCCGACATACTGAAAATTGGAATACCGTCATTCCTCAAGGCGAAAGATATATTTTAAGTTATGCCGCCAACCATAACAGGGGTGCGCATTTCGTAGATCTGAAAGATGAGATCAATGATGACCTCCTCGCGGTTTTTGATGAGTTGAGTATCCGTATCAATGATTTTTTTTACGGCCGCTACGATATCATGTGCAACAGCATTGCAGAATTGCAGCAGGGAAAAAACTTTACCATCCTGGAGTATAACGGTTGCGGTGCTGAGCCGAATCATTTTTATGATACCGGTTATTCACTGGGCGGTGCCTACCGCGAAATCCTGAAACACTGGAAGTTCCTGTACTCCATCAGCCTGTATAATGCAAAAGCGGGGGTAAGGCCCTGGCCGTTGATGAGGGGATTGAAATTCCGTAAAGAGACAAGAGCGCTTTATGCGATAATGAAAAAAGCGGATGCGGATATAGGATAGTGGTTTGGAAAATTGCAAAGATTTGTTTTCCCGCAGATTTAAGAAGATCAAAGAGCAGA
>JBBJLU010000048.1:0-20844 GCA_037719665.1 Ferruginibacter sp.
TTCCTTATATAAACATATCGGTTTTCAGCCGCTGAGTTTATTTATTCACCGGCGTATGTTACAGCTTGGCCTGAAAGAATACGGCCATGTTGGTTCATTCAATTTTATGCTGAACAGCCCGACGGAATATCCCAATGCTTTAGTGGAAACTTTATTTCTCAGCAATCCTGAAGAAGAATCACTTATTCTTGATACGAATTTTCAACAGCAGATCGCGGATAAGATCGTGGCGGGGATAAAGGATTTTTTGCTGGCTGCTGCGAAGCCCTGACGGCGGTTCAATCAAAAATATCATTCAACATACCTGCTAAATGCACACCCCCTTTCAGGAGCTGATCATTCACTGACCCGATAAATTTATAATTGTACAGATAATCTAAACGCTCGTCGGGCTTAGCGTCTGCATAGATCTTTTCAACGATGGTATAACTTTCCCAAAGCCATTGTGTGAGCGGTTGTTGCTGCCAGATTTGCCGTTGAGCTTTAGTGGTGTGATTGATCGCCTTTGCATATTCCGTATAGCTCAGTTGCTGAAAATTTACCAAGCGCTCATCCCATACCTGGTGCAGGTTCACCGCATCATCAAACCACCGCAATTTTATTGAATTGCCGCCACGGTCGTCGGGACGGCCTACATGAAGCGGTTGATGAATATCCCCTACTATATGGATCAGGAGCCGTAGGTATAACAACTTATTTTCCTCAGAAAGTAATCGGCGGTTCTCTTTCAATTCTTTCACCAAAAAATTAATTTTGGTGTAAGCATCCGTTGCGGTATCCGCTGCAAAAAAACTATTCACCTGTTCTAAACTCATGCCGCCGGGAAGGTTTACATAATGCCAGTTTCCGAGGTATTTGTATGCGGGGTTGCTTTTGATAAAATCAGGCCAGTTACTTGCCATAGCCACACTCTCGAATCCAAGGATCTTCCCTATCTCTCTTTTTGCCTTTTTGGTAAGGTAGCTGTCTGCTATTTCTCCCACAATGCGGTGACCGAGTACTCCCCATGCTTTTCCGGAAAACGGAAGCGCAAAAAACAACATGATGACTGTCCCTTTTTTAATAAAATTCATAATGATAATTTGAACAAATGTACAATAGTCAGCCACGTAACTTCAACTAATTAACCAATCAACTCTTCAACAAATCAACAAATCAACAAATCTCATACCCGATCGGTTTAAATGAATAGTTATTGGACATTTCCGCCGAACAGGCCGTCATTCCTATAATGAGGTCCATTTCCGCTTCGATAATAATATGATCCCCGGCTTTACTTTTAGGAGGCAAAACGTCTATCCTACCGCTATCCCCGTTCACCGATACATGCATAAATATGTTGAAGCATACCGGGATGTCATCGGGCCTGATACCGAACGGTGCCAACGCTTCGGATAAATTTCCGAAACAGCCCCGGTGCGGATCCTTATGACCGTAAATGATGCGAAATGTATCCGCGCTGCAGGGAGTCAATAAAAAATCGTGGCGGCCTACCGTATCTTCTTTTATGGAAAACATCACGCGGCTCCTGTTTGAATAGAACGGGTGCCCTGCGGTGAGAAAGATCGTTTCGGCGTAATCGATCGTTCTGCCGGAAGAAAGATATTCTTTCGGGTCCTCTGCATTAAAACAAATAAAATCCGAAACCTGTTCACCCTGAATATCCGTCACACGCAACTGTTGACCTTTTTTTAAAATAAATGCAGTACCGCTGCGCGGTTGAATAATATTCATCTATTTATCTGTATTAAATGTAAACGGACATTCCACACCGCTCTCATAGCTGCGGCCGCTGTATTGATATGCTTCCGACGAATCACCGAAATCTGTAAGCATAGGATTTACGGAGCCGGAAAATGCCAGGTCTCTTTTTCTTACAATGGCTTTCATCTTATCGTACCTGCTGTCTTTTTTCATTGCCGTAAACTGCGCATGCGGATTAAAAATAAGCGTTGGATATTCAAACCTTCTTGCTTGCCGGCTACTCTGCGAATGAAGGCCGATAATAAAAAACGCTTCTTCCATCAAACTGAAACTGAAATCCGCTGATGCCGGATCAGGGTCTACACGACTGTCATAATTATATTTTTCTGCATCCAATCGCCTGAGAGAGGCCAACCGTTGCCAAATCAACTGATCAAATTCCGTTTCGGAAAGATTTGCCGGTGCTTTAAAAATAACGGCAGCGCTGTGAAACCCTTCTCCCGCACTTCGGAACTTTTCTGTGAATGCATACATAAATTGAAGTATTTCGGCATCATCCTTCGGGCATCCCAAATGATCGGCAACCATTAGATTTATATTACCCTTATCCGCGGCATTTTTTGCAGCCACGCAGGGAAAGTCCGAGGCATTCAGAAACGTCAAAAATTCATCTTTGATAACTTTAGAATCCATACTTTTAAATACGATGAAATTACACCCGCAGTCGATGAAACACAAATACGATGCCTGATGTATCTGTTATAACCCGGTCTCCGCATCCAGTTTTTTTATGAGCCGGTAATTTGCTTTGCCTTTTCTTAAATAATCCCATCCCCTTCTGAAAGTCCATTGCGGGAACCCATGCCGGTGATTATAACGGGATATCTGAAATAACACTTTCCAATGATGCAGGAAAATACTGTAAGCCTGCAGGAGGGTATTGCCGTTCCCATAAGCATGATGCGGTTCCGCCCCGCACCCGTTATATTCCAAAATATAAAAATCTTTTCCCTGCTTCAACGCTTCAACGGATGCGCATTTGATATCATAGCGGCCGTAATAAAAATGTTTCGCGTACAGGCTCAGCTCATCAAAAACGCTGAGCAACCGGTCATCCTTCTCCTGGTCAAGGCTGATCAACCTACCCCCGCGGCTAAGGTTGAGCGCATAAGACAAAAAATATATTTCGCCGGCAGCTAATTCTCTTTCCAGGTTCCCTGCATGCTTTACTTTCATTTCTTCCAACCGAAACCGCACCCGGTCATATTGCTCCATCAATTGGAGGAGTGTAGAATGCCCGTCGCCGGTTACCTGCAAAAATTCTTTTTTCAAAAAACCGGTTATTATTCCGGATGGCTTGTTGGGATACCGGTAATAAAACACACTTACTTCCAAAGGGTACTGCACCAGTTCCTGAATAATATAATCCACCGGCATTTTTATATGATAGGTTTCCAGTTCTGCTGCAGTATTGATACGCCGGAACATAAAGCCCATCATGCCGGCATCAGGTTTTGCGGCAAAGGGATAAGAAAAGGAAGATTCCGCCCGCTTTTTCACTTCTTCAAAACCAAGGGAAGGGGAAATGTAAATGCTGCGGGGAAAACTGCCCGGCGGAAGCTGTTCATACATTTCCGATTTTGTTTCACCTTCAAAACCGCCAAAACTGATCGTAGGGTTGGATGGTGTAAAGAACCAAAGGGATCGTGCCCGCAGGCAATACCATCCCCATACGGGCATGATCGGAATATACTTTGCCATGTAATGCCAACTCTCCCAATGTGTGAGTTTATATAAAAAGTTTTTTCCGGTCAAGCAGGCAAATTTAAAATATATACGCGGTATGTTTTTATAGTTTACCCATACCCTCACTTTATAAAATTGGGCTTTTTTAGCTCAGGAATTGATTCGGCGTAGGTTTTGTACCTTTTCTGAAAAACAAGATCATGGAAAACGATAAAAAACAGCAGACGGACACCACGAAGAAAAACGAGCATACCGATATGCCCGTGAAAACCGATGCTATGGATCACGAAAAAAATGCCGGAGGGGAAAACGGCTTGAACCAGTCACGGACGGCTTCAAATGATCTGGAACCGGGTACAAAAACGGAAGATCCGAAAAGTTGGGAGACCGATTAAAAAAGCGGTAATAATCTTCAGGGCTCGACTAAGAAATCTACCTTTGCTGAAAAAATCATGAGCGTTCAGTAAAGGAATTCAATGAATACCGTACGCGGATGAATGAGGTGATACTCGCCAAAAATAATTTGGTCATTAAGAGACTTTGGGATCCTGATACCAATACTTACGCTGCAGGTTCCCCGGATGTAAAGACCAAAGAGTTGCCCGGGCCGGTGCCGGCATGGTACTACGCTGTGATGATAGAATAAAATATCACCAGGGTAAAGCACATGAATTAAAAACAACGACCGAAGAATTGTACGAGGTCTTTGCTGTTGCAAATATTTTTGGCGGAACTATCGTTGTTCCGCATACCGGGAGGGCAGCAGAATACCGGGAAGATTTTTCCCGGAATATGGCTCCTGAATATTAACAAAGAATAATTTCTTTTTTTTAAAAGCAGTACGTAAATTTATCTTTCAATTCACCAAAGAAAAAGGAGGTATAAATGTCTACAGATAAATCATGGACGCCTTCGGTTAGTTTCACCTGACCGGGCGGCTCCAAAATAATTTATCCGGGTCCTTTAAGGACCGGCCATCCGTTTGATCGGATGGCTTTTTTATTTTTCCAAACTCAAAGGTAAAACGGATCGCGTATCTTATTTTAATGTGGTAATTGCGGGGACCCTCCGTGTTTAAAATCTACCGGAATATCGGGTTTCGTACAATTTAACGATTCAACTGTTCAACCATTCCCCCTGATTTCATTACAACTCATTAAATTTGTAACTCAACCACCCATATGCCCGAAACAGTCATTGCAGAAAAACCTGCACTTACCCCAAAAGATTTCGCTACGGACCAGGAAGTACGCTGGTGCCCCGGTTGCGGCGATTATTCCATCCTGGCACAGGTACAGAAAATAATGCCCACCCTCGGAATTCCGAAAGAGAATATTGTGATCGTAAGCGGGATCGGCTGTAGCAGCCGTTTTCCTTATTATATGAATACCTACGGCATGCACAGTATTCATGGACGGGCCACTGCTGTAGCCAGCGGGCTAAAGGCTGCAAGGCCGGAGCTCAGTGTTTGGATTGTAACGGGCGACGGCGATGGACTAAGTATCGGCGGCAACCATACCATCCACCTTTTGCGCCGGAATTTTGATGTAAATGTGCTGTTGTTCAATAACCAGATCTACGGACTGACCAAGGGTCAATATTCTCCTACATCAGAAGAAAAGAAAGTTACAAAGAGCACGCCGATGGGCAGTATCGATCACCCCTTCAATCCGTTGGCACTCGCTATGGGTGCTGATGCGGGTTTCATTGCCCGAAGCATGGACAGAGATCCAAAACACCTTCAGGCCATGTTGCTCCGTACACAGGCGCATAAAGGCACTTCGTTTTTAGAGATCTACCAGAACTGTAATATTTTTAATGACGGGGCATTTGAGGTGTTCACGGAAAAAAGCAGCAAGCCGGATGAAGCGTTATTTTTAGAACAGGGTAAACCCCTTGTGTTCGGAGCCACGCAAAATAAAGGCATAAAACTGGATGGGTTCCAGCCCGTGATCGTAGACCTGAATGAAGGAGCGTCGCATGATGACCTTTGGATACATGATGAGCGCGATTTTTATAAAGCGCAGATCCTTGTGAGGATGTTCGACGACCCTGCATTACAGGGCCATCTTCCGCGACCTTTCGGCGTTTTTTATGAAAATGACCGTGCCTGTTATGAAGATGTCATGCAGATGCAGATCGATGAATCCATCGCTAAGAACGGGCCGGGGGATTTGGATAAATTATTAAAAGGAAGAGAAACCTGGACGATAGGTTAACCCCCCGACGGCGGTTTTGGCCCCGTAGGCGGGTATCAGTTAGGGGTTACGGGTAACGAGTTGCGGGTTGCGGGTTGCGGGTTGGTTAAACCCCGACGGCGGCTTTGGCCCCGTAGGCGGTTATCGGGTGACGGGTTGGCGAGTGGCGGGTTGCGGGTTGATGACGATTGAAATTCATAGCAATTATAAACACTTTATCTTCCGCAGGAAACAGACAGCAATCGATTTGATCTTACAAATTTAAATAACCCGCAACCCGTCGCCCGTCACCCGCAGCTTATCCGCCCCCTCAACTTCTCCTTAAACAACTTACCCGGCATAAAAATTCTAAATAAATTTTTTCTTCAATAATTCTTCCGCGATCTGCACTGCATTCGTAGCTGCACCTTTTCTTAAATTATCACTTACGATCCAGCAATTCAAGGTATTGGGCTGTGTATCATCGCGGCGTAAGCGCCCTACAAAAGTGTCATCCTTATCATGAGCCGTAAGCGGCATAGGGTAGAGAAAGTTTTCATCGTCATTTTGCAACACTAACCCCGGTGCATTTGAAAGTATCAGCTTTACTTCTGCCAGATCAAAATCGTTCTCAAATTCTATGTTCACACTTTCACTGTGTCCGCCGATAGTAGGAATGCGCACACAGGTAGCCGTTACTTTTATTGAATCGTCGCCGATGATCTTTTTTGTTTCATTCACCATCTTCAGTTCTTCCTTTGTATAGCCGTTTTCCGTAAAGGAATCTACCTGCGGTATGGCATTCATATCAATAGGATATTTATACGCCATTTCCCCGCTGATGCCTTTGCGCTCGTTCATCATTTGTTCTACAGCTTTTACCCCGGTACCCGTCACGCTTTGGTAGGTACTCACCACAACCCTTTTGATGCGATAACGGTCATGCAGCGGTTTCAGTACCAGTACCATTTGAATGGTGGAACAATTCGGGTTCGCGATCACGAGGTCTTCGCGAGTAAGCACATCTCCGTTCACTTCCGGCACCACCAGCTTTTTTAAGGGGTCCATTCGCCAGGCGCTCGAGTTGTCTATAACGGTAATGCCCGCAGCTGCAAAACGTGGCGCCCACTCCAGGGAAGTGCTGCCCCCTGCGGAGAACAATGCTACTGCAGGTTTTGCCTGTATGGCAGCTTCCATACTCAATACCGTATACTGCCTGCTCTTAAAAGAGATCTCTTTTCCTACGGAACGCTCAGATGCCACGGGCAGGAATTCCGTTACCGGAAAATTTCTTTCCGCCAATACCTGCAACATTTTTGTACCTACTAGGCCTGTAGCGCCTACTACTGCAATTTTCATGTTTTAGTGTTTGTTAGGACAAAGATACCGGTTGTCAGACATTTCAAAAAAGCCGGTCCGAAAATAAATTTAGGTGTTTAAACATTAATTATTATCTTCATCAAATATCAAACACCTCATGATCAGCAACGTGACCGGCAGCTTCAACAGTTTTGAAGGTTCTGCAGAAACGGAACAAAATGATTTCATGAATGCGAAAATAAATTTCAGCGCAGCAATCAATTCTATTGATACCGGTAATGAACAGCGGGACGGCCACCTGAAAGCAGGTGATTTTTTTGATGCGGAGCAATATCCGAAACTTACATTTACCTCTACCAAAACAGGAACTGATGAGGATTCTTTCTTTCTCTACGGAGATCTTTCGATAAGAGGGGTGACAAAAAATATTAAGCTTAGTGCAGCGGTCGGCGGCATTGCTAAAGATTCATATGGTAATACAAAAGCCAGGTTCACGGTGAGCGGCAAGATTAACCGTAAAGATTTCGGACTTTCCCGGAGTGCGCTCACGGAAACGGGTGGCTTAATGCTTGGTGATGACGTGAAGATAGATGGTGAGGTAGAGTTTACAGAACAGGTGTAAGATATATTTCTCATGATCTAAACATTTTAAAACGGCTCCACAGAGCCGTTTTTTTAAGGAATTACTCACATATTTTCATAATTATCAGCTTATTATAGAAATAACATTTATTTTAGTAGTTACTATTTACGGCTATGAAAAAAATTTATTCGATTTCCATTTTCCTTATCCTAACCTCTCCGTTTGTAGACGCCCAAGGTATTTACCAACTTTGGGGGATGAGTAAAGCCGGCGGAACGGATGACGCGGGGGTAATGTTCAGCGTGGGGCCTACGGGAACCGGTTTTTTACTGAGAAATCAGTTTACCTATACATACCCCGGCGTTCAGCCGAAATATACAGAACCTATACCCTATAACGGAAAATTGTACGGTATGACAAGCCAAGGGGGCAGGAACTACAACGGTGTGATCTATGAATACATTCCTGCTACCAACACTTATACCCGAAAAATCGATTTCGCTACCGCTACAGGATCGCGACCTGAAGGAAGCTTAACCCTGAACAACGGGAAATTTTACGGGATGACCACTAAGGGTGGTGCAAATGATTACGGGGTAATTTTTGAATGGGACCCGGCAACAAATATTTATACAAAAAAAATAGACTTTAATAACACCAATGGCCGCAGCCCGAGCGGAAGTATGGTGTATAACGCCGGGAAATTTTACGGCATGACAACTTACGGTGGGAGCAACGATTACGGGGTGATCTTTGAATGGGATCCTTCAACAAATATTTACATAAAGAAAATTGACCTGGGTACTTCAATCGGTTACCGTCCCACAGGCGATCTGAGTTTGTATGGCGGAAAATTTTACGGCATGACAGCCAACGGCGGTACTTCCGGGTACGGCGTTATCTTTGAATGGGATCCTGCCACCAATATTTTTACCACAAAGATCAATATGTTCAATGCCACGGGTAGCAGTCCTACCGGGAGCCTGGTATTGACCGGTTCAAAATTTTACGGTATGGCGGGGAATGGCAGTAACGGCCTGGGTGTTATTTTTGAATGGGACCCCACCACAAATATTTACCTAAAGAAATACGACTTCAACAGCAGTTCCGGGTATAATCCTACCGGGAACCTTCGCCTCAATGGAACAAAGTTTTACGGGCTGACGGGGCAGGGAGGCAATGGCGGTTACGGTACTCTCTTTGAATGGGATCCTGCTACTAATATTTATACTAAAAAAACAGACCTTACCAATGCAACGGGTAGTTACCCTTCCGGAACAATGGGGCAAATCGGCGGGAAATTTTACGGGATGACCTTCGCCGGGGGCACAAATGGCCAAGGGGTATTATTTGAATGGGACCCGGCCTTGAATATTTACTCAAAAAAATTAGATTTTAATTACAGTCCCGGGTTGGTACCCGAAGGTAACCTTACCTACTATGCCGGTAAATTATACGGCCTTACCACTTCCGGCGGAATATTTAATAAAGGGGTGATCTTTGAGTTTGACCCGGCTGCAAATACCTACACTAAAAAAATTGACCTCGGAACGGATGTCTTTAGTTCATTTGTTAGTTATGGCAGCCTCATCTTATTAAACGGAAAGTTTTACGGTATGAGTTGTTATGGGGGAACATCAAGCGGCGGCGTAATCTTTGAATGGGATCCTCTTACAAATATCTATACCAATAAAATAAACCTGGATTATTCCACGGGCAGGTTTCCCTATGGCAGCCTTGTACAGTATAACGGTAAATTATACGGCATGACCTCGGACGGGGGCGCCAATGATCAGGGTGTGATATTTGAATGGGATCCTTCGACAAATATTTTTACAAATAAGTTTGATTTCAGCAGTTTATCGGGGCATACTCCTTACGGCGACCCCGTTTTTTATGGTACGAAATTTTACGGCCTGACCTCTTCAGGCGGGTCGGGGTACGGTGTTATTTTTGAATGGGATCCCGTATCCAATGTGTACAATCCGAAAGTTTATCTGAATTCCACTGACGGCGGCGGTCCGAGAGGCAACCTTGCCCTGAACGGAAATAAATTATACGGTCTTGCTCATGCAGACGGCGGCAACAATAACGGGGTAATATTTGAATGGATCCCTGCTACCAATATTTACACGCGGAAATACACCATCAATTCTGTAGACGGACGTGTACCCGTAGGAACGCCCGTGTTAAGCGGTGGAAAATTTTACGGGCTCACACGGGATGGCGGAACAAGTAACCTGGGGGTGATCTATGAATGGAACCCTGCAAACAACGTTTACGCAAAGAAAAAAGATTTCACCGGGAACGACGGTAAGAGCCCGGTGACCAACAGCCTTGTTGCCGTACCTGCGCTCATTGCAAACGGCGTAGCCGGCACTTGTACTGCATTGCCGTCTGTAACGATAAACAGCACCAATAATAATATATGGGTTCCTATTACAGATAACACCGGTGCTGCTGTGGCAGAAATAAAGGCAAACGGTAATAATCTCGGATTAATTTCAACCTCCATATATATTAACGGCGGGCCGGTAAGAGAAGACGGTGCGCATCGGCTTTACCTCGACAGGAACCTGCTCATCACCCCGGCGGTACAACCGAATCCCGCGATCCCGGTGGATATAAGGCTTTACCTGAAGAAGGCGGAATTTGAGCGGTTGCAAACGGCTGTTAATTCTTTGGGTCAACCCTCGGGAATTAACACCATCAACGATGTGAATTTTTTCAAGAACAATGACGCCTGCCTGGGTGCAGTCAGTAATACCGCCTCCCCCGTAACGGTTACCGGTGCACAATGGGGTGAAAACTATGTACTGACCGCTTCTGTGACCGGTTTTTCGTCGTTTTATCTCGCCAATAAAAATAACGCAGCGTTGATCCTTCCGCTTTCCCTGCTTGACTTCACAGCAAAAGCAATGAAAGCAGACGGCATATTGAATTGGACAACAGAGAACGAGATCAACACGGCTTCCTTTGAAATTGAACGCAGCGGGAACGGAATAAATTTCACCTCAATATCTTCTGTTATTGCGTCAAATATTCCCGGAGTTCATAAGTATACATATACCAATAAGAATGCTGCCGGTTCCGGTTCAGGGATTTGGTATTACCGCTTGAAACAAACGGACCTTGACGGCAACTTTACCTATTCAAATGTTGTGAAGTTGTCCTTCCCAAACAAAAAAAATGTCGTCATTTATCCGAACCCTGTTGCAGGGGAAATCAATTTTACCCTATCCGTTACTCAACGGGAAGAAATTATCGGTCGGATCATTGATAATATCGGGAAGACCGTAAAAATGCAACGATGGAATCTGAAGTCCCGCAGTACAGTAATTTCATTTGATGTATCAGGGCTTTTACCCGGCATATATTACATGGAACTCAAAGGAGAACATACGAATGAACGGACGCAGTTCATAAAAAAATAAAAATAAAAGCGATTCATCTGAATCGCTTTTATTTTGTCCGGAAGGCCTTTTGCATCATATCGAAAAGTACCGGGTGCTTTTCTTTAAATATTTCAGGGCTTTCAAAAAAATATTCCGACGCCACTGCAAAGAACTCTGTTTTGCTTGTATAGCCGTATGGATTAAAATCCGCTTCCTCTTCTTTCATTTTTTCCATTTCCGTGTGCATAAGTTCTATCCAGGGCTGTACGTCTTCTTTCTCCATCAGTATGCGGGGCACACCATCTGTTACGCCGTCCGCACCGTCGATCAGGTGAACAAATTCGTGGATGGCTGTATTCGATTGGTCGGGTTCATTTCCAAAGCCGGCATGCAATGCCGATTTACTCAGCAACATTTTATTTTTATATGCCCCTGTACCCACCAGTCCCATGATGTTCCTGTACTCATCGCCGCTGCTTTGAAATTCACTGTTAAAATGATCGTTGTACACCAATACCTCTTCCAGGAAAGGATAGGTCCACCCCTCTAAAGCAAACACCGGGATCACTGCACTCGCCGCAACCAGCATCCTATCTGTATCTGTTATGGTTGTATTTATCGGCGTAATGGATACACGTTGCAAAAAGGAAACGACTTCATTTTTGAAACGTAAACGCCCCGTTGAATCCAGGCGTCGATAAAAGCTGATTCGTTGTTCTAATACTTCATCGTTTACATTTACCACCGGAAGGCCCGACATTCTTTTTTTGAAGGATGCCATTATTGCCTTTACAGCAAAAGCCAACATGACTGCAAAAATTGCGGTGATCATTATTTCCATGAGAAATAAAATTAAGCGAAAGGAACGAGGGATTTTGTTTACATCAGAATGAACATGTTTCGCGGCATAATTTTAGCCGATATGCACATCATCGAAATAAGGCATTTAAAACAACCCTTTCATGCAAACAGTAACTATTATCGGATTGATAGCCAGTATCTGTACCGGTACGTCAATGTTGCCGCAGCTGATAAAAATCCTGAAAGAAAAAAAGGTAGAGGACATTTCTTTTTTAATGTTGGGGATATTAACAGCAGGACTGGGTATGTGGGTGGTATACGGCTGTATGCAAAATGATTACATCATCATCATCTCGAACGGATTTTCATTTGTTCTTGCATCGCTGATCATCATATTCAGCATCCGGTATAAATAAAAAGATTTGCCACCTGTAAAAGCGGCAAATCCTCGGGATAACTGTTTGTTGAAACTATCCCCGGTTTGATCTGAAAACACCTTTCCGCGCTCTCCATTATTTTATCGCTTAAGAAAGGCCCCGGTTAACATGCATAAAGTATATACCTATTGTCATGAGCCGGTATAATTTCATTATTGTAAATACAATTATTAAGCCATATCCTTACGGTCAGTGGGCTGTAGGGTTAACACCGGCACAATTTTGTAAGTTTAATTTAAAAGTAATTTATGTTACAGCTAAATCCAACCATCTTAGTTGATACACCCCTCGGCCGCGGACATGCGATCTTTATCATTGATTACGGGATGCACCAGAATACCTGTTGGGTTGTGGCATTACAGGAAAGCGGTATTGTTAAGCACTTTGACTGTAATGATATTATCATGAGCACCAATTACACCTACGGTGTTAATTTAAAGAAGAACAGTTTTCTTCATCCTGTCGGCGGCGTGGTTCCCAATAAACAATAAGATTATTAGTTCCCCCGACATTGAACGGAAGTTTTAAAACGGGAAGACGGGAGATTCGGGGTGCGGAAGTATTCGGTCGTAGTTAATTTAAAGTTAGGCTCCTAAAAATTATATCCTCTCATGGTATACAATAAAAGGGGACCAAATAAATATTCAGTCCCGTTTTTTCCAATATCCTATGAAAAACCTATTGCCCCTGTTTTCATTAATTATGCCAAATGAAATCTTGTTAACGGTACTGAAAAATTGAGAAATAAAGGCAACATATATTTAATTACATTAAGATAATTTACCCCGATTGGGTAATATTTTACTTATTAGCTTATGGGAAAACGTACCACGGGTATTTTTAATATTCATAACTTACAGCTTACCAAATTTAATACAATGAAAGTACTCTCTTCAAAAGCCCACGGCATCTTAGATTATTTATTTTCTGTATTTATATTATTGACCCCCACCCTTTTTCATTTAGGCGGTAGAATATGCACGGTTATTTATGTTCTGGGTGCTGTTCACTTATTACTCACCATCCTGACGGATTTTGAAGTAGGATTGGTAAAAATGATCCCCTTCCGTATCCACGGCCTCATAGAAATGGCCGTTTCCCTTGCATTGCTTGTAATCGCCTTTGTATTTTATCAATATGACAATGAATTCGGTTTTTATTATTTCTTATCCCTTGCGGGCGTAGTATTGATCGTATTTATTATAAGTGATTTCACAGGGTCTCCGGAAAGACGGTAGAATTTTGAATCGCATATTACGTAGTGGGAGCGTGAGCCGGTACCGGCCGTTTTTTTGTCCTTTCCCTCCTTTTAATAAACGGGGATCCGCCTGCTATTCATACCTGTTGGCTTCTATTACAACACTATTTCTTCATTTTCACCCTGCCAACTTTTAGCTATCTTTAATTCCCTATTTTATGATATGAAAAAACTTTTACTCTACTGCCTGATCACCCTTACTACTTTGATCAGTGCCGAGGCACAATTCACTGATAATTTCAGCGATGGCAATTTTACCGCAAATCCTGCATGGGTTGGCGGAGCGGCAGATTGGATAGTGAACCCGGCTTTCCGGTTGCAGAGCAACAATACCACCCTCAACAGCAGTTTTTATTTAAGTACGGCAAATACATTGGCCACCACAGCACAATGGGATTTTTATTGCAACCTCACCTTCAATACTTCAGGGGCAAATTTTACAGATGTTTTTCTAACCGCATCAGCAAGTGATTTGACCCTTACTAATACCACAGGCTATTTTGTTCGCATCGGTAATACCGCAGATGAAATTGCTTTATACCGTAAAGATGCTACCGGTGTTGTAACCAAGATCATTGACGGGGTTGATGGCATACTGAATACGAGTAATAATATCATGCGGATAAGGGTCATCAGGAATGCTGCTAATCTCTGGACACTTTCCCGCGACCTTAGCGGTACAGGCAGCAGTTATGTTACCGAAGGAACCGTGACCGATAATACATTTACCGGTTCCGCATTTTTCGGAATACTGATCAGGCAAAGTACTGCAAGTTTTTTTCAACGTCATTTCTTTGATGAAATCCGGGTGCAGGCATTTGTTCCTGATATTACACCGCCGGCCATTGTATCCGTGACGGCTTTATCGGCTACCATGGCAGATGTATTGTTCAGTGAACCGGTTGATATCACCACGGCACAAACAGTTACCAATTATTCTGTAAGCAACGGTGCGGGTTCACCGGTATCTGCTGTAAGAGACCTTACTAATACATCCCTGGTTCATTTAACTTTCGCAGCCAACCTTCCCCCGCGTATAAACCTTACCATGACGGTAAACGGTGTAAAAGATATTGCGGGAAACACCCTGGTGAACGGCACGGCTGTTTTCTCTTACTTCGTGCCTTTTCAATACGACATCGTGATAGATGAGATCATGGCAGATCCTACACCCGTGGTGCAACTGCCAACCAATGAATGGCTGGAACTTAAGAACACTACAACTTTTTCTATCGATCTGCAAGGCTGGAGATTGGGCAAGGCTACGGGCGAAAGCGGGCCGATGCCATCGTTTGTCTTGCCTCCCGGCGGCTTCGTAATCGTATGCACGGGCAGCGCAGTAGCAGCAATGAGTGTGTATGGACCAACTATAACGGTTACAAGTTTCCCTTCACTGAATAATGATGCCGATAAGATCTTTTTGAAAGCACCGCAGGGACTGATCGTGCACTCGGTTAGCTACACAGATGCATGGTATAAAAATGAACTGAAAAAAGAAGGCGGATGGACGCTCGAGATGATCGATACCCGTAATCCCTGTACCGGCATCAACAACTGGAAAGCATCTGTTGATCCGCGCGGCGGCACGCCGGGTACGATAAATTCAGTGGACGGGATCAACCCGGATAATACGCCACCGAAACTGCTTCGTGCGTTTGCACCGGATGCCACACATATTACCCTGGTATTTGATGAACCGGTGGACAGTACCAGTGCTGCCAATGCTTCCTCCTACACAGTAAGTGACGGTATCGGCCAGGCGACAAGTGCGTTACCACTGGGTGTTTCATTTGATAAAGTAACTATTACGATCGCCAACCCTTTGCAACCGGGCAAGATCTATATCGTTACCGCCACCGGGGTTCCGGATTGCAGCGGTAATGCGATCGGCAACACCCGCACTGCAAGAGTAGGTCTCTCCGCGCCTACAGACAGTTTCGATATCGTGGTCAATGAGATATTGTTCAACCCGAAATCGAACGGGGTGGATTACGTGGAATTTTATAACCGCAGTAAGAAGATCCTCAATTTAAAAAATGCATATATCGCCAACCGTAACACGGCCGGCGCAGTATCCTCCATCACACAATTTACCACAGAAGATTATTTATTTTTCCCGGGCGATTATATCGTAGTAACCTCTGACCCCGAAATTGTAAAAAGGGATTTCATGGCGATGGATCCAAACGCGTTTCTGCGGGTGGGTAGCACCCCTTCTTTTAATGATGATGAAGGCTATGTGATCTTACTGAACGAACAGGGCCGCATCATAGACGAAGTACATTATCTGGACAACTGGCATTTTGCACTGATCAGCGAGGACGAAGGGGTTGCTTTAGAAAGGATTAACCCTGATGCACCAAGCATAGAAAGTAATTTTCACAGCGCAGCTACAAACGTGGGTTATGGTACGCCTACTTATAAGAATTCTCAAAACCGTATAGATCTCGAAGTACAGGGAAGCATCAGCGTGACACCGGATATCCTGAGTCCCGATAATGACGGCTTCGATGACTTTGCGACCATACAATATAATTTTCCTGAACCGGGTTATGTAGCTAATATCACCATTTTTGATGCGGTGGGCCGCCCCGTGCGGTTCCTGCAACGCAATGCACTTAACGGGCTGAAAGGATTTTATCGCTGGGACGGGCTGGGAGAAAAGCAGCAAAAATTACCGGTAGGTTTATATATTATCTATACCGAGGTCTTCAACCTGCAGGGTAAAACGAAGAAATTTAAAAATACGATCGTGGTGGCGAGGAGGTAGTGATAAAATGTTGCGGGTTTTGACAGACTGTACCTGTTGAGGTTGGATTTAATTCCGAAATTACCTCCCGATATTATTTATATCATCTTCATTTAAAACATCCGGCATTTTAGAAAGATGATTATTTATAATAAAATATGAGGATGCTGCAAATGCAATGGCCACCAACATACAACTGAATAAATTATCCTGCCCGAATATAGCCAACCCGATAAAGGCCCCGATAAACTCTCCGAGGATCCAAAAAAGTACAAGGCGGATTTTCCAACCCCCGGCAGATAATCCTTTTGATACGGCCAGGATCCCTATTTTTCTTGCAAGAAATATTAAAACAATAATTTCGATCATACCGGTTTTTAATCAGGTGGTGCGGGTCAAATTAAACAAGATCAATATCGAAATTGACCAACTGTACGAATTCCCGGATGCGGTCATCAATGTCGGCTTTGGTGATTTCTTTTAGTCTTTCCGGACCGAATTTTTCCACACAGAAACTGGCCATGGCACTACCAACAATAATGGCCGTTTTCATATTATCAAAGCTGATATCTTTTGTTTTGGCAAGGTGCCCAACGAAGCCGCCTGCAAAAGTATCGCCCGCACCTGTCGGATCAAACACTTCTTCCAGCGGCAGTGCCGGTGCAAAGAACACATGGTTCTCATGAAATAAAAGCGCGCCGTGTTCGCCTTTTTTGATGATCAGGAAACCGGGGCCCATCTCCAATATTTTTCGTGCCGCTTTCACCAAAGACACTTCACCGCTCAGTTGCCTGGCTTCACCGTCATTCACCAAAAGCACATCCACTTTTTTCAATACTTCCTTCAGGTCATCCATAGCGATATCCATCCAAAAATTCATGGTATCCATTACTATCAATTTGGGCCTTTTCTTCAATTGGTTAATGACACTGAGCTGCAGCTTCGGCATTAGGTTGCCGAGCATTAAAAATTCCGCGCCCTGGTAACTATCCGGAACGATAGGGTTAAAATCTTCCAATACATTGAGGTCGGTCACCAAGGTATCGCGGGTATTCATATCCAAATGGTATTTGCCGCTCCAGAAAAAAGATTTTTTATCTGCTACGATCTCCACGCCATCCAACTCAATCCCGCGACGGGTAAGCTCATCCATTTCTTCCTGCGGAAAATCATACCCCACGATAGAAATTTGTTGTATGGGCTTAACAAAATTAGCCGCAGCATACGCAACATAAGTTGCGGAACCGCCGATGATCCTGTCCACTTTACCAAACGGCGTTTCGATCGCGTCAAAAGCCATTGTGCCGACTGTTATTAATGACATGGTATTATAATTGTAGTTTTAAAAATAAACGGGCAAAAATATTAATTAATAGTTGATAATTAATAATTAATAATTTGAAGGTTCTAAAACCTTGAACCTTGAACCTTGAATCTTGAACCTTGAACCTTGAACTATGCTCATCCGCCTTCATCCAGATAACCCACAACCCCGCCTCATCAAACAATTGGCAGAATGTATGCTTGACGGCGGCATCATCATTTACCCTACAGATACGATCTATGGGATCGGCTGTGATATTTTTCAAAAAAAAGCTATAGAAAAGATCTGTCGCATAAAAAATACAGACCCCGAAAAAGCGCAGCTCTCTTTTATTTGTAAGGACCTTAGTCACCTGAGTGATTATACAAAAAGCATTGATACGCCCTTATACCGTATGCTAAAAAATCACTTGCCGGGACCCTTCACTTTTATTCTTCCCGCGAGCAAAGAAGTTCCTAAAATATTACAAAGTAAAAAATCAACGATCGGCCTGCGTGTTCCCGCAAATAAGATATGCCATGATCTTGGGGAAGCGGTTGGCCACCCGATCCTTAGTGCATCTTTGCCGGGAGAGATGGTTGAAGAATATACGGACCCCGAAGTGATCTTTGAAAATTTTAAGGACCGTGTTGATTTTGTGATTGACGGCGGTATTGGCGGCATTGTACCTTCTACCATCGTGGATTGTACTTCAGATAACCGGCAGGTTATCAGGCAGGGGGCGGGAGAGTTTGAGGGATAATGTTTAGTATATAGGTTTATAAGGAATAAGTATATAAGAATTCCTTGCATCAAGTACACTATATAGTTTATATACTATTTATCTGCTCCCTTTCCCCTCCAATCTTTAAAACTCATTTCAAATTTTATTTCTTTCGAACCATGCGTCCCCGCTTGCTTCCAGCCTTGCATGCGGTAAAAGTTTTCCGCCCTGGTGTTAAATGCAGTACCCAACCAAACCGTTTCTTTTGTTTGTTGAAAATACCAGTGAAGCATCATGTCATGGAGTCTCTTTCCTATACCTTTTCCTTCGTATTCGGGCAGAACGAACAGTGCCCAAATATTATTTTCTTTCCGATCTGCAATTGCAAAACCTACGACCCTGCCGTTATCAATGGATACCCAGCCTTTTCCCCTTTCCGTAATGTACTCTTCGTTGTCCTTATCCGACACCAGGGCGGGGTCGCTTAGCATATTTTCTTTCACTGAATTTCTTACTACCTGAATTTGAGGAATATCGGCGGTGATTGCCTGTCTGAAGATCATATGCAAAAATAATTGATCGAAGGGATAATCTGTACCCGTGTAAACACCTGCGCCACCATGGCAATTAAAAATTGCCTGAAGTACTCACCCCGGCAGTTTTTGGTGAAGCTTATGTTTTCCCGAAGCAGGCCTGGGGATCTGATAAACTAATAAGTGTTAGTTTTGCGAAGTATCATGACAAAAATTATAGCCTTAACAAACGGCACAAAAAAAGGTCAAATTGTAAAAAGTGCAGCCGCACTTTTCCGGCAGAAGGGATTTCGTGCAGCCTCAGTACGCGAACTGGCGGAAAGCTTGGGGATAGAGGCTCCGAGCCTTTATAATCATATCGGTTCCAAAGGAGAGCTATTGCAGGAAATTTGTTTCGGGGTAGCTAAAGATTTTACGGAACATATGCTGGCGGTATTGGCCACAAAAGAATCTGCTGCGGATAAAACAGCCGCGCTGATCCGTTTTCATATCCGGAAAATGTATACAGATTTTGATAAGGTGTATGTATCAGATAATGAATGGAAACAATTACAGAAAAAACCTGCAGAAGTTTTTCTTTCACAGCGCCGGGCATATGAAAATTCCCTTACAGAGATCATTGAAGAGGGCATACGGAAAAAGCAGTTTCGAAAAATGAACCCGCGTATAACAATGCTGACGATCTTGTCAGCAGTGCGGGGACCGGAGTTTCGTCAACGCCACAAAAAGGAATTCAGCGTGACCGAGGTGGAAGACAACATGATTCAACATTTATTAAACGGCATCATCAGATAATGGCAGCACATTTTCACTCCCTCACAGTAAAAGCAGTAAAAAAAGAAACGCCTGATTGTGTTTCCGTAAGTTTTACAATACCGGAAAACCTTCAGGAGGAATTTATTTTCCGTGAAGGGCAGAATATTACCCTGCGGAAATATTTTGATGGTGTTGAACAGCGCCGGTCCTACTCTGTCTGTAATGCACCCCATGAAAAAGAACTCAAAGTGGCCGTTAAGAAAACATCCGGCGGGCTGTTCTCCTCTTTCGCCAATGATGAACTTAAAGCCGGCGACATACTTGATGTAATGCCGCCGACGGGTAAATTCAACGCGAAAGAAACAGGAAGAAATTACCTGGCTATTGCAGCCGGGAGTGGTATCACGCCGGTAATTTCCATAATAAAACATACTCTTCAAACGCAGCCTATAAGCCGGTTTACCCTTATCTATGGTAACCAAAGCCGCGGTTCCATAATATTCTTTGAGGAAATAGAAGCGTTGAAGAATAAATTTATGCAACGCTTTTCCTGCATCAATATTCTCAGCCGTGAACGAACCGACGCGGCAATAAACTACGGCAGGATCAATACCGAAAAACTGGATGCCCTGCGCAACCTCGTGGATTTTAAGGGTCACGATGAAGTGTATATCTGCGGCCCGGAGGAAATGATCTTTGCTTCTGCTGCCTTCCTGGAAAAGAACGGTATTGCAAAAAAAAATATTCACTTCGAATTATTTACCACACCGGGTCAGAAAAGATCTGCTGCTGCAACGGAGGTTTCGGAGAGCCCGGGATTTGCCGGTCCGAAAAGCCGGGTAACCGTAAAACTCGACGGGCGCAGTTTTGATTTTGACCTGGCCTATCAAAGCAATAATATCCTTGATGCCGCACTGGCACAGGGTGCCGATCTGCCCTATGCCTGCAAGGGCGGTGTATGTGCGACCTGTAAGGCAAGGTTGGTAGAAGGCGAAGTGCATATGGATATCAACTATGCCCTCGAAGAAGAAGAAGTACAGCAGGGATACATCTTAACCTGCCAAAGCCACCCGCTGAGCGAAAAAGTGGTTGTTGATTTTGATGTGAAGTGATCAGTCCGCCAGGCACATAAAAGTGTAGCTAATTTTTTCATTTTGGTTTATTTAAAGTCGTTTAAACTCCGAACACAAAATTTCATTTACGGGCCCATTGTTGCAATACAGCATATGTAGTATAAAAGATTTTTACGTGTAAAAGGTTGAAAAAATACCCGGTGCCGGGTAGGAGTTAAGGTTCAACCTTGAACCTTGAACCTTGAACCTTGAACCTTGAACATTTAACAAAGAACCGTTAGAAAT
>JBBJLU010000049.1:0-20813 GCA_037719665.1 Ferruginibacter sp.
CAGCCCCCGCAGTGGCAATCTTATACACCACTGCAAATGATTTTGTGGAAGAGAGCGCACTATCCTGCCTTCGCCAGGATTATCCCAATTATATTTTATACCTCTTGGATGACAGTACGACCGTAGAACATAAAGAAAAAGTTGACCGGTTTGCAGCGATGAATACAGAAAAGATAATCGTTGTTCGTCGCCCGGACAGGGTAGGATTTAAAGCAGGAAACCTTAACTACGCGCTCACCCATATCGCTACTAAAGTAAAATATTTTGCCATAGCCGACGCAGACGAAATATTGCCCGTTGACTTTCTATCGAAGTTGGTTCCTATCATGGAATCTGACCGAAAATGCGGTTTTGTACAGGCCAATCATGAAGCCAATCCTAATGCAGAAAATAAGATACAACAGGATATGGCAGTTGGCATCAACACGCATTGGCAATGGCACCAACCGCTGCGGAACAAATACGGTTTTGTAATGTTCCTGGGACATGGGGCCTTACTTCGGTATGATTGCTGGAAAATAATCGGCGGATTCCCTGACATCGTAAGTGAAGACCTTGGCTACGCCATTGCGGTAAGAGAGAAAGGTTACCGGGGATATTTTGAGGAAGAGGTGATCTGCTATGAAGATTTCCCTGACAGTGTACGCTCCTTCCGGATTCGTCATATGAAATGGACAAGGGGTACCTGCGAATTCCTGCACCGGAATTTGATATGGCTGTTAAAAGCAAAAAATATTAGTTGGGCGGAAAAAGCTGATATTCTTTTCCCGACACTCAACCTGCCGTTGACACTTGTTTTTTTCCTGTTTATGATCAATTCAAACCTTCTCATGCCCTCACTTTTTGGCCAATCCCAAGCGATGACGTTTGTTTCCGGCGGGACGAATTGGATCTTCCCGGTCACGGTATTAGATCCGGGATTTTCCAAGATCTATTCATGGGATTTTTTCACGATCACTATGCTTACTTTTTTTTCACCTGTACTCTGTTTTATCCTTGCCATGCGGAGGACACCCGGAAAGCTAATCAAATTTTTGAGTTTCAGTACCGCCCTTTATGCGGCCCTAAGTATCCTTTCTTCTATCGGGGTGATCGCGTATCTCTTAACGGGTAAAGCTATTTTCCTGGTTACCGGGGATAAAGATCAGGAAGCACGGGAAACGCGGCATCCAAAGCTGAAAATCATACCTGCCATCAGGAATAAATACCGGGATCTCGTTAATCGCAGCCACCCGGATTCCCATATGGTTCAGTTCCTTGAAATTTCGATCGGGCTTGTATTTCTTATTGCAGGCATGAAAACCATGCAAATTTCGTTTTTTGGCTTATGTATTGCTTTTATGTTGTTGCCGGTCTTACATTATTTGGGGTGGGAAAGAAGGGTCAGCAAGGTTATGGTACATATACCTTTTATTTTGATCATTTTCGGTGTGTTCTTAAGCGGGTTGAGCTTGTTTGGGATGCAATCGGTGTTTTTCGGATATGGATTTCATTTTTAAGAATGAATTAATGCTTATGAGGAAGAACGTTATATAAGATTATTAATTAATTCAATAGATTTTTATGAGTAAAGTTTTCCGCACATTAACATATGTTCTCCACGAAAAAAAAACAACGGTAAAAAATTATCTTATCGTCCTCTTAGTGGCTATTTTGTTTGTGATCTTTCCACGGCATACGACTGCAAAAACAGGTGCATTTACCATTCCTGCTCCGGGAACCGGTTCTTTCCATTCAGATAGGAACAATAATGTCATCAACCTTACTCCGGTACCTCAATTATTTTAAATGCTTCACCGGATCATGTAATTTTACCCATATAATTAATTAAATTCGATTTTATGAGTAGAGTTTTACGCAGCTTAATTAACATACGCAATGAAAATAAGCCTGAGTGGAAAAATTATTTGATTGTCCTGATGGTGGCGGTTTTATTTTTGATCTTTCCCGGGCATACAAATGCACAGGTTGGTTCTTATACATTTACCGCATCGGGAACGGGTTCTTTCCTTGCGGATAGAAACAATAACGTCATCAATCTTACTTCCGGCACCACGGTTATTTTGAATCCTTCACTTGATGATGCCATTTCACCGATACAATCCATTGGATTTTCCTTCCCTTTTGCAGGGATTTCTTATACTCAATTCTCCGTAAGTTCCAACGGGCTGGTAAAATTGGGCGCCGTTCAACCAACTACTACACAATACAGTTTCGGACAAACCAACCAGAAATTGTTGTCCGCAATGGCAGGTGACCTCGAGATCAGCAGCAGTGGCCTTATTCAAAGTAAATTAGTAGGTACAGCACCTTCCCGTTGCCTTGTTATCGAATTTAAGAACATGGGTATCGATTACACGGGTTTTTTTAATTTTCCTGACGGCACATGGCAGGTGCGCTTATATGAATCCGGTGAAATAGAGTATGTGTACGGAGATATGTACAGGAATGATTCGCCAACGAACCAGCCGCTGCGCATCGGTTTTTCTACAGGATCGGGCACAGGAAATATTTTATCCGTGAATTCAGCAGCAGAAAGTTTTGTTACAAACGGAACATTCGTAAATAATAATTATCCGTTGGACGCTTTTATCAGCAGCCTAAACGCCCCGGTAGAAGGATCGCGAAAACTCTATACCTTTTTGGAATCCTCTGCCCCTGTCATTAACTATCCAGCTTTATCTTCTACGTTGTCCGTTGCCAATAGGGTGTTGCCGGCATTTGCGGATGTTTCCGATCCTGACGGGGTGAACACCGCAATAGGAACAAGGCCCCGCCTGTATTACAAGCGGGCCACTGACGCGAATACATACATTGATAACACACCGCTTACCGCAGGTTGGAAATTTGCAGAAGCGGAAAATGCTACATCACCGTTCGATTTTACCATCAATTATCTTTTGTTGCAGGGCGGAACCGGCGTATTACCCGGCCAAACCATACAATATTTTGTAGTAGCCCAGGACCTTGCTGCTATTCCCAATGTGGGTATCAACGCAGGTAATTTTGCGGCGGCACCGGTTTCAGTAGCCTTAACCGCTGCTGCATTCCCGGTTACGGGGGCCGTTCGCTCTTATGCAATATCCCAACCTTTCTCCGGAACCATCAATGTGGGCGCTTCTCAAACTTATCCCAACCTGACCGGTTTCAACGGATTATTCAAGGCTATTAATGAGAATGTGGTAAGTGGTAATATCACGGTCAACATCACTTCAGACCTTACAGAGAACGGGCAATTTCCTTTGAACCAGGTCAATGAGACCGGGCCGGGAAATTATGCTATTCGCATTCAATCCTCCGGTTCTCCGAGACTGATTACACAGGATCCCTCGATCACAGCCACTCATATGATCGGCATTAACGGTGCTGATCGTGTATCGTTTGACGGCGGCACGGATACCCTCCTCAAATTTCGGAATAACAGCCAAACAAGCCCGGGTGTGGTGTTTCAATTTAATAATGCTTCAGTACAGGACACGGTAAAAAACTGTTTGATCGAAAGCAATACCGCCTTCCCGGAAATAGGGGCGATAACCATTTACGGCGTCGGCAGAAGTAAGATCAATATCCTGAATAATTATATACGGCCGCCATTCGGCAATGCAGAACTGCTGGCAACGGGGATCTATTCTCAATCTGATTCGAATGTTATCGTTGTGAAGAACAATCATATTTATAACTGGGATGAATACGGTGTGAACATTCCTTATTCCGGGGACAGTTGTATCATTTCCAATAATTCCTTTTACAATAATCAACCGACTCCTTCGGTGATGGC
Source organism: Ferruginibacter sp. (assembly GCA_037719665.1). Lineage (GTDB taxonomy): Bacteria > Bacteroidota > Bacteroidia > Chitinophagales > Chitinophagaceae > Ferruginibacter. The sequence continues at coordinate 3,779 of JBBJLU010000049.1, forward strand.
ACAGAGTTCCATCCATATCAGCGGCGGATACGGTCACCTGGTTGCCGGGAATTATATTGGCGGCTCAGCGCCATTGGCAGGCGGAAATCCCTGGTTGAATGAAGGGGACGGCACTTTTTATGGCATCACCCTGATCAATGACGGGGCCGGTGCACCGGTATCTATCCAGGGAAATACCGTCAGCAATATTTCCCAGGCAAGCACTGTAATCGGAAATTTCTACGGTATAGATATACCGGACGGAAATGCAAACATCGGTACAGACAGCGGGAATGTGATCGGCAGCCGCGTTGCGCCTAACAGTATCCATATCGGGGGTAGCGGAACATTTTACGGTATTTATTCATTTCAAGCAAATTCCGTTATAGAAAATAACGTTATTGCCAACGCGGTGGATACCACGCAATACCCTTCTACATTCTATGGTATCTATATCGGCGGTGCAAACACCATAACGGTCAATAAAAACCAAGTCTATGATATAGGCCCCACTAACCCAATCTCTGTAGATGCGGTTAATGTAAACGGAATTTATATGTTTGGCGGGAATGCAAATCCGCTCCCCTGTACCATCTCTAATAACATGGTGAGCCTCGGTAACGGGTTTACCACCGAGCATATTTATTTTGGAATAGTGGATGACGGTTTTCTCAATAATAATATCTATGTCTACAATAATACGGTGCGAATCGGCGGTACGGCTATCGGTCCGATGAAAACTTTTGCGTACAGCAACAATGTGAACAGTAATGAGTACCATAAGAATAATATTTACATTAATATGAGGACTGGCGGTACGGGGAAGCATTTTGCCTTCAGCAGTATCGGTACGAGCGGAATACTCGCCTCCGATTATAATGTATTGTATGCGTTGGATTCACTGAATGTATGTGAGAAAGGCGTGGGAAACGGAATGTCCTTCATTCAATGGAAAGCCACAACGGGCGGAGATATCAACTCCATGAGTGATACTGTTAAATTTATTTCGCACAGTAATTTGCATATAGATACCTCGCATCAAAGTTCCTGGACGATCAATGGACGCGGTCTGGCCATCGGTTCCGTACCTACAGATATTGACGGAGATATTCGCCCTATCGTGACAGGGGTTCCTACCGATATTGGCGCGGATGAATTTACACCTGTGGTGCTGCCCCCTCTTGCAGCAAGATCCGGTGTACCTGCACCGGGCACCACCACTTCCTATTCTTCCGCAGAAAGAAAGATCGTTGACATCATTTGGGCAAATACAGGTGCCGTTCCGCCGGTTCAAAATGTTCGTTATTTTTCCGGCACCAAGCCCCCTAACTATAATTCCTTTGCATCGATCAACTCCTATTACGACATTGATGCACCGGGAGGCTCAGGGTATAATTACACCATCAAATATTATTACACTGATGCGGAAAAAAATAATATACCCGATGCTAACCTTAAGATCATTAAACAGGATGGCAGTAACCCTTGGGTGAATATCGGCGGCACGCCGGGCATGGATGCGAACGGCAAATTCATTACCGTTGCGGGCCTGACAGGTTTCTCAAAATTTTCCCTGATCAATGCTGCTGCGCCATTGCCCGTAACGATGGGTGAATTGATAGCAGTAAAAAAAGACGGCAATAACCTGTTGCAATGGAATACTTTTTCCGAATCCAATAACAGCGGTTTTGAAATACAACGTTCAGAAGACGGAATTTCGTTCCGATCTATTTCCTTTGTAGGCTCTGCGGCAGCGGGCGGCAACAGCAACTCCGGAATTGCATATTCATTTACTGACCGCAATTTTATCGGGGACCGGCAATTCTACAGGTTGAGACAGGTAGATACAGACGGGCGTTTTAGTTTTAGCAATATCGCCATAATAAAATCAAAGGAGGATCTTTCTCTGCAACTTATATCGGTTTATCCAAACCCTGTTGACGCTTTCCTAAACCTGGAAATACAATCGGCATTGAATGAAACGGCAGAGATAAGGGTCACGGACATTACCGGTAAAGTAATCAGGTACTCAACAAAACAACTTTCAAAGGGCAGGAATACGCTGACACTACCCATGAGTACATTGCTACCGGGGAATTATATGATACTCATTACGACGCCGGCACAAAGAATCACCGTCAGGTTCGTAAAAAGATAGTGAACAATGCCTGCCTGCGGCAGGCACGTCAATGGGTTCACGGATGACAGATTTACACGGATAAGTACAGATCATTTATTGTAAGTAGAATATTTTTAGTTATACAGTAAATAACCCCACCGTTAAAATCAGATCTGTGTAAATCCGTGTTGATCCGTAAAATCAGTGTCCCAAAAAGGTTCCCGCAGATGTTCGCAGATTAAAGAGATCGCAGATTTTCGGGGATTTTCCCTCAAAGGGGAACACGGATAATGCGGATTTCCACGGATAAAACCAGCGAACAGATCTGTGGAAATCCGTGTTGATCCGTGGCATCCATGTCCCAAAAAAAAAGCCTGCCGAAGGCGGGCAATCAAATCCGTGTAAATCCGTGCAGATCCGTGGAATCCGTGTCCCAAAACAATGCCTGCCGAAGGCGGGCATCCTCTTTAATTAATCCCTTTTCACGCCGTATCATGATTCTGCAGATCAGCTAATATGTTTTTCAACGTTTCAATATGTCTCACCATCTCTCCCTGTTTTTCTACATTAGTTTCGGATAAACTTTTGTACCCCTTTTTTTTATAATCCAATTCCATTTTTTTCAGCAGGTGTTTACGCTCTTCCATCATCCTCAGCGCCACCCATAAAGTGGAACCCGCAGCTTCAGCCTGTTTCAGTACCAGGTCCCGTTCGGTATACGCATGGCCGATATGACAACGGTATCTTTTAATGATATCATTCCTGGCTTCCCATAACCCGCCGCCGCAATCGGGACAGGCGAATATACTTTGCACAACATCCAGTTTGCGCACATCATCAATGCCCACTGCAGTTTGTTCCGCGATCTTCGATTCTGAGATCACATCCGGGGGCACTGCTTTTTTTCTGCCTTTTTTTTCTTTAAGTGATGCTGCGATCAGCCCACCCATCGATGCTAATGTGGCCACATGATCCACTTCCATATTATTAATGACCGAGAGGGGCATGTCAGGATATTCCGCTTCCTCCGGGTCCTGCACAATACAGGTACCGCCGCTTCGCTTTATCGCCCACATACCCGAGGTGCCGTCATCCAATAAACCACTCAGGATAATACCAATGGCATGCGAACTATATGCTACTGCAGCAGAACGGAACAATACATCTACTGATGGCCGGAAGCGATTTTCCTCAGGACCCGCACCGAGGAGGAATTTATTATCCTTTACCAGCATATGCTGGTTGGGACGGGCCACATAAATATTGTCCTTTTCAATGGGTGCACCGTCTTTTACCAGTGCGCATTGCATATCGGTGATGCTGCTGAGCTGATGGACAATATAATCCCCGATGCCCTTACGGGAAAGGTGCAATACAATACAATAGGCGGTATCCAACCCTTTCTGAAAATGCTGAACCATTTCGGTCAATGCATTGAGGCCTCCGGCGGAAGCGCCGATCACTACTATGAATTTAGGATGAGACATTGCGGAGTTGTTAAGTTTTGATCAGGCTAAAAAATGATAACTAATATTTTCTTACTCCGGTGCTTCGCATTCCTGCCAATATTCAATGATCATTTTTATCGTTTTTTCCAGTGCAAGATGACTGCGGGGTTTTACAAAAAACCCCTGTACAGACTTCGAATACGCATCGATCACGATCTGCGGGGTGGATGATGTGGTAAAAAATAAATACGGTATACATTTCAGGGAAAGTTTTTCATTTGTATTGATCTTATCCCTCAGTTCAAACCCGTTCAATTTGGGCATGTTGATATCGGAGAGGATCAGGAAGGGGTGATCCCCTGCATCCTGTAAATACCGGAGTGCTTCGTGGCCGTCCTCAAAAAAAACAATTTCATTACTATAGTCGAGTTTTGTAAATATCTCTTTCAGCATTTCCCTGTCATCCTCATCATCTTCAATGACGATTATTGGTCCTTTCTTATTCATGCTCCGAATATTTATTGTGCAGGGATGTAAATATCAAATACGGCACCTTCGTTCAGTTTCCCGGTAGCTTTGATAAACCCATGGTGATTTTCGACAATTTTTTTTACAATGGCCAGGCCGATGCCCGTCCCCTTATATTCTTCTTTACCGTGCAACCGTTGAAACAATTCAAAGATACGTTCATTATATTCCGATTCAAACCCTATCCCATTATCGGTAAAACTGAGGTGAAAATATGGAGCATCAGGTGAATCGACTGATACGGGAAGATCTTTTCCGGCAATTGGAATTGCCCTGATAATAATATGGGGCGCCCTGTCCTTCGGGCAAAATTTGATCGAATTAGTGATCAGGTTATTAAAAAGTTGGCGAAGCTGGAAGGGGATCACTTTCATCTCTACGTCGATTGCTGTTTCTATGCGAACGCTTTTTTCTTTGATCAGGTCGGAAAGATCTGTTTTAACATCCTCAAAAACCGTTTTCAGTTGAATTTTCTCAAAAGTCCTATCTGTAGTATTTACCCTGGAAAATGCGAGGAGATCCTCGATAAGCTGCTGCATTCTTGCACTTGCAGCCTGCATACGCCGGAAAGAATCTTTCCCGGTTTCGGATAGGTTTTCATGTTCTTTTGCAAGAATAAGGTTGGCAAAGGTTTGTATCTTCCTCAGGGGTTCCTGCAGATCGTGGCTGGAGATATACGTGAACGACTCCAGCTCTTTATTCATTTTTATGAGTTCTTGGTTTTTGTCTTCCAGGCTCTTGTTATTTTTCTCCAACAACTCTTCATACCGAATTCGCTCCAGTTCTATCTCCGCACGCTTAGCAACAATTTTCAAAATAGACGAGACAGTTTCCGGGTCTTCTATAGCTTTTTTATGCATTACCGCTATTAAACCTATCGCCTTCCCGGTTTCATCATACAGGGGATAACCGATATACCCTTCCACGTCGAATTGTACCAAGGTCTTATTCTTCGGAAAGATATCGCGGCATTTTTCGGGATAGAGATACAATTCGCCGCGGATCACCTGTTCACAGGGGCCGTCCGGCAAGTCATAGGTGATATTTTCTGCTAATTTGCCGAATACGTTTAACGCAATTGTGAGAATAGAACGGTTGTCATTTTCTTTGGTTTCCAACTTGCCTACGAATACATAGTCAAGGTGTGTAAGGTCGGCGATGTATTGCACCACAGAATTAAAAAACTCATTATGGGCCTTATAAGATGAAAACTTTTCTGAGAATTCCAGCAGGAATCTTTTATTGTACCGGCTGATAGCGATCTCCTGGTTCTTTTGCTGGAGAGCGTCATTGACCTTTTCCAATTCCCTGGTCCGTTCCAAGATCCCCGCCTCTAATGCTTCTTCCTGTTCCTTTTGATCCTGGATCTCTGTATTGGTTCCGATCCACTCCCGAATCTTACCATCTACATCTTTTTGGGCCACTCCGCGGGTAAGGTGCCAGATATACTTATTGTCTTTATTTAGAAAACGGTGTTCCAGTTCGAAATCCTCCCCCGTATCAAGTGAATGCTGCCAGGCATTTTTGTTTTTCTCCCAATCATCGGGGTGGATCACTTTTTTCCACCCCCAATTTTTCATTTCTGCGAAGCTGAACCCCGAAAAACTTAGCCAATTCTCATTAAGGTAAGTGAAATTTCCCGCGGCATCAGCGGTCCAGATCTTTTGGGGCATGAAATCGGCCATCTGCCGGAATCGCTTCTCGTTTTGCAGGAGGATATTTTCATTGATACGCCTTTCAGTAATATCACTCAGAGAAAGCAATATCAGTTTTTCTGAATTGGGTGAATAAATAATTTCCCGGGAATTCAACAGGATCGTACGTGTCCCGATCCGCTGAAATTCATGGGTTATCAAAATTGAAGCTGATTTGTCCATGATATGTTCCAACAACGAATGGTATTCCATTGCATATTGCCTATTTCATAGATCGATCTCCCAAGGGTTTCTTTCTCGGAAACATTGAATGTCTCATAAAAAGCAGGTGTTGCCGATTTTACATAATGCTTCTTATCCAGTACCAGCAAAGGGTCGCGAACAGTGGCAAGAATGGCTTCCGCATAATCACGGGCGTCAGAAACAGATTCATTGAGTTCCCTGACCTCGCGGTTTACCACCATCAGTTCTTCGTTGATACTCTGCAATTCTTCCTTACTGGTTTCCAGTTCTTCATTCAGGCTCTGCAATTCTTCGCTGCTGCTCAGCAGTTCTTCATTAGCACTTTGCAACTCTTCGTTGGCCGCTTCCTGGTCCTCCGTAATATTGCGCATATCCTCCCGGGTTTGCGACAATTCGTTATTGAGTTGAGCGATCCGCAGTTCTTTATCATCTTCCACGCGTGCAGATACGTTTTTTTTCACCCTTTTTTTCTCCTCTGATGAAGGCCGTTGTTCATGATGGAAGATCACTAAAAAATGAGGGTCCGCCATGTGGGGCAAAGGCATGGCTTCAATGGTGATAACGCCGGTGACCCCTTCAGATGTTAAGGGGATATTTTCCCTTTTAACGGAAGTTTGTTCCTTCTTCGCCTTGTGCAAAATATTTCGCAACTCAAAAGCAAGCCCTCCCTTAGCCATTTTAAAGAGGTTATGGCTTGGTTTTCCCGAAGCCTGTTCCAGGAAAGGCGCGGTATTCCCCCGGAAATGTACAATATCCATGGTTTCGTTTACCACTACACCAACAGGCGTGTACCTGCTAAGCAGTACGTCGTCGGCTGATCTTTGAAAGTCCGTCTCCAGATGCTCCGCATCATCCGAATCCTGTTTTACGCGGTATATTTCATTTTGCCTGCTCATAAAAAGTATATGTTTGCCGGCCAGATCTTTCCTTGTAAAGATCTTTTGGTGCTTGGCCGAGGGCTCGAAAAGTTCGGGAACCGAACTTCCTGTTTCTGACTTACCCAATAATAAAAAACCTTTTGGATTAAGGGCATAATGAAAGGTGGTCAATGCCTTTTTCTGCAGATAGCTTTCCATGTAGATCAACACATTCCTGCAGGTGATGAGATCTATCCTTCCGAAAGGGGGATCGTTCAAAAAATTATGGATGGCAAAAACACAGGTATCTTTTATTTCCTTTTTGATCCGGTAATGGCCGTCAATTTTTGTAAAATAATTTTGGAGCCGCTGCGGGCTTACATTTTCCGTTTCAGCCTTCGAATATATACCTCGGCGGGCCTTTAAAATAGCCGGCTCACTGATGTCAGTAGCAAAGATCTGGATATGCACATCACGCGCTCCGAGGCATTCTTTAAGGCATATAGCAATGGAATAGGCTTCTTCACCCGTGCTGCATCCGGCTATCCATATACGAAGCGGGTCCTCTTCTCCTTTGTTTTTTAATATTGCGGGCAACACTTGTCCACACAAACTTTCGAATACCTGCTCATCCCGGAAAAAAGAAGTTACGGGGATCAACAGGTCCTGGAACAGTGCATCCTGTTCGGGTTTATGTTCCCTTAAATAAAGCAGGTAATCTTTTACCTGTTCATTTTTATTGATGACCATTCTCCGTAATATCCGGCGCCTGATCGTGGATTGCTTATAAAAAGTAAAATCCGTTCCCTTTCTCATGCGCACAAGGGTCAGGATCTGTTTAAAGCTCTCTTCGTCGGGAAGTGTTTTATTTTCAAGATCCTCATCGGAATAAATAACCCTGTCTTTGACCTCCAGTAATTTTCCGGGTATGCTCTCAGGGGGCAATACAAAATCCACGACTCCTGCCCTTATCGCGCTCCCGGGCATGCCGTCAAATTCAGCGGAGGCCTCATCCTGCGCAAACGTCAATCCGCCGCTTTCCCTTATAGCCTTAAGGCCCGCGGTGCCGTCAGACGCAGTACCGCTTAGCACTACACCGATAGCATGCTCACGGTGGATCTCGGCAAGTGAACGGAAAAACAGGTCTATAGGAAGATTGAGGGTAAAAGAATGATCTGAGATCCGGGGACTGAGTTTTAATACACCGTCAGTGGCTACCAGCATTTTGTTCCCGGGTATCACATAAATATGATCGGGCTTTACTTTGATGTCATCAGAAATTTCGAGTACCGGGATCACCGACACTTTTTGTAACAGTTCCGGCAATAAACTTTCATGCTTAGGGTCGAGGTGCTGCACCAATACATAAGCCATCCCGGAATCCGCAGGAATAGCATGTACCAGTTTCCGGAAAGCTACCAATCCCCCGGCAGAGGCTCCGATGCCTACAACAGGAAAAAGGTTCTTCGATTGTATTAATCCATCTTTTACTTCAGTCTCCGCCGGTTTTTTTTTCATTTAACTGGTTTAGTATCGCCGCTGGTTTCGTGTGCACCGGTAAGCTTTTTTTCAACCAACCGCAAAGCACGGTCAATTAAGATTTTTAATTCTTCAAATTCATTGGGTTTTTGGAAAAAACACAAGGCTCCGATTTCCTGCAATTTATCAGCCACAGTCCGATTAAAAGATGTGGAAAGTGCTGCAACCGGAAGTTTTTTATATCGTTCCGACGCTTTTATTTCAACCAGGCAACTCAAACCGTCCTTGCGCGGCATATTCAGGTCGAGGAAAAGTACATCAGGCAACTGATGCGCATCCCGGAGAAAATGCATCAATTGTTCACCGTCAAAAACATTGGTGAACGTAGCTTTTACCGATAACTCTGCTAATGCCTGTTTGAAAAAATAGCAATCATCGCTATCATCATCTGCAAGAAGAATATGCTGTATACCTTTCCACGCAGTTGATGGACCGGTTTTATTTGTCTTCATACCGATATTTGTGTAAGCTGCGTTCATTTGGCTCCCCTTTGTAAATGCCTTACCATTTGTTAACAGAGGTAAACAAGGTAACCTTTTTTTACCGTAGGCGGTTGTTTTCTTCCTGCTATACGACAGACACTTTTATTGTTTTTAGAATACACAGATTTGTTTCCCGCAGATTTAAGATGATTTAAGAGGTTTTCCCACAGATGAGCACAGATTGGTCCACAGATTTGTTTCCCGCAGATTTTCGGGGATTTAAAAGCACGCAGATTGGCGCAGAGACAAAAAGCCCAAAGAATACACAGATTTCTTTGCGGTCCTTTGCGGCTTTGCGTGAATCAGATCCCGCTGATCGCCTGCCGCAGGCAGGCTGATTTCTTTGTCTTGGTGCCTTAGTGGCCCAAAACCTTTGCGTGAAGATTTCCCTCAGATTTAAGATGATTTAAGAGCAGATCCCACAGATCTCCTGCCAAAGGCAGGTCATTAACGTCTTAGTACCTTAACGCCTTAGCGCCTTTTCGGCTAAAACTTTTCGGTTCATCAGAAATTAGGGCACAGATCAAAGAGTTTTCATCCTGTTATTTTCACAATATGAACTTATTCCGGAACATAGTTTGTTCATTGTCATGGTATAAATCATCACCATGAAACTATTGAACATATTGCTTGTTCTCTTATTTCTTGCCTCTTCTGCTCTTGCTCAAAAAAAAGGAGTGGTGGACAGGCATTCAAAATCATTTACCCTTCAGGCGAGCCTCGATGACCGCTACACACTTTTCGGCTATGCCGCTCCGGATGAAAAGTCGGAGATCCTGATCCAATTTTCAACATATCCGCATGAGGTAAATGCAAACCGGGAGAAATTCCGGCTGGGAGCTTATTCTGAAACCGGGGGGTTAAAACCCGGGGATAAGATCCTGTTTGATTCGGAAAAAGACGGTTTTGTAAAATTGAATTATATAAGGAATGGAACAGACCTCATTCCATTTTACATGCGGGCACGTACAGTGAAAATGAATTGACCGCTTTCCGAATGTTGTAGGATGTACCGCTTACAAAAACAGTCACGCTTTTCAGCGTGACTGTTTTTGTTTTTAAAGTATTTTATCAATTGCCCATTGGCGTAGGTTGAGCCTTTTGCATACTGTCCACATATCTTTTTTGCGCAGCTTCCATCTTTTTTTGCGCAGCAACTCTTTCAGCAGCAGCCTGGGCCGTACCCATAACTTCCAACACGTCTACTTCAAAGACCAGGTTGGAATTTGGGGCGATGTCCGCGCCTGAACCTGATGTTCCGTAGCCCAAGCCGGATGGAATATATATCCTGGCTTTTGCAGCTTTACTTAACATTCTCAGCCCGTCAGACATACCCGGGATCACGGCTCCGCCAAGGTTCATGTCGTTGGTCAGGTTCACGGAAAGAGGTTCTACATGTAGTTTAGCGGGATCAGTATTGGAATCAAACATTTTACCGTTCAGCGTTCTGCCTGTATAATTGATCTTAGCAAATACTGTTGTATCCAACATCGGTCCGTTACCCCCTTGCAGGATCTCCACGTAAGCACCTTTCGGTGTCTTTAACGCTTTAATATTATTCTTTGCAAAATAGTCCTGCAGCGTTTTATCATCCTTAATAAGTAATTGTGCGGCTTTTGCTTTGCCCGCTGCTTCCTGTGCTGCCATTCCCGCCTGGCGGGCCTTATCGGCGTCTTCCTGTGTTTTATAAATATTCAGCACGCGCAGGTTGGTATAGAGGTACTGGCCTTTCTTCATGTACGGCGGCATAGCCTCGGGTTGTTTTTTGAATACAGAATCCGTCATGATCCTGGTAGAAAGACTATCGCCTTTTTTCAACTGTCCGAAGATCTTGAAATAAGGGCCGGGCAGTCCTGCTGAATCATAAGCGATGATCTGGGGCGCACCTGTTTCGCGGGTGTTACTGAGTACAGAATCTTTCGTACCGTTACGAAGTATGGAAACAAATTCAAATTCCACGAACTGGCCGGGCTTGAGGGTCTCCCCTTTTCCTTCAGAGATGATCTTATACTCCATGCCCTCGCCGCCTTTTGTATAAGATTGCGACTTGCAGGAAGAAGATACGATTGCCGTTAATAATAATAAATAAAAGAGGTTTCTCATTGTGTGTTTTTTATTTTTAAAATGTATATGTAGTTAATTTTTCACGGTTTGCCTGCATCGCAGCTTTAAAATCCGACACAGCTTTTTCCAGGGACTCTGCAGAGGAACCGCCGGCTGCATTAAAATGTCCGCCGCCGTTAAAATAGGTTCGGGCGAAAATATTCACATCAAAATCGCCCTTGCTGCGGAATGAGCATTTACGTTCTTCTCCCCTGTCTATGATAATGGCTGCCAGCTTTATCCCTTCAATGCTGAGCGGGTAATTTACAAGGCCTTCGGTGTCGCCGGTCTTGATATCATATTTTAACAGGTCGGTCTGCGGCACGGCAATAAGGGCAGCGTTGTATTCATAAAATATTTCCATCCTGTTCAGCAGCACATTGCCGATGAACCGGAGGCGGGCCTCTGAGAAATTATCAAATAGCGCTTCGTGTACGGGGGTATGATTCAACCCTGCCTCTTTAAGATGCGCTACCATACGGTGCACATTGGCCGTGGTACCGGGAAAACGGAATGAACCGGTATCTGTCATAACTCCTGCATACAGGCAGGTAGCCATATTATGGTCCAGTTTATCAGCGTGCCCGGAGGCCATTATAAGATCATAGACCATTTCGCAGGTACTGCTTTTGGAAATATCACTTGCGCCGTAAACAAATTTTTCCGACTGCGGTTCACGATGATGGTCTATCAATATTTTTTCACCGGGTGCCGCATCCAATACGCCTTCCATCCTCTTTGTCCGGCTCAAGGTATTAAAGTCCAGGCAGAAGATCCAATCAGCATTTTTAATACATTCATCTCCGCTGCAGTTTGCCGTTCGTAATCCAGTACATTATACACACCGGGCATCCAGTTGAAAAACGAAGCCCAGTTGGTTGGTGAGATGATCTTTACTTCGTGGCCCAGTGCTGTAAGAAAATGCCCCAGTCCCAGGGAAGAGCCCATGGCATCACCGTCCGGTTTCTGGTGCATGGTGATCACCGTTTTCTTAGGGTCGGTCAATCGGGGAAATATATTTTTGATATCCTGCATAAAGCGCGCAAAAGTAAGGAAAAGGGGGGAGATTTCAGGGGGGAGATTTCAGACATCAGATTTCAGACATCAGAGAACAAACACCGGACAACAGACATCAGATTATAGTTATATAGATTTCAGAGAGTAGATATCTGTTATCTGAAATCTGAAATCTGAAATCTTTCGTCTGATGTCTGATATCTATTGTCTGAAATCTGATATCTATTGTCTGAAATCTGTTGTCTGAAATCTGATATCTGAAACAATCCCTATTTTTGCGCAAAATTTTAAAACATGACGAACAGAACCTTTACCATGATAAAGCCGGATGCAACACAGAAAGGCAGCACCGGGGGGATATTAGAAATGATCAATACGGCGGGATTCCGCATTGTGGCCATGAAAATGACAGCACTCAGCAAAGAAAAAGCGGGTGAATTTTATGCCGTACACAAAGAGCGTCCTTTTTATGGTGAGTTGGTAGAATTCATGAGCAGCGGTCCCATCACTGCAGCCATTCTTGAAAAAGAGAATGCAGTGGAAGATTTCCGTAAACTGATCGGCGCAACCAACCCGGCACAGGCTGATGAGGGAACGATCCGTAAAAAATACGCAACATCGATCGGCGAAAATGCAGTGCATGGTAGTGACAGTGATGAGAATGCCGGTATCGAAGGTGATTTCTTTTTCAGTAAATTGGAACAGTTTTAAGACACCCTTATTTTTGATACATCCCGCTTCTGCGGGATTTTTTTTGTGAAGCGGTCAACAGCATTGGCCCCATATTTCTTACCTTCAGGCGGGAGAAAACTATATTATGAAAAACATCAAGCTGATAGAGATACCGTCTGAACTGGGCGCGGGTACAAGGGGTGCAAGCCTTGGGGTAGACGCCATAAAAATTGCGGCGCTTGATTTTATGAGCAATTTTTTTGTTCATTTCCCTTCCGAGAAACTTGAAGTGGAGAACAACCTCTTATTTGAACCGATCAAATCTCCTTACGCCAAACGCATACAGGGCGTACTCAGTATGTATGAACGCATCAGTAAGGCGGTAAATGAAAGCATTAAAAATAATTTCTTCCCCGTGATCCTCAGCGGTGACCACAGCAGTGCCGGTGGAACGATCGCGGGCATAAAGATGGCCAAACCAAAAAGTAAGTTGGGGGTTATATGGATCGATGCGCATGCCGATCTTCATACCCCTTACACCACCCCTTCGGGAAATATGCATGGTATGCCCCTGGCCACTGCCATAGCAGAAGACAACGAGGATATGATGGTGCATGAGCCTGACGAAAAAACGGTAGACATGTGGAACCGTTTAAAAGGCATCGGGAAAATACCGCAGAAAGTACTGCCGGAAGATGTCGTTTTTATCTCCCTGCGCGATTATGAAAAAGAAGAAAAACATCTCATCGAAAAATACGGCATGAAGGTGATCACTACTGCCGAACTGCGAAGGACGGGGCCCGAAAGTGTCAGCAGGAAAGCATTGCGCTATCTTTCCGACTGCACGGATATTTATGTGAGCTTTGATGTGGATAGCCTCGATTCCGCCATCTCGAAAGGAACGGGTACGCCGGTAAGCAATGGTTTAAAAGAAAGAGAAGCCGAGGACCTGATCAGCAAACTGATGCAGAACCGGAAGATCTGTTGTTTTGAAATTACAGAAGTAAACCCCACGCTCGATAAAGAAAACCTAATGGCCGAGATCGCCTTTAATATCTTACAGCGCAGTGTAAATGTGCTGATGATGAACTGATCATCCTGCCGCTCAACATTTACCTGCAAAAGAAAAGGCATCCTTTCGAATGCCTGGAATACTTTATATACTTTTTACTTTATAACGCCCCGATATCCGGCCCGCCACTAAGGTCCATTTTCTTTGTACGCTTGGAAGCTAAAGAAGGATCCACTTCAATGGCTTTATCACACATGCCCTGGCCTTTTTCTTTCTGGCCCAGCTTCAGGAAATTCAACCCCGCCTGGTACAATGCCTTACCGTCTTTAATATCCATTTGCATCAAACGTTGACAATAATCAAGGGAACGGTTATATTGTTTTTGTTCGTAAAGGATCTGTGCAATATCCCGCACGATCTCTTTGTTACCCGGTTTTCTTTGGTATACGGCCCATAATTTCTCCTCTCCTTTTTCGTAATTCCCGCTGTATAAGAGTGCATACCCGTAATTCTCATTAAAATCGTTGGATTGAATATAGCCGTTTGCTGCTGCAGCCTCGTAGGATTTCACGGCATTTTTATTATCATTATTGTTGAAGTAAACCAATGCCAATTCATAGGCCCATGCGCTTTTTTCCGGGTTAAGGGCTACCGCTTTTTCAAAGAAAGGAACGGCTTTTTTTTCCAATTCCATATCGATATACATTCTTGCAAGGGTATACTGCACTTTGGCATCCTCAGGAGATTTAGCCACGGCACGCAATAAAGCTTTTTCCGCTATACCATAATCTTCTTTTTCATAATTACTCATGCCTATGATCCGGTCTGCGTTTGCACAGTCTTTGCATTTGGATGCAAATTCTATGGCTTTGTCCCACTGGCGGTAATCAAAATAAAGATTGGCCAGTTCTTTTATAGAGGCGGAATTTGAAGGTTGTAATTCGTACACTTTGGTAAAATATGCTTTTGCCTGGTCGGTTTTACGCATTTCCAAATTGGCAAAGCCATTTTCCAGGTAAGCCTGTACGTTGGATCTATCGAATGAAGTAGCTTTTTCAAAGTATTGAGAAGCAGCAAGATAGCGCTTAGCTGTTTTCTCTTCTAAACCTTTGGAAAAATAAAATTGGGAACTGTCAACAAAGGAACCGGCAAACGAGTTTAGACTGCCGAAAATGGCAACAAAAGCAATTAGGTTTTTCATACTTCAAATATAAATTAAATTTGTGGATTATCGGATCACTATACCTGAAAACGCTGCGAGGTTAACTTTTATTTTGTATAATCTTTTTCTTTTATCCACAACGACCGGTTCAATACCCGGGTTCATGAAATTCCCGGAGCCCCAATAATGCTGATCATCAGAATTAAAGAGCTCTTTACCGTATAAAGTTCCATGGCAGGTCAATACCATTTCGCGATGATCCCGGTCGGAAACATTGAGAATAACAAGCAGGTCCTCTTCTTTTTTCCTGCTTTTACGGCGGTAAACGATGACTCCCTTTTCCGGCTGTGACAGGTCCTCCCATTGAAACCCTTTTTTATCAAATTGTAGGTCGTGCAATGCCGGCAGATCCCTGTATAGATGATTGAGCCTTCGTACACACTCCTGCACGCCGTTATGAGCGGGGTACTGCAGTAATTCCCATTGCAGTTCGGAATCATAGTTCCATTCGTCCGTTTGACCCAGTTCATTGCCCATGAAAAGCAGTTTGGCTCCCGGGTGGGTATACATATAAGTATACAGCAGCCGAAGGTTGGCAAACTGCGCCCGCTCATTGCCGGGCATTTTATAGATCATCGGGCTTTTGCCGTGCACCACTTCATCATGACTGAGCGGCAACATGAATTTTTCATCATAAAAATACATCATGCTAAAGCTGAGGTCATTTTGAGCCGCAGCTCTTGCGGGCCAGGGTTTTTTAAAATAACGGAACGAATCATGCATCCATCCCATCATCCATTTCATGCCGAATCCAAAACCTTTTTTGGAGATCGGTTTCGTGATGCCGGGCCAATCTGAAGCTTCTTCTGCGATCGTTTGCACACCCGGAAATTGGCTGTACACCATTTCATTCAGGGTCCTCAGAAAGGAAATGGCTTCGATGTTTTCATTGCCGCCTTTTTCGTTGGGTTCCCATTCCCCGGCATTCCTTGAAAAATCCAGTCGGATCATGGAATTCACGGCATCTACACGCAGGCCATCCAAATGAAAATAGGTAAACCAGAAATGTGCACTGCTCAATAAAAAAGACCGTACCTCTCCCCGCTTGTAATTAAAAATATAACTGTTCCAGTCCTTATGAAACCCCTTGCGCATGTCGCGGTATTCATATGTATTGGTACCGTCAAACATATACAACCCGTGTTCATCAGCGGGGAAATGGGAAGGCACCCAATCCAGTATCACCCCGATATCATTGCGGTGCAATTCATTGACCAGGTCCATCAATTCTTCCGGCGTACCGAAGCGCGATGTGGCGGAAAAATAACCCGTGCATTGGTAACCCCAACTACCGTCATAAGGATATTCGGTAACCGGCATCAGTTCCACATGCGTGAAACCCATTGCTTTTACATAAGGCACCAACCGTTCTTTGATCTCTGTATAAGAATTGTAGAGATGGGGATCATCTTTTTTCGGCCGCATCCAACTTCCTAAATGAACCTCGTAAACGCTCCAGGGCGCATGCAGTGCATTTTTTTCAGAAAGTTTTTGCATACGTTCCTCATCACTCCAGGTATAGTCTAAACGACGGGTGACGGATGCATTAAAAGGTCTTTTTTGACTGAATACAGCATATGGGTCGGCCTTGAATGTAACCGCACCTTCAAAGCCAAGGATGTGATATTTGTATTCCGCGTTTTGCGGCAGGCGCGGGATGAAGCCTTCCCAGATCCCGGATTTGTCTAAGCGAACGAATAGCGGGTGCAGGTTCTTTTTCCAACCGTTGAATGCCCCGATCACGGAAACGGCAGTAGCATTGGGTGCCCATACGGCAAAATAAAATCCATCTGTTTGCAATACCGTACGGAAATGGCTGCCGAATTTTTCGTGACCGTAAAACATCTTTCCTTTGGAAAAATTCCGGACGTCCTCATCCGTAAATAAAGAATAGTTCCATACCGATTTTGCGGAATCAATAAAATGGTCGTCTTCGTATGCCATCGGCTGTAAGATAATATTTTCACCGCAACATCATTCGCCGGCCGGACGCCGGAAAAGTTCTATACAGATAAGTTTCCATCTCAGAATTTTCTTTAGAAGACGTACAAGCAACTACTTCTGCTGAAGCCACAGTAGTGCAAAAGCTCAATCAAGGAACCATCCGCCAATCGGGATGTAATCGATTGGTGGGGTCTTTTTTTGGTTCTTTTTTGGAC
>JBBJLU010000085.1:0-6620 GCA_037719665.1 Ferruginibacter sp.
ATTGGGTATCCCGAATTTGGCATGCTGGAAAAGTCCCGTATCATCCGTCATTCTGCGGATATGATCCAAAGCAAAAGTTGGTATCGTTCCGGGATCAAAACGCTGTTCCCTGCCCGCGATCCGCAAGGATGCCCTGCGAATAATAGCCGTGGCCAGTTGCAAATATTTCTCTCCGACCTTGGGCCAGGTAACTTCCCGGCCAAAAGCGCGGGCATTAGTGCGGAGATCCTGCAACAGTACCGGGTTATCCAGCAATTCATTGAGTATGCCTGATAACTGCCGGTGATCATTAAAATTAAACAGCCGTCCTTTATCTTCCGTCAGCAGCTCCGCAGCATGCCAATAAGGAGTAGACACTACTGCACAGCCCGCCCCTGACGCATAAGCCAATGTACCGCTGGTGATCTGCGCTTCATTGAGATAGGGGGTGATATAAATATCTGTACCGGAGAGGTACTTAAATAATTTTTCTTCATCTGTAAATTCATCGATGAACATTACATGATCCTCAATTCCCGATTCACGGCTTAATGTTTTAAGGTATTCACGATATTCTTCACCCGAGTGCTCTGCTACAGAAGGGTGTGTTTTACCCAAAATAATGTATACTGTTTCCGGGTGGATGGCCACGACAGGCGGAAGGGCTTTTATTACCGTTTCTATTCCTTTGTTTCTGCTGATAAGACCGAAGGTGAGCAGGATGCACTTTCCTTCCAGCCCTAATTCTTTTTTAATGTTGTCTTTGTCAAACTCGAAGTCAGGAATACCATGCTCAATGATCGCTGTCCTTTCTGCCGGGATACCATAGGCGGTAGTCAAAAATTCCACCGCTTTATTATTCATCACCACGGTCTTTGCCGCAAGTGCCGCAATGTTTACCGTTACTTTTTTCTGATGGGGTGAAGGTGTTTTCAGGACAGTATGGAGTACGGCCATAAATGGGATGCGCAACCGCTCTAATAAGGATAAAATATAATCCCCGTCGGGACCGCCGAATATCCCGAACTCATGTTCGAGGATACAAATGTCTGCATTGCTCTCATTAATGAAATTAGCTGCTGCTATATAATCCCCCGGTTTATCGCGATGTATGATACATTTTACTTCTTCCGGGTAATCATATATATGTTCCCCGTCATTCATAGCAACCACCATTCCTTCATTCTTACCCTTTTCGGGGCTGCAGTTCATACCCAAAAATTTATTCCCCGTGAAAGTCGCGATCCCGCATTTCCTGGGTCCATAGGTAGCGATATAAACTATTCTCATACTGTTGTTTCGCTTACAAATACAGAAAACAAGCCAAACAGTCGGGAAAAGGGTTAATTATCGCTCATTTTGTTTACTCATGATGTCTGCCAGGTAGGGTTTGGCGGTATTTTCAAGATCAGCCTCGTTTATCATCAGCGCATCGGGATTTTGAGCCAATGCCAGCCAAGGTTTTGAACTGCCAAAGGGATAAGCCCCGAAGACGATCACCGGGGTGCCGTGGGCAATGATCTTGTCTGTTCCTTCTATCTTCCACTGGTCGGTCCATTCATAGAGGTACTTTGCATCTTTTTCTGTAAGGCGCAGGCAGGAATGGGAGGCGGGGTATCCCGGCATCTCATATTGGTGAAATCCCACACCCAATTTATTTTCAATATTGAAATTCCATTTTAGCTCCCACTCATCATTAAAAGTACTGATGGTTTCTTCAGCTTTCCAATTCGCATAAAAAAGGCCTGTGGGCGTAGGATCCGCTTTTCTGCCCATGCTCGTGGGGCCGGTATACACGAGTTTGCCTTGCTCGTATGCAGCAAATGCCTGTGTAGGGTAAGAAAAGAAAAGAATTTTATTGATCTCTTTTAAAGATCCTACGTAAAACGGGAAGGGGAAATAATGTTTGATATCCTGTTTTGTATCCGAGGGCAGGACAATGGTATCAAAATTTTTGAGGAATTTTTTATCGGCACGGTTTACTGCGGCAATGACTGCAAGTGCGTTGCTGTCTGCCTGCAATAATTTTTTAATGCTATCCTTTGGGAAGAGCAGCCGGTATTGTATTGCGGTTCTTTTTTCTACCGGTGCATCAGGTTTTACAGTAATGTTATTCTTATTACTGTCGTTGGTACAGCTAAAGAAAAATACGGATAGGGTAATTAAAACAGCAATTCTCTTCAGCATAATAAGTTTACTCCTTTAGTCGAAAGATGATGCCGGGTTGAACCTCATCCCTATTTGGATTGTTAAATGATCATTACAGACATGGACTTGTAAAATCCGATACATTCCTCCTTATAACCTGCGGCCCGCAAAGGCAGGGCATAAAAAAACCTGTTCTTTTCAGAACAGGTTTTAAATAATATACCGGGTGCAGTTCTAGCCGACAACCAACACACCGGAAGCGATAAACTCGATCTCCGTCTTAGGTTCTTTTATTTTTTCAATTTCTTCTTTTGATTTCCCTGCATCTTCCGCATAATGTTGCAACATTTCAACACTTGTTACGGTTTTTTGTCCGACACCTTCCAGTACAACATCCTTTCCTACCATATCCATTGGCATGAAGAACTTATAATCCTTAAAACGGATCATAATACCATCACCGTCTGTTTGAGCAAGTTTCATCCAGCAGCCTTTCTTTTCGCAAACGCTGATAACGGTACCTTTTACTTTACCTACATATTTTTCCGCAGTTGCAAGCTTTTCTTCCAGCAGGTTTACCTCAAGTGCACCGGCAGCAGTAGTGCCCGCACCGTATTTTGTACCCGGTTTAGCAGATTTTGGTTGAGCGAATGCAGCCATCGATAAAAAGCTGATCATGCACACTAATAACAGTTTCATATGATGATTTTTAAAATTGAATGCCGAAATTAAGGATTTTAAACCAACATGTATGTTAATAGTAATAAAAAGCCACCCCAAAATATCCCTCTTTGGATATTTTTAGCGGTAATTTAATTGCATAACATTCCGCCATGACACACCCATTCAGCATTGAAAGAACATACCATGTGCCCGTACAGAAGGTCTGGCAGGCTATTACCGACAGGGAGCAATTGAAAAAATGGTACTTTGATCTCCCTGCATTTAGGCCGGAAGTTGGCTATGCATTTCAGTTCTACGGTGAAGGGAAGAACGGGGAGAAATATTTACACCTCTGCCGCATCACCGAGATCATCACCGAAAAGAAACTCGCCCATACATGGGAATACGAAGGCATGGAGGGCATCACAACCGTGACTTTTGAATTGTTCCCCGACGGGGACAGTACGCGATTGAAACTTACCCATGAGGGACTCGAAACCCTGGCAGGCAACGGGCCCGATTTTGCCGCAGAAAGTTTTGCGGCCGGTTGGACCATGATCATTGGGAATAATTTGAAAGAATTTATTGAGCAGCCACAATGATCCCGGCAGGAAAAAACAATTTTTTTGGGTGTTATTCCCGGCGAAATGCTATTGACGGTCTGAATTATCCTGATAAATTACACTGCTTTTATACTTGAATTTCCCGGCTACAAAACGTTCACTAAAGAATTTAGAGATTTTTTACTAAATATATTAGTTTATTTAAAATAAATGTTTTAGTTTTGATACCTCTATATATTTACACTAAACAGATACATCCATTAAAACAAAAGACATGAGTACTACAACAGAAAAAACGGAAAAGTCGGAGAAATTCAAAGCGCTGAAACTTACCATGGACAAGATCGACAAAGATTTTGGGAAAGGTTCGGTGATGATGATGAATGAAAAAGGGGTAACGGAAATTGAGGTCATTTCTACGGGTTCCATCGGGTTGGACGTGGCATTAGGGATTGGCGGCCTCCCAAAAGGAAGGGTCGTGGAGATCTACGGCCCGGAGTCTTCCGGTAAAACAACATTAGCCATTCACGTTATTGCAGAGGCGCAGAAAAAAGGCGGCATGTGCGCTTTTATTGATGCGGAGCACGCGTTCGACAGTGGCTATGCACAGAAGCTCGGAGTGGATATTGATAATTTGCTGATCTCTCAACCCGATTACGGTGAGCAGGCATTGGAGATCGCCGACAGGCTGATCCTTTCCGGCGCGCTGGATGTGGTTGTGATCGATTCCGTAGCGGCATTGGTACCGAAGGGTGAATTGGAAGGCGAAATGGGTGACAGTAAAATGGGCCTGCAGGCGCGTTTGATGAGCCAGGCATTAAGGAAACTTACGGCTACGATCCACAAAACAAATACCGTTTGCATATTCATCAACCAGCTTCGGGAAAAGATCGGCGTGATGTTCGGTAACCCGGAAACGACCACCGGCGGTAATGCATTAAAATTCTATTCTTCCGTTCGGTTGGATATCCGCAGACTCGCGCAGATCAAAGACGGCGATGAGGTGATCGGAAATCATATCAAGGTAAAAGTGGTAAAGAACAAAGTGGCGCCGCCTTTCCGCCTGGCAGAATTTGATATCATTTACGGGGAAGGTATTTCCAAGGTAGGTGAGATCATCGATATGGGTGTGGAACTCGGCATCGTACAGAAAAGCGGTAGCTGGTTCAGTTATAACGGCGATAAACTTGGCCAGGGCCGCGAAGCCGTTAAGCAATTACTCATTGACAACCCTGCGATGGGCGATGAACTGGAAGGAAAGATCCGGGAAAAGATCAGGGAGAATAAGGGAGAGGCTTTATAATTCAAGGTTTAAGGTTCAAAGTTCAAGGTTGCATACGTTCTTATGGAAGTTCAACGTTCCGGTAGCAAACCTTGAACCTTGAACCTTGAACTTTTAGGTGAGTTAGTAAGTATACACCGTCTTTTTTTAAGGACGGTTTTTTTATGGAGGAGAGTTCCTAATAAGAAGAGCGTTTTTTTACCACAGAGGAACACAGAGTTCTTTCACAGAGTTACACAGATTGAATTCCAAAGATTCCGGAAGTGCAAAGCGACTTTGCGGTTCCTTTGCGCCTTTGCGTGAAGAATTTTTTCCGCAGATCTTCGCAGATTTAAAAGCACGCAGATTCCCGCAGATTGCCTGCCGAAGGCAGGAACTCTTCGTGCCTTGGTCTTGGTGGCTCAAAGCCTCGGGGTCTTACCCTGTGCAACTCTGTGCATACCTCCTCAACCTCTGTGGTTAAATTCCATCCCGCAGATTGCCTGCCGAAGGCAGGTTCTTTGTGTGTATTCTTAGTGGCCCAAACCCTTTTTGGTTCAAACTTTGGGGGCTTACTCGGTGGAACTCTGTGAATACCTCCTTTACCTCTGTGGTTAAATTATTTCCCGCAGATTATGCGTGAAACCTACGACAATGTTTTCGTCATCTTCGCCACCATATTCCCGTTATACCAGATCTGCATGATGTAATCACCCTTCAGGAATTTACCAGGTGTGATAGAAAAATTAAGTTGTTTGTCATCGCCTGACTGATCAAAAAATATTTTTCGCGAATAGACTTTATTCCCTTCGCCCGTCAGGAAAGTACCCGATTCCCAAACCGAATTTTTCACTACTTTCCCATCCGGTTGCAGCACCACGATCACCACTTCACCGCTTGCTTTTGCCGGCAGGTTCTTCAAATAAAAAGATCCCACAATTTTCCCGGCCTCATCAGCATCTGCCGTTTCTTTTTTGGAATCCGACACAGCAGCTAAATGCATGCCTGTAACAACTGCCGGGCCGCTTGAAGTATTTTTTACCATTACGCTTTTTGGCGTTGCCTGTTCGGGAACTATAACAGTTGCCGGTATCTTATCCGCCGCGATGAGTGTGTTGAGAAGAACCTGCAGCCGCTTGTTATAAGCATCTGCATCATAATAGCGGTTTTGCAATTCCGCAACTTTTTGTTGCAGCTCCTGTATTTTTATTTTGGCTATCGCCAGGTCGGCTTCCGAGGCATGTTGTTTCAGTAGGGAATCTATCTCTCCCCTCAGCCTGCTCATTTCCCGGAATTTTCTGTCTGCTTCTGTCTCAGGACTTACCGCTCCCGCTGCAGGAAAATTACTGTTGAGGTCTTTTACCGTATTACTATACTCCTGTTGCAATGCGGCGCGTTCTGCTTTTTGTTTGGAAGGTTTTAATTCCGCATACGCTGCACCCTGCCCCGATGATCTGAAGAAAATATTATACCCTGTAATGCCCAGCATCACAGCCGATACGATCAGTATCACAATGGAAAGATTCAGTAATTTGTCGTATTTATTATCCCGCATAGTTATTAAGCTTTCAGCACCGGGCATTCACGGATCGGGGTGTTTGAATGTCGAAAAGCGGTTTCAACCGCCGGCATTTTTAGTTATTTACGCTTTCATTTACATAGGCAGATATCCAACCTACCTGCCCGTTCTTCACCAGGAAGAATTGTTTTTTCTCCAATGTTCCTTCAAATTGCCGCACAATTTTCAGCAGGAGTGCAGTGCCCGCCATCAGTGCTTTTTGATCGAACACTTTATGCACCCGTTGCACTTCATCAGCGATCGCCGTTTTGTTCAGGTTCTTATCGGTTATGCGCCCGGTTATATTCTGAGGAGTAAAAGATGCATGATCAGACGCGAGCCGGTCATTGAACCTGATGAGGTCATCGAAGTTTAGCGGCACTACAGAATTATCGATCAGCTCCGGGTAAAGCAGCGTAGCCACTGACCATGCAATACCGCCGCTGAA
>JBBJLU010000086.1:0-6562 GCA_037719665.1 Ferruginibacter sp.
CCTAAATCATTAAACATGAAAAGAATATTTTTTGTTGCCTGCGCAGCGGGGTTCCTAGCTTCCTGCGACAGTCCGAAGGACAGCAACACTACCAATGTTATTTCTTCAGATTCAAACGGTGTAATTACACAAACAACTACTACCACGAAGGTCTATGCCCCTACGGATGGTGATGTGATGATGAAAGACGGAAAAACCATGATATGGAAAAACGGGGCTTGGGTAGCCACTACCGGGAATACCACCATGACCAACGGTATGGTGATCAGTTCTGACGGCATGGTTCGTCAGGATACCCGCTCTATTCGCTTAAATGACGGGGAAGCTGTTACGAAAACCGGCTATTTCTTTGACAGGGCAGGAGCGGCGATCGATAATGCCTGGGATGCTACTAAAAGAGGTGTGAACAAAGCAGCCAATGCAACCGGCGATGCATTGCAGGATGCGGGCAGGGCTATCGGAAAAGGTGCCCGGAAAATAGGCGATAAAACAGACAGTATCGCGAAAGACATTAGAAATTAGGTCATAATTATTATCAGCCCGGCATCCAACGATGCCGGGCATTTTATTTGGTACCGGGACCGATCTTGGTATTTCTTTCCTCAGCTTCTTTAAATTGTGCAATGAACATTACCAATTTTGAATTTAAAGCAAGGACAGAAAATTTAGAAGAGCAGGAAAAGAAATTGCTGACACTCTCCCCGGAATTTATCGGGGAAGACCATCAGACAGATACGTATTTTAATGTAGCAACAGGCCGTTTAAAACTGCGGGAAGGTAATATTGAAAATGCATTGATCCAATATAACCGGCAGGATCTGGCCGGTGGAAAACAATCCGATATTTTGTTGTACAAACATCAGTCCGACCCTTCACTAAAAGAGATACTGGTGAAGGTGCACGGTATAAAAACAGTCGTTACAAAAAAACGGCGTATTTATTTTTTAGAAAATGTAAAGTTTCATTTCGACAGGGTAGAGGGGCTGGGAACTTTTATAGAAGCGGAGGCTATAGACCTTACCGGCAGTATCGGTATTGAAAATTTAAAAGCACAATGCGATAAGTATATTGTGTTCTTCAATATAGCTACCGAAGATTTTATAAAAGTATCCTACAGTGATATGCTTATGGAGACTTAAGTTTTTCCGGCGAATACATCCTGTTTACAACAGTAAAATATTAAAACAATTTAAGACCGTAATAACCGATCAGGGTAAATACTATGCAGCGGGCTATTACACCGATACAACACCAGGTAACCAGTCTTTTGATATCTGCATTTAAGCTTACTCCCACTGCTATACTCACGGGTGCTCCGACGGTAAATGTTCCGAAGAACCCCAGTCCGATGATGCCGTATTTAATCCAGATCTTAAGCATCATCGGGTGCTTGACCGTTTCAGGCTTTTCAGGTTGGTTGTTCCTTTTTTTCTTAAAGAGAGATCTTATGCGGTCACCCAGGAAGGCCACAACAAAAACACCGGTGAGCCCACCGACCGCACTTGCTAAAAATATGATCCAGGGAGAGAGGCCGAATGCAAAACCCGCGGGGATGGCGGCGTAGATCTCAAATGTGGCCAGGCCCGCAACAGTCAAAAACTTTAATATCATGATCTTCTATAATGTTGGGATGTGAATAAAGCACGAAGGGCCTTATTCGGTAATAAAAAGGTACTGCAACGATAGTGCCGTTCCTCTTTTATGGAACTTTTCTTATTTGATTTAGTGCGGCTTCCATCTGAATATCCTTTCCCGATAAAATGTTTTCAATAGTTGGAATAACCGTATAGTCGGGCAATGTTCCCCTGCCCGCCGGTTGTCGGGTCGTATCCTGCCCTACATCATTAAATATCCTCACAATAGGTATTCGGGCTTCGATACCGGATCCGGGCAACACCAAATTTATATAGACCCCGCCCGTGCCGCCGTAATAGCCTCCGCCGGTCTCTTCGCCGACAATTACCGCACTTTTATGAAAGCGCACAAGTGCAGCAAATTCGGATGCCGCAGAAGAAGTATGTCCCGAGATCAATAAAATGGCCTGTCCTTTGAACCGTGCAGCATTTGCGGGTTGTCGAAATGAAGTTCCGCTGTAGCGGTTATTCACGGCGTATTTCCCGTTCGCTTCGGGCAACCCTTCCGGATGAGCAGGAAGCTGCCGGTTAGTAAAATAACGGTCGTAAGTAAAATTACTTCCGTTCATTTCGGCTCTGTTTAAATGACGGAAAGAATCAGAAGTGAGGTAAGAAAACAATTCCGCTACATTTTCATTATTCCCGCCGCCATTCTCCCGGATATCAAGAATAAGATGTTCAATATTTTTTTGCTGAATGGTCTTAAAAATGCCGGCAAGGGAATCCCTGAAACGGATAGTTTTGATCTCAAAACTATTGATTGTAAGAATCGCGGCATTGAATTCCGGCCTGTACTTCAGTTCCAACCAAGGGGGAAAAACTTTCCGGGGTCCGGGTAATTCATTCGGCTTTATCAATATGGTTCTAAAGGATCGCAGCTTATTGCTTACCGCGTTCTGCGTTTCAATGTTGACAACCCCCGAATTTTTAAAATATGCAGCGTAGCCTTCGCGAAATGCACCCGGGCTTAATAAATAGTATTTATAGGTTTCATTGAATCCGTCTGCGGGAAGGCTTTTTAAAAGAGTGTCAATTATTCTCCCGACAGGTATGCTGTTGATGGAAATGACTTCCTCGCCGGTATGTCCGCCGTTGAGAAAATCTTCCCTGATAAAGACCCGGCGGTTTCTGCAGAAGAAATTAAAAGGCAACAGCCCGTCGGGTACCGAACCTTTCGCGATAGCGTTT
The DNA here is from genome assembly GCA_037719665.1 of Ferruginibacter sp. Classification (GTDB taxonomy): domain Bacteria; phylum Bacteroidota; class Bacteroidia; order Chitinophagales; family Chitinophagaceae; genus Ferruginibacter. The sequence goes on from JBBJLU010000086.1 coordinate 2,823, forward strand.
GGCGGCAGGTGAATATTTGTATGGCTGCAACGGACCTTTGCAATGACGGGCAGCAGGAAAGTAAAAAAATCAAATGCAGACATTTCATGATCGATGTGAACCCTTACACTGTCAAAGTACCGATCCATGGTTAATTTATCAGAATACCAATACAGCCCCGGGTGAGCTTCTTCAAGGGTTTTACGTAAAATGCTAAAATCTTTTTGTAACAGGTCAACGGTGACCTTTCCCGGTTTTGATTTTGGTGTTTGAGAACAGGAAACACTCCAAAATAAGAGGCAGAAACCGATGTAACCCGAAGCTTTTAAAACAGCGGCAGCATTAGTCATTCTTGGGTAGCATTGAACATGAACGAAAAAAAATTTAAGTTGGCGTAGCGTTTACTTTCCCTTGGTAATATCCTGTATGATCTTAAGATGATGTTTAGTGTGGATCTTCAAAAATTTGATAGTGGCCTTTACATTCAATTTACCGAAATACGGATGATCAAAATGGTTATCAGGTGCCATTCCTTCCCAGTCTTTCAACTTGTGTTTTAATTCTTCCGCAATTTTGATAAGCTTTTCCGCAGTGATCTCGCCAACGGGCCGAACTGATTCGGGGGCTTTTGCTCTTCCCCGTGGGATCCTGTTCAGGGTAAAGACCAACAACTTTGTTGCGTTAAACTTCCGGCGGTATTCTTCAGGTTTTGAATGCTTCACCGCTTGGGTGATCAGGATGAAGGTTTTCATGGTGTGTTCAATATGCCAGCCTACCGGCGCTGCTGACACTGATAAGTTTAATTTTTCACTGTCTTTGATGTGATGTTCCAATTCCCTTAATAGTGCTGATAATTTATCCATTTAAATTGAATTTGAGAAACAGGATATTCCCGGCCACATCAACCGCCCAATTCTGCAGTTACGAAGTAAAGACAATCGCTTCATATTATCCCGGCTATATATTTGTACATTATTCACATTCTGCCCGGATGATTAGGCAGGTTGAACTTAACCTTTAACTAAATAACAATCTAAAAACAATTCCATGCTTAAAGAATTATTTGACCTCGTAAAAGGAAATGCCAAAGAATCCGTGATTGAAAATACGGATATCCCAAATGAGCAGAATGAAGAGGTCGTTGCAGAGGCAACAAACACAGTGGCTTCAGGTCTGCGAAATATCGTGGCCGGCGGCGGTATACAGAGTCTTCTGTCTTTATTCGGCGGAGACGGAAATAATAAGAAAGGTTTATTGAGTAACCCGATCGTTTCTATGATGATGGGACATTTTGCCGGCAAACTGATGAATAAATTTAACCTGAACAGCAGCCAGGCTAATAATGTATCCGGCAGCCTTATCCCGAACGTGTTGGGTAGCCTGATCAACAGGACCAATGACCCGAATGATTCCGGCTTTTCACTCGAAAAATTACTGGGTTCCATCACGGGCAATAAATCGGAGGAGATGTCCGGGCAGCAAAGCGGTGGTGGTGGAATCGGCGACCTGTTGAAGCAGTTTACGGGCGGTGAAGGCGGCGGCGGCGGTTTAATGGATATTGTAAAAAGCCTTGCGGGTGGTGCACAGCAACAGCAGCAGCGGAACGGCGGAGGTGGGTTAATGGATCTCATTAAGGGATTTATTAAATAACGTCCGCTTTTGATGGTATAATGAAATGAGCTGCTTCTTTTATTGAAGCAGCTCATTTTAGTATTCAGCAAGTTAATCTCCTTTTGTCCTGAGGTTTCGGAGTTCCGTAAATAATTCCTTTTCTTTTTCAGTCAGGTCTTCCGGCAACTTAACATGATAAGTCACATACAGGTCGCCAAAAGTATTTTCCTCTTTATATACCGGGAAACCCTTTCCCTTCACTTTTACCTTTGTATTATTCTGTGTTCCGGGTTTTACTTTCAGTTTTAATTTACCGTGCAGGGTACTTAAATGTACATCGCCGCCGAGCATAGCTGTATACAGATCTGTTTCCTGCCTGATCTGAAGATCATTTCCCACACGCTTAAACGGCGTATCGTTGTTTAATTTAAAGGTGAGGTAGAGATCACCGGCCATCCCGCCGTTGTTACCGGGTTGGCCATATCCTTTAAGTTTGATCACCTGCCCGTCTTCTACACCCGCAGGAATAGTAATGCGGATATTTTTACCGTTAATGGTTATCGTCTGGGGATGGGTGTTGAAGACGGCGCTCAGGTTTATTTGTAATGTGGCATTGGTATCGTGCCCCTTTTGTCGGGAAGAGGTTCGCCGGCCGCCGCTGCCGAACATGGAAGAAAAAAAATCAGAAAAGCCGCCTTCAGATTCAAAGCCCCCGCCGTACTGCTGAGAGTATTGTTGCTGCTGCCTCGCCTGCTTTTCGTACGCATCACCGTGCTGCCAATCTTTACCGTATTTATCGTATTTTTTTCGTTTGTCGGTATCGCTCAGCACTTCATTCGCCTCGTTGATCTGTTGAAACTTTTTATGAGCCGTGGCATCATTCTGATTAGTGTCCGGGTGATATTGACGGGCTAGTTTCCTGTATGCTTTTTTGATCTCGTCCGCCGAAGCGGTTTTGGGAAGGTCGAGTGTTTTATAGTAATCTATGAATTCCATTTTGTTTATTTATTTCACCGCAGAGGGGCGGGGAGTGAGGTTTCGCAGTGGATGTGTAGGACAGGTTTTACATTCTGCGGAATCTTACTATCTCAGGCATTCTGCTGTGATCAAAACAAATTTAACCAATAAACTAAGGCAATTGCACAAATGTGCGCGCACCGAAAATTTTGGATAGGGAATCTTTAACGCGCAGGGTATCTGTGAGCGGCAACATGAACGGCATGCGTACGGTAAAGGTTACAGAATCTGTTGTGGTAAGGATGACCTTATTCCCGTAAGAGGTTAATTTTTTCAAACTTTTATTCGCGGCAGCAAGGTCCGTGAAAGTATTGATCACAATATAAAAACCGGTTGAGTCGGGGATCGCTTTTACAGCAGCTAAACTATCCTGCATTTTATTCAGGGCAAGGTTATCAGTTTCAGAAATATCTGTGATGTCAGTAGCAACAGAAACGCTATTGATTTAAGAGGTTTTATTTTATTCATTCATAAAATACCAGGCCGCGAAGCCTGCACCCGCAAGCAAAAGCAACACAACGATCCAAAGCGCTGCGGAACCGCTGCCGGACGGGGTTTCCCGCGGAAGGGTTTTAAAACTTACCTGCTCTTTTTGTTTTTCTGTAACGAGTTTGGGCGATTCTTCATAGATCGCATGCGAAGTAACTGCCTGTGTAAAGCCATATTCCCCTGATTGAGCTTTTTGCAAAGTGCCGATCCCCTCAAGTATCAGGGGCTTACCGATATTGAGGAACTGCGTATTCAGCATGATATAAGATTCCAGGTCGGATGTGGCCAGGGGCCTTATTTTGCGGGTATGCTCAATAATATAATTGATCAGTCCTTCATCCACCGGTGCTTTCTGATCCCAGGTAAATTGAATGGAATCAGGAGGGAGAGGGGTATCCTTGTCGTTTTCTGTCGGAATATCTACTTCAGGTGAAATAGTGAATGTGCCGATATCCTGTAAAGAGACTTTCTTATTCCTGTATAGGTATTGGACGATCAGTTGCTCGGTTTTCATCAATGCTTTTTTAGCCCTTTGGGATCTTATGAGCGGCAAACGTACAAGTAATTGAGAATATAGCCAAGCAAACCGGTGAATTGAATTATTTTTGTAAAATGTTATCACCTGAAGAGGAAACTTTCCTTAT
>JBBJLU010000087.1:0-6482 GCA_037719665.1 Ferruginibacter sp.
TCATCTTATCTCCGTACCGGCTTTGAAAACCACCGGTATAAAAATTTACATTTTTGGTGAGTTGAGGATTGATAAGACTGAGCCCTTCCTGCTGACCGCTGCTCACCAGGTATGGTCGGTAGATCTCGAAGTCATTGATGTAAATAAGGTTCTCGTCGTAATTGCCACCCCGCACATTGTATTGAGAGGTCAACTCATTATTACTTCCTACCAGCGTTTTGATCAGGGCTTCCACGCCTCCGGTGGTGCTGGGAATAAATACAGCAGTTGAAGGATCAATTTTGATCAGCCCCGTTTCCTTTCGTTCTTTTTCATCGGCAATGGTTACTGTTTCCAATGTTTTCCCCGAGGGTTTCAATTGGATCCTTACCGATTCCGTTTCGCCGGTGCTAAGGAAAAAATTCTTTTGTCGTTCTGTAAAGCCGGATATAAACAGCAAACTTATCGAACGCCCGCACTTTGATGGAAAGCTGCCGTCTTCTGCAGAAACAACACCGGTGTTTTGCCGAACTGTCACGGAAACATTTTTTAGGGCAGGTCATTAATGTCCGTTATTTTCCTGAAATCGTGGCAAATTTGGCTTGCCCGAAGGTGTTACAAAAAAGGCAAAGCAGCAAGCCGGAAAAATTCATGAGTTGAAGATAGTAATTATTGAAGATATTGAAACCCGCGTTGATGACCTGACCCTTGGTTGAAAACCGACAGGGCAATTGTAAAACCCTCGACGGGAAGAAAACCGATCAGTATATTTCTTTTTCGGCGGTGGAATTTCGGGTTTTGCTGAGAGTTTTATTCCGTTCTTCAGCAGCCTTCAGCGAATGAATGCTTACATTCAGCTCGAAACCTATCAGTAATGCGAGAGAATTGATAAAGATGAGCGCCATCACCATCATTATCGTTCCGATAGATCCGTATAGCGCATTGTAGCGGCCAAAATTATTTACAAATGCGGAAAAGCCCAGGGATGCCAGGAGGCTGAGGCCTGTGGTAAGTATGGTTCCCGGCGATGCAAAGCGCCATCTTTTTTGCACAGCGGGGGCATATCGAAAAATAAATCCGATCGAAAAAAATATTAACAGGACGATCAATATCCAGCGAGTGTAAAAAATGACGGACACCAATATATCGCTTTGAATGATCAGTTTCAACACCGGCCCCTGCATAATCAGCAGGACGAGGTAGGTAAAGACCAACCCGAACACGATAACCGTCAGCTTTAGTGCAGTACCCCGCATATGCAGTCGCTTGCGGGTTTCAAAGCCCACGTATTTTTTATTAAAGGACCGCATAATACCCATCATACCGCTTGATGCAAAAAAAAGGGACAACAAAAGACCGAAAGACAGTAACCCGATCTTGGAACCGTCAATAAAAGTATCTACGAAAGAGATCACCTGCTTATTGTATTCCGGTGCAGGAATGATATCCAGTATAAGACTGTGCAGTTGAATTTTAATATTTTTCTTTGATATGAAAGGAAGATTAGGGATAAGGGTAAACAGGAAAAGCAGGGAAGGCGGTATGGACATGATGAAATTATACGCGATCGCCGATGCTCTTTCGGTGAACCCCTGTTGTTTCACCTGGCTTCTGAAAAACCGGATAACATCAAATAACGGTACACCCTGGAAACCGGGCAGGTACCAATACTTGCTTTTTTGAACAAGTGAGGGTATTGGTGTGTGATTTAATATGAACCGTTGGATCTTGGTCAAGCAGTTAATGTTCAGGTTTTACAAATCTTGTTTGCATTAAAAATACAACCTTATTCTCTGCTGTTGTTGCTGCCCTGTTTACTGATGATCAGGCTGTCCAGCGCCTTTTGATATGCCCGTGCAAAAACAAGGTGTTCTGCATAGGTGGCGGCAAAATTAGAGTAGCCTTTAAAATCAGGCTTCGCAACAAAAAACATATAATTCGTTTCAGGAGAATCCAAGACAGCATCGATAGATTCTGCAGAGGCGGTAGAGATGGGTCCCGGGGGTAGCCCTTTGTTGAGATAAGTATTATACAGTGAAGGATATTTCAAATGACCGTGCAATATTCTTTTCAACCCGAAATTTCTCATGGCATATTTAACGGTGGGATCAGCTTCCAGTCTTTCACCCCGCGCGATCCTGTTTCGGTATACACTTGCGATGAGCCCCTTATCTGATTTTTTATTGGTCTCTTCTTCTACAATGGCTGCCATGATATATACCTGTGTGGGTGTGAGATTTTTAGCTGCGGCTTTTTCTTTCCTTTCTTTACTCCAAAAATTTTCTTCTTCGGCTTTCAGTTTTCCGAAGATTTTTTTGAATGGGCTGTTCCAAAGGATCAGGTAGGTATCGGGTATCACGGCAGTCATCACGGTATTGCTGTCCAGTTTGTAAGGGGCAAGCGAATCATTATCGGTGAGGAAACGAATGACCTGCAGGGAATCCGCTTCAAAGTTTTTACTGATCTTTGAGGCAAGGTCCTCCTTTGTACGGAGCCTGTTGATCACCAGTCTAACCGGTGCCTGGTTACCGCTTTTAAGCATTCGTACCAGGTTGATCAGACTGCTGTTGTCTTTTATTTCATAACGCCCCGGCTTTATATTGGTTTTATATTTTACCCGCGAAGCGATCTTATCAAAAAAGAAGGTACCCCCGAGGATCTTTTGATCCTGTAAAGCTGCTTTTACTTCAGGATAATCAGATCCTGTTTTGATATAAAAATATTTCCCCTCCGGCGCGGAAACGACCGGCCCGAAAATATTCCATGCCGACCATGCAGCAGCCAATGCTAAAATGATGAATAAAAAAACAAAGAACTTTTTCATATCGCGAAGTAAAAATAAAAAACCCTGCCTTAAAGAAAGCAGGGTAAATATATATTTTCTGAATAATTTTATTTATTGGTGTCCGGGGTTACAGGAGCCGGTGGTACAGGAACTGTTGTAGCCGGTGCAGGACGTTGCTGAGGCCTCGTGTTTATATTTTTATACAGGTCATCATTTTTGGAAGAAGCTGTGCCGTCCTTAGGAATAAATGCCGGTGAAAGCACGCAGAGAATACCCAGTACCGCAGCAAAGATCCATGTGCCTTTTTCCAACACGTCTGTAGTTTGCTTTACGCCCATCAATTGATTGCTGAAGCCGCCGAGTGTACCCGAGAGGCCGCCGCCTTTTGGGTTTTGGATCAAAACGATCAACCCGAGGATCACAGATGTAATAACAATAAGAATTCCGAAAATAACCAGCATATTATAGTTTTAAAGAGTCAATTTTGGCTGCAAAGTAAGCTGTTTTTGACGGATTCAACAAACTTAATTTAGTCCAGATCTCAGCGGCTTTCCGGTTCTTCCCCTGTAAAACACAGGCTTCAGCCATCGCTTCTGTCAAAACATCCTCCTCCAGGTTGCTTTTTTCAGCCAGGTGCTGCACTACAGCGTCTGTAGGGGTTGTTTCAGGCATTTTATCCGGATGGACCTTTTTCATGGTTTTCAGCCAGGCAGTAAAACTTTTGAGCTGTTTCCCCAGTTTATCTTCCGATAATGCTTCTTCACTGAGTTTTATGCCCTGTGAAGCAAAATAATCGCTGGCATGCAGGGGTTCAAACAGCATTTCTTCCGGTTTCTGCGTGGCGTCCGGTATGGGAGAATCTGTAGATGTTGTCTGCGGAATAGCGGTTTCTACAACCGCCGCTGCAGTTTTTTGCTGAACCGGTTCTTCCTTTTGAAGCTGAACTTTCAGAAAAAAAGGATCGGTAAAGAACAACGAGGTTTTTGCGGCGGTAATTTCAAATCCCGGGTCTGTATTCTTAGTGTTCTTTAATAAGTAAAAATGTGCAGGCCCGAAATAGGGGTATTTCGCAGCAACCGACCTTAATAATTCCGTAGTGCCGGGATCATTTTCTTCCCTGCCGAAAAAATGGTTAAAAAGCTGTGGGTGCATGATTCAAAGCTAAAGGATAAAACTACCAGTTTGAAAATATTTTATTGAATATCTCGTCTGCCAGGTTCTTCACGATCTCATTAGTGAGGGTATTCTCCGCTTCGGAAAGGGATTGTGTGGCCGGGAAATCGAAGTTACGGGTAATATCAGCCTCAAAATTTTTGCCGGCATCAAGGGTATTTTTAAATACCAAATGAAACCCTACGCTCAACCGGTTGCCGCTGGCATTGTTGTTTTGGATACTCACCGTGGAGGTAAAATAATTCGACACATATCCGCTAATATCATAATGTGCATCATCTTCATTGGTCTGGCGCAAGCGGGTGGTATTGATTATTTTTTGTTTGAATCTTTCCGTGAGTAACGGACTCAATTGCGTATTGATATACTGCGCGCGGTTTTCCAGGTATTGCACCCGAAATGTTTTTACCTCTGCAGGGATGGGTGCGGTATCCTTAAATGAATATTTGCAGGTTGAGGAGGACAAGACGATTATAAAAAAAGAGAGTGTTGATATGAGGCTTAGTTGTTTCAAAAGGAGATTTGATAATTTGATAGTTTGCTAATATGCTAATATGCTAATATGCTAATATGCTAATATGCTAATATGCTAATAAGGTTTACGCAAGTTCTTGTTTATTCTAAAGCTTAAATGAAAGGATAAATCTTTTAACTTTTTCGCAGGATCATTATAAACCCCGCCTCACATAGACTTCACAATCTTAAATCTTACATCTTAAATCTTACATCTCTAAAGATTCTCAATATCATATTCCTTCAGCTTCCTGTACAAAGTGCGTTCGCTGATACCCAGGTCCAATGAGGCATCTCTTCTTTTTCCACGGTGTTTTTTGAGGGCCTTAATGATGAGTTCTTTTTCTTTATCCATGATGCTGAGTGATTCTTCCACGTCTTCATGGCGGTGAATACCGTTGCTGTCGTGTTGCAGGATCACCGGCTGCGAGGATGGCTCCCGGTGAAAGTTACCCGGGGTATTATTCCCGACAGCATTGATCTCCCTGAAGTTTCCGTCGCCGCCGTAAACTGCCGCAGTATTCACCGCGCCGGGATTCTGCAACAGGTCGTAAAACATTTTCTTTAATTCATTCACGTCTTTTTTCATATCAAAAAAAAGCTTGTATAAAATTTCTCTTTCATTGGCAAACTCTGTCTGGCTTACGCTGCCGGCACCGCCCACCAACACCGGCCAACGCGCATTATTATTTTCAGGGAGAAATGCCCGCAACTGTTCGGCATTTACATTTTTATCTTTGCTCAATACGGAGATCTGTTCCGCTATATTCTTCAGTTCGCGCACATTGCCCTGGAAAGGGTAGGCCGACAGGATATTGGAAGCCTCTCCATCCAATTGCACGGAACCGGTTTTGTAACGATCTGCAAAATCCGAAGTGAATTTCCGGAATAATAAAATAATATCTTCTTTCCGATCGCGTAATGCCGGAACCCTTATGGGAACGGTATTTAACCGATAGTAAAGGTCTTCCCGAAAGCGGCCCTTACTCGTGTATTCCAATAATTCTTTGTTGGTAGCAGCGATCACCCTTACATCTGTTTTCTGCACCTTACTGCTGCCTACCCGGATATATTCCCCGGCTTCCAACACCCGGAGTAAACGTGCTTGCGTGCCCAATGGCATCTCACCGATCTCATCTAAAAATATGGTGCCGCCGTTGACGGTTTCAAAATATCCTTTGCGACTGTCGACCGCACCGGTAAATGAACCTTTTTCATGGCCGAATAATTCGGAATCGATCGTACCCTCGGGGATAGCACCGCAGTTGACTGCAATGAAGGGGTTGTGTTTACGCGCTGAAAGGGAATGGATGATATGCGCAAATGCTTCCTTACCCACACCGCTTTCGCCGTTGATAAGCACACTCAGATCAGTGTTTGCTACCTGGGTGGCCACATTAAGTGCATGGTTCAATGCGGGTGAATTCCCGATGATACCAAAACGGTTTTTTATTGACTGGAGATCCATGTTTGAAGTTTCTGATTTTTGTAGTTCATATTTTGGAATTGGGAATTGGGAATTAGGAATTGGGAGAGCTCTTTCCTGTTCGATCTCTGAAATGAGTTTGGATTTAATAAGTCCTTCAATCCTTATAAACTTCACCCAATTCCCAATTCCTAATTCCCCTTCCCCAATTCCCAATTCCTAATTCCTAATTCCCCTTCCCCAATTCCCGATTCTTCAATAACCGCTTCCCCCAACAACGTCCCGGCTGTACAGGAAGTAACGAGCACATTTACATAATCCCCTTTCTCAAAATGTTCTTTCGGGAAGATGACCACTTTATTCTGATCATTCCTGCCCTGCAGGTCGTCTGTTGTTTTTTTGGAATACCCTTCTGCCAACACCCGGAAAGTTTTGCCCACCTCTTTTTGCATCGTGCGCAAAGAATGCGTGCGGTACAGATCTACCAATTCCTGCAGCCTTCTTTTTTTGATATCTAAAGGAACATCATCTGCAAACCTTCTGGCAGCAAGGGTTCCTGGCCTTTCCGAATAATAATATAAGTAAGCAAGGTCAAACCTGCACTCG
>JBBJLU010000050.1:0-20392 GCA_037719665.1 Ferruginibacter sp.
GGAATCATGAACGGATGCACCGACGAAGCGGAAAAAGGCTCTCCGCCATATAAAAATGCCGCTTTGTAACCGGCAGTTTCCAGGATACCTATTAGTTGCTTATCATTTCCAACGTTATCGCCATAGGGGAACGAAAATAATTTGACCTCATTCTTAATGTTCAATTCTATTATTGATTTAGAGTCATGGATCTCAGCAATTTGATCATCATCAGTGAGTTCAGAGAAATGACTGTGATTGATCCCATGCGACTGAACGGATACGCCGCTATTTTCCAATGCTGATAATTGTTCCCATGTGCACATTAACTCCTTTGGCTCAATCAACAGGTCAGCATCAAATGAATTATAGCTACCGACAAACGCCGTGGGCACAAAAACCACAGCAGTAAAATTATAGCGTTGAAGCAGGGGTAAGGCAACCTCGCAGGTGGAAGCATATCCATCATCGAAACTGATCAATACAGATCTATCCGGTAAATTATTATCATCATCAAGACCGGCAAGAAATCTTTTAATGTCAATGCACTCCCAATCACTGTTTTTAAGATACTCAAGATGCTCTTCAAAGGTTTTTTGGGAAACAAAGTTATAGGTATACCAATCATCGGTAGGTTCGCCGATCTTATGATATGCCAGAACAGCAATTGTTTTGTTTAGTTTTTTCATTCCTGTTTTCATTTAACTACAAAGCTTTTTCCAATAAGCCTCTTGCTACTTTTTTGGCGTCGAAATACTCTTCAGCCAAGGCACGGGCCATGGCGGAATGCTTATCATAATTCAGCAATACTTCGTCTAAACATTTTAAAGCTTCATCAAAATTTCTGAACCGGAGCAAGCCTGCATTACCAGGCAAAAAGCGACTGTTACCCGTATGCTCAATGACTGCAGGCTTGCCACTTGCCAGGTAACAGATCGTTCTATCGCTGATCCAGGCATTTTGCAATTTCACACAGGAGGGTTTCACACAACTAAATTCGCCCGGCGAGTTTTGAATATAGTCTTGATAGCGCATGGGAGTGGAAGCAACGATTTGGCTGTCTTTTATCCTCCATCCTAAGGCTTGAAGTTCCTCCCGCTCCGGGTTCTCATTCTCTCCCAAAAAAATCGCAAGTTCCAGGGGAATGCCGGTTTTTTTGGGAAGTTCTAAATAAGGCAGAAACCCGGCTCTTTTGTCATTTTTGTAATACTCCCCGTCTTCTTCTTCATACAAGTCCATATTCCAATGGGAGAGCGTTGTAAAAGGAGCGTTTGCAGGTGCAGGTTTAACCGGCCAATGCGGTAGTGAAACAGCCGGCGGAGTGTATTCCCATTTTATTCCGCAATCCGGGAAAAGTGCACCCGGTCGGCCAACAGTTTCACCAATCGTAAAATAAATATCGTGTTTTTGTACGTTGATCACCTTATGGTACATCCAGTTTTGTAAAAGTCCCGGGTCGATATCCAGCAAAGCCGATCGCCTAAACCTCCCGAGGATGTGTAATGGCAAGTCGTAAAACTGGTTAATGATCAGGTCCGATATCTCCGCAGCCATTACAATATCCATGGCATATAAATGCAATTCCGCAGGAATATCCCGCCCCTTAATATCAGCTAATGCAAGGTCATGTTCAAATCCATATGCACTTAATTTATGCTTTAGTATTGCCGCGTGGTCCCTGATACCGTCCATTGGTTTCCCGGAATCGATCAACTCAAGCCATATTACATTACATCCTATCGACCGGAATCCTAAAGCCCAATTCAGGTATACCCAAAAATGCCCACCACCCTTCGGATAGTCGATCGTATTTGCTGCAATGCATATCGTCGTACTCATATTATTTTTTCCAATTTAATTATTTTCGTCTGCCGAATATATATCAAACTTTATTAATATTCATTCAGCGCCAGCGGAAATTTTTAAAGCTTCCGTCCATTGAGACTTACGCAAACCTACTTTTAAACCGATTTTCCGGGGGTTATGTAATTAAGAAATAAATACAGTATCAAAATACAGAATTTAGCTTGTGCGAACCGGATGAACAAAAAAAACCGGTGAGCGCAGCGGGCAGGGCTTTGGAAAATTTTGGAATTCCTATTTAAGATCAGCGCAGGTAATCTGCTAGCCTGTCTCAAAAATGCTTAATTCCGGGAGTCTTTTAAAAGTTTAAGTGCCCTGTTTCATATCCCGCCAAAATTCCATTGATAAAAATACTCTTTCTGAGTACGGAGTTTACAGTCTGTATATTTGAGGCCGGTTTGCATAACCCGGGTTTGCGTTATTGGATAATACCATGCCCCCAGGAGCCGGAAACAATATTATGAATTTTAACAGTATTCAATTACTAAGGGCGGTGGCAGCATTGTATGTGGTATTGTATCATACACGGTATTGGTGGTATATTGACGAAAATTCTTTTTTTTTTAATTTTATAAGCAAGGGAAGTGCAGCAGTAGATCTTTTTTTTGTGATAAGTGGTTTTGTGATAAGTCTCAGCATCCGAAAATATACAGGTTTGAAGGGGCTAAAACGTTTTGTTATCGGAAGGCTTATCAGGGTTTACCCGATATTCATGATAATAGTTTCCTTTTTTTTGCTTTTTAATGTCTGCAACAATAATTATACGCTCTCTTATCTCTTAAAAGCATACCTGCTTATACCTTCTTATGTATTGCATTGTACGGTCTCTTCATGGACATTGTGCTTCGAATTATATTTTTACTTTTTAGTATCATTTCTTATTATTTCCAAACAGTTTATTTGGTTATTTTATGCCCTTGTAATATTAGCCTTTATTTCCCTGCTTGGAAGACACCTGAACGACCAATTTGTAATTCCTGATAAATCATTTTGGAGCATACATTTTATAGCGTTCTTCCTGGGTATGACCGCATCTAAAATTTATTCGAAGTTGAAAGTGAGCGCAGCTATGGTATTGTTGATAACGGGTGTGGTGATGTTTCTTTTTATACCGGCAGGCATTGGTTTTTCAAAACTCTTACAGGCAACAATTCCTTCCTTTTTTATCGTTCTCGGTGCTGCCGTTGTCGATTTCAAAGGCAAGATCAAAATCCCGAAAATAATAATTTGGATCGGGGACAGCACCTATATATTATACCTCATTAATCTCGGGTTTTGTTACCTTCTGTTGGATCATTTGACAACCGGAAACATTTCCGATAACTTTATATTGCCGGTTTTTATCATGGCACTGACCGGCCTTTCTGTTGTTCTTCACCTGTTTATAGAAAAGCCAATGGTTCTTTTTTTAAAAAATATTTTAATCCCTAAGAAATGATGCAGTTTCTGAGAAAATTCAAACCGCTGCATTGGATATATAACCTGCTGCATTACCGGCGATTATTGCATAATAAAGCGGCTTTAAAAAAATTAGGAATCCACAGACCCTTATTCACTTCTTTATCAGCAAAGGATTTCCCCGATAAAACATCCCAAGCCTGGCTGGATAAAGGAAACTCTGCGGAACTGGCTCCCCGCATTCCCGCATTCAACAGTTTCGATACGGATATAAAAAATAAAATTCTTGTATGGAGCGAAAAGGGCTACCTGGTAATGAATACATTTTTGGATGATCATGCCGTTGATGCTGTAAATAAGGAGATAAGCGATTTGATGGAATCCGCGAAATTAAAATTTGTAAACGGCAATAAGCTCATGTTTGCAAATCATAAAAGCAACATGATAAAGAACCTGACTTATGACAGAAAACTTTTGAACGTATTAAGTTTTATTTTAGGGAAGGAGGTCATCCCTTTTCAAACCATCAATTTCATTACAGGCAGTGAGCAACGCGGTCATTCCGACAGCATCCACATGACTACATACCCTCTTGGTTATTTGATCGCAGTATGGATCGCTCTTGAAGATATTACTACTGATAACGGCCCTCTTTTTTATTATCCCGGCACGCACAATCTTCCCTACGTTTTAAATAATGACTTTAATGAAGGAGAAACTTCACTGTTCCTGGGAAAGAAATTATATAAGGACTATGAAGACGTAATGGAAAGATCCGTTGTGGAAAAAGGTTTTAAGAAAGAGATCTTTTTAGCAAAAAAAGGAGATGCTTTTATTTGGCATGCAAACCTGGTTCATGGCGGTTCGCCGATAATTAATAAAGCACTTACCAGGAAAAGTATGGTTATTCACTATTTCGCCAAGGATGTAGTTAAATACCATGAGATCAGTGAAAGGCCTTCCCTTTTAAAAATGTAAAGCCTGCAAACGGCCGGTGCATGCGTACTGGTGACCCCGCTTTCCGGCATGATTTCTTCAGAATGTTTTCTAAAAAAATATGAACAGTATCAATAAACAACAGGAAGAAGACAATCGCGAAGACCTCAGCGGTAAGGAAGCTGCAGAAAAGATCAAACTATTGGCGGAAAAGGCAACGAGTTGCTTTTTCTGTACGGACCTGAGATCCGGGAAGCCTTTTGCTACCAGGCCCATGTCTGTGCAACAGGTAGATGAAGAGGGAAATGTTTGGTTTCTCATGGCTTCAGACAGTAATACCGTGCAACAACTGGAAAATGATCCTATCGTACAATTACTTTTCCAGGGGAGTCACCACAGCGATTTCTTAAGCCTGTTCGGTAAGGCTACTGTGAATACCGACAAAGCGAAAATTAAGGAATTCTGGAGTCCATTTCTGAAAACATGGTTCACGGAAGGTGAAGATGATCCCCGCATCAGGGTCGTAAAAACCGAGCCGGAAGACGGGTATTATTGGGATACTAAACACGGCGGTATGATCGCTTTTGCCAAGCAGGTGGTGGGTGCTGTACTCGGGAAAACCATCGACGATTCCATTGAAGGAACACTAAAAGTATAAGCAACGGAATATTAAGCAAACAAAAATGCCGATAAAATTTTATCGGCATTTTTTTATTGAATTGATAAAGCGGGCCTTAGTTAACGGGAACGCTGAACGTTCCTCCTGTTATAATTTTAGCAGCACCTGTGCCGCCAAGTTTAAGCGTTCCGGAAAAAGTACCGGAGATCCTGGTTGTATTGCTGGAAGTAACCACAACTGTAAAAGGGTTAGTTTGGGTGGTACCATCAGTCTGTGCAGTGTAACTGGTACCCGCAGCATCATTATAATCTCCGATCACAAAAAACGTAGTTTGATTGACTGAATATGTGCCCGGAGGTAGCGGGCCCGCAATGGGTGTAGCTATTCCTATTTCAAATGTAGGACTGGTAGATGTATTATTCGTACTGCCGAAAATATCGAGGATATTAAAACCGGGAACGGTTGTATTATCATAAACGGCATCAGGCATAAAATTAAAAGTAGCCGCTACCCCGTCGATATTGCAGTTGATAAAATCTGTAGCAGACGTGCCTGCAATAAAGGTAACCGGAACAGTACAGGTACTTCCTCCGCCGCTGAGCGGGTAAGAAAACGTTCCGGCAGCAGTGGGAGTTCCCGTTGCTGTAAGGGTTACCGTTTGTGAAGCCGGGGTGGCAGCAAGAACGCCTGACCCTATAAACAAAATACCGTTCACTACTGTACTGGTAATGCTGTATGATCCGCCCGCCGTAACATTTACGCCCACAGTAAGGGTATTGGAAGTATTCATAGCAGTGCCCGCCTGGTAAGTTCCTGCCAATACAGGGGTCGTACAACTTAAATTATATGTTGCGGGAGCCGCCGGAGTAGCATAAGTAACTGTGAATGTGCAATTACTTGTGCCGGCAGTAAGCGGATAATTAAAAGGACCCGCTGCAGTAGGTGTTCCGGAACCGGTAAGTGTGATGGTATTAGGACCGGCGGCGGCAAAAGAACCTACGCCGGAAAAACTAACGCCATTTACAGGCCCGGAAGTTAAAGTATAGGTACCCGGTGTTGTTACATTTACATCAACAGTTGCCGTGTTGGCGGGTGAAAGGATCAGACCCTGCATATAAGTCCCGCTAACAATTGCACCCGTACAGGTTCCCGGCGAGCCCCCTAATGTATAAACTGCTGCTGTACCGCCGCCACCGCCACCTGTTCCCGTAACCACTATATTGATCTCGCAAATGCTTGTATCAAATTTTACTTTAAAAACATCCAAACCCGGGTTGATCGGGCGACCTGATCCCAGGAGACGAATAGTATTGAGCCCTGTAGAGGATACTGCACCGGTTGCACTAAACGTATACCCGTTTACCGTATCACTCTTAATAATATAACTGCCTGATTCTGTAATATCTACCTGGATATCTACATAATTAGTCGGTTTCAGCAAGGTGTCTTTTTGATAGGAACCGTTGATCAAAACAGGCAAACAATCACCTGAAGCGTCTTCTTTTAAGGTTCCTTTTGCATTGCCCAATTCGAGGCTAAGTTCTTTCTGACAGGAGGAGAAGATAAATGCAGCAGTTAAAAAGACCAGGAGAATTCGTACGAATTTCATTGTTGTATTTGTTTTGTAGGTTTTAAAGTTATGATATCTGCGAAATGTCATCAGTTAAAGTAGCGGTTTCCACGGTATGATGCTTCCCGGAGCTGTTTTGTTGCTTGAAAAACCTCCTTTGAAAAACCAATATGGTGATCACACCCGTACTAATAGCTGCATCAGCTATATTAAAGATAGGACGAAAAAATTCAAAATGCTCACCTCCCCAAAAAGGGACCCATTCGGGGAATGTACCGCGCAACACCGGGAAATAAAGCATATCCACCACATTACCATGCAGAAAAGACGCATACCCGTTGCCGGAGAAAGCCGCAAGGCCGCTATAATTAACATAATCTTTCACTTGCGGATCGTAGATCATGCCTTTATCGAAAATAAGACCGTAAAAACAACTGTCGATCAGGTTGCCCAAGGCCCCTGCATAGATAAGGGCTGCACAGAAGATAAATCCTTTATGGTATTTTCTGCGTATTATGCTACCGAGATACCAGGTACCGAATACCACCGCACCCAATCTGAATATCGTCAGGGCCATTTTGCCCCAATTACCACCGAATTTCCAGCCATAAGCCATGCCCGGGTTTTCTACAAAATACAGTTGAAACCAATTACCGGCAACAGGTTGTGCTGTATTCAACGGAAACCCTGTTTTAATATAGATCTTCAACGCCTGGTCTGCAATGAGAACCAAGAGAATAATAATTACAACATAGATTTTTTTCATATTAATGGCGCAAATATAGCCGGAATCGGGGGATGTAATATTTAAGAGGTAATATTTAATATTTCTTTAGTTCGAAATTCTTCCAAAATAGGGTAATACTACAGAAAGGATAGGCAGCTCAAAAAAATTATTCAGTGCGATCTTTTAGAACTGCGTAATTATTAAATATTAATTATTCCCTATTAATTATTCTTCAAAGTACACCCTTTTCACACGTTGAGAAATATTGGTAAGGATCTCGTATGATATTGTATCAGCCCAGCCTGCCACATCGGTCACTGTAGGCAGTTCGCCGAAGACGATCACCTCGTCGCCTTCTTCCGCTTCAAGGCCCGTAATATCCAGGATCGTCATGTCCATACAGACATTTCCGATCACGGGAGCAGGACTCCCGTTCACCAACATTTTTCCCTTTCCGTTGCTTAATGAGCGGGGGTAGCCGTCTGCATACCCGATTTGCACAGTTGCAATGCGGGAGTCCTGTTGGGCTATGGCCGACCTGCTGTAACCGATGCTCTCCCCTTTTTGAATGTTTTTTATTTGGGAAATGGTGGTTTTTAATGTGGTGACGTGTTGCAGGCGATGCTGCATCTCGGTGAGGCATCCGCCGTAAAGCCGATGCCGATCCTTACCATGTCCATCTGCAAACCCGGGTGCCGGAAAATGGCGGAAGAATTAGCCACATGCCTGATAAAATCATAGCCCAGAAAGGTTTTAATTTTATCAGCGGCCCGGTTAAAGATCCCGGCTTGCTGTTCTGTAAAATCATCATGGGCAGCAGCATCACTGGCGGCAAGATGCGAAAAAACAGAAATGATCTTAAAGGAATTGTCCTCCGCGAGGGTGCTGCATAAAGCCTCCATATCGTTTTCTTCAAAACCAAGGCGGTGCATTCCGGTATCAATTTTTATATGGACCGGGTATTGTGTAATATTTTTGTGTGACAGGAATGCCCTGAACTCATTCAGGATATTGAAAGAATAAATTTCCGGTTCAAGGGAATATTTCAGGATGCTTTCAAAACCTGAAGGTTCTGTATTCATCACCATCAACGGCAGCGTAATACCGCTCCGCCGAAGATCTGCACCCTCATCTGCGTAGGCAACCGCGAGGTATTCCACACCGGCGTGCTGCAACAGGTTGGCGATCTCAAAACTGCCGCTTCCGTAGCTGAATGCTTTCACCATGGCCATCACTTTAACATCATTCCCGATATGCTGCCGGTACACTTTCAGGTTGTGACGAAGCGCGTTCAGGTTTATTTCCAACAATGTTTCGTGCACCTTATGCTCCAGGGCATTGCTGATCTTTTCAAACCGGAATACGCGGGCCCCTTTCAGTAAAATGGTCTCATTATGAAAATCAAGCGCAGGTATCTCCGGGATAAAAGATTCTGTAGAATCATAGAAAACGGTATCGGCGACACCGGAAAACAGATCCCTGTGCTCCGCAAGCAACGGGCCTATACCGATGAAGCGATAAATATTTTTTTGCGACAATGCAGCCGCTATTTTTTTATACAGTGCCGGCACTTCCTTAGCAGCAGCCGGCACATCACTAAGGATGACCGTACGTTTTTTATGGTGCTTTTGTTGCTCCAAAAAATCAAGAGCTATGCCGAGTGAATTCAGATCAGCGCTGTAGCCGTCATTGATCACGGAGCAATTGTTGATTCCCTGTTTCATTTCCAGCCTCATTTCTACCGGCCGAAGCTGGAGCATTCGCTCTGTTATAACCCCGGTATCGATTTTTAAAATGAGCAAAATGCAACAACAAGCCAAGCAGTTATTAACCGATGCTTCATCGGTAAAGGGTATAGAGAAGGTAAACACCCTCTCATCAAAACTGCAACTGATCTCTGATAAACCTTCTTTCTTTTTAATTTGCGTGACCAACAGGTCTGCCCCGGGGTTTCTACCCCAACTGAACTTTTTTATCCCGGTATTTTCTGTTTGTGAAAACGCGTTTACTGCATTGACAATAGTTTCATCGTCGGAACAAAAAACCAGCTGTTTACTGTTGGTGAACAACTGAAGTTTTTCATGTATTTTCTGCTCCTTGCCCGTAAATCCTTCCGCATGTGCACTGCCGATAAAAGTGACCACGCCGATCTCCGGGTCGATCATTTCCTGTAAATGCTGCATTTCTCCCGGCCTGGAAATGCCCGATTCAAAGATGCCCAGTTCATTGCTTTCATTCATCCGCCACAAGCTGAGGGGCACACCCACCTGCGAATTATAACTCTTCGGGCTGCGCACGATATTGAATGTTTCGGCAAGTATTTGGTTCAGCCATTCTTTAACAATGGTTTTACCATTACTGCCGGTAATACCGATGACGGGAATTTTAAACTGATGCCGATGATACCCCGCCAATTGTTGCAGGGCTTTTAAAACATTTGGAACAATTAAAAAATTTGCACCCGCGTACGGAGCGTTGTCCTTTTCATTCCGGCGGGTATCTGTTACGAAATTTCTTACTCCTTTATCATATAATGCTTTTATAAAAGAAGCGCCGCTTCTGCCCTCGCCCTGCAGTGCAAAGAATAAAGAACTTTCGGGAAACAATAATTTACGGCTGTCCGTCAGGAGATTTTCAATGAGCGCATCATCGCCCTGCATCAAAAGATCTGCAGAAATGATATTTTTTATTTCGGAAATAAAATAGCTCAAGGGGAAATTTTTTATGGTTGCGGTTCCTCGGGGTCGGAATAATCATCCGGGCTTCCCGCCTTTTGGTGATATATCGAATAAATAATAGAGCCGCTGATACAAACAATGATCACCACCAGGGATAACCATGCGGGCACATGAAGTTTTTCTGCATTGATGCCGGTATAGGAAAGCAGGGGCAACAACATTTTTATTCCTATGATCACAAGAACAATTGCAATTCCCTGTTGCAAATAATCGAATTTACTCGCTGCACCGCGCAATAAAAAGAAGAGGCTCCGCAGGCCCAGGACCGCAAAGATATTGGAAGAATAGATCAGCATTTTTTTGGAAGGATCCGGGATAACGGAGAACACGGCAGGAATAGAGTCCACAGCAAAAACAATATCGATCAGGCCGAGCATCACTACGACCATAGCCAATTTTGTAAAATAAGTTTTGCCGTCCTTCTTTACCATAAACTGCCCGTCAGGGGCATCGTCGGTGGTGCGCATGATCTTTTTCAATATACGGTATGCCCAACTTTGGGAGGGATCGAATTCATGGTCCTCGTTGCTTGAAAACATCTTAATACCGGTAAAGACCAGGAAGACACCGAAAACATACATGATCCAGCCGAACCTGGCTACCAGTTCACTTCCCAATGCGATGAAAATGATGCGGAAAACGATCGCCATCATGATACCCAAGAGCAATACCCGGGAATAGTTTTTTTCTTTTATCCCGAAGAAGGAAAAAATGATGATAAAGACAAAAATATTATCAATAGAAAGCGACCATTCCAACAGGTACGCGGAGATATAAGCTATGGCATCAGTCTTCCCGTTGCCGCCCTCATTTTGCCACCAGATAAATCCGCAGAAAATAAGAGATATAGCCACCCAAAAGATAGTTTGGATCAACGCGGTCTTCAGGCTGATCGCCTTATTTTTTTTACTGAGCAGTCCAAGGTCAAAGATCAATGCGATCACAACTGCTAATCCGAAAACCAAATATAATACCTGTGATTTGTCCATTATGTAATTGTATATTTTCGTTTCCTGAGCCAACGGAAAACAAGTGCAAAAAGAATAACGATCGCAACAGGTAATAATATATTCATGACCTGCCAAACTGTTTTTTGGGATGCTGTTTTTTTAGGGTCCAACAAACGGAGCACATGCCCTTTGGAAGCTGCTTCATTGATCTCATTGGGGTCCGTAAGATATTCCAAACAGTTTTTTATAAATTTTTCATTTGCAAAAGGATATTCCCGTTGCGTTCCGTAGGTGTACGGATTTGCACCCATCGGCGTAGGTGCTCCTTTAGCCAAGCTATTCAAAACAATATCCCCGTCTGCTACAATGATCATTTTGTTGACTATTCCGTTTTTCGGAATGAAGACGGCATTATGATCTTTGAGGCTGTCGCTCATAGCCTGTGAAAGCCTGTTTGCGTACAGGGAGTTGAATTTACCTTCAAGCAAAACAGCTACCGGTATGGCTGATCTTTTATACTTTTCATCCTCCGGGGCATTCACATTCTCTGCGGGGCTGATCAAAGCCGGCGATCCGATCGTTCTTGCATTAGCAGATGATTGGAGGATGACCGTTTTTCGGATCCCTTCCGCTTCTACGGTATCCAATGAATGTACAAATTTTCCCGAGACCAATCCAAGCCCGGTGTTGATGGGATGATTGTTGTCCGAACCGATCAATGGAAAATAATTCCAGGGCAGCAACTCAAACTGACCTTTGCCGTTCACATCAAAAGGAAGATAATCACACTGCAGGTCCATTCAAATCAGCATTGATCCGTACACCGTAATTAAAGAAGTCATTTAATTTCAGTTCCGGTCCAGCACACTTCATTTTTAATTTGCAGGCTGTCCATTTCCGCATTCAGCCTGTCTATAAACATGATCAGTTTTCCGCCGTTCATGACGTATTGATCCAACTTGAACTTTGATTCTTCCGAAAAAGCAAGGGTAGGTTTTACCACGATCAATGCGCCGAATTCCATGGGGATGGGGCCCGGATTATTGATATCAAAAACAAACAATTGGTAATTGTTTTTCAAAAAATTCTGTGCCAGGTCATATGAGCGGTAATCCTGCGGCTCGCCGTTCCCCGTGAGGTACCCTACAACGGTTTTCTCCGTTTGCATGATACGGGAAATTCCGTCAGCCACCCGGTATTCCATCATCGATTGCTCGTTATTCAAGATCTCAAACGCGGTACCTTTCGATTCTGTTGTAAATAATTGGACGGGCAGGGTCCTGTCTTTATAATGTAACAGGGCATAAGGATAAACCAATTGCTGTTGTTGCCCTTCTTTGAGCCTGCTGGTAAGATTTATAGGGGCCAGGCCCATGGCCGTTAATGAATCTGTGTAGGTAAACTCCGTACCGGGTATGTTCGCATCCGGTGCCAGGAATCTGTAACGGATATTACTGCCGCCCACTTCTTTGAATTCCCGCAACAGGTCTTCTGCGGCAGAAGACAATTGCCGAAAACCGGAAGGGAAATCTCCCTTCAGAAAAACTTCCGCCGTTACGGGTTCATCAATATTTCGTAATAATTTTTTTGTGGCGTTACTGAGGGTGAATCTTTTTTCATTCGTAAGGTCAATACGGGTATGCCATTGAGATGCCAACCAATTTACCCCCACCAGTATGAGTAGGATCAGCGGCAACCAATAAGGGGTATGTAATAATTTTCTGAACATTATTTCCTTCGGATATTTTGCACGGTGATCAGTAAGGAAAGAAAAATAATGCTGAGGAAATATACCAGATCCCTGGTATCAACCACACCGCGGCTGATGCTGCGGTAATGAAAATCGATACCCGCCATTTCGATATAGTAATCTGCGTTGCCGGAAAAGAAAGGGAGTGTGCTCAATGCATTAAAACCATAATAGAGGATCAGGCAAACAAATCCGCTGACGAGAAAGGCCACAACAGCATTTGAAGTAAAGCTGCTGCAACAAATACTGATAGCGACGAAAACTGCAGCCAACATAAACAATCCCAAATAGCTTCCGTGTACCCCGCCAATATCTACCCGTGCTGCTCAGGGACCGGATGGTAATTATATATATGAAGGTAGGAACAATGATGAAGACCAAAACCGCCAGGATAGCCAGGTATTTGCCCCATACGATCTGCCATGAAGTAAGCGGTTTCGTTTTCAGCAGTTCATAGGTACCTGTTTAAATTCTTCTGAAAAGGAGTGCATCGATACGGCCGGTACCAGGAACAACAGCACCCAGGGAGCCAGTTCAAAAAAACGGTCCAAAGTTGCATAATTGTTATCGAGGATGCTGCTTGCGGGCAAAAAGAAAAGGAAGATCCCGCAAATGATCATGAAAAGTATAATAGCTATATAGCCCGTGAGATTGCTGAAAAACCTGCTTAATTCCTTATTGCAAATACTGAACATACCGGTATAAAATTGCTGCAATTTAAGCCTTACCGGCTAAAGGCTGCTTCAAAGACGGTTATAACATATTATTATGGAATTCAAGGCAGCAAAAACAATACAAATGATGTCCTGTTAATAGTAGTTGGTATAAAATATTTGAACAGGATAAATATTATCCTTTTTTGATAAGTAATCGTATCTTTCAAAATAAGTTCAAACTTATGTTTGCCGAAACCAACTGCTGGATCCCTCCGTTATGCGGGGGGATTTTTTATTATGCGTATTCCAACGGTTACATTTTTTTGTTATTGTTTAAAAAATGTTTTTGGTTTTGATATGAAATCATTAATTTATAGGAATTATTCAATCTCAATCTCAGAAAAACAAAATCCACCATTATGAAAAGATTTCCTGCATTATTTGCCCTGTGTTTTTTAGTTGCCGCCGGTTGTACAAAGAAGACAATGACCGACGAACCAATTGCTGTGACTCCTGAACCTGTTCAACAAGTCGGCCTTCGTACCTGTGCGGCGCAGGATGTGTTGTTGGAACAATTGCAGGCTGACCCCGGCCTTGCTGCACGAATGCAGGCCATTGAAAATGTTACGGCAAATTATCAACTGAATCATTCGGAGAATTACCTCTCCAACGGGATCGTGTATATCCCGGTTGTTGTAAATGTATTATACAAAACCGCTTCTCAAAATATTTCGCAGGCACAGATACAATCGCAGATCGATGTATTGAATAATGATTTCAGCGGAACTAATTCAGATATCAGCCGGGTTCCTGCTTTGTTCCAGGGTGTGAAAGCCGGAGATGTAGGCGTTCGTTTCGTATTGGACCAGGTGGTAAGGAAGAGCACAAATAAAACGTCATGGGGTACCAATGATGCCATGAAGAAATCAAGCGGCGGGGGAATTAGCCCGACAAGTCCTACCACCAAACTGAATATGTGGAGCTGTAATATGAGCGGTGGAATTCTCGGCTATGCACAATTCCCCGGCGGCAGCAGCACTACCGACGGTGTGGTTGTAGATGACAATGCATTCGGCGTAACTACGGCAGGGGCACCTTATAATAAAGGCAGGACCGCTACACACGAAGTAGGGCACTGGCTGAATCTTCGTCATATTTGGGGAGATGCAACCTGTGGTAACGATTTTGTGAGCGATACGCCATTGCACACGGGTGCCAATTACGGTTGCCCTGCAGCAGGAAAGACGAGTGCCTGCAGCGGAACCCCTGTTATGATGACGATGAATTATATGGATTATACGGATGATCTTTGTATGTACATGTTCAGTGCGGCACAAAATACCCGCATGAATGCCACATTTGTAACCGGCGGAGGAAGAAATTCTTTTGCGCAGGCGCAATAAATACCCACCTTTTTGAACACATAAAAACCCCGTTAGTAACGGGGTTTTTATGTGAATTCTTTCAATATTTTTATACAGCGAAACTTTCCCCGCAACCGCAACTGCGGCTTGCATTGGGATTATTAAAATAAAATCCTTTGCCGTTCAGACCATCGCTGAATTCCAACTCTGTATTCACGAGGTATAAAAAACTCTTGAGGTCCGTCACGATCTTCATGCCTTTATCTTCAAAGACCTGGTCCATCGGTTTCACCTCATTGTCGAAATCCATTTTATAGCTTAGCCCGCTGCAACCGCCGCCCACAACACCCACACGGAGAAAATACGAATGATCTTCCCCTACACCGGCATCGGTCATCAGGACCTTTACCTTTTCTTTGGCTTTATCGCTTATATAAATACTATTT
This sequence comes from Ferruginibacter sp., assembly GCA_037719665.1. Taxonomy (GTDB): domain Bacteria; phylum Bacteroidota; class Bacteroidia; order Chitinophagales; family Chitinophagaceae; genus Ferruginibacter. Next base: position 14,997 of record JBBJLU010000050.1, read on the forward strand.
TCCATACCGGTGGATGTTCTTAAAAGTGAAAAGTAAAAACTAAAAACCCAAAACCGGTAAATACTTAAGAGTTTAAGTGGCTACTTTTGGGTTTTAACTTTTGCCCTTTGATTTATTAATGTTCGAAACCGGGAAATATTTAAAAGTTTAAGAAGCTACTTTTTGGTTTTAACTTTTGCCCTTTGACTTATTAATATTCGAAACCGGGAATTACTTAAAAGTTTAAGAAGCTACTTTTGGGTTTTAACTTTTGCCCTTTGATTTATTAATGAACCACGCTTTCTTCAAATTTGATCTGCTCCAGGCCGTTCTTTGAGCGATAATCGTTGATCGCTGCTTTGATCGCATCTTCTGCCAAAACAGAGCAGTGGATCTTTACCGGGGGAAGATTAAGTTCTTCCACGAAATCCATGTTATCTACTTTCAGTGCATCTTCCACACTTCTTCCTTTAAGCCATTCTGTAGCCAGTGAGGAGGAAGCAATAGCAGATCCGCAACCAAAGGTTTTAAACTTGGCATCCGTGATCATCCCGGTAGCATCATCCACTTTGATCTGGAGGCGCATTACATCGCCGCACTCCGGTGCTCCTACTAAACCGGTACCGACGGTCTTATCCGACTTATCGAGCGTTCCCACGTTCTTGGGATTTTGGTAGTGATCAATAACTTTTTCTGAGTATGCCATTTTTAATTATTTTAAATTTTGAATTATATATTTTGAATGGAATGCCTGAATTTAAAATTCAACATTCATCATTCAAAATTATTTCTAATGCGCCGCCCATTCAATACTGTTCAGATCAATTCCTTCTTTATACATTTCCCAAAGCGGGCTCATTTCTCTTAACTTAATAACCGTCTCACTTATTGCCTTTACCGTATAATCTATTTGGTCTTCGGTAGTAAACCTGCCTAAACCGAAGCGCAGTGAACTGTGAGCAAGATCATCGCCCAAGCCCAGTGCTTTCAATACATACGAAGGTTCCAGAGATGCAGACGTACAAGCCGAACCCGAACTCAGGGCAATATTTTTATTAAAGCCCATCAACAGGCCCTCTCCTTCTACGTGTTTAAATGAAATATTGCTCACATGCGGTAAACGGTGTTCCGTGCTGCCATTTACATAAGCCTCTTCCAATAATAATAAAGCCGTTTCCAATTTATCCCGCAATTTGCTGATGCGTTTTGTATCAGCTTCCATTTCATTCATACATAATTCGCAGGCTTTGCCAAAACCAACGATCCCCGGAACATTCAGCGTGCCTGAACGCATTCCGCGTTCGTGTCCGCCGCCATCCATCTGGGCCGTTACTTTTACCCTTGGGTTTTTGCGCCGTACATACAAAGCACCCACCCCTTTAGGACCATACATTTTATGTGCGGTAAAGGCCATCAGGTCAATGCCGTCTTTATTTACATCCACAGGTATTTTTCCGACTGCCTGGGTGGCATCTGTGAACACCAATACACCGTGTTTTTTAGCAATAGCGCTGATCTCTTTTATGGGCATTACCGTCCCGATCTCATTATTAGCATACATGATCGATATCAGGATGGTCGTAGGCCTGATGGCCGCTTCCAGTTCTTTGAGGTCTATCAGCCCGTCGCGCTGTACCTTAAGATAAGTAACTTCTGCGCCCAGCTTTTCAATATGCTTGCAGGTATCCAAAACGGCCTTATGTTCTGTAGTGGCAGTGATGATATGATTGCCTTTTTGAGCATACATCTCAAAAACGCCCTTGATCGCCAGGTTATCGCCTTCGGTTGCACCTGCGGTAAATATGATCTCTTTAGGGTCTGCGCCGATCAGTTTTGCTACCTGTTCGCGGCCATAATCAACAGCTTCTTCTGCCTTCCAACCAAAAGGATGGTTGCGGCTGGCAGCATTCCCGAAATCTTCCAGGAAATACGGCGTCATCGCTTCCAACACCCTCGGATCCATTGGCGTAGTGGCATTATTATCAAGATATATGGGCAATTTCAACATGCTGTTCTGAATTTAAAAATATAGTGCAAATTTACAGTAAACGTTCTACTTTAGCGTTGCGGGATAAGAAATAAATAATTAAGTGTATGCTAAAACCGGAACATATAGGGATCGCTGTAAAAGAATTGGCAATATCTGTTCCCCTCTTTGAAAAACTGCTGAATAGTCAGTGCTACAAGACAGAATCGGTAGAAAGCGAGCAGGTAAATACTGCATTTTTCCAAACCGGCGGAACAAAGATCGAATTATTGGAAAGCTGCGCCGAAAACGGGGTTATTTCAAGATTCATTGATAAAAAAGGGGAAGGAATTCATCATATCGCTTTTGAAGTAGCGGATATAGAAGCGGAAATGAAGCGATTGCAGGGCGAAGGATTTGTACTCCTCAACGAAACTCCTAAAAAAGGTGCTGATAATAAATTGGTTTGCTTTTTACATCCCAAGGGGACGAATGGTGTGCTTATAGAACTTTGCCAGGAATCAATTTGAAAATTTGATGATTTGCCTCTTCATTTTTTATTCGAGAGCGAGCATCAGCTATTCATGATGTCTTTGATCTTGGGATGGTTCACGAGTTTTACAACGATCAGAAAAATGCCGAGGATAATGATAAAAGTAGAAGCCATGAGCAGTATATCAGCTACGGGATGGTGCATGATCTTTAAAAGGGCGCCCAGGATTTCTAAAACATAGCCGAGCAGCAATATATATATCGCATATTTTAATTTCATATTATGCGTTAAGATAATCAATTTAATTCTTTTTACAACCGCTGCAGGGGCTACAGTCGCCAGCGGGATTTACCGGTCGTTCAAAAACGGATTCCCCCTTCTCTCTTCCCCCACCGTTGTCACTGGCCCATGCCCGCTGTACACCTTGGTTTCATCCGGCAATACAAGTAATTTTTCTTTAATGCTTTTGATAAGCACATCATGATCACCACCCGGCAGATCGGTGCGCCCGATACTGTTCTTAAACAATGCATCCCCGCTGATCACGAATTTATCTTTTTCGCTAAAAAAGCTAAGGCTGCCCGGACTATGTCCCGGCGTGAACAACACCTTTATTTCATCCTCGCCAAGCGTTATAATATCTCCTTCGTTGATGAAAATAAATTCCCCGGTATAATTATCAAATGGCATGCTGTACATCAGTCCGCTTGCAGGAGCAAACTGCAGCACCGCCTCTTCATTTTTATGCAGTTGCAGGACCAAGCCATATTTCTCTGCCAGCATTTTATTGCCGAATACATGATCGAGGTGGCAATGGGTATTGATCAACATGGCCGGTTTAAGTTGCTTTTCTTCAATAAACGCTACGAGCCTGTCTTTTTCTTCATCAAAATAACAACCCGGGTCAATAATGATACAATCATTAAATTCATTATACAATACGTAGGTATTTTCCTGTATAGGACTAAATTCAAATGATTTTATTTTGAGCATTAATAGGAATTTAATTGATGTAAAGGGGTGATATGTTTATAAAATGTAAGGTGAACTTGCCGAACTCCCGGTCATTTACGTTAATTCGGTATCGACCTACCGGGGTGACAATGTTCTTACCGGGACCGTTAATCTATTACAAAATGATTTTAAACTTACCGGTTAATAAACTAATTTTAAGACTCAATATCAACAGATAAGTATGGCAAAGTTCAGCAGAATATTTTTGATTTTATGGGTTTTCATTCTTCCGGCAATTGTGAGCACTGCACAGGTGAATGCTGTCACCTTCGGTAAAAACAGGATCCAGTATAAAAAATTCAAGTGGCAATATTATCAAACACAAAACTTTAATGTATATTTCTATGCGGGCGGACAGGAGTTGGCAAAATTTGTGGCCCAGGCTGCAGAAAAAGAACTACCACAGATAGAAGCCGCCGCGGAATACAGCCTTCAGCGCCGCGCCAATATTATACTTTACAACGAATTTGCAGATTACAAACAAACCAATATCGGCCTCGAGTCCGACATATTGAACACCGGCAACGTTACCCGCCTCGTGAATAATAAGATGGTGATCTGGCATGATGCCAATCATTATAACTTAAAAAGACAGATCAGGCAGGGAATAGCAGATGTGATCACTAAGAATGTACTTTTCGGCGATGACCTCGGTGAAGTAGCCGGTAACCAAACGCTGCTCGATCTTCCGCAATGGCTTACGGACGGTTATGTAGCCTACCTCGGCGAAAACTGGAGTACCGACCTTGATGATGAGCTCAAAAGTGAAATGCTCAGCGGCGACTACAACAAATTTTCAAAATTCGCTTTTCAAAAACCCCTTCTTGCGGGACATGCTTTCTGGTACTATATCGAAGAGAAATACAAAAAAGAAAACGTTACTTATTTTCTTTACCTGGCAAGGGTATATAAAAACCTGAACAAGGCGAGCAACCAGATCACCAAGCTTTCCTTTAAGCAGTTGCAACAACAGTTCATGGAATACCAGGATGATAAATATTCCAAAGACATCATTCGCCGGAAGCCTTATCCAAAAGGCAATTACATAGATGGTTTTGATATCAGCAAGCGCCTGAATTATTTCCGTTTCAACGTTAATCCCAATAAGAAGAACAGTGATTACGTAGTAACACAGTTTAAGAAAGGTATTGTAAGAGTAATTCTAAACAGCGGTTTTGAAAATAAAACACTGCTTAAATACGGCACCAGGTCCTATGAAGCGGAGATCAATCCAACTTACCCGCTGATGGCATGGGATCCCAAGGGAACAAGGATATCGGTGATCTATTCCACACAGGGACGGCTGAAATTATTTGTATACGATGTGCTCAGCAACCTCAAACAATATACTTATGACCTTACAGATCAGTTTGACCAGATACAGGATGTAAAATATATGTTGGACAGCCGGACACTCCTGCTTTCCGCAGTGAAAAACGGGCATACCGATATCTATACCTTCGGTCTTGAAAAAGAGAAAGTACAAAAGATCACCAATGATGTGTATGACGACCTTGATCCTTCGTTCGTAGCTTTCCCTAACAAGACCGGTATCATATTCAGCAGCAACAGGCCGAACCTCTCCGCCAAAACATCCGACACTGTTTTACCAAGCAATAACCGGTACAATGTATTCCTGATAACCGATTTCGGAGACAAGGCCGAGCTAAACCAGATCACGCAGCTTACCAATATTAAATACGGGAACACACGTTTCCCCGCGCAATACAACAATACCCATTTTACTTTTGTAAGTGATGAGAACGGTATCCAAAACCGCTACGCAGGTTTCTTTACCACGAAAGCACAGGGATTAGATACCCTCGTGCTGATCAATGATGAAATTTTACGCAACCCTACACAAAAGCAGGTGGACAGCACATTGCGGGTGTATAAGAAGACAGACATTGATTCTGTGGCCGTCGTAGCCGTTTCTTCTGACTC
>JBBJLU010000051.1:0-20362 GCA_037719665.1 Ferruginibacter sp.
TATAGTTTTTGAACACGGATGACGCTGATACCACGGATGAACACAGATTTATGCGTTGTTTTCATTCGTGTAATTCGAATAATTCGTGTAATTCGCGTAATTCGAATAATTCGTGTAATCTGTCCCCCTACCTCTTTTAGCAAAACTTTATTTTGTACATATCAAAATTTGTTGCAACATTTATGCAAGCAATTTCCCAAGCGGTTTTCGCCGAAGCTTGCGTAACCATTCTAAAAACCTCATCATGTCATCCCCCAACGCCTTCCCCGGCCGCAAATATTTGGCGAAGGGCATCCTTTTTTTTATCGCGATCGTATTATTCGGAAGTTCCTGTAAAAACAAAACCCGCGCATGGATCGATGTGGACCCGGGCTTTGCGAAATATGTAGAAGCTTACACGACCGGCATCGTTTCCAAAACAAGCAGCATTCGCATACAGTTGGCCTCGGAGGCCGCTACCACGCATACTGTGGGTGAGCCCGTTAAGGATAAACTGTTTGAGCTTTCTCCTTCTGTAAACGGAAAGGCAACCTGGTTGGATGCAAGAACAATTGAATTCAAACCGGAAAAAAATCTGGAGCCGGACAGGTTGTATGAAGTGAATTTTCATTTGGGAAAAGTAACCAAGGTTCCTTCAAAATATAAAAACCTGAAGTTTAACCTTAAGACAATAAAACCTTCCTTCAAAGTTTTGCATACCGGCCTTAGAAGCGATGGCTCAAAAGATAAAATGTTCTTGAACGGGGAACTCCGAACGGCAGATACGGAAGACGGGAAGCAGGTTGAAAAGTTATTATCCGCTTCACTCAACAGTAAAGGATACCCTATTACCTGGCAGCATGGCGCCGGAGGGAAAACACATGCCTTTACGGTAAACGGGATTCAACGAAGCAGCGAGGCAAGTCCTCTTATCCTTTCATGGGAAGGTAAGTCCATGAAAATGGAGGTTTCCGGTAACGAAGAACTGCGCGTTCCCGCACCCGGTGATTTTAAAGTGTTGGATATAATGCCGGTAAATGATGCACAGCAATATGCTTCGGTACAGTTTTCCGACCCCATTGCAATCGGCCAGGATCTAACAGGTTTGGTAAGCATCAGCAATGAGCAGGATGTATCTTACAGTATCAACGGAAGTGAGGTAAAATTATTTTCGGGAAAGCCCCTCGAAGGAAATTATACCATCAATGTAAATGCCGGTATAAAGAATATTTGGGGCGCTTCCCTCGCAGGCGGTTTTACAGCGAATGTAATTTTTGAAAACCAAAAACCTTCCGTAAAAATTATCGGCAAAGGAAATATACTTCCCAATTCCGGTAAACTGGTTCTGCCTTTCGACGCGATAAACCTCAGTGCCGTAGACATTAGTATCATTAAGATATTTGAAAATAATGTGCCGCAATTCCTCCAGCAAAACGAGTTGGGCGGTGACCAGGAGATCCGCCGTGTGGCAAAACCGATCGTTCAAAAAACATTGCGGCTGGATGATGATAAAACACTTGACCTGCGGCAAAAGCAGCGGTTCTCTTTAGATATAGACAAATTCCTAAAAACTGAACCGGGTGCTATTTACAGGGTCACTATCGGTTTTCGCCCCGGTTATTCTTTGTATTCAAAAACAACTGCAGATACTACCGCAAACAATGAAGAAAATTCGGAAAGAGAAGATTATGGCGATGAAGAAAATTACAACGGGGGCAACGGGCAGGATGATGATGATGCTTTCTGGTCGGCATATGATAATTTTTATCCCAACGGGTATAATTGGGAGAGAAAGGGTGATCCGTTAAGCAAATCTTATTACAACAAGGACCGCTGGGCCACCAGAAATATTTTGGCGAGCAATATCGGCCTTACTGCAAAACGAGGCAATGACCGTTCGCTTACCGTAGCCGTTAGCAGCATTATTTCTACGGAGCCAATGAGTGGTGTAGAACTCGTTGTAATGGATTATCAGAACCGGGTAATCGGTAAGGGAAACAGCAGCGGCGATGGTTTTGCGGAGATCGATATCAAAGAAAAACCTTACCTGCTGATCGCCAAAAAAGGGGACGAGAGGGGTTACCTGAAATTAGATGACGGCAGTACCCTTCCCCTCAGCCGCTTTGATGTGAGCGGTGAAGAAATTAAGAACGGTATCAAAGGATTTATTTTCGGCGAAAGAGGCGTTTGGCGCCCGGGCGACAGCCTTTTCATTAATTGCATATTGGAGGATATGACCGGCGATCTCCCTGATGACATGCCTATTGAATTTAACCTGATCAATCCCCAAGGCCAACTTTTCAAACGAGCTGTGCAGGAGAATGGTCCTGACGGGTTCAATGTTTTCCGTGCGGTAACGGATGCCTCATCACCTACGGGGAACTGGCTGGTGAGAATAAAGGCGGGCGGTGCGGTTTTTGAAAAACGCATTAAAATTGAAACGGTGATGCCGAACCGTTTAAAAATAAATCTTGACTTCGGTAAGGATGCCGTGTTGGGTGTAAACAGCAGCAACACCGGTACATTGAATTCCATGTGGCTTTTCGGAAGCCCGGGAAAAAACCTGAAAGCAAAGATCGATGCTTCTCTTTATGCAAGAAAAACAACATTTACAAAATTCCCGGGTTTTGAATTTGATAACCCTACTTCCAATTACAGCACACAAACGAAAACCATTTTTGAAGGAACATTAGATGAGAACGGCAATGCCGCTATCAAACCTGATTTCGCCACGGAAGGTGCCGCACCGGGCATGCTCACTGCGAGCCTGCTCACAAAAGTTTTTGAGCCGGGCGGTGCATTCAGCATAGATAATATGACGGTGCAGTACAGTCCTTACCGTTCGTATGTCGGTATCAAATTGCCGGAAGGAGAGAAGCCCTTCGATTATTTGCTCACCGGTAAATCGCACAAAGTAGATATCGTGAATGTAGACGGAAAAGGCAACCTGCTGTCCGGTGCCGCCGGGGTAGAGGTGCAGTTCTATAAAATTCAATGGCGCTGGTGGTGGGATGAGGGCAGCGATAACCTGAGCAATTTTACACAGGATAATTATAATAAACTGATCCGAAAAGAGGACCTGGTCCTCAGCAACGGCAAGGGCTCCTGGTCATTCCGCACAGGCCAATATGAATGGGGACGTTATCTTATTCTTGTAAAAGATAAACTCAGCGGGCATATAACCGGCAGCACATTTTATGTGGATGAGCCCGGTTGGCAAAGTCGCGGCGGTAATGATGATCAGTCTGCCGCGAGCATGCTTTCTTTTACTTCAGATAAGGACAAATATAATGTCGGTGATGAGATCCGGCTTTCTGTTCCTTCGGCAAAAGGCGGACGTATGCTGGTGAGCCTGGAAAGCGGTAGTAAAGTATTGAAAACATTCTGGCAGGAAACCACGCAGGGGCAGACGGTCATTAAATTCAAAGCTGATGCAGATATGGCTCCGAATATTTATGCAACGGTAAGCCTGTTGCAGCCCCATGCCCAGACCATCAATGACCTTCCGATCAGGATGTACGGTTCTATACCGCTCTTCATCGAAGATAAAAATACCATCCTCACCCCACAGATAAATATGCCGGCAAGCGTTCGCCCGGAAACAAATGTGTCCGTGAGTGTGAGCGAGAAGAACGGAAAAAAAATGACCTATTGTATTGCTGTGGTTGATGAAGGGTTGCTTGACCTTACGCGTTTTAAAACCCCTGATCCGCACAAAGCATTTTATGCCCGGGAAGCACTTGGTGTAAAGAGCTTTGATATGTTTGATCTGGTGATCGGCGCATGGGGCGGCGACCTGGAGCGGATACTAACCATTGGTGGCGATGAAGATGCCGGCCCCGTAAAACAAAAAACGGCGAACCGGTTCAGGCCCGTCGTTAAATACCTCGGGCCGTTTACCCTCGGCAAAGGGGAACGACATACCAAAACATTTATGATGCCGAATTATATTGGCTCGGTAAGAACGATGGTGGTAGCGGCGCATGAGGGCAGCTATGGTTTTGCCGAAAAGGCCGTAGCGGTGAAAAAACCTTTAATGGTATTGGCTACGATGCCGCGTGTACTGGCACCGGGCGAAACGATCAAATTGCCTGTCACGGTTTTTGCGATGGAGAATATTATAAAAAATGTAACGGTTGTTATGCAGCCGAATAGTTTCCTGGAAGTGATCGGCTCAGCAACACAAACGCTGTCCTTTACAAAGACCGGGGAACAATTAGCTTATTTCGATGTACGGGTAAGGAATGCGACGGGTATTGGCAAGATGAAGGTACTGGTGAGCAGCGGTGCTGAAAAAGCGACTGATGAAATTGAGTTGGATGTACGCAATCCAAACCCGGTGATCACGAGCGTACAGGAAATTACGTTGTCACCCGGACAAAAATGGAATGTTTCCGTAATGCCCGTAGGTATTGCATCTGCAGGAAAATCCGTGATGGAAATTTCTTCGATCCCTTCCATGAATTTGCAAAAGCGTTTAAGTTACCTGATCGACTACCCGCACGGATGTGTGGAACAGATCACATCCTCCGTGTTCCCGCAATTGGTGTTGAATCAATTAACGGATCTGACGGAATTTCAAAAAGGAACGATTGACAGGAATGTAAAAGCAGGGATCGGTAAGCTGATGAATTTCCAACGGACCGACGGCGGTTTTGCCTATTGGCCGGGTGCTGCAGAGGCTGATGATTGGGGAAGCAGTTATGCCGGTCATTTTCTGATTGAAGCGCAGAAAAACGGTTATTCCGTAAGCGATCAAATGCTCTCGCAATGGAAAAACTTTCAAAGAGGGAAAGCAAATGCCTGGGTTCCTTCTACTACAAATTTCTATGGCGGCGACCTGGCGCAGGCTTATCGTTTGTATACTTTAGCGCTTTCAAAATCTGCGGAGTTGGGAGCGATGAACCGGTTAAGAGAGTTCAAATATCTTTCCCCTGAAGCAAGATGGCGATTGGCTGCGGCCTATAAATTGGCGGGTCAGGATAATGCAGCAATGGACCTTATCAGTGGTCTCCCGCTGACTTTCGCTCAAAGACTGAACCCGGGCTTTACGTTCGGTTCCGGCCTGCGGGATGAAGCCATGGTATTGGAAACGCTCACGTTATTGGGTAGGAAAAACCAGGCGGCAACGGTACTTTCTGCAGTAGCAGCAAAGCTTTCACAGGATAGTTGGTACAGCACGCAGACGACTGCATATAGTTTGCTTGCCATCGCAAAATATTGCGGTAAGAATCCGTCCGGTGCGAAGATCATTGCAACGGCAAATTATTCCGGCAAGTCATCAGACATCAATGCAGCTTCCTATTTAAAACAACTGCCACTTGTGTTAAAAGAGGGCGCGAATCCTGTTTCCATTGTGAACCGTGGCAGCAATGTGCTGTATGTAAAGATCATTACGCAGGGACAACCGCTTACCGGGGATACTACGCGCGCAATAAATAATACAGCAGCATTGTCAATGAACGTTGCTTATATTTCGCAGAACGGTACAGCTGTTGATATCCGTCGTTTGGAACAGGGCACCGACTTTATTGCAAAGGTCACCATAAAAAATACCGGCAATCGCGGTACGTATACACAAATGGCGTTGTCACAGGTTTTTCCAAGCGGTTGGGAAATTCTTAACCCGCGGATGACGGACGGGGAAGGTGCATTTAAATCTTCCGCAAGCACCTATACAGATGTGCGTGATGACAGGGTTTATAATTATTTCAACATCCGGCAGGGGGAAACGCTCACTTATTATGTGCAGTTAAATGCGGCTTACCCCGGCAGGTTCTTCCTGGCTGCTACTGATTGTCGTGCGATGTATGATAACAGTATTGCGGCTGCTGCTAACGGTAAATGGGTTGAAGTTGTAAGTGGAAAATAAATTTGAGTAATAACCCCGACGGCGGCTCTAAGTCCCGTCGGCGGTTATTTTCTCTGCGAAACCTCTTTTAACTCCGGCTCTCTGCGGTAAAAAATATACCCCGACGGCGGCTCTAAGCCCCGTCGGCGGTTATTTTCTCTGCGAAACCTCTTTTAACTCCGGCTCTCTGCGGTAAAAAATATACCCCGACGGCGGCTCTAAGTCCCGTCGGCGGTTACTTTCTCTGCGAAACCTACTTTAACTCCGGCTCTCTGCGGTAAAAAATATATAATAATTGGTAAACGTATTTGATAAGATCTTTATGCTCAGTAAAAGGAAACAAATTCTTTTACTCTCCCTAATCATCTTCCTTTTTCTCTTCTACATCATGCTGCCGCGAAAATTATTCACGGCACCTACAAGTTATGTGATAGAAGATTCCGACGGCAACCTGTTGAATGCCACCATTGCATCAGACGGGCAATGGCGGTTTCCTTACAACAATAATGTACCGCAACATTTTATTGATTGTATCACCACTTATGAAGACAAAAGATTCTATGCCCATGCGGGAGTGGATATGAGTTCGCTGGGCCGTGCCTTCATTGCAAATACGAAGCAACAGACCACGCAGGGCGGCAGCACGCTCACGATGCAGGTGATGCGACTCGCAGGGAAAAACAAAGAAAGAAGCATTTGGAACAAATTCAAAGAATCCTGTCTCGCACTGCGACTTGAGTTTTCCTTTTCCAAAAATGAGATCATGGCACTATATGCCTCCAATGCTCCGTTCGGCAGCAATGTGGTAGGGTTGGATGCTGCGGCATGGCGGTGGTTTGGCAGGAGTTCGGAAAAATTGAGTTGGGCAGAAACCGCGATGCTTGCCGTGCTTCCCAATGCACCGGGACTCGTGCACCCCGGAAAGAACAGGGCAATATTATTGACGAAAAGAAATCGTTTGTTGGATAAATTATTTCTTGCGGGGAAAATGAGTAGGGAGGAAGCGGAACTTGCAAAGCAGGAAGAGTTGCCGGAAAGACCGTTGCCGCTACCGCAAAATGCGCCTCACCTGTTGCAGCGTTTCCGCAAAGAAAATAAGACAGGTACAACAAAAATTCAAACTACGCTTAATGGGCCGTTGCAGCTTCATGTGACGGAGATCGTGAACAGGCATCAAATGCAATTAAGCGGCAACAATATCAATAATATCTGTGCCTTGGTGTTGGAGGTAGAGACCGGCAATACCCTTGCTTATGTAGGAAATGTTTTTCAGCCCCATAACAAAAATATTGAAAGCGACGTGGATGTGATCAACGCACCGCGCAGCCCCGGCAGTGCTTTAAAACCGTTGTTGTATGCTGCTGCATTAAGCGACGGGGCTATCCTACCCAACAGCCTGTTGTCAGATATCCCTACGCAGATCGGCGGCTATACCCCGCAAAATTTTGACCTGCAGTATGACGGAGCAGTGCCCGCAAACCTTGCATTGAGCCGGAGCCTGAACATTCCTGCAGTAAAATTATTACAGCAATTCAAGTACCAACGGTTTTACGAAACGCTGAAGCTATGCGGCATCACGACCTTAACAAACCCTGCAGATTTTTATGGCCTCAGCCTTATCCTCGGCGGTTGCGAAGTAAAGATGTGGGAACTTGCCGGCGTGTATGCATCGCTTGCCAGAACGCTGAATCATCAGGAAAGGAATAAGGGCATACCGGACAGCAGAGATTTCCACCCACCTTCATATACCGGCAAGCCATCAGAGAATAGGAATTTGATAGCCTCCCCAATTCCTCTCGACGCCACTTCCATCCGGTTCACTTTCATGGCCATGCAGGAAGTGATGCGGCCCGGTGAAGAAGGGCTCTGGCAGCAATTCGCTTCTTCCAGGAAAATAGCCTGGAAGACCGGTACCAGTTTCGGTTTTCGGGATGCATGGGCCATCGGCGTTACGCCAAAATACGTTGTGGCAGTATGGGCGGGAAATACGACCGGTGAGGGACGGGCAGGACTTATCGGCGTACAGGCTGCCGCACCGGCGATGTTTGATATCTTTCGTTTGCTTCCCGAAACGGGGTGGTTCACAAAGTCTGCTTACAATTATGTACGTGTACCCGTTTGCCGGGAGACCGGTTTTCGTGCAAATACGGATTGTGAACATATTGATACATTGGCCATGCCGCCGAATGCGCTGCGTACGGGGCTTTGTCCCTATCATAAGCTCATTCACCTGGATGCAACAGCCTCCTTTCGTGTAAATGAAAGTTGTGAATCGCCGGCGCTGATGCAACACCGCAGTTGGTTCATTCTGCCTCCTTCCATGGAATTTTATTATAAGCAACATAATGCAAACTACAGATCCTTGCCGCCGTATAAATCAGGCTGCTCTGTTACGGAAACCCAGAAATTGATGGACCTTATTTATCCTCAACAGGATTCAAAAATATTTGTGCCAAAAGAAATGAACGGTGAAAAAGGAAAAACGATCTTTACCGCGGCACACCGCAACAACGAAGCGAAAATATTCTGGACGTTGGATAACAGTTATGCCGGAACAACACAACGGTACCATCAACTGGCACTCAGCCCGTCGAAGGGTATCCATATGATCACCCTTACTGATGAACAGGGGAATTCCGTTTCAAGGAAATTTGAGATCATCGATGAAAATAAATAGTGGAAAGTTTCCTTACTTATGCTTTGCAGGAAGCCAGCAACATCTGCATATATGCCAATCCCTTTTTTTTCGCAAAGGCGATATTACTATCCGGGATCTTTTCGGGGTTAGGGAAATTCGCCAATGCTTTTGTGATACTGTCCTCTCTCAGGATCTGAAGCATCGGGTAGGGAGAACGATTTGTATAATTGGCAGGATCATCATCTGCAGCGCCGACGAAGCAATAATCAGGGTGAAAGCTTGCAAGTTGGTACACGCCCTCATAATTTTCTTTCTCCAACAATTGTTCTGCTTTATCCACCATGTCCAGGTACCGGTTGAAATCACGAAATACTGCGGGGAAAATAATGAACGCTGTCTCCGTTGTAATGTCTTCATCCAGATGAGCAAATTCCTGTGCTAATGCAATTAGGATCTTCTTCGTATCTGCTGCCTGCACCACGGTATACCCGATGGTTTTTTCGCTGAAAGCTTTTCCTGCAAAAGGACAAAAATTACAATCGATCACAACGGTTTTGATCCATTTGGACGTTTGTTCGGGAATTAGGGTATTTTCAGGTGTTGTTTTAATGATTTTTTTACGGAAAAGTTACGTTGTTTTTATTTCCCTAATTCCGGGATAACGTTTAAAGATGTCGGGTTGCTTTTCGCGTAAAAAATTTTACTTTTACCCTTTGAATTTTACCGCCATTCATCCCTTTCTGTGAAAGTATCGGTAGAAACCGTTTAAAAAGGTTATAAGATTTTATACAGTCTATCATGAAAAATATTTTATTTGCATTGGCACTCATCCTATTCTCTGCACGGGCCGGTGCACAGGAAGCAAAGTTGTATCACCCGGTGGCCAATGCACAAAAAGACATAACAGCAGCCATAAAAAAAGCTAAAGCAGAGCATAAGTTTGTATTGATACAGGGCGGTGGCAACTGGTGTAAGTGGTGTATAGAATTTGCAAGGGTTGCTACCGTTGAACCGAAGATTGATTCTGTTATGAAGGCTTCTTTTGTATGGTACCATCTTAATTACAGCAAGGAAAATGAGAACAAGACCATGTTCAATAAACTCGGTTACCCGCAGCGTTTCGGTTTTCCCGTATTTATAATATTAAATGAAAAAGGGGAACGGATCCATACCCAAAACAGCGAATACCTGGAGAACGGAAAAGCGAGTTATGATCCACAAAAAGTGCAAAGCTTTTTAGAAATGTGGAGCCCGAGGGTATTGAATCCGCATATGTGGGGCGATCATTGACCCGGGAGCGATTGCAAAATGTTTCTATATTTACAGATTATCGAAACAATATTGCAATGTTAAATAAATTTTTAGGGTTGGTAAATAACCCTATTACTTTTCGGCTATTTCTTTTAAAGAATCTTCCGAGTGCTTATTTCAGCGGTGTAAGAGTGAAATATGCTGACGAAGAAAAATGCGTGGTCACCGTTCCTTTTAAATGGTTCACAAAAAATCCCTTTCGCAGTACCTATTTTGCCTGCCTTTCCATGGCTGCCGAAATGAGTACGGGCGTATTAGCAATGGGGCATACGTACCGCTCTGATCCGACTATCTGTATGCTCGTAAGTAAAACCGACTGTATTTTTATAAAAAAAGCGACCGGCACCATAACATTCACTTCTGAAGACGGCAGGCGCATGGCCTCGATGATCAAAGAAGCACAGGCGACCGGAAAAAGCACTTCACTGAATGCCTATTCAAGCGGAGTGAACGCTGAAGGGGAAACGGTAGCTGAGTTTGTGATCACCTGGTCTTTCAAAGTGAAAACTCCCAAAGGATAGCGCCCGTATTTCGCTTGTTTTTAATTGCTTAAATTGCACCTCGCTCATTAGGGACTGCATCCTAAAGCGAACAGTAAGGCTTTAGAATATTTTATGCAGCAGAAGAGCAAATTATATGGCAAAAGAATTACGTAAACAACTGGCATTAGAATATCACTCCAAAGGAAGGCCGGGGAAGATCGAAGTGATCCCCACCAAAGAAGCCAAAACACAAAGAGATCTCTCTCTTGCATATTCCCCGGGGGTTGCAGAACCCTGCAAAGAGATCGTAAATAATCCTGATGATATTTATAAATACACGGCTAAAGGAAATCTTGTAGGCGTGATCACCAACGGTACAGCTGTACTGGGACTTGGCAATATCGGCCCCGAAGCCAGTAAGCCCGTGATGGAAGGAAAGGGCGTGTTATTCAAAATATTTGCCGATATAGATGTTTTTGATATTGAGATCAATGAAACGGATCCGGTAAAATTCGTGGATATTGTTGCGGCCCTCGAACCGACATTCGGCGGCATTAACCTGGAAGATATTAAAGCGCCGGAATGTTTTTACATCGAGCAGGAGCTTAAGAAAAGATGTAAGATACCGGTGATGCATGATGACCAGCACGGCACCGCTATTATTTCTTCTGCCGCCCTGCTCAATGCCCTGGAAATACAAAAGAAAAAAATAGATCGCGTAAATTTTGTCGTGAACGGTGCAGGCGCCGCTGCAACGGCGTGTATACGGTTATATATTTCGCTCGGAGCAAAACCGGAGAACTTCATCGTGTTTGATAAAGACGGTATCCTCCATTCCGGGCGTACTGATATCCCCGAAGTACAACAGGAATTTACAAAAGATAAAAAATTTAAAGATTGGGATCTTGCCCGCGCCATGAAAGATGCGGATGTTTTCCTCGGCTTAAGTGTGGGTAACGTTGTTACGCAGGATATGGTACGATCTATGGCAAAAAACCCGATCGTTTTTGCGATGGCAAACCCTGTCCCGGAGATCATGTATGACCTGGCAAAGAGCAGTCGTAAGGACCTGATCATGGCGACCGGCAGAACAGATGCACCGAACCAGGTGAACAATGTTTTAGGCTTCCCCTATATTTTCCGCGGTGCACTGGATGTACGGGCCACGGGAATAAATGAAGCCATGAAACTTGCGGCAGTAAAGGCGTTGGCTGATCTTGCGAAAACACCGGTACCGGATATTGTGAACCTCGCCTACAACGAAAAGAACCTTTCTTTCGGTGAAGATTACATCATCCCCAAGCCGGTAGATCCGCGCCTGCTCTCTACTGTGGCGCCGGCCGTGGCGAAGGCCGCCATTGAAAGCGGTGTGGCAAGAAAGATCATTACTGATTGGGATGCCTACAAAATAGATATGAATAACCGGTTGGGCCTGGATAACCAACTCAGCCGGGTGATCGGAAATAAAGCACGGCAAAATCCGAAGCGGGTTGTATTTGCCGATGCAGAAAATTCCAAGGTGCTGAAGACCGCACAATTGGTATTGGAAGAGAAGATCGGGTACCCTATATTATTGGGGGAAGAAAAAAAGATAAGAGCCATCGCTGCAGCAAATCATGTGGACCTGGAAGGCATGCCCATCATCAATCACAAAGATGATGATACGGAAGAGATGCGCAAATCATTCGGGGAAATATTTTTTGAAAAAAGACAGCGTAAGGGCGTGAACCGGTATGAAGCGAATAAGGCGATGAAAGAGCGCAACCATTTCGGATGCATGATGGTGGAGACCGGTGTGGCCGATTGTATGATCAGCGGACTGAGCCGAAATTACCCGGATACCATTCGACCGGCATTACAGATCATCGGAACCGAACCCGGTGTGAAAAAAATTGCCGGTATGTACCTCTTGTTTACCAAGCGCGGCCCGCTGTTTTTGGCAGATACTACGGTCAACTTTAACCCGACGGCGGAAGAACTGGCAGAGATCACTTTGCTGGTAGCACGAGAGGTAAGACAATTTAATGTGGTACCGAAAATTGCCATGCTATCTTATTCCAATTTCGGCAGCAGTGATTCCGAGGAAGCATGCCTGGTGCAACGTGCGCGCGCGATCGTAAAGGCTAAAGAACCTACGCTGATCTGCGACGGGGAGATCCAGGGTATCCTTGCATTTAATAAAGAGATCTTAAAAGAAAATTATCCGTTTACTGAGTTGATAGACGGGGAAGTGAATACCCTCATCTTCCCGAACCTTGCGGCGGGTAATATCGCCTATAATCTTTTACAGGAAGTGGGAGGCGCAGACAGCATCGGGCCGATCCTGCTCGGGCTTAAAAAACCCGTGCATGTTTTACAACTGGGCAGCAGCATCAGGAGTATCTTTAATATGGTGGTGATCGCCGTAGTAGATGCGCAGGCAAAAGGCAAAAACAGGGATGTGACCTTGCCCGCCACTCCTGAAGAAATAAAACGTACAAAATGGTGGAAAAGCCGGGCAAAGACACCGGCATAATTAATGGATACGAGGTATAGCTCAAATTAACAGCGTTTAATGAATTTTATTACACACTTCGGACGGTACTCGCTCATGCTTAAAGACATGATTGGGAGACCTGAGAATGGAAAAGTTTATTGGAAAGAGTTCATGCTCCAATGCAAGGATATCGGAATCGGGTCCTTGGGCATTGTATCTATTGTTTCCGTGTTTATGGGAGCAGTAAGTGCTGTGCAAACGGCTTACCAGTTGGTGAGTCCCCTGATACCTAAGAGTACTATTGCACAGATCGTTAGGGATACCGTGATCCTTGAATTCTCCCCTACACTTGTTTGTATCGTATTGGCGGGGGTAGTCGGAAGTAAAATAGCCAGTGAATTGGGCAATATGCGGGTAAGTGAGCAGATAGATGCGCTCCAGATCATGGGGATCAATACCAAAACTTACCTGGTGCTGCCGAAGATCAGTGCAGCATTGCTGATGATCCCGCTGCTGGTTATTATATCAATGGTATTGGGAATATGGGGGGGAAGACTGGCCGGGAATGCTTCCGGTATTTTGTCCAATGACACTTTCGACAGGGGTTTGTCTGAAAGTTTTAAAGCGTTCAATGTTTGGTTTGCCCTTATAAAAGCATACACTTTTGCCTTTATATTAAGTTCTATCCCTGCTTATTACGGGTATCATGTACATGGTGGAGCATTGGAGATCGGCCGTTCGAGTACCAAAGCCGTTGTAGTAAGTTGCATCATGATCCTCCTTGCAGATTATGCATTGGCGGCGTTGTTATTGTAGAGGAGGTTGCAGTTCAACTATTGTTGGAGTTAAAAATAAAAACTATTGAATTTTCCATGATTGAATTCAAGGACATAAAAAAGAAATTCGGGGATAAAGTGGTGCTTGATGGCGTGAGCCACGTAATGGAGACCGGCAAAACCAATCTGATCATCGGGACAAGCGGCAGCGGTAAGACCGTGCTGCAGAAATGCCTGGTGGGATTATTTGAACCGGACGAGGGGGAGATCATCTATGACGGGAAAAGTTTCACGGAAATGACGGAAGATGACCGTAAGGTTTTGCGCCAGCAGATCGGCATGTTATTCCAGGGATCTGCATTATTTGATAGTATGACAGTGGAGGAGAATATCAAATTTCCGCTCAATATGTTTACGCACGACAGTCATTCTAAAAAAATGGATCGCGTGAACGAAGTTCTGGAGCGGGTAAATTTGAAAGATGCCAATAAAAAATTTCCTTCCGAGATCAGCGGTGGAATGAAGAAAAGGGTCGGTATTGCAAGGGCAGTAGTGCTCAACCCCAAATACCTTTTTTGTGATGAGCCGAACTCGGGCCTCGACCCGGTAACATCAATGGTGATCGATAAACTGATCCGTGAATTAACCGTTGAATATAATATTACCACTATTATCAATACCCACGACATGAACAGCGTTATGGAAATCGGCGATAATATCCTGTATTTGGTAGACGGTAAGAAAGAATGGTCGGGCAACAGCAAGGATATTATCTTCTCGGATAATAAGCAGCTTAATGAATTTATTTTCGCTTCGGAATTTCTACAGGATGCCAAAAGTATGCGTATGATGGAAGCGAAAGACAAAAAAGCAACAGACGAAATAAAAAAACAAGCTGAGGAGTTGAAAAAATAACCTGCGTTTACTTTAGTTACTTATACTTTATGTACTCTTTCCTTTCAGCCCCGCTAAATGAATATTGCTGCTTATATAGATCATACCGTACTTAAACCGACTACTGTTCCGGCAGACATTGAGCAATTATGTATGGAAGCAAAAGCATACGGATTTGCAGCAGTATGTGTTCCGCCTTTATTTGTAAAAAAGGCTAAGGAACTTACAGCGGGCAGCGCGGTAAAAACAGCAACGGTGATCGGGTTTCCTTTCGGGTACAGTGCTATTGAGGCTAAACTTGCAGAAATCGTTTTGGCCATTGTAGACGGCGCAGATGAGCTGGACATGGTGATCAACCTGGCGGCACTCAAATCAAAAGATTGGCAATACCTTGCCCGCGAGATCAATGCAGTAATGCCGATCATCAAAAAACAACAAAAAATTATCAAGGTTATCATTGAAAGCGGCTTGCTTACCGATGAAGAGATCGTAAAATGTTGCGATCTTTACGGCGCAGCGGGCGTTGACTTTATGAAGACTTCCACGGGATATGCGGAAAAGGGTGCGTCAGTTCATGCCGTTACTTTAATGCGTACCCATCTTGCCGATCAGGTTAAAATAAAAGCGAGCGGTGGTGTAAAGACCTTTGCTTTTGCGGAAGAATTGATATATGCCGGCGCCGATCGGTTGGGTTGCAGCAGCAGTGTAGCCATTGTAAAGGAGCAATCGCAGCGCAACTTAAATTAGGATCAGTTTTTGAAAACGGGGCGATATTAAATGAGATATATAATGAGATTATTTTTTTTAGCGATCATGATGACCTTGGGGTTTTTTTCCGTGTCTGCACAGCAAAGCAGCGACAGCATTGCAGTCGGTACTGTTACGATCATTAAAGATCCGCGGATAGATATGTTGGGTAAGAAAATGGCGGAATACAATGAAGGCCTGGCGATGAATGTCCGCAGCGGGCGAGGCTACCGTTTAATGGTGATCAGCACGGGTGACCGCGCATTGGCGATGAAGATCCGTTCGCAACTCTACCAATATTTCCCGAACGAGAAGCAATATATGAGTTACCAGTTGCCGAACATCAAAATAAAATTCGGAAACTTTGTTGAACGCTCCGATGCGGAAAAAATGAGGAAACTGATCATGGATATGAAATTAGTAACGAATAACATTTACCTGTTGCCGGAGACGATCGAGATAAAACCGGAGAAGAAAGAGCCCTCCCTCAGTGAGAAAAAATAGTGCCGTCAGACGATATTTTAAAAGCATCCTTAAATCTTTCTTTTGTTAGAAAAAATTAAATCGCTTTCCGCTGCTTATAAAGATGAATTCATCGCTATTCGTCATCATATCCATTCCAACCCGGAGCTCAGTTATCTTGAATTTGAGACCTCGAAATTTATCCAAAATAAACTTACCGAATGGGGTATTCCTTTTGAAGTAAAAGCTACTACAGGTGTAGTTGGTTTGATCGAAGGTAATAACCCCGGAGAAAGGGTGATTGCCCTGCGGGCAGATATGGATGCATTGCCTATTACAGAAGATAACGCTGTGGAATACAGGTCAAAAAATAGCGGCGTGATGCATGCCTGCGGGCACGATGTGCACACTACCTGCCTCCTGGGCGCCGCTAAAATTCTCAATGAAACCAAGTCAGAATGGTCCGGAACGGTCAAGCTGATCTTTCAACCGGGAGAAGAGAAAAACCCGGGCGGCGCGACGCTGTTGATCAAAGAAGGCGTGTTGGAAAATCCTGCTCCCCAAAGAATATTTGCCTTACATGTTCACCCCGGCCTGGAAGTAGGCGAGTTCAGTTTTCGCGGCGGGATGGTAATGGCCAGTGCAGATGAAATTTATATTACTATAAAAGCAAAGGGCGGGCATGCAGCGGCACCGCATCTTACGGCGGATCCTATTTTTATCGCTTCGCAGATCGTTGTGAGCCTGCAGCAGATCGCCGCCCGGAATAATAACCCTTTCAACCCTACTGTACTTTCCATCACTTCCGTACAGGGTGGCAACACCACCAACGTGATCCCTTCTGAAGTGAAGATGATGGGCACGTTGCGGGCCATGAATGAAGAATGGCGTTTTAAAGCACATGACCTGATCAGGGAACAGGTGCAGGGCATTGCAAAAGCATCGGGTGCCGAAGAGGATATAACCATTGATGTGGGTTATCCATTTGTAAAAAATGATGAGGCGTTAAGTGCTGCTGCAAGAACGTTAGCCGAAGCTTATGCCGGCACTGAAAATGTTTCTGAAACAGAACTGCGCATGGGTGCTGAAGATTTCGCATATTATTCGCAGCTTATCCCGGCTTGTTTTTTCCGATTAGGTGCAGGGAATAAAGAAAAAGGGATCACTTCCAATGTTCATACACCTACATTCAACATCGATGAAAATGCGATAGAGCACGGGGTGGGGATGATGGCGTGGATGGGGGTGAAGGGATAAAAGGTTTCCCGCAGATATAAGGAGATTTAGAGAGCAGATTTCGCTGATTTATTCATGTAAGTAAAATTGATTTACTTTTACAGGAATCCTTAATCACCCGTCATGACTGAAAACGAAATCTCATATCTCGTTCGCGGATGCATTTTCAAAGTGTATAATAATATCGGCCCGGGTCTACTGGAATCCGCATACGAAGCAGCCCTTTTTTATGAAATCAATAAAATTGGGTTACTTGCTCAGTGCCAGGTAGGTCTGCCTATGTTTTATGAAAATATTAAAATTGAAGCGGCCTATCGGTTGGATATCCTGGTTGAAAATAAAGTTGTAATTGAGATAAAATCAGTTGAAAATTTAGGAGAAGTTCACCATAAGCAAGTTGTTACCTATTTAAAACTTTCAGGCATTAAACTAGGTCTGTTGGTAAACTTCAATACAGATAATATTGTAACAAGTATTTTTCGGAAAATAAACGGCCTTCGGGAATAACCGGGTATTTGCGTAATCTGCTCTCTAAATCATCTTAAATCTGCGGGAAATTCTTCCCTACCTTTAACTATAAACTTCTACCATGAAAATCGCATTCCACGGCGCGGCCCGCACAGTTACCGGTTCCAAGCATCTCCTTACTTTAGACAACGGCAAAAAAGTTTTGTTGGACTGCGGTATGTTCCAGGGGATGGGTCCGCAGACAAATGATATGAATTCGGATTTCGGATTCGATCCCCGCGAAATAGATCACATGATCCTTTCTCATGCACATATTGATCATTGCGGGCTGTTACCGAAGTTGGTAAAGGACGGTTATAAAGGAAAAATATATGCAACACCCGCCACGAAAGACCTGGCTTCCGTTCTCATGGAAGACAGTGCCGGCATCCAGGAAAACGACGTGATGTTTGCCAACAAAAAACGTGCGTTGCAAGGTCTTCCATATCTGAAGCCATTGTATTCTACCGAAGATGCTCTCAATGCCGCCCAGCGTTTTGAAACGGTGGATTATGAAAATTGGCACACAATAGAACCCGGATTGGAACTCTGTTATACCGATGCCGGCCATATCATCGGCAGCACTGCCGTTCACCTTCGTATCACTGCAGACGGTAAACAAACGCGAATATCCTTCAGCGGAGATGTCGGAAGATATCGCGACATCATTTTAAGATCTCCATCGCCTTTTTCACAGGCAGATTATATTTTAATTGAATCTACATACGGCAACAGTTTGCATGATCAGTTTCACCCCACTACGGACGCCCTTCACGAATGGATCGAAAAAACATGCATACAGAAAAAAGGAAAACTCATCATGCCGGCATTCAGTGTGGGCCGCACACAGGAAATATTGTATTCGCTTAACCAACTCAGTAATGAGAACAGGTTGCCGGCCATAGATTATATTGTAGACAGTCCGTTAAGTTCCAAGGCCACCCAAATCTTAAAAAGTTACCCGCAATATTTTAATGATAATATTCAGAAAGGTTTACAATCAGATAAAGATCCTTTTGATTTTCCCGGTTTGAAATTTACCAAATCAGTAGAAGATTCCAAGCGGCTGAATTATATGAAAGAACCCTGTGTGATCATTTCTGCCAGCGGGATGGCCGAGGCCGGTAGGATAAAGCATCATATCAGTAATAATATTGAGAACAGCCGAAACAGCATTTTGCTTACGGGCTATTGTGAACCGAATTCTCTTGGCGGAAAATTGAAAAAGAAGCCGGAAGAAGTCAGTATTTTCGGGCAAATGCACCAGGTGAATGCGGAAATAGGAGAGATCCGCAGCATGAGCGCTCACGGTGATTATAACGACCTGTTACATTTCCTCGAATGCCAGGATCCTTCAAAGGTGAAAAAAGTATTTCTTGTTCACGGCGAGTTTGACGTGCAGAAGGATTTTCGGGAAAAACTTATTGCAGCGGGATTTAAAAATGTAGACATTCCCGAGAGGCACTCAGAATCAAACCTTGATTAACACGCAGTGCACGATAAATAAAAAAATTTAAAAATTTGAAGACTTCGTAATTATCCATTCTACTATTATCAATTATTCATTAATTGGAAAGCTACGGTAAAATATTACTCATTGCCATGCCCGCATTTTTGCTGCTGGTGCTGTTTGAAAAATGGTACGGGCACCGGCATAGGAATACTGCGATGAATAACATGGATACCATCAGCAGTCTTGCCAGCGGTGTCACCAATGTAACCAAAGATGTGCTGGGGCTCAGCCTTGCATTGTATACCTACAGTTGGATGGCAGAACATTGGGCACTTACTACGGTGCGTTCTACCGTGTGGACATACATCATTGCTTTTTTCGCCCTTGATTTTGCCGGTTATTGCATACACCGCATTCAGCATACTTATAATTTCTTTTGGAACGGGCATATCATTCACCACAGCAGTGAAGAGTTTGACCTGGCCTGTGCACTGCGTCAAAGCGTTTCATCATTTGTAAAATTATTCACGGTATTCTTATTGCCTGCGGCATTGTTGGGCGTGCCCGAAAAAGTGATCGCGATCGTTGCACCCTTGCATTTATTTGCTCAGTTCTGGTATCATACTGTTCATATCAATAAAATGGGATTTTTAGAAAAGATCATTGTAACGCCCTCACATCACCGGGTGCATCATGCTATCAACCCGGAATACCTGGATAAGAATTATGGCCAGATCTTTATTTTCTGGGATAAACTGTTCGGAACCTTTCAGGAAGAAAGGCCGGAGATAAAACCCGTGTATGGGATCACCCGGCCGGTTCGTACCTGGAACCCTTTTAAAATTAATTTCATGCATATGGGCTTATTGGCACAGGATGCATGGCGGACAAAAAGTATAAAGAATAAACTTAAGATCTGGATGATGCCTACCGGTTGGCGACCCGAAGATGTGGCGGAAAAATATCCTGTATATAAAATAGCCGACGTGCAGGATTTTGAAAGATACCGCACGAAAGAAGATAAAGCATTTACGATCTGGTGTTGGTTCCAGGTGCTCATGTTGTTATTATTCGTCAGTTGGCTGTTCGGAAATATCGTCGCGATCGGCAGCCCCGGGATGTTTATTTACGGCGGGTTCGTGTTCCTCTTTGTATATGCACTCACTGACATGATGGACGGCGGAAAGTACGCTGTTATTCCCGGCATCCTCCCCGCCCTGGCAGGCGTCCTGATCATCATTTACACCGGTGATTGGTTTGGCGCGGGCAGCTTTATACCCGGGATTCAATATGTCCTGTTGGTTTATTTCCTTGCAATCGCTTTGGTTCCGGTATTTTTCTTTAAGCAGGGAGACGAAAAGCAGGCTGTGTCTGAATTGCAGGCCTGATAAACGTTTTTGTTAAAGCCCTTCCGAAGTTTTTGTTTACCACCCCGATTATCTGAAATTATTTGGATAAGCAACAGCATCTCTTTATCTTTGCCGTCCTTAAACGGAATGCCGCGTTGGTCAAGGGGTTAAGACGCCTCCCTTTCACGGAGGAATCACGGG
>JBBJLU010000009.1:0-60124 GCA_037719665.1 Ferruginibacter sp.
GTTTTTCAAATCAGGTTTTGTGGTAAAAGTCCCGCCCTTCGGATTGCTGCAAACCGTTGGCTGTAATGCCCAAGATATTCTGTAAAAATTGAATTTTGAGTATATACTAAAAAGATATACTTTTGTATAAACATTTTAATTATGAAAACTCTTTCTCTAAAACTTGACGATAAAATCTTTGAGGAAACAGAAGAAGTAACATCAAAGCTAAAACTGGCCAGAAATCGCTACATTAACGAGGCTGTAAGTATTTATAACCTTTTTAATAAGCGACGGCTATTGAAAAAGCAACTAATAAAAGAATCCAAGCTAACAAGTAAGGATTCAATGAAAATATTAGCGGAATTCGAAAAATTTGTTGATGAGAATTAACCAATATGACATTTGGCTGGCAGACTTAAACCCAACAGTTGGCACAGAACCCGGTAAAACAAGACCTGTGGTTATTATTCAAACTGACTTATTAAATGATACTCATTTATCTACTATAATATGTCCGGTGACTACCAATGTTAAGTCTGATGTTGAGATATTGCGGGTTCATTTAAGAAAGGAGCAGTTGCAAAAATTAAGTGACATTCTTGTTGATCAAATAAGGGCAATCGACAATAATAGATTAATAAAAAAACTTGGAAAACTTAATAGCCATCAAATTTTCACCCTTAAAGTGAACATCAGAATTGTTCTAGACATATAGTCACTAGAACTAACAAATGACTTTCTTGTGCACCGGTTCGTGTCTCCTCCCCCTGTTCGTGACTCACGAAATGGCTGCGGAGAGACTGTTGCGTGTGCCACGCACCAAGGCGAAGAGACTCTTGGTGAATCAAAGAGGTTGTAAAGTTTCGGTTTCGCGTCGGGTCCAAGACCGGGCGGCGGCAAAATACCGCGACTTCGCCGTACCGTTGGCTTACAAAAAGATTTATATCCTTTTAAATAATAACTTACACAAAAATGTTTAATATGAAAAGGATAATTATGATATGCTCGAGTATTTTCTTTGTTAATTCTGTTAATTCTCAAAATATTGAAATTGAGAAAAAAAGCGGTCTGGTAAAAGTAGACGGCAAAGAATCATTTTATCTAATAAAAGTAAATAAATCCATTGTAAACTTTGATCTAAGTTTGCAAAACCTTGAAAAAAAACAGCTCGCATTTTTTGCAACCCGGAGCGTAGATGAAATTCCTTATAACCTAAGGCCACCAAATGCCGGGGCTTATTTTCTGGTGACATTTAGTGAAACAGGAAATACAGCAAATGTATTTCCGGAATCCATGGGAAGTGTGAAAGATTATGCAAGGCAAATAGTTCAAGCTCGTTTAATTAATGAATCAAAAATAGATATGAAAGCTGAAAGAGCTTTTGTAGTTTCTCATAACGGGAACATTTTCAAAGAATCGGAATCGGTAAACATAATTATTAATAACAATAGTGCAAATAATAACTATAGCTCAAAATCTGATATCTTAATAAAGGAAAATAATATTTATAATTCACAACAGTTAATTGGTTCATTTAAAAAGTCAACAAATGACGCAATAACAACTGCTAATATTTATAATAAGAGTGGTGTTAAAATAGCTGCTGCTTCCCATACAAATAAAAACATGGATTCTGATTGGACAGTTGTTGTAGGTTCAAACACTTATCAACTATTGTACAATGAAACTACACCAATAGAAAATTTGATTAAATTTCTAATTGAAAAGAATCTATTTGAATGAGAAAGAGCCGTCAGACACAAGTGTGGCGGAATAAATAACAATCTGCAATAGAAATCTTCCGCCCCTTTCGTGACTCACTTAACGGGTGCAAAGAGACTGTTGCGTGTGCCACGCACCAAGGCTAGGAGCCGCCGCAACTATTTATACTCATATTCAATAGAACCCATTAACCTTCTTTCATTGGAATAAACGCGTTCCTTTATTCGCATCCCGTTATCATAAGTATATTTCCAGATAAAGTAATTGTTGGTGCCTTCCTGCACAGCTGTCATTTGAGATACCAGGCCCGCAGAATTATATTCAAAGATATAATCCGGCTTCAGGCGGCGGCTGGATTCATTTTCGTGTACGATGTCCGTTAGCCGCTTCTTTCCATCATAATAATAATAATATTTTGAAGCGTTCTTCGTATCCTTTTCAATGGCTATGTTTCCCTTTTCGTCCTTGCCGAATAATATAACGGTGGTATCCCTCCCGTTCTTTACCAACGACATCCGCAGAGGAGTGTCAGTCTCATTATAAGTATAAATATGCTCTTCGGAGATCACGTTATGAAAATCCTCGTCGCGCGAACGAACAACGGAAAGGATACTGCCGATGCGGTTCTTATCGTCGTAGCGGTATTTTATTTCCGTGACAGATATCGCTGAACTGTCGTAGGTGCTGAGCAACTTTCCGTCCGCGTCGAATGCCGAGGAGGATTCAGAAGCAGGGGCTATATCTGCCCGGGTAAACATTTCCGTTTTCCTGAAATCGCGGCTGAATTTCTTTTCGAAAAAAAAGCCGACACTTTCCGAACCGTCGTCATCAAAACTTTTGAGAGTAATAGCTTTTACCTTATTCTCACGGTATACCTTCATATCCGCCAGCAATTGTTTGTTGCTCACAATATCCTTATAATAATACTGGGCCTGTGTATCTGCAGCAAATAACAGAACAGCCATCAGCAGTGTATTTCTTCTCAACATTATATTCCGTTTAAACGATTAGTAAAATTACATTGGTTAAAGTTCCTATTTTGTTAGTTGAGAAATAACTTTGTTATTTTTAACAAAATTCTTCCGTGAGCCATACCAAGGAAAGAAGCCAAAAAAACTGTCTATATGATCCTCGCAGCGGATTTCTACTATGCTTACCGGGCCATGCGCGTTTTTTACGGACAGGGGAGATTCAAAACCGGGGTGAAATATCTCCTCCTGATGTTCCGGTTGCTCTTTATTCTGACAGTCCTCATTATTTTCATGTTTCTATTCTCCCTGTATAAACTCTAAAAATGGATCAAACCGCAAATGCCTTTCTCCGGTTAGTAAAGATCATGGATGAACTCCGTGAAAAATGCCCCTGGGATAAAAAACAAAATATTCATACGCTTCGTTACCTTACCATTGAAGAAACCTATGAGCTGGCAGACGCCATTGATACCGATGATTGGGCGGGGATCAAAGAAGAGTTGGGGGATCTGTTATTGCATATCGTTTTTTATACAAGGCTAGGCCGGGAGCAACAACAGTTCACCGCAGACGAAATGATCAATGGGATATGTGACAAACTGATCAACAGGCATCCCCATATTTACGGTAACGGAAAAATGGCAGCCGGCCTCGAAGAGGTAACGGATGAGGAAAATGTAAAAAATAATTGGGAAAAGATAAAGCTCAGTGAGGGCAAAAAGTCCGTACTTGGCGGAGTGCCGAAATCATTGCCCTCCATGGTGAAAGCGATCAGGTTGCAGGAAAAATCCAAGACCGTAGGCTTTGAATGGGAGAATACCGCACAGGTCCTGGCAAAAGTAGAAGAGGAAATGGCAGAACTGAAAGAAGCTATTGATTCCGGTATGCAGGATAGAATAGAAGACGAAATGGGTGATGTATTCTTTTCCCTGGTGAATTTTGCAAGGTTTTTGCAGGTAGACGCCGATAGTGCGCTGGAGCGTACGAATAAAAAATTTATCAGGAGGTTTACCGCTCTGGAAGCGGAAGCCGCACTACAGCATAAAGCCCTGCATGATATGACGTTGGAGGAAATGGATGCTGTTTGGAATGCCATCAAGCACCGGGAGGTTAACCGCTTTTAAATAACTGCATTTGCAATTCAAAAAATTACAACCCGGTTTTCTCAGGGATAATCTTTACCTGCTGCTCTTATCACTGTTGCTGCTGAGTATTTCTGTCTTTACAAACAGTTCAGGCAATCCGCGGGTCGCTGAAAAAGCGTTTGCGTCACGCATCGAAAATTATATCCAAAACGGGCGCGATGATTTCAATACCCTGGTTGCGGATTCGCCGTTGATCCAAAAAATATTTTCAGCTTCACAATCAGAAAAAGAAACCTCCGATCTTCATACACGCAGCAACTTTCTTTTTTTCTACAAAATAACGGAAGGGTATACCGAACTGAGTTTTTGGAATACACAGGCGGTATTGCCGAATGAAGCATTGATCTCCGCAGCTACTGCTACCGGTTTAACCCGGTTGTCCAATGGGTATTATTTTTTTCAAAAACAACGGGCTCCCGGAAGAATGATCATTGGCTTATTACCGGTGAAATGGGACTTTGTCATTACGAACAATTACCTCATCAATGATTTTGCAGCTGATCTCGGCGAGGGGTCTGCATTCGCGATCAATACTAAGGGGTTCGGAACTCCTGTGAAATTAAAAGAGGGTAGGCCGCTCTTCAACCTGAACTATACCGGCACTGCAGGCGGTACATATCCTAATCTCCTGACCGTTTGGCTGAGGATCCTGTCGCTTATTCCCCTGATGCTGTTCATCTATTTTGCCGCTTCGTATATCCGGTTAAAAAAAGGCCTGGCGCATGCAACGTTATTCCTGGCGGGCTCCCTGTTCTTTCTCCGTGTGATGAGTTACCTGTTCGCATTCCCGGTTTCCTTGCGCAGGTTTGAGTTGTTTGACCCTGCTGTATACGGTTCGGGTTCCGTGCTTCGGTCCCTGGGTGACCTGCTGATCAATGCTGTTTTATTTTTCTGGATCATCAATTTCATCAATAGTCACCTGAAAGGATTGAAGACCACCGTTGGGAATTTTAGCCCGGTAAAGAAGATCCTCCTGTTTGCAACGGGGGTATTTATACTTCTTTTTGTTACGTATACCGGCAGTTCGGTTATCCGGTCCATGGTAGCCGATTCCCAGATCTCCTTCGATGTGATCAATTTCTTTTCACTGAACCTCTATAGTGTTATCGGTTTTATCGTGCTGTGCTGCATTGCTGTAGGATATTATTATTTCTGCCGGATCATTCTTTTCTTCCTGAAAGAGTTATTCCCCGGCACGATGTTGACATTTTTTTTATCCGTTGCCGTAGCAGGCCTCGTACTCCTCAGTTTTCGGGTGGGAAATCTATCGGGCGGTTTTGAACTATATGTTCTGTTATGGCTTCTGTTGTTCTTATTGCTCATCATCAATGACCTCTCGGGATTCTTTTCTTCCGGGCTTATCATTTCCCGAACGGTATTCTGGCTGTTCTTTTTTTCTGCGTCCATTGCTGTGGTACTCATCACCGAAAACAGCCGTAAAGAATTACGCAGCCGGTTACATTACGCAGAACTCATTGCCTCTAAAAATAATGCGCTCAACGAAATATTGCTGAATACCATGCTCACAGAATTCCGACCGGACAGGCTGGCGGAAAAGTTTGAGTTGTTTGCGGGCGTACACACGGCGGGCCCGTTTCGCGACAGTTTGATCAACAATAACCTCAGCGGTTACGCTGATAAATACGACATAAAGGTTTTAGCGTACGACAGTTTACTGAATCCATTGAACAACGCCGACTCCTTATCTTATAATTCTATCAACAGCATTTATAAGACGCAGGCCAGAACCACCTCTGTAGAAGGACTTTACTATTACGATGCAGGGTATGACAAGTTCAGTTACCTATCCCGCAACCCGATCCGAAATTTTGCCGGCACCCTCTTGGGCTATGTATTCATCATCATCAGCCCGAAAAATTCTGCTGCCGATATGTTCTACCCGGAGCTGTTCAGTAAAGGAGATGATAATGCCATTGAAAATTCCTCAGAATATTCCTTTGCCATTTATGAAAAAGGCAAACTGGTCAAGAGTGACAATGAATATGGATTCCCGGCCATTTACATAGAAAAATATTTTGCCGGGAGGGATTTTTTAGCCGTTAATAAAAACCGGTATAGTGAATTATGGTATAATGCGGGTTCGGACAAATATGTGGTGATCGTAAAAGAGAACCGGGTCATGATAGAAATGATCACGTT
This sequence comes from Ferruginibacter sp., assembly GCA_037719665.1. Classification (GTDB taxonomy): domain Bacteria; phylum Bacteroidota; class Bacteroidia; order Chitinophagales; family Chitinophagaceae; genus Ferruginibacter. The sequence continues at coordinate 5,981 of JBBJLU010000009.1, forward strand.
ATTCTCTTATCTTTTTTGCTCCTTCCTTTTGCTGAGTACATTATTTTGGATCGTGTCCACGTTACTGCGATCGCGGTTAAAGTTCAGCCGCCTGAGAAATGAATTACAATTTACCATTCGGGAACAGGTACACGGTACGGTGATATTATTCAGTGCCCTTTCCTTTATTGTGATAGGAGTCGCTACCATCCTGTTTTTTATAAGCCGTTATGAAAATAACAATAAAGAGACCCTGAGCCGAACCATTCGTATCATGGAAAAAGACCTGACTGAATCGGTAACACCGGACCTTATCCAACGCACGGTCTTTCAAAATGCTGAGTCGTCTGTGCCGGGTGAACTTGAAATAAAGGTTAAGCGGCTTTCTGAGGTACACGGCCCGGATGTAAACCTCTATTCCCTTACCGGCGACCTGAAGGCTTCTTCACTGCCTCTTCCTTATGTAAAAGGCATTGTGAGTACAAAAAATGACCCGATCGCTTATTATCATCTGTACAGGGGAAAAGAGATCCAATATTTCCAAAGGGAGCATATCGGGGGATTAAGTTTTGTAAGTGCTTATCTGACGGTAAACGACAGGTATGGCAATGCTATTGCATACCTCAACATTCCTTATTTTACCTCCCAGACCAGGTTAAAAGAAGAGATCTCCAATTTTTTGGTGACCATTATCAACCTCAACGCATTCATTTTCCTGATAGCGGGTATGGTTGCCCTCATCATCACCAACAGGATCACGCGGTCTTTTTCTTTCATCAGTGAAAAAATGAAAAAGATAAACCTTGGTACGCACAATGAAATTATCTGGAACAGGAATGATGAGATCGGCGCCCTCGTCAAAGAATACAACAGGATGCTGGCAAAACTGGAAGAAAGTGCCGCAGCACTTGCAAAGACCGAACGGGAAAGTGCATGGCAGGAAATGGCCAGACAGGTAGCGCATGAGATCAAAAATCCGCTTACCCCGATGAGACTCGGTATGCAATTTCTTCAAAAAGCTATTGAAAGCGGCGCACCCGATATCAAGCAACTGGGCGCCAAGGTTTCTGCAACATTGGTGGAGCAAATTGATCACCTCAGTATGATCGCAGGGGAGTTCAGCCGGTTTGCGAATATTGAAAAAGCTAATCCCGAAATTTTTGATATCAATGAAGCCCTCCGTTCTGTAAAGCAATTGTATGAAATGGATCCCGGTGTTGATTTTACCTGGAAGTTGCTCCCGAATCCTATTATGATAGATGCAGATAAGACACATGTGAACAGGATTCTGACCAATCTTATTCTTAACGGGATACAATCGGTATCACCGGTCAAACGGCCGCATATCCTCACAGAAGAAAAACTGATAGGCGGAATGGTAGAAATAACCATTGAAGATAACGGTACGGGGATCAGTGATGCAGCGCAGGAAAAACTCTTTACGCCTAATTTCACCACGAAGTCTTCGGGAACCGGTCTGGGCTTGGCAATGTGCCGTAGAATGGCAGAACAGGCGGGCGGAAGTATACGTTATGAAACATCTGAGAGAGGAACCTGTTTTTATGTACTGCTACCCGTAATAATGCCCTAAATACCTTTCATCTTTTTTCTTTCGGTTAAAAATGCTTCAAAAGCCGGCCGGGAAAAACTGCTGAGGTTTTTTTCTTTCGGGAGCATGGCTTTCTGCGCTGAAAATATTCCGTACTTAATATCATCGATACCTTTTGTACTGTGTGCATCAGGATTCACGGAGATCAACACATTTTTGCTCAACGCATATTTGATGTACCGCCAATCCATATCCAACCGGTTGGGGTTTGCGTTGAGTTCTATCACTACATGATTGGCTGCGCAGGCATCTATGATCTTAATAAAATCCAACGGGTAGCCCGGGCGGCTAAGCAATAACCTTCCCGTCATATGGCCCAAAATGGTCGTGTATGGGTTTTCTATTGCAGCTAACATGCGGGCCATTGCTTTTTCTTCCGTCATTTTTAAGTTGCTGTGTACCGAAGCGATCACCAGATCGAACGTAGATAATATGCCGGTCGAATAATCGAGGCTGCCATCACCGAGAATATCACTTTCTATGCTTTTAAATATTTTAAAGGGTTTCAGTTTTTCATTGAGTTCATCTATATAGAGGTGTTGGGCCTGTATTTGTTCCTCCCTTAATCCCTGCGCATAGGCGGCCGTTTTACTGTGATCACTGATGGCGAGGTATTCCATTCCCCGTTCCGCTGCCGCAATGGCCATTTCTTCAATCGTATTATTCCCGTCGCTCCAGTTGCTGTGGCAATGGATCAGGCCCTTCACATCAGTATGCTGCAGGTGAACGGAGAAATCATTACCGGAGCCGATCATTTCGGGGTCCTCCCGGGCAAATGCAGGAATAAAAGGCAAATTCCTCCTATTAAAATATGAAGCTTCATCTGTGGCTCCCGGTTCCGCGGGATGATCGTTCTTTAAGGCGGAAAGGAATGCTTCGGAGCAGGAGGTTTCTATGAGTTTTTCCGTGATATTTTCCGTTACGGGGTAAACAGTAATATTGATCCCTGCCGGCGTTTTATAGACGAGCTTTTCATGATCCTTTTTTACGGGTTCAAAACCTTCCTGCAACGACAGGATCTTTTCAGCGGTCAACATATCTTCCTCTGCAACAAATTCCAATTCGGTTATGATCTCCATCTGCCTTGCAAATGCGCCGGTGTAAAAAACTTTTTTTCCGGGGAATAATTTTTTCAGCAAAAGCATGAATTGTTCTGCGGCAAAAAGGGTTTGTGCGTAGAGATAATTTCCTTTATTGCTTAAATAAAATTCAATGTTGCCCGCAATCGTCTCCTGCGTTTTTTCTCCGAATCCTTTATACAATTTCAGCCGGTTCTCTTTGCAGGCATATAATAATTCACCGATGTTTTCGAGCTCCATTTCTTTCCAGATCGTATGAATTTTTTTTGGTCCGATGCCTTTAATATTTAACATATCGGCGACGCCTGCGGGGGTGGAAAGGAGTATTTTTTCCAATTGTTCCAATTTCCCGGTGTTGAGTAACTCTGTGATTTTTTTCGACGATGAGGTACCGATGCCTTTAATCGATGCAATGGAAGCCGGATCTGTTTCACTTAATTGTACCGGTAATTTTTCTATTGCGAATGCAACAGCCGAATAAGACCTTGCTTTAAAACTATCTTCTCCGTGGATGTCCATCAGCTTGGAAAGCAGGGAAAATGAATCGGCTATTTCGTAATTGGTCATGATGAAAATTATGCAGGATGAAGGTACGGAGTTTTGGTGCTCAGGGAAAACTTCGAAGTTTACATTTAGCTGTAATGCATTACCGGCGTAGGTTTTAGAGCATAAAAAAAGGGTCCCGGTGAAAACCGGAACCCTGAATAGTAGGATTTTTTAAAGCAGGATGCTCTATTTCTTAGCAGCTGCTTTTTTAGCTGCCTTTTTAGGAGCTGCTTTTTTAGCTGCCTTTTTAGGAGCTGCTTTTTTAGCTGCTTTTTTAGGAGCTGCTTTTTTTGCTGCTGCTTTTTTAGGAGCTGCTTTTTTTGCTGCTGCTTTTCTAGGCGCTGCTTTTTTAGCTGCCTTTTTTGCTGTTGCCATTTTGTTGAATTTAATTATGGTTAGTAAATAATACTTAAAAATAAATACTATTTTGATATAACCAAAAAAAAATCAATAAATTTTTAGGCAGTGGCTTCTATGGCGTTTACAGAAATAAAGGTTTTATCACCTTTTGTTTTTCTGAATTCTACCATACCGTCAGTCATTGCGAAGATGGTAAAGTCTCTTCCGACACCGACATTTTTACCGGGATGATATTGTGTACCGCGTTGGCGAACGATGATGTTGCCGGCAATTGCTGCCTGGCCGCCGAATATTTTTACACCTAATCTTTTGCTTTGTGAGTCACGTCCGTTTTTTACGGAACCTTCACCTTTTTTGTGTGCCATGTTTTAATTATTTTATTATTTTAAATTTTGAATTTTAAATTAAGATCGGGGTGCGATGCTAATTAATGAATTCAACATTCAAAATTTATCATTTAAAATACTTATGCTATCGCAGTTACTTTGATCTGTGTATAGTGTGTACGATGTCCGTGCTTTTTACGGAAACCTTTTCTTCTTTTCATTTTAAAGGCGATCACTTTTTCACCCTTTACAAGCTCATTTAAGATCTCGGCTTTTACAACCACTTTTACGCCTGAGCCACTCAGAAGGTCTTTGCCTTCAGAACTCATTAAAACATCGGAGAATTCCACGGAATCCCCGGCTTTACCCTCAAGATGAGGAACGTACAGGCTGTCTCCTGCTTTTACTTTAAATTGCTGTCCTGCGATTTTTACTATTGCTAACATAACGAACCCGAATTTTGGACGGCAAAGGTAAGGTTATTTAACGGAAAAAGGAAGATTTTCTCAATTTTATTAGTATGAGTCGCCAAAGGCAACATAAATGTCAAAATAAATTGATTTTATAGTTGTCCAGGCAATTTGAGTTGCGGGGTCTGTAACGGTCTCTCCCTTCTGAGCGGGTACATTAAACCTGTTCTTGCTATATTCGTAATAACTATGAAGTTTTTAAGAAAGTTGGCCGGTATTATCTATACGGTCTATGCATTTGCAGTGTTTATTGTGATCATGCTGATCTGTATTCCATTTGTTGCACTAGCCTCCCTCTTCGGGAAAATAACAGGGGGAAATATGATCTATACGATTTGCCGCATCTGGACAGATGCCGCATTGCTGCTCTGGGGGATCTTTCATAAAAATATATTTGAGGCTCCTAAAGCCACCGATCATCCCGTCGTATTTGTTTTCAATCATATCTCTTATATGGATATCCCTGTTATTTTGAAAGCTTTTCGAAGGGAACCCATTCGGATTCTCGCTAAAGCCGAAATGGCGAAAGTGCCCGTCTTCGGGTATGTATATAAAAAAGCAGGGATAATGGTAGAACGGAAAAGTGAAGAGGGAAGAATGAAAAGCCTGCTGGATATGAAAAATATGCTTGCCCGTAACATATCGATCGTGATCGCTCCGGAAGGAACATTTAATATGACCCATCGTCCTTTAAAGGATTTTTATAACGGTGCATTTAAGATAGCTGTAGAAATGCAGGTGGCGGTGCAACCGGTACTTTTCCTTGACACTTACGACCGACTGAATTATAACAGTATCTTTTCGATGACGCCAGGCCGTTCCAGGGCGGTATTTTTACCGGAGATACAGCCGGGGGAAAACCCTGAACGGTTGAAAGAAGAGGTTTTTATTTCAATGGAATCGGCATTGGTTCGTTACAATGCTTCATGGATACGGCAATGACAATACAGGAAGAAAACATACTTGATTTTAAAGAAAGACCGTCGGGGTATTGGGCCGAGATCATTCTCCCGTTGGCCCTTCCTACAATTTATACCTATGCCGTGCCCGAAAACCTGGTGGAAAAGGCTACGGCAGGCAGCAGGGCAGAAGTGGAATTCGGAAAGAATAAAAAATATGCGGGTATCATCAAAAGGATCATTACCGCAGAACCGCCTTACAAAACCAAGTCACTTATCAATATTTTGGATGATGCACCGTTGCTTTACCCCCAACAGTTGCAGCTCTGGCAATGGATCAGTGAATATTATATGTGCACGGAAGGAGAAGTGATGGCCGCTGCGCTTCCCGCCAATTTTAAACTCAGCAGTGAGACCGTCCTTCATTATAATGAAGAATACGGCGAAAACTTTTCTGAACTGGGTGATGAAGAATATATTGTTGCAGAAGCATTGTTGCTGAAAAAGGAATTGCATTTGCAGGAGTTGCAGCAATTACTCGAGGTAAACCATGTTTACCATGTAATAAAAAGACTGATAGAAAAAAACGTTTGCTTTATACAGGAAGAACTGAATGAGCGGTATAAAGTGAAGAAGGAAAATTATGTGTTGCTGAACCCGCAGTTTGATAACGAACAAAAATTAAGTGAACTGTTGAATGAATGGAAGGGCGCACCCAAACAAATGGAACTGTTGCTGGCTTTCCTGCACCTGCATAAAACGGAAGGCGAAGTAACGCAGGCTGCACTCCTTAAAAAATCAGGGGCCACCGCCGCACAGCTTAAAGGATTATCTGAAAAAAATATCCTTATCATAGAAAAGCGCAGCGTGGATAGGATACGCACCGTGCCGAAAACGCTCCATATTAATTTTGAGCTGAACCCTGCCCAGGAAACAGCCCTTTCATCAATAAGAACGGTTTTCGAAACAAAAAATGTATGCCTGCTGCATGGGGTTACGAGCAGCGGGAAAACGCAGTTGTATATTAAACTTATAGAAAAATTTTTTTCCCTGGGTAAACAGGTATTGTACCTGTTGCCGGAAATTGCACTCACCGCACAGATCATCCGGAGACTGCAGGTGAATTTCGGCGGCAACATTGCCATTTATCATTCTAAATTCAACAACCAGGAAAGGATAGAACTGTGGAACCGGATCAGGACCGGTGAAATAAAGATCGTGCTGGGCGCCAGGAGCTCGCTGTATCTTCCTTTTAAGGATCTGGGGCTGGTTATAGTAGATGAAGAGCACGATGCCTCATATAAGCAGCAGGAGCCTAATCCGCGTTATAATGCCAGAGATGCTGCGGTGTATTACGGCTCGCTGTTCGGCGCAAAAATTTTATTGGGCAGCGCTACTCCTTCTTTGGAAAGTTATTACAATGCCACGCAGGATAAATATGGTTTGGTAAAACTGGAAGAACGTTTCGGCGGAATAAAATTGCCGGAGATGGAGATCATCAATACAGGGCAGGTGGCTCAAAAAGGAAAGGTGATGATCAGCCCGCAGCTTAAAGAAGCAATTCATAAAGCGGTGACCGCAGACCGGCAGGTGATCCTCTTCCAAAACCGGCGGGGGTATAATCCTTATCTCATTTGCGGTACATGCGGCTACATACCGCAGTGCGAGCACTGTGATGTGTCCCTTACCCTTCATAAATACAGTAATAAGCTGCATTGCCATTACTGCGGCAGCACCTATGCGAAATTAGTGACCTGCCCGGCCTGCGGAACGAATACCTGGTTAGAGAAAAATTTCGGTACGGAAAAAATAGAAGAACAACTGGAGCAGGATTTTGCTGATTTTAAGATCGCGAGGATGGATGTGGACAGTGTGAGAGGAAAGACGGCGCACGATAACCTGATCCAACTTTTCGAGCAACATCGACTTGATATACTTGTGGGTACTCAAATGGTGGTGAAGGGCCTCGATTTTGATAAAGTAAGCCTGGTGGGAATATTGGATGCTGACGGGTTGCTGAGTTTTGCGGATTTTCGCGTAAATGAACGCGCATTTCAGTTGATGGAACAGGTGAGCGGCAGGGCAGGAAGAAAGCATGAGCAGGGAAAAGTGCTGATACAGGCTTTGAATGTAAAACACCCGGTGTTGGCTCTCGTGCAACAGCACGATTACGAAATGTTCTACCGTTTTGAAATGGAGAAAAGGAAAGAATTTTTCTATCCTCCTTTCAGCAGGATGGTAATGATCACTTTAAAACATAAAGTAAAAGAAACCGTTGAAGAGGCCGCATATAAACTTGCAGGACTCCTATCGCAGGACCTTAAAGATTATATTACAGGCCCGGCAGCACCTGTAGTGGGGAGACTTCGAAATATGTATCTTATGGAACTCATGATCAAACTTCCCAAAGAAGCAGGTATGAGCGGTAAGTACCGGAAAGTGATCCGTAATCATATCAACCTGTTATTGGCAGAGAAAAAGTTTAAGTCAGCGGTTATCGTTACAGATGTGGATCCGATGTGAGCGTAAAAGGTTCAAGGTTCAAAGTTCAGGTTTAAGGTTCAAGGTTGGTGAAAGTTGAAGGTTGAAAGTAAATGCCGGGTTGAGCCTATCGATGCCGGTTTTAAAAGAATGTTGGTCAATAATATATTGAAAAGACGATATGCAGTTTTTAGAAAATTATTCTTTGAAGCATTTGAATACATTCGGGATCGATGTATCGGCAAAATATTTTTCCGCATTTGATACCGTTGCAGCATTGCAGGAGTGTTTAGAAATACATAGTCATTTAACATCAAACCCTGTTACACCTGATCTCCAACAGTCAATGCTTGTACTCGGGGGTGGAAGCAATGTACTTTTCAGCGGAGACTACAACGGCCTTGTTTTAAAGAATGAGATCACCGGTATAGAAAAGGTGAGTGAAGATGCAGATCATATTTATTTGCGCGCGGGTGCGGGGGTGAACTGGCACGAATTTGTTTTAAACTGTATTGACAATAACTATGCAGGCGCTGAAAACCTGTCTTTGATCCCGGGTAGCGTTGGGGCTTCACCCATGCAGAATATCGGGGCATACGGAGTAGAGGTAAAGGATATTTTTCATGAGTTGGAAGCGTACAGCATTGATGATAAAAAGGAAGTGACTTTTTCCAAAAGCGACTGTGCATTCGGTTACCGGGAAAGTGTATTCAAAAATAAATACAAAGGGAAATTTATAATTACTTCCGTTACTTACCGCCTGGATAAGATCCCGGTATTTAATACGAGCTACGGCGCAATAGAAGCGGAATTGCTGAAATCCGGTATTCATGAGTTAAGCTTAAGATCGATCTCCGATGCGGTCATAAGCATTCGTCGCAGTAAACTTCCTGACCCCTCAATGATCGGGAATGCCGGCAGCTTTTTTAAAAACCCTGTTGTTACCAATCTTCAATTTGAAATTCTTAAAGCAGCCTTCCCGCTGATCGTTGGGTACCCGGTAAATGAAAAGGAGACCAAACTTGCAGCCGGTTGGCTCATTGAGCAATGCGGCTGGAAAGGTTATCGCAAAGGAGATGCAGGCTGCCATGAAAAACAGGCGTTGGTATTGGTGAATTACGGAAACGCGAAAGGAGAGGAGATCCTGCACCTCAGTGAAAAGATCATTAATTCTGTGAAATTGATGTTTGATGTGGAATTACAGAAAGAAGTCAATATTTTATAATTCCCTGAAGCAGCAATAAACAGTTACGAAGTGTCTCATTGTAAAATTTAGCGGTTTGATATTTATTGACATTTGTCAAGGTGTGTTTAATACATCGGATGTAGTTTTGTTGGATCAGCAAGGCAAACGCCTCTTAAACTTTTTATTATGAAAAAATATTTTTTATTATTTTTCTTACTTTCATGTTGCTTTTTAAAGATCAAAGCACAGGATAAGATTTATCGCAACAACGGTAAAATTGCGGAGGCTAAAATTTTGGAAATCGGGACCTCCGAAATTAAGTATAAAGAAACTGCAAATCCTGATGGTCCTGTTTATATACTTGAAACTGATCGTGTAAAAAAAATAGTTTTTGCTGACGGTAGAACACAAACTTTTAATAATAACCTTAAAGACCCGGAGACTTATGCAGGTCAATCGCGTAGGGCAGTAAAAATTAATTTCTTTTCCCCTCTCTACGGGTTTACTGAATTTGGTTATGAAAAAAGTCTGAGCGTAGGCAAAAGCATTGAATTTTCTGTCGGTCTTATAGGCCTCGGCAAATCGGAAGTATTGACTTTTCATGATTATAGTGTTCAGCAGGATATAAAAAGGAACCAGGCAGGTGCGTTTGTTTCCGTGGGTTATAAATTCGGAAAATTACCCGATTTTCTTATTTTCGGAAAAACAAGAATGTCACATTTGATGCAGGGTACTTATTTTAAGCCGGTAATTTATGTAGGCCATTATTCAGAAAATATTATTATCACCAAAACAAATAATATCTCAGAAAAAGGAAAGCAAAAGGTTACATTCGGTGCATTGCAGTTGGAACTTGGTAAACAGAGAGTTTTTGGGGAGAAAATGATATTGGATATTTATGGTGGTTTAGGTTATGGAGTGGATAACAAGAAAAGTTCGTATCAATATGAAAATTATAATAATTTTTACAATGATAACAGTGCTTTCAATTATGCAAACGCAAGGGCAGGAAACAGTCCGTCAATTTCATTGTCGTTTGGGATAAAATTAGGATTACTGATCAAATAACAGCCCGTCAAACAAAAATGTAAAGGCGCGAGTATAATCTCTGCGCCTTTTCCTTTTGCCTAAGCGTCTTTTGCGTGAAGCTCAATTAAAATCCTCTTCATTAAAATCTTCTTCGGAAAAATGTTCATTCCCCATATTGATCATGCTTCCCATCAGGTCCTTAAACTCTATTTTCCCGTCTATCACTTTTTTACTGATCAGGGAATGAGCAGCCAAGCCGTGGAGGACAAGTTCCATCAATAATGCATTTTCTTTTTCATTAAGATTATTATACTGCTTCTTTACGAGTGCATGCAGGCCACTGACCTTATACAGCAATTGAACTTTATCTTCATCTTTTGTTTCCAAAAATAAATTCAGGGAGTTGCCCGCATCAAACCAACTGATCACCGCCTTATAGGGATTCTCCGGGGCCGGTTGCTTGCCTTTCTTTTTCTTCAGGGTATCAGGGTCCGGGAAATATTGCTTGAACTGTGTACGGATAGCTTTCTCTAAAAGGTTAAATGAAACCTGGTACGGCCCTTCCTGCTCTCCTTCATACACCAACTCGATCTTGCCCGTAATGGAGGGAATAATGCCGGTAAGGTCACTTAACCATACCTGTGTTTTAGCTTCATCATTGATAATGGCCCTTCTTTCCGCGGCACTTACTGCATTTTCATATGCCGCGATCGTTAACCGTGCACTCACCCCGCTTTTCTTATCTACAAATTCACTTTCCCTTGCTTCAAAAGCCACTTGCTCTATCAATCTTTTTATAAGGTCACTTACTTCCACTTTTTCTTTCTGTGCTTCATTGATCGATGCTTCCTGTTCCGTGATCTGCAATGCGGTCTCCAGTGTTTTGGGATAGTGGGTGAGGATCTGGCTTTCGATCCTGTCTTTCAACGGCGTTACAATGCTCCCACGGTTGGTATAATCTTCCGGGTTGGCGGTGAACACAAACAAAACATCCAGCGGTAAGCGTAATTTAAAACCGCGGATCTGCAGATCACCTTCTTCCAAAATATTGAAGAGGGAAACCTGTATCCTCGCTTGCAGATCGGGTAATTCATTGATGACGAAAATGCAACGGTTGCTGCGCGGAATGATGCCGTAATGCAATACCCGTTCATCTGCAAAATTTAATTTTAGATTAGCGGCCTTTATCGGATCAATATCACCAATAAGGTCGGCCACGCTTACGTCAGGTGTGGCCAATTTTTCACCGTAGCGTTTGCTTCGGTGCAGCCATTCTATCGGGGTGTCATCGCCTTTTTCTGCCAACAGGTCAACTGCATATTTGGATACCGGCTGAAAAGGATCATCGTTGATCTCGCTGCCGCTAACGATCGGAATATACTCATCCAATAACGCTACCATCTGACGCGCCATACGGGTCTTTGCCTGGCCCCGAAGGCCAAGGAACAACATGTTGTGGCGGCTGAGCAATGCTCTCTCCGTATCGGGAATCACCGAGTCTTCATAGCCAAGGATGCCCGGGAATGGATTTTCTTTTGCCTTTATTTTTTTTATAAGATTTTCTCTTATCTCATCTTTTATTGACCTTGATATATAACCGCTTTTTTTTAATTCCCCTATTGTGTTGATGTTGTTCATCTTTTGGTTCGTTTACTTTTTTTAGCCGTGAAGTCGGAAATGCGCTTTAAGATGCTAAAGTTCTTTCCGTTTTCCCGTCTTACCGGCAAGACTATTTTTTTAGCCGTGAAGCCGGAAAGACGGTGATTTAATATTTTTGAATTTTTTATTTTAAAAATAAGGCGGAAAGCAAAAAGCTATGCTTTTATTTTAAACAATATCTTCTTATGCCATCTTTTATTACCGGGACATTAAAATTAATTAACAGCCCGACATGCAGATCTAATAATCGTAAATGACTTAGCAATTGAGCCTGCCATAACGGATTGACTTTTTCTACAGCTTTTATTTCACAAATGATTGAATTTTCAACCAAGACATCTAACACTAATCCTTCCTCAAATTCCAATCCATCATATTTGATGGGTAATTTCAGTTGCCTAATGAAGGAAACATCCCTCTTGCTTAATTCATGGCAAATACAAGCTTCATAAATTTTTTCCAATAAGCCGGGACCTAAACTGCGATGTACTTTATAAGAACTGTCCACAACGATTTTACAAAGAAACTCTTCCCTGGGTGTAAGGATGTACATAGGTAATTAATTATAGGATTAAAAATGTTCCTAATGTACATTGTTGCCTATGTAAAAACCATGAGGTTTTTCTCCCCGTCTTACTGCTTTTTTCTTCTTTTCCGGATAAACTTTATACAACCCGCCTTCCCGTCTTACCGGCAAGACTGCTTTTTAGCCGTGAAGTCGGAAAGGCGTTTTAATGAAACTAAATTTCTTTCCGCTTTCCCGTCTTACCGGCAAGACTATTTTTTTAGCCGTGAAGTCGGAAAGGCGTTTTAATAATACTAAAGTTCTTTCGTTTCCCGTATTACCGGCAAGACAATTTTTAGCCATGAAGTCGGCAAGACGTTTTAATGATAATAAATTTCTTTCCGCTTTCCCGTCTTACCGGCAAGACTGTTTTTTTAGCCGTGAAGTCGGAAAGCCGTTTTAATGATGCTAAAGTTCTTTCCGTTTTCCCGGCAAAAAAAATCAATACACCGTCTTTCTCTTCCCGCTTTCGAAATCCTTAAATATGAAAGCACCCAATTTGTCCAGTGAAGCAAAGAAAGCTTTTCCGTTATTCATCTCCGTAAACTCCTGTACAAATCGTTGCAGGTAAGGATCACTGGCTATCATAAACGTTGTGATCGGGATCTTTAATTTTTTACACTGCGTGGCAAGGCTCATACACCTGTTCATGATCTTCCTGTCTATCCCGAAACTGTTCTTATAATACTGTTTACCGATCTTCAGGCAGGTAGGTTTACCGTCCGTGATCATAAAGATCTGTTTGTTCGGGTTCCTTCGTTTGCGCAAAGTATCCATCGCCAATTCCAATCCCGCGACCGTATTGGTATGATAGGGCCCTACCTGTAAGTAAGGCAGATCCTTGACTTCAATGGGCCAGGCATCATTACCGAAGACTACGATATCTAATGTATCCTTCGGATACTTTGTCTTTATTAATTCACTCAATGCCATCGCCACTTTCTTTGCCGGCGTTATCCTGTCCTCGCCATACAGGATCATGCTGTGCGAAATATCGATCATGAGAACTGTAGAAGTCTGTGATTTAAAATCCGTTTCCCTGATCTCCAGGTCATCTTCCTGCAGGTGGAAACTGTCAATGCCGTGATTGATCTGTGCATTACGGATAGAAGAAGTAAAATCGATCTGTTCCGGGCTGTCGCCGAATTGAAAGGGCCTGGTATCAGGGCTGATCTCATCTCCCGCGCCGGCCTTGAAAGTTTGGTGATTGCCCTGCTTGGATTTTTTCAGTTTCCCGAATATTTCCTCCAGGCTGCTTCTCCTAATCGTCTGTTCGGTTTTTGCTGTGATCTTTATTTCCCCGTTCTGCGGGTTCTCCTGTATGTATCCTTTTGTTTTCAGGTCTTCCAGGAAATCACCAATACCATATGCCTCATCGGTAAGCTTATGTTCTTTATCCAATTCATTCAGCCATTGCATCGCTTCATTAAAATCACCTGAAGTATATGTAAGCAACTGTGTAAAAAGGTTCATTAGCTTTTCAAAACCCGTAGGGGCATTTTCCGCGGGATCGTATTTAGAAAAATTAAATCCAAACATGGTGATAAGGTTCAAGGTTCGATGTTCAAACAACCAATGCAATTTACGCAATCATACAGGCAACCGGATGTTAAATAAAAAGCCCCTGAAAAACTCCGGGGCTTTCTACTTGAAATATGATATTTATCTTTTTTGTGAATCTCTGCCCGGTACCGGGACAACGGGTTCTGTTTGAATCGTTGCCGGGTTCTCCGCAGCCGGTAGAGGGTTTTTAAATTGCTGTTCCAATTGCATCAATCCCCTCATCAGCATAGTGTTCCTTTCTTCTTCCTGGACAAGAGCTGCGCGTTTATTGTCCGACAGGCTTTCATAATAAACAGCCTGTTGTTCCATATCTTTTCTCACTGCGGCGGAAACTTTATTGGCCAATGCCGCGTCACCGGCCTTGTATGCCGCCACGAGAAACTGCAATGAGATCTGGTTTTGCTGCTGGTTGCGGCTGACCATACCGTAAGGCATATTACTTTCCAAAATCATTTTATCGCATTTATTCAGCATTTTCTTTGCTTCTTCTTTACGACCTGCGTCTGCCAGGTTTGAAGCAGCCTGTGCGTAAGCAAGGCGAATGGAATTAAGGTGGCGGCGGTTCTCTTCATCAAAATAAACTCCTTTCTTATCTGCATTGCCGAAAACGAATTTATTCATCATCTTATCCAATGCCCAATCCTTATTCACATCACCTTCATTTACCGGTACCAGGCGGTAAGAAAGCCCGTCCTGGCGTAGGTAATTCTGGAAGCCCAATTCACCGTAAGGAGAAGTAAAATAGATCGGCCGCTTCCACCCGTTTGCAGCAATGATGTTCAATATAGCCGCATCGTTTTTATATAATACATTCTTAGGAATATCGAATTGAACTTCGGTAACTACAGAATCATTTGCATTCACAGTGCCATTTTGCTTAACTAATGCCATATCAACCGGAATGGACACTTTCTTGCTTGGGAAAATGTTGAGGGTGCTGCCGTCTCTTCCCTGTTCTGTTTTAGAAGGGTCGTCACTGCCGGCATAATCTTTCATCATAGAATAAAGATCCATGTATTTTGAAGCGTCAATTCCCGGTTTCGGGTTGTTATAGATCACATCCCTCTTGGAGCCTTCTATTTGTTGTGCTGTCCAGATCGGGTCGATAGGATCACTCTTGTTCACTTTATACCGCAGCTGGTTGATATACCAATCCGTGCCCAACAGGCTCGCATTGATCACCCGGATATCCGTTCTGATGCCGAGTACTTCCTGCGCATACCAAAGTGGGTAAGTATCATTATCCCCGAAGGTGATAAGGATCGCATTGGGTGCACAACTCTCCAGGTAATTTGTTGCAAGGTCCGGTGCAAGTGTCTTGTTGCTCCGGTCGTGATCATCCCATTCCTGTGAGGCCATTAAGATCGGTACAGCCAACAGGCAAATGATACCTGCAGCAACCGCAGCATTCCTGCCGGATTTTAAAGCGCCCATCAGCATTTCTTTTACATACAACACGCCGAGTCCGATCCAAAATGCAAATGCATAGAAAGATCCTACATACGCATAATCACGTTCACGTGGCTGGTTGCCCGCCTGGTTCAGGTAAAGGCAGATCCCGAAACCGGTAAAGAAGAATAATAGCCCGATGACAAGCGCATCTCTTTTATCGCGCTTAACCTGGTATACTAAACCGAGTATACCGAGGATGAAAGGCAACAGGAAGAGTTTATTATTCGCTTTATTATTTTTAAGGCTATCAGGTAATTTATTCTGATCACCGAGGCGAAGATTATCATAAAAGCCGATGCCTGTTTTCCAGTTACCATCCCGAACATTGCTCATTTGTACACCCTGCACATCATTCTGCTTGCCGGCAAAATTCCACATGAAATAGCGCCAGTACATCCAGTTGATCTGGTATTGAAAAAAGAAACTGAAGTTATCGGCCATGGTAGGCGGGTGGTCCCAATTTCCCTGTTTATCCTGCGTGATATCTGCAAAAGACGCGTAGTAATCAGCATGATTCTGGTCATTACTTTGGTCCCACATGCGCGGGAAAAAGTGCATGTCTTCGGGGGCATACACATATTCTACTTTCCTTCCTTCCTTTACATATTTATCACCGGATTTGATATAGGTTTCTGTAACTTTTGAATCCTGCACTTGGGCGGTAAAATCCTGTCCGTATAATATCGGCCAGTCGCCGTACTGCTCGCGGCTTACATAACCTACCAGGTTTACCGGGTTATCTACATTGAACATATCCACGGAAGGATCTGCACTGCTGCGCACCATCGTAGTGAAGTAAGTGGAATATCCAAGCAGCATGAAAACAAAACTCCAGAGGCCGAGTTTTAAAAAATTCCAGTTCTTCCTGATAGCTAATCTTAAACCGAAATACACCAGCACGGCGATTAAAACAAAAAAGAATGCAAAGCCGGTAAAGAAGGGTAGCCCGAAATCATTTACAAAAAGAATGTCGAGGTTACCCGCGGCTTTTATACTCCAAACGATCACTGCTTTCTGTACCAGCCCGGTGATGACACAGCCAATCAGAAATGCCCAAAAGGTTCTCCAGGGGGTAACCGTATAACGCCTGTAATAGTACATCATTACGATAGCCGGTATAGTCAGGAGGTTGAGCAAATGCACCCCGATGGAAAGACCCATCAGGTAAAATATGAGTATCAGCCAACGATCTGCTTTTGTAAAATGCCCGCGAATGCCGGCTTCCTGCTCATCGGTAACATTTTGATCCCATTTTACCATGGCCCAAAAAACCAGGGCCGTAAAGAAAGAGGATAAAGCGTATACTTCTCCTTCCACTGCACTGTACCAAAATGAATCGGAAAAAGTGTAAGCAAGTGCACCCACCGTACCTGCGGCCATAATGCCGATGATCTTACCCTGATCAAGCGGTTGTCCGTCTTTCAACACCAGCTTTTTTGCAAAATGGGTGATACTCCAAAAGAGAAATAGTATGGTAAAGCCACTGGCTAACGCGCTCATCAGGTTTATCCCGGTTGCGGCATTGGCGGCATCAAAGGGCGCCATAAATAACCTGCCCATTAATACAAACAGCGGCGCTCCGGGCGGGTGGGGTACCTGTAATTTATAAGCACTGGATGCAAACTCGCCGCTGTCCCAAAGGCTGCCGTTCGCTTCCATGGTCATGATATACACGGCGCAGGCAATAAGGCATATCGCCCAGCCTGTAAAGTTGTTGATGCGTTTAAAGCTCATAGTATAGTTAGGTTATAACCGGGCAAATATAGTCAGCGGAACACAGATTATCATGCTCTACCTCATTTCTTGTGATTTTTTTTAAATGAGCTCACAGCCTAACTCCGGGTATAGCTATTTGCGATGATGGTAATCAGGAGAATCCTGTTCTCCTATATCTTTACCGCACGAAATGAAGAAAGCCTTTATACAATTACATATTGCTGTTTTTTTGGCCGGGTTTACAGCCGTTCTGGGTAAGTTGATAACGCTGAATGAAGGGCTGTTGGTTTGGTATCGATTATTAATAACCGTGTTCGTATTGGCAGTTATTTTATTTTTCCGAAAGGAGTTTAAAAGATACCCTTTCCGGGATATTATCAGGATGGCCGGTGTGGGCGGTGTTATTGCTTTTCACTGGGTAACTTTTTACGGCAGCGTCAAATACGGGAATATTTCCGTTGCCCTGGTCTGTCTTTCTTCGGCAGGTTTTTTTTCTGCTCTCCTGGAACCGCTGTTCTTAAAAAAGAAAATCATTATACCTGAATTATTGTTGGGCCTGATGGCCATTGCGGGCATTTATATCATATTTGATTTTCATCCTCAATTTAAATTGGGGATCGTGTACGGTATGCTTTCCGCATTCGGCGCCGCAGTGTTTCCTATCTTAAACAAGGAACTGCTGCATAGGTTCTCACCGCGAACACTTACCTTTTATGAACTGGGCGGCGGCTTGGTGATATTAACCCTACTGTTGCCTTTTTACCTGGATCAGACCGGTGCCGCATATTATATCCCCACTTTATCGGATCTCGGTTGGTTGTTGGTACTAGCCTTGTTATGTACGGTGGTGAGTTTCGACCTCCAGCTTCAGGCACTGCAAAAAATATCGGCCTTTACCGTAAACCTCATGTACAACCTGGAGCCCCTATACGGGATCATCCTTGCCTTTGTTTTTTTCGGGGAAGGGAAAATGTTTCATGATGAATTTTATTGGGGCGTGGCGTTGATCGTAATGGCGATTGTTATACAGATGTACAGGGTGGGTCGGGCTGCTGTTTCACGCAAAGCCGCAGAGGAAACGCAAAGGGGTTTCACGCAAAGCCGCGAAGGAAACGCAAAGTCGCAATGATCAGCGGGAAAGTTTCACGCAAAGCCGCAGAGGAAACGCAAAGGGGTTTGACTCAAAGCCACGAAGGAAACGCAAAGGCGCAATTAAATTTTAATAAAAAGAATTTAAGTTAAAAAAATACAGGCAAGCAGTTTAGGCTTCCCCGCGCCTTTGCTGTTTTTTATCGCCTTGGCGTGAAGCCTCATTTCAATTTAGATACAAATTCCTCTGCGCCTTTGCGGTTCTTTGCGTCTTGGCGTGAAGACTACAAATAATGCACCGTCCACCGCAGATTTGCAAAGGCTTTGAACATAGCACTAACGCCGCAATATTTATCCTGTGACAGTATCACCGCTTTTTCCATTTTTACTTTATCGTGTTCCGCAACTTTTATATTATAAGTCAGTTTAAGTTTATTATAAATACGGGGATGTTCTTCGGTAAGTTGGGCCTCCGCCCTAATGGTAAAATCACTGAAGGGCACCTTCATTTTATTGAGGATACTCACAATATCCATCCCGGTGCAGCCGGCAAGGGAGGCCAACATCAGCTTTTTCGGACTTGCCCCACTATCGTTGCCGCCTTCTGCCGGGGCGGCGTCCATGATAATGTCATGACCGCTAACGCTTGAATTGAATTGCATTCCCCCTGTAAAAGCCGTGTCAATTGTATGTGTATCCATGGCTTTTTGTGTAAATTTGGCTGTTTTTAAAGGATCCCGATATCTCCCCGATAAATAATCGACAAAATACCTTCATTTATAAATAAATTTCATTACTTTTGCCGTCCAAAATTTAAGGACAATGGCACGAGTATGTGAACTTACAGGAAAGAGACCAATCACCGGAAATAAGGTTTCTCACTCCAATATAAAGACAAAACGCAGGTTTTTACCCAATTTGCAGACGAAGCGCTATTTTCTTGCAGAAGAGGATAAATGGGTAACCATGAAAATATCTTCTGAAGCTATCCGCACGATAAATAAGAACGGGTTGTATTCAGTTGTAAAACAAATGCGTGCAGCGGGTTCTAAGATCTAAGCCCGGGTATCCATTTTACGGAACAGGAAGGAAAGCAGGATGATTTGAAAATGTCCGTTCGATCTCAAATCACCTAATCATCAAATTATCAAATTAATACAATGGCAAAGAAAGGCAACAGGGTACAGGTTATTATGGAATGTACAGAACATAAGACCACCGGTTTACCCGGCACAAGTCGCTATATCACTACAAAAAATAAAAAGAACAGCCCGGAGCGCATGGAGTTGAAGAAATTCAACCCGATCCTGAAGAAGGTAACTGTTCATAAAGAAATTAAATAAATTAAAGACGACAGACAACAGACGACCGACCACAGACGCGCCTCTTGAATGTTTTTCCCGGAATTATCAAATTATCAAATTATCAAATTAATCTCTCATGGCTAAAGCAGCTAAAACCGCGATAAAGACCAAAGACCAGAAAGCCGCAGCAGATGCGAAAAACTGGACAAAAGTTATACGTACTATACGCAGTGCAAAAACGGGCGCTTATACTTTTAAAGAAGCGATCGTTCACAAAGACAAGATCAAAGATCACCTGGCTCAATAATCTTTATTGTAACAAACCTATTATACACGCTGTTCCGGAAAATCGGGATGGCTTTTTTTATGCTAACCCGGCGGAAGTTCCTTGCGGATTCCCGTTAATTTTGAAATTATTTTAAGCAATTTTCATGGGAATATTTGATAAATTATTCGGAAAGAAACAACAGCAGGAAACCCTGGATGCCGGCATGCAGAAAACCCGTGAAGGGTTTTTAGGAAAGATCACACAGGCCATTGCAGGTAAAAGCACGGTAGATGAGAGCGTGTTGGATGACCTGGAAGACGCGCTGGTAAGTGCGGATGTAGGTATAGATACAACAGTAAAGATCATAGAGAATATAGAAAAGCGGGTAGCCAAGGACAAATACCTGAATACCGCCGAACTCAACGGCATCCTGAAGCAGGAAATTGTGGCCTTGCTCGTGAATGCACCCGGAGATAATACTTATGAAAATTATGATCTGCCTGCGGGCCATACCCCTCATGTGATCTTAGTGGTGGGTGTAAACGGTGTCGGGAAAACTACCACGATCGGGAAACTGGCGCATAATTTTTCCAAAGCAGGTAAGTCGGTACTGCTGGGCGCTGCGGATACTTTTCGCGCGGCTGCAGTAGAGCAACTGAGCATCTGGAGCGAACGTACGGGTGTTCCCATCGTGAAAAGGGAACAGGGCAGTGACCCGGCTTCTGTGGCTTATGATACGGTGATGAGCGGGGTAGCGAGGAATTCAGATGTAATTTTAATAGATACGGCAGGTCGCCTGCATAACAAAGTCCACCTGATGGATGAGCTCAGTAAGATAAAAAAGGTCATTCAGAAAGTCATACCCGGGGCGCCACATGAGGTGATGTTGGTTTTAGACGGCAGCACCGGGCAAAATGCATTGGAACAGGCCCGGCATTTTACGGCGACAACCGAGGTTACCGCGCTCACCATTACAAAGCTGGACGGTACTGCCAAAGGCGGTGTGGTGCTGGCCATTGCAGATCAGTTTAAGATACCGGTAAAATTTATAGGTGTGGGAGAAAAAGCAGAGGACCTGCTGGTATTTGATAAGGAGCAGTTTGTGAACGGACTCTTCCCGTCTTAGCCTTCCCGTCTTCGGGGCAAGCCGGCTTTTTTTAGCCGTGAAGTCGGTAAGGCGTTTTTAATCTTCCGGCTTTCCCGGCAAACCTGCAAGGCTGTTTTTTTAGCTTTGAAGTCAGTAAGGCGTTCTAAGCTTACCGCTTTCCCGTCTTACCGGCAAAAAATCTAAGGCATAAAAAAAGGGCCGATAAGAATAAAGGCCCTTGTTTACCAAAACTAACTTATGAAAAATCTAAACTTCAAAACTGATATAAATTTACGAACGACGGAAAAGACCGGATGTTAAGAATCCCGTAATATTTTGATAAAGCAACGTTAAAGAAACGAATTGGGAATTAGGAATTGGGAATTGGGGTTTCATTCGAAAGTTTTAATACAACGCGAACATTTAATACTCCCGGGCGGAATGAACGACAATATTATAAATTCGATTGATAAATGTGCCCGGTAGTTATAAACCTCAACGTTTCACTCATAATTCATCATTCAAAATTCATCATTCATAATTCCCCTCCTAACTCATGTACTTCACCATCAGAATGATCATGCCGTAGAGAACGGTTATGATAAAAATCCCTTTCGCTGTTTTATCTCTTCTCGCATTGATATACATGGTGAAGAAAAAAGCATTCATCATTAAGGAGACCGTCAGGCCGGCGGTGATGAGGCCATGGCCCGGCTGATAATACATAAACTGCAATACTTCTTTGAAACTGAGCATGCCGAATTTATAGAATTTCAGGAGCAGCAGTCCTGCCATAGGAGCCAGCAACCCGAGTATACAACCGAAGATAAAATGGTCCTTTTTAAACATCACTCAAATATTTTACTTTTCTCCAATGCTGCTTTCAACTTATAATTAGTGAGGTCAAATTGTACCGGCACCACGCTTACGTACCGGTGCTCCAGCGCCCAAACATCCGTGTCTTTTGACTTATCGAAATTTTTGAATTCACCGGTGAGCCAATAGTATTTTTTCTTATGGGGGTCCGTGCGCTCCGTGAATTCTTCTTCATATTTTGCGTAGGCCTGTTTACAGACCTTAATTCCTTTAATGGAATCCATTGTTCCGCCGGGGATATTCACATTCAATAAAAGGTGTTTGTCTAAATTCTTTTTCTTCATCACCCCGATCACAATTTTCTGCACGATCTGTTTTGCGGCGGAAAGATCCGCATCATAACTGTAATCCATCATAGAGAACCCAATGCTGGGAATGCCTTCTATACTGGCTTCCATTGCAGCAGACATAGTGCCGCTGTAGAGCACATTAATGGAATGGTTGGCACCGTGATTGATCCCGCTGAGACAGATATCCGGTTTACGGTGAAGGATCTTATCCACGGCAAGCTTTACACAGTCAACGGGGGTGCCGCTTGTTTGCCATGACTCTATTTCGCCAAACAGGTCCATCTTTCGCATTCGCAGGGGAAAACCGATCGTAATGGCATGTCCCATACCGCTCTGCGGCTTATCAGGTGCTACTACCACTACCCGGCCAAGGTCTTTTACCGCCTCTACCAAAGCACGTATACCCGGTGAGGTAATGTCGTCGTCATTCGTAATAAGAATGATTGGTTTTTCCTTAATTTTCTTTACCATTCACTGATTTATTTCTTCGCGCCGTAATAAAACTGCCTATAAATGCTGTCAGCGCTAACGCATTGCTGATTATGCAGGCTAAGAAAATATATTTTTTCCCATTCCAATCTTCCACCATCGCAAATCTCCATATACACATTACCAACAGGATGAGGGTAAGTACCACAACTATATGGGAAACGACCTTATTGCCGGAGATCACTCCCTTATGCAGGATGAGGAAAATGATGCCGAACGCTGCAGGGATCAGCGCAGTAGGAGATTGCACACCATGCTCAGCGGGCACGATAAAATATCCGTACAACCCCGCGGCTATCAATACCAATGCATTCAGAAAGTTTGCAGTTGTTGCTTTCATTTTGTAAATTTTTCCGGGTAAAGATAATTGTAAATCATAAAAGATCGGGATACCTCATTTAAAACTCCGGAACTTTTCATGCGTCGGGAGCGATATAATTTTTTAGCCTATTTTCATGTGCTAAAAACTAAACAATGAAAGAACAAAATTATTCCAATCACTCCCGACTCGTTCCTCTTTTTCATTTCGGAACCCTCCCGCTTACTTTAACCATTATTGGTTGTTCCGCTATAAGTCTTTACCGGCATTACAGTGCCGGTCTCGGATTAATGCTACCGGCTATAGCATTGTTGGGCGGAATTGTTTTATTGTTATTAGGATATTTTGCCCGTGCATTTGCACTGATTGCCCAGGACAGGGCCATACGTGCAGAAGAAAATCTAAGGTATTTTGCGATAACCGGCAACCTGTTGGATAGCAGACTTACCAACAGCCAGATCATCGCCCTCCGTTTTGCACCCAACAACGAGTTGTTGGACCTGGCACATCTTGCTGCAGAAAAAAATCTTTCATCCAAAGAGATCAAACAAGCCGTTAAAAACTGGAAAGGTGACCATCACCGCGTGTAATAGTATATCAGGGATCAGAAATATTTTCGAACCCTGCTGATCAGTTCCTCCGGCATATTTACGCGGGCCATGGTTTTTGCATCCATAAAGAAAAGCGTGATCACGCCGGTGTTCAGCAATTCATCGGCCTCATTATAAATTTCGTGGTGAAATACAATTTTATGCGCTGCGGGTAATTCCCGCAGCGTTGTTTTTACGGTGATCAGGTCATCATATTTTGCAGGACGCAAAAACCTGCTGTGGATATCCGTGACAGGCATAATGACCCCCATTGCCTCAATATCCCTGTAGGTATATCCCAATTGCCGTATTGATTCCGCCCGCCCTATCTCGTAAAACTGAGCATAATGGCCATGGTACACCATTCCCATCTGGTCGGTGAGGGCATAGTGAATACGGATCTGTGTTTCGGTGGTAAACAAGGGAGAATTAATATTTAATTGTCGTATAGCATAACATAGGTAACACTTTTTCAGTACCATTAAGAAAACTACAATTTGAGGTGGCCCTTAAGGGCGGTTAAGGCCCCAAACTGTAGCACAACATAGGTAACACTTTTAATTAAGTTCTTTGACATTAGGCAAGAATACTACCAATCTATTGCAGATATGGTATAAGGGATCATTTGCTTTATTTCTCCGTTTTGACGGATATTAAGACAGTGATTTTCGATATTAATTTCTGCAACAACATAACTGTATTTTAGGGTTTCTTTTACTGTAAAACTTTCATTGGGCAGATACAATTTTAAGTCGCTTCTGATGTAGCGGATAAAGTAAACACAACCTTTGTACAGCGGTATTTTTATGGCCATCTTATCTTTAAGTGAAGGCAAATGTGCTGTTCCTTTATAATAGATAGCCGGAAGCATCAGGGCATTCATTTCATCAGGTGTTTTGTGTTTTTGTGAACTGTAGCGGTGATGTGTATTATGAAAATTAATGAATAATTGCTCTTGCAAACACAACTGTTCAAAGTCTTTAAATGTATAAGCCCGTAATAATCTTTTTTGATAAGTACCGTTAAATTTTTCAATGATACCATTTCGCCAGGGTTCTTTTACCGGTATAAAAACCGGTGCCACGCCTTGGCTAAGTGCAAAGCGAACAACGCTGCCAAAGCTGCGTGGGTAGCGGTTGCTGCCCCTAAAAGCCAATTCATTATCCATTTGTAAAGCATCCGGCAAACCATGTGTTTTCCAAAACGAAGCAATCGCCTGTACAATACCATCGGATGATTTTGTACGCACTGCTTTTATAAAACAGCTGTGTGTAGTGATGTCGATTACATTGACACTGTAAAATTGTCCATCACCTTTAATGTAGCGTGGCCCTACCAAATCCATCTGATGGGTATGACAAAAAAGTTCAGGATATTCTTTAGGTGTTTTATAAACAGCAGGCTGTTTATTTAAACCATATTTGGTTATAACCCGATTGATTGTCCAAACAGGAGGCACAGGATGAATACCTCTTTTTTCGCATTCATACTGAATAGATATTGCACCAATCTGTGCCATCTTTTCTTTTACTAAATCATTGCGGATAAAAAGAATATTTTGTTCTAATTCTGCATCAATTGATGGGTTGGTTTTCTTAGGGGCTTTACTCTCATCCAAAAACCAGTTTTCATTGGCAACATTACTTTTATAGCGGTTAATCCAATGGTGCAACCACTTACGGCTTTTACCAAGCGAACGGGCTATATGAGCCACTTTTTCACCTTTTAAATAACGAGTAACCCCTTCTTGCCTTTGCTGATTTTCATTCATGTTATTTTAGAATGAGTATCAGCTTTTTATGTCAAAGAACTCCGTAAACTGTAACCTATGTTGTGCTACACCAAAAAGTGTAACCTATGTTATGCTATTTATCATTTAATAATTAAGGACATCTCTAAAAACCTAAGATACGAAGCAATGTTTTACTTATAATAGTTGTCTGATATAAAAACATTTTTATGTCAAAAGCCCGAGGTTTATTTGATGAACAGATTCGCTTAGAGAAATTGAGTAAAAAGCAGGACCCTCTGGAGCGCCTAAGTGGGCATATAGATTTTGAGTTTTTCCGTAAACCGCTTAGTAAGTTCTTTGATAAAGACTATGATCCCGCAAAAGGTGGGCGCCCCGCTTACGATTATGTACTGATGTTTAAGATACTGATCCTCCAACGCTACTACAATCTCAGCGATGATACTATAGAATATGCAATACTTGATCGTTTGAGCTTTATGCGTTTTTTAGGTTTAGGGATCAATAATGCTGTTCCGGATGCTAAGACGATCTGGCTGTTCCGTGATAAGCTGAGTAAAGGGAATATGATTGAAAAACTATTTGGTTATCTGGATAAGCAACTGGATACAGATGGAATTATAGTACATAAGGGTAAACTGGTCGACGCCACTATAGTTGAAGTGCCAATCCAGCGTAACACCCGCGATGAGAATAAAGAGTTGGGTGAAGGAACAATACCGCAAGATTGGACTGAGAACAAATTGCGGCAAAAAGATACTGATGCTAAATGGGTAAAGCATAATGGCAAAAAACATTTTGGTTATAAGGATCATGTGAAGGCTGATACTAAAACCAAACTGATCACCGCTTATGCGGTAACCACTGCCAACGTGCATGACAGTGAAATGATAGATGTGTTGCTGGATGAAAAAGAAGATGGAGGACAACCTCTTCACGCTGATAGTGCCTACCGGAGTGAAGCCATAGAGCAAATATGTAATGACAAAACTATAAAAAGTTGCATACATGAAAAAGGGTATCGTTATAAGAAATTAACGGAGGCGCAGCAACAGAAAAATAAAAAGAAATCAAAAATACGTGCCCGGATAGAACATATTTTTGGCTTTATGACAAACAGTATGAACAGGATATTCTTACGCTACAGAAACTTTGTAAGGAACGCAGCTGCCATAGGATTGATGAACCTAACCTATAATCTGTTTAGGTTGGTTCAATTGAAGGTTGAATTGAAAAAATAAAGGATGAAAAGCCCAATTCTTTAAAAAATTGACTTTAAAGAAATGAAAAACCGGATGAAAAATCATCCGGTCGGCAATAAAAATATTATTTCACACAACAGAAGCATCAAAAATAACCCGATAAAAAATATTTATTCTAAAAACAGGTTGTTAGAGATGCCCTTAATATTTAATAATTTTTTCAATCGAAGTTTGATTGGAATAGGGGATTTAATTATTTAAGATTTAAGAGGTAAGATTTAAGATTTCTTCCGCCCGCAAATGTGATATAAAGAGGACATTTGAAAACATCGAAGTTCATCTTCAAATCTTCAAATTATCAAATTACCAAATTATCAAATTACTTCGACATCATCCCATCCACACTTGCCTTACCCGGCCCTACCAATAACAACAGGAGATAGCCGCCGAGATATAAAGTCGCTATTTCAGCATCTCCGAATACATTTCCGCCGCTTACTTTGAAAATGATGACCAACATGGTAATGATCAGCGGGATGGTAGCGAATCTCGTGAAGAGCCCGATGATCAGTAATAAGCTGCAGAAAAATTCTGCAAAGATCACCAACCCGAAAGAAAGTTTGGAACCAAGCCCCATGAAGTTCATGAACTCCGCAGAACCTTTTTCAAAGTTGACCAGTTTATCGTATCCGTGCTTCAACATTAGTCCGCCGATGATAATACGAAATAACAGGATGGCGGTATTGAAAGCACCGGCAGAATAGCGCGTGGAAAGAAATCTTTTCATTTTCTAATTTTTAGTTTTGGTATATCAGGAAAATTATTTGCTGTTTTATCAACCCTTTAACAGTAATGTAAAAATAGTTTTCATTTGTTTACATAACAAGCGTAATATCCGATTATTTTCTTAAGCGGTATAATCTTTGCGAATCGACGCTACAATAACCCGGAACAATTCAATACTCCTGTAAATGAACAAAACAACAATAATTTTCTTCCTTTCCTTGCTGTTATACTGCGTTGCCTTTGCCCAACCAACGCACGTGATCACCGATATTGAAAAGGAATATAAGACAGCCCGCGAATTCATTGCCAAAGAAGAATATGCCTTTGCCTACCCGCTGTTGAAAGAACTCAGGCTAAAATACACGGCTAATAAAAAAACAGATCAGCCTTACATCAACGACGATCTGCTTTATTTTACTGCGCTATGTGAGTTGAAGTTAATGCAGGATATCGGCCGGGAAGATGCGCTGGTTTTTATCAATACCGCTACCAATGAGCCACGAATGGCGCTCATGAGTTTTCACCTTGCCCATTATTATTTTTTACAAAATGATCATGAAAATGCCGTTCGCTATTTCACAAATGCCGGTTACGAAAACCTGAGTAATGAGCAAATCGCTGATGCAAAATTTGAAAAAGCATATGCTTACTTTAACCTGAAACAGTTTTCAGAAGCAAAGCCGCTGTTTAACGAAATACACCAGGTGCCATCTCATAAATATTTTCTCCCTTCCAATTATTATTACGGGTTCATCAGTTATTATGATAAGGATTTTCCCGAGGCGCTTGCGGCCTTTAAATCGGTGGAAACCGTGGAGGAGTATAAAGGCGTTGTTCCCTACTACATAGCGGAAATTTATTATTTCAGGGGGCAAAAAGATGAAGCCCTCCAATACGGAGAAGCTGTGCTGGCGCGTGGTACACCGCTTTATTATGATAAGCAATTAAGGCTGCTGATCGGCCAGATCTATTTTGAAAGGAAAGAGTATGATAAGGCTTTGCCCTTATTGGAAGCATATGTAAACAGCTCAGAAAAGGTATCCAAAGAAATATTATATGAACTGAGTTATTGCTATTACATTACCGGCAACACCCAACAGGCCATTGCCGGGTTTAAACAACTGAGCAACGAACGCGATTCCATGGGGCAGAACAGTATGTATCTCCTGGGGGACCTCTACCTGAAGACCGGGGAGAAAGAAAATGCGCGAACAGCCTTCCAGTACAGCGCTTTCAACAGCAGCAATTCCCTTCAACAAAAAGTATCAAGGTTCAATTTTGCAAAACTTTCTTATGAACTGGGTTACCGTGATGCGGCATTACGGGAGATAAAAGATTACCTGAAAACATACCCGAATTCCGAGTACGAAACAGAAGCAAAGGAGATCCTGGTTGCTTTATTGGCGCGTACCAGCGATTATACCGGTGCATTGGCCGTTTATCAATCCCTGGAAACGCCCACCGCTGCAATGAAAAAAATATACCCCGGCATTATCTACGGCAAGGCTATTGAAGAGGTAAATGACGGTGAAATCCTTAAAGCAGATGTACTGTTTGCCAAGGTTATAGCCGATGCTAATGCCGGGACCACAGCAGCCTATGCTAATTTTTGGCGGGGAGAGATCGCTTACCGTCAGCAGCGATATGATGATGCTGTCCGCCATCTCAGCCTGTTCCTTCAAAGTAATGTGCCTGCGCAGGGTGAGGCAAACGCCACTGCAGCAAGGTATGCAGCGGGGTACAGTAAATTTCAGCAGGAAGCGTACGTTCAGGCCGCGGGTTATTTTGAACAGGTGGCCAAAACAGTTTCTGCCGGGTCTTCCGCCTTGAGCATGATGCATTTTTGCGACGCGCCGATGCTTATTATATGCAAAAAGATTACAGCGGAGCCACGGCAATGTATGACGCAGCCATAGTCGCCGCTTCGCCGCAGGCTGATTATGCGACTTACCAAAAAGCAATGATCGCGGGTATTAAGAACAGTGCAGAAAAAATAAAGTTGCTGAACAGTGTAGCGACCCGGTATCCGAATTCCACCCTGCGGCAGGACATCAATATGGAAACGGCACTTACTTATATCGCAGATGAAAAATTTGCAGAGGCCATTCCATTCCTTAATGCGGTTATTGCCTCCAAAGAAGGAGGTCTGAAACCCCGCGCATTACTTAAGCTGGGTCTTGTTTATTACAACATGAACAATAATGCGCAAGCACTGAAGTCATATACAGAGCTCATCAAAACATACCCGCAATCGGACGAAGCAAACGATGCCATCGATATCGTGAAGAATATTTATGTAGAGGAGGGGCGTCCGGATGACTATGTCGCGTTCATGAAACAAAACGGCAGGTCAGTTTCTGTAACGGAAGCCGATTCGCTCAGTTATAATGCCGCATTCGCTAAATACGAAACCGGGGATTGTACTGCTGCCATCGCTTCGTTACAAATTATATCGGTAAGTATCCCAACGGTGCTTTTATCCTTGATGCAAATTATTTGCGCAGTGAATGCTACCGGAAAAATAAAGATTTTGCGAATGCGTTAACGGGCTATGCTTATGTGAACAGCGTGGGCAACAGTAAATATTTTGAGGGGGCAACGCTGGAGGCAGCAAGGATTGCCTATCTGGAATTAAAAGATTATCCCGGGGCTAAAAAATATTTTGAATCCCTGCGGGCAAATGCCGTGAATCGGGACAACCAATCGGAAGCATTGCGCGGCCTTGTAAGAACATATTATCAATTGAAAGAGTATTCACAGGCGAATATTGTCGCCACAGAATTGCTGGCATTAAAAGGCCTCAGCACGGATGACCGGGCCGTAGGTGCATTGGTCTTGGGCAAATCAAGACAACTGGCGGATGATTGTGCCGGGGCAATCGTGTCGTTCAGATCCGTTGCGGCCATAAACCGTTCTGCATGGGGTGCAGAAGCCAGGTATGGCATTGCTGCCTGTTATTTTTCGCAGCAAAATTTTAAAGCTTCGGAAAAAGCCGCGCTTGCGGTGATCAAAGAGACCGGGTCCTACGATGAATGGGTCACCAAATCTTATATTTTACTCGGCGATATATTTATGGAGCAGAAAGACTGGTTCAATGCGAAAGCCACTTATGAAAGTGTGATGAAAAATGCAGCTATTGCGGAACTTAAGAAGGAAGCAACGGATAAGCTGGCGAAAGCCATACAGGCTGAAAAATCACAATCTAAAATCAGCAATTAAAATGATGAGAAATATTTTTCTTGCAGTAACCTGCTTCACTACGCTGGCTGCAGCGGCACAGGACCCTAAAAAACAGGGAGCCATCGATATAAATTCCTCCTACAAACCGGTATTACGCAATGCGGTAAAGATCAACTTTGCCGGCTCACAGTTGGCTACAGATACTTCCCGCCCGAAGCTAACTTATAAGATCCCTTCACAGAATTTGTTTTATTCGTACGCCCCCATTTCTTTGAAACCACTTGCATTGAACGGCGATACCAATCTTTATTTGGGCAACCGGCGGTTCCTGAAGATCGGGTATGGTAATTTTGCCACTCCTTACTTCAGCGGCGGGATGAGTTTCGGTGACGGCAAAACGGGGTTGGTAAATATCACCGCTGATTATATCAGTTCAAAGGGAAATATTGCGAACCAGGATTATATGCAGGTGAACGGTAAGATCGCCGGCAGTTATTTTTGGCCGCGGACCGAGTTATATGGCAGCACTGAAATAAATGTCCGCAATTACTATCTCTACGGGTATGATCATGCCCTTTTCAATTTTAAAAAAGATGGTATCCGGCAGGAGTTTCAAAACATCAGCTTTCGCGCGGGATTTAAAAATACCGGTTCCAATGCTTTGGGGATCAATTATGATCCGCACGCAGAACTCAGCCTGTTTTCAAACCGGGATAAAGTAAATGAGACCAATGCACTCATCACCCTTCCTGCAGAAAAACAGATCAATGAGCATTTTACCGTGAAAGCGGAACTGCTGGCGGACCTGACCTTCTATGCAACCCGAAACCGTATTCCCGCGAACATCAGCTTCTCTAATAATATTATTCAGATAACGCCCTCGGTAAATTATCACAATGACATCATCACGCTTCAAGCCGGCATTACACCGGCATGGAACAATAAAAAATATGAATTGTTACCCGACATATATGCGGAAGCAAAACTGAAGGATAAGCCTTTTTCCGTACAGGCAGGATGGGTAGGGCGTTTAGTGAAAAACAGTTATAAAAATCTAACGGCGATCAACCCTTACCTCGTGCCGGTATTTTCTCAACGCAACACAAAGGAAACAGAATTTTACGGCGGAATAAAAACAAGTTTTGCGAAACATTTTACCCTCAGTGCTAAAGCAGGCCTGGTCCGTTACAATGACCTGCCTTTGTTCATCAATGATACTGCATCGGATAATAAAGCTTTTTTGATCAGCAATGAAGAAAGAATAAACAATATCCGCGTGCACGGTGCGTTCAGTTATATCCAACAGGATAAATTAACCATCACCGCGGCCATAACCGTTAACGGGTATACGGGTTTAAAAACCAACGCCAGGGCCTGGCATACCATACCCGCAGAGGTAAGGGGATCTATGCGCTGGCAGGCTTTCAAAGCGGTGCTCATCAAATCGGACCTGTATTTTTTTGACGGAAGCAATTACATTGCTAAAGGGAATATTGCCCTGCCTATGAACGGCGGAACCGATCTTAGCGCCGGAGTGGAAGTAAAGATCAACAATGCCTTTTCTGTATGGGGAGATGCGAATAACCTGCTCAACAGTAAATATGAGCGTTGGCATAATTACCCGGTATACGGTGCTAATTTCCTCGGCGGGATCATCTGGAAATTCTAAGAAGAGCTGCCCTTTTTTGTTTCCCGGCCTCCAATGCAGTACATTGCCGTTATAAGTTCTCCCCCGGGGGGAGGACAAATTTTCTATTTATGAATAAGCTAATTGCAGGCTATCTTTTTCAACATAAAAAATGTGCGATCCAGGGTTTAGGGACTTTAGAAATAAGGAATACTGAAGCGATGTATGTTGCCGGCCAACAAACGATCAACGCACCAATACCGGAAATTCATTTTACAGAACGGGTTACAGATCATGAGGGTTTAGCCGTTTATTTAGCCGCAGATAAAAGTATCAGCATTGAAGAAGCCAACTACCTGCTCGAAAAGTACGGTGAAGAACTTCGGGGTTTAGGGCCGGGGGAAAAAGCGGAGATACCGGGTGCCGGCGCTTTTTCAAAGGATGCAGATGATGTGATCAACTTTATTCCTGTGCAACTTCCCGCTTATTTTTTCCCTGATGTGCATGCCGAACGGGTGATTCATCCTGACAAGTCACATTCCATCCTGGTGGGAGATAAAGAAACGAATAGTGCTGCCATGGCAGAATTCTTTGCAGAAGATGCCCCGGCAGGAAAAAAATATTGGGGTATTTGGGCTGCTGTTCTAATGTTGGCCGCTGCTGCCATCCTGTTTTTTTATATGAATGACGAAAAAAGGAATGCGTTGTTTGGAATCGCGCGTTCCTATGAAGTACCTGTTTCGGGGGATACTTACAAAAAGATCCCGTGAGCAATGAAGGCCCTCCTGACTGAAGCTTTATGCCTATCGTTTTAATATTTACTTTTGCCCTTAATTTTTGCTGATGATCACCTATAAGAATTGCCCTGTTTGCGGCAGCGGAGATATTCACGTAAGTTTTTCCGCGCAGGATCATACCGTTTCCGGGGAATCATTCATGATAACAAAATGCAACAGTTGCACGTTGCTTTTTACACAGGATGTCCCGGCGCAGGAGCATATCGGGAAATACTATGTTTCCGAAAATTATATATCCCACAGCGATACTCAAACCGGGGTGATCAATAAACTGTATCACCGGGTCCGCAAGAGAACACTTGCGGGCAAGAAAAATCTTATTAAAAACATTAAGTGTATAAAGCAGGGGAGGATACTGGATATCGGATCCGGAACCGGCGCTTTCCTGCATACTATGCACCGTGCGGGATGGTTTGGAGTGGGATTAGAACCGGATGAAACCGCACGCGAACGGGCCAAAAATCTTTATGACATCAAGGCTTTGCCCTCTTCAGAGTTATATCATTTACCTGCCGGCGGGTTTGATGTCATTACCCTGTGGCATGTGCTGGAGCATGTACATGAACTGCAGTATTATATCTCCCGGTTAAAATAGCTGCTCAGTCCGGATGGCAAACTCTTTATTGCGGTTCCAAATTATCGGAGCTTGATGCTGCATATTATAAATCTTCCGGGCGGCTTATGACATTACCCCGTCATCTTTGGCATTTCTCCCGCAAAGTATGCATACTCTTGCGCGGCAACACGGACTGACTGTCCGTAAAATAAAGCCGATGTGGTTTGACAGTTTTTATGTGAGTATGCTCAGTGAGCAAAATAAAAAAAAGAAAGGAAATATATTCAGGGCTTTTTTGATAGGCCTGCTCTCCAATTTAAATGCATTGAGGAAGAAAGAGAAATGCAGTTCGCTGATCTATATTATTACAGAAGATTAATTCAGTTTCACCTCGTATATTTTCGGCCATCTTTTACCCGTGATAAAAAATGATTTAGAAGTGCTGTCGTAAGCAATGCCGTTCATAGCTTCGCTACGGTTTGGTATGCTGTCCGTACCCGGGAGATTATTGAAATTCATTTTTCCTTCTATTGCACCTGTTTCAGGGTTTATCTTAATGATGTCGTGCGTCATGTACACATTTGCCCATACAGATCCGTTCACCCATTCCAGTTCATTGATATTATTCACCGGGCCATTATCATCATGCACATGAACGGTATTTTTTATGGTAAATGTTTCGGGGTCTACAAAATAAAGGTTTGCTGAGCCCGTACTCACGATAAGGTCTGTGCCGTTGTTGGTGAGTCCCCATCCTTCGTAGGGCCATGGAAATGTTTTAATGAATTTCGTGATGTCATTCACATCGTATACATACACGATGTTGGTAGTATAAGTCAGTTGGTATAGTTTGCCTTTAAATATTGTAAGGCCTTCACCGAAGATCTTATCGGTGCCCATTTTATTTTGCCTTTCTATTTTACCGGTCTTCAGGTCGCCGAACTGAAGTGCGGAATTTGCATAATCACCGGCACTTTCGTACAACCGGCCTTTATATATCTCCAGGCCTTCGGTGTAGCTGGAAGTATCGTGGGGATATTGGGCAAGTATCGTGTAGGGAAGATTTTTGACGGTTGACGCCGGTTTAACCGGTATGGCCGGATCATTATCCTCATTATTTCCGTTGCAGGAAGCAAGAACTACTGCCACAGTAGCGATGGTAAGCAATTTTTTCATGTTGTGGTTTTATGCTGCCAAACAATAAAGCGGGTGATTAGGATAAAAGCAAAAATCAAAAGTTAAAAAACTGAAGCCCCGTTTCCGGGTTCCGAAATCAATATACTGTTTTCCGGAAATTGATCCCCCGTTCAGAGAGGTAATCCATTACAAAGCGGAAACAATGCTCATGTTTACCGATTAATTCCGGGGGAAATACTCCTTTTACTTCAAATAATTTTCGGGCTATGATATTGACTGCAGCGTTGCAGGTATAGCCGGTTGTGCGGCTCATAGAAGGCGTTTGAGAAGCGGCATCATATTCATCATAGAGAAAGTATTCAACAGTGACCGGTTTATTATCCTCCGTTGCTTTTATGAGGATTTTAATGATCGTAAATTCAGCTTCTCCGGGTTCGGGTTTCCATTGTTCAAACAGGAGCGCGGTGGTCAGATCGATCGGGCGCACTGCCTTGCCTTTTATCATCCTTTCTTTTTCATCAAAAAATCCGGCTTTCATCAGTGACTGCATCAGCCCGATATGTCCCGGGTAACGAAGGGTCTTCTCCTTCATGTCGGGTATATGGCTCATCGTATGCAGGATGCTGCGAAGACCGTCCGTGTTGAAAGATTCCAATGTGCCCACGATCTCAAAATCCAATAATTCCGCATCACTCAGGGCCGGCTTAGAAACAATATGTCCGTTCTCAACATAGCGTGCAGGGCGGGTATATTCTTCAATTACATCGATCGGGGAAAACGGGGCCTTATATTCAAACGGTTTGATCCGTTTCTTCGGGAGGCCACCTACCATGCATTCAAAACCGGTTATTTTCCGTCGTTCATTTTCATAACCCAGGATCAGGTTGCTCATCCCGGGCGCAACGCCGCAATCGGTTATAACGGTAACGTTTTTTTCTTTAGCTAATCCGTCCAGTTGTAAGGCATCTTCCGGGAAAAATGAAATGTCTGCAACATTTTTGCCGCAGCGGATCAGTGATTCCAAAGCTTTGTATCCCATAAAACCGGGTACAGCATTTACAGCAAGGTCGAATCCTTCGAGGAGGGAAGCATAATTATTATAATCAGCCAGGTCAGCAACCCGGCATTCCGTATTGGCCGCTTTTTTTAATAACGCTAAATTATCCGCGTTCACATCAAATGATGTAACACTGAAGTTCGCGGAAAGATCCTTAGCAATTGTTCTTCCCACCATCCCCGCACCCAATACTGCAATCTTCATGTCAATATTTTAATTGTAAACTTAACTATATACCCGGAGATTTGCAGAGGCGGCGCCGGTTTTTTTTAACCCCTTATTAGCATCGTTAAGATTTACTTTGCTGATATTTCCTGATCGAGGTTTATCAATTTTAAAAAGCATTTTTATGAAGCCTGTTATTACATTTTGTTTAGGGACTTTGCTCTCTTTTGCCGCCTATTCCCAGGGGATCCTGGGGAAGATCAATAAGGCCATCAATAAAGACAGCAGCAAAAATGTATTTGCCGGTATGAAAGGAAACGGTTCCGGGAAAAGCCTTAGCAATACCGATATCGTAAGCGGACTTAAAGAAGCGTTGCGGGTAGCTACAGATACCACTACAAGATCGCTTGGCAAAGCCGGGGGATATTTTACCGATGCGGCTATAAAGATCGTGATGCCGAAGGAAGCATTGAAAGCCGAAAAAACACTGCGCAGCATGGGTGCGGGTAAGTTGGTGGATAAAGCGATCCTTTCCATGAATACAGCGGCGGAAGATGCAGCGGGGGAAGTGGGAAGCATTTTTCTTACAGCTATTAAGCAAATGACTGTCACTGACGGCCTGAATATTTTAAGGGGCGGCGATCATGCGGCTACAGATTTTCTGAAACAGACCACCACAGCCACGTTGACGGAAAATATGCGCCCGGTGATTCAAAACTCCCTCAATAAAGTGAATGCAGATAAATATTGGAAGGATGTTTTCAGTAAGTATAACATGTTCGCCGGTGAAAAAGTGGAGACCGACCTGGTAGCTTATGTTACGGGCAAAGCATTGGAAGGAATGTTTTACCGGATCAGTTTGCAGGAAGCTAAGATCAGGAAAGACCCCGCTGCACAAGTGACAGACCTGCTAAAAAAAAGTTTTTGGCAAGTAAGGAGTGTCGCCTTTTTTCCGCGTGTTTTGCAGGTCCGGATGTGAAAATTTTTTAAGTCATAATATGGCCTGAAAATTCTATATTTGAAAAGATTCCACATCCACCAAAAAACCTGTTATGAGACTGATTTCTACCTTTCTTATTTGCTTTGCATTCCTGATTTTTCCCCAAACGAACCATGCGCAGATCAAATGCGGCTCCGATGAATTACGGGCTCAGCTGATTGCGCAAGACCCTACCTATAAAGTCCGGCTCGACGAGATGGATAGGGCCATCCGGAATTATATCAATGCTAATCCGCCCTCCGTTACATCATTTACCGCGGGAACCCTTGTCACTTTATACTATATCCCGGTTGTAGTTCATGTGATCTACGATGGTAATGCTACGGTACCTTCAACTTACAACCCGGCAGCTTCGCAGATCACCGGGGCCATTAATTACATGAATCAAATTTTTGACGGGACATGGATCGACCCAAGCCAGGGCGCTACTACGGGTGCGGGCGATCTGCAAATAAAATTTGTTTTGGCCACCAAAGACCCGTCTAATGCCGCCACTTCGGGTATCATTCGCGTGGATGGTGCAGGGCTTACAGACTACAGTGCATTTGGTATAAGGCGAAACGGCGCTTCCGGGCCAACAGATGCGACGGTAAAAAATCTAAGCCGTTGGGACCCGGAGAAATATTATAATATTTGGTTGGTCAGCAAGATCGACGGGTGCAGCGGTATATTTTGCGGCTGTTCCTGTGATGCGGGTTTTGTGGCCGGGTATGCTACATTTCCTCCCTCCGTTACTACTTCTGCCTCTTCAAGAGATTCAGACGGTACTGTGATGCTTACTTCGCAAATGCTATCCGGGAATAAAGTGCTCCCGCATGAGTTAGGTCACGCGCTCAACCTTTACCATCCTTTCCAGGGCAACGGTGAGCCCGCCACTAATAATTGCCCGGCTAATGCAACACCTGCCACCCAGGGCGATCTCTGTACCGATACGGAGCCGATCACCAATCCCGGGTCACTACCCAATGCACCGCTTTTCGCATGCCGCACCGGCCTAAACTCCTGTGCAGGTACCAATTACACGGATAATACCGAGAAGAATTTTATGAATTATACCAATTGTTACAAATTGTTCACTAATGATCAGAAAGCCAGGATGCAGGCCTCTCTTGCCACCACAAGAAGAATAAGCCTGGCCACTTCCTGGGCAAATAACCAAGGTACTTACCCCGCACCTTTTGTAGCTCCCCCTGCCTCACTCGTTACCCCATCTTCCGCTAACCCCGCCAATGCAAATTTTGCCGGGATACTGATTGTTACCCTCAACGGTAAAACTGTTTATTCATTATATGCAAGCCAGGAAAGTATGTATTTGAATAACAGCGGTAAATGGTATGATGCTTTTGAATTGTTGCCTTCCACGGCATATGCAATGAATTTTACGGTGCTAAATTCCGGTAATCGCTTCCAGTTGGGCGTATGGATCGATTATGATAACAACGGAATATTTAATACAACAAATGAACAGGAATTCCTAAACACCGACCTTCCATCCGGAGGAACTACTACCGCTTATACGGCAAACTTTACAACACCGGCTACTTGGGCAGGCGGTAGTAATTTTGTGCGTATGCGCCTGATGCAGGATCTATCCATCATTTATGCTGTTCCTGCGATATCTCCTGCCTCTGCAGTTTTTCTTTACGGACAGGCAGAAGATTACCCCGTGTTTCTTACGGGCGGTGTGGTGCCGGTATCCCTGATTTCTTTTACAGGCAAGCAGGCTTCAGATGCGATCACTCTTCGTTGGAATACGTCCCAAGAGATCAATACAACTTCTTTTGAGGTAGAAAGGTCAGTAAGATCCGGTGCTTACCGCAACATAGGAACAGTTACGGCTCTCGGCGCATCAGGCGGCGCGGAATACACCTTTCGCGATGCCGATATCGGTGAAGCAAGCGATTACCTTTACCGGTTGAAGATCAAAGACACTGACGGTACATTCCGTTTCAGTAATATTTTAAAATTCCTTGTAGAGAAACCAAAGCAATTAATTGTAACAGGCAATCCGTTTAAGGATCAGATCCACCTGGTGCTCCCTTATCAACATGGCAATGCCATGTTCCGGGTTACTGATGCTGCAGGCAGGATCGTATATTCAAAATCAATAGCCCTTAGCGGTACTGCAACCGAAACGCTTTACCTCAGCAATGCTATGAGTAAAGGAATGTATATTCTTGAAGCCTTGATCAACGGCGAACGATTCACGCAGAAACTGATCAAAGAATAATATACGATTCATAAATAAAGAATGCCCTGATCACGATCAGGGCATTCTTTATTATCTATAATTCATTTAATTCCGTCTAAATCAGAAACTGCTGTTAGCCGAAAGTTCTGAATTATTAATTATTACTTATTAATTATTAAATATCAATCGCCTCCCCGTAAGCCACAGCCACCGCCTCTTTCAGGCCTTCACTCATAGTCGGATGCGGGTGAACGGCATTCAGTAATTCGTGTGCGGTAGTTTCCAGCTTCCGGGCCACGACAGCCTCAGCGATCATTTCCGTCACGTTATTACCGATCATATGACAACCGAGGAACTCACCGTATTTTGCGTCGAAGATCACTTTTACAAAACCTTCTGTTGCGCCTGATGCGGTAGCTTTTCCACTGGCAATAAAAGGAAATTTCCCGACCTTAATGTCGAAGCCGGCTTCTTTAGCCGCTTTTTCCGTATACCCTACAGATGCAATTTCAGGACTGCAATACGTGCAACCCGGGATATTGTTGTAATCCATCGGCGTGATCTTATGTCCCGCAATATGCTCTGCGGCATTGATTCCTTCTTTAGAGGCCACATGCGCCAATGCCTGTCCGGGCGTACAATCGCCGATAGCATAAAGTCCCGCAAGACTTGTTTGCTGGTTTGCATCCACGGTGATCTTTCCTTTATCTGTTTTTACACCCAATTCCTCCAAACCGATGTCTTCAATATTGGCCACTACACCTACTGCACTCAGTAAAATATCCGCCTCAAGGGTGATCTCACCGGTGGCAGTCTTTACAGTAGCTTTCACCCCGTTGCCGGAGGAATCAACCTTCAGAACTTCGCTGTTTGTCATGATCTCAATACCCTGTTTTTTAAATTGCTTTTCCAACTCCTTGCTGATATCTTCATCTTCTACAGGAACAACCTTCGGCATAAATTCCACAAGAGTAACCTTTGTGCCCATGTTATTATAGAAATAAGCAAACTCGCTTCCGATGGCGCCGCTGCCGCAAACGATCATGCTTTTGGGCTGAGTCGGTAAGGACATAGCTTCGCGATAGCCGATTATCTTTTTGCCGTCTATGGGCATTGTTGGTAATTGCTTCGCTCTTGCACCGGTAGCAAGAATTATATTTTTTGCTTCCAGGGTTTGTTTACCGCCGTCAGCAGCAGTTATTTCAAGTTTATTCGCAGCCAGTAGTTTTCCCGTTCCCATGATCACATCGATCTTATTTTTTTTCATGAGAAAAGCAATACCCTTACTCATTTTATCCGCTACACCCCGACTGCGTTTTATTACTGCTTCAAAATCTGCCATTGGATTTTCTGCTTTGATCCCGTAACTGCCGGCATGCTTTGCATATTCAAAAACCTGAGCACTTTTCAACAATGCCTTTGGTGGGTATACATCCCCAGTTCAGGCATATACCGCCAAGGCTTTCGCGTTCTACGATCGCCACTTTTTTACCTAATTGACTTGCACGGATCGCCGCCGGGTAACCACCGGGGCCACTGCCTAAAACAATTACATCATATGCCATAAAATATGTTTGATTTTCTCTTAAAATTGTGCCGCAAAAGTAATTAAATTATTGAGAATGTATGCGTGCAAAATGAAGGGCGTGGTGGATCACCGATCATTAAAATTAAAGCTTACCTGCATGTCGTCTTAACGGAAGTTCCCTGTTCTGCAGATCAATTCTTAATAAATTTAGTATCTATTATGCGAAGATCCGGCTGTTGAACGGTTAAGAAATATAACCCTGTAGGCAGTCCGGCAAGGTCAACTGAATAAGTATTTTCATTTTGCGATATGAAAATTTCTTTTGAGCGGGAAAGCCGGCCGTCTGAATTGTAAATATTCAGCACTGCTTTCGAATCTTTGAGACCGGTGTAAATAAAACTTATCTTTTCTGTTGCAGGGTTTGGAAATATCGTAATGACCGGTAAGTCTTGAGAAAGCCGTGCCGAAACGGTGTCGGAATAACTGAAAGTATTATCCGTTTTAATGAATTTCAGGCGATAGTAATATAAGTTGGGCGGGGGAGAAACATGGGTATAATGATAATACGAACTGCCGATGCCGGAAGTATTTTGCGGCGGAAAAACCGCCAGTGTACTGAAAGAAATATTATTCACAGAATATTCCAAATCAATAGATCCTAAGCCTGCAAGGTTTCCGGCAGTCCAGTCCACCATAATATTTTTATTATCCGGGTATGCATTGAATGAAGTGAGGAGAGTAACCGGGGAAACCGTGCTCTGGCGTTGGATCCATACAGGGGCGGTCCAAATAATATCGCCGTCATTCTGGGTTATTTTGGCGTAGTAATAAAATTTGTCATTATTATTCGTTGAATGTGTAAATGCAAAAGTGCCGGAACCGCTGTTTGAGCCAAGGAGGGTGGGGAGGGCGCCGCTGCCGGGAATTCCGTAGTAAATTTTAATATTGCTTACCACATCAGTTGGATCAATATCGGTAACAGAAACATTCAGGGAGGAATTAAGCAATGTAGTATTTACTGTTCCCATCAGGTTGCCGTTGACATTAAAATTTACCTGCGTATTCCAATCATCAGATGCATAAAAACGTCTTTGACGAAACGCGGCAATAATGCTGTCGCGGTGTAATGAACGGGCTAACACCACAGTTCTGCCTTTGTTTGTTCTGCCGAAAGTGGTGTAATGGTTATCATGATCTATTGCGGGGCCGACATGATATCCTTTCGCGAGTGACAACATAAATTGATCTTCATATAATGTAGCCGGGGGGTCCGTGTAGTTGTTAGTGGTGGAAAATGCTCCGCCGCTGCGGATCGCCGAACCTGCAATGTTCATATCCGCAGCAGGTGAAAACGGAGCGCCGTTCATAAGATTACCATAATCGCCCGGTTGCGGGTGCGCAAGGGTAGAAAATGTATTTGTCATAGCATTGAGGATATTCCAATAAGAAGGATAATCTCCTTTAGCGCAAAAAATATTGTAATTAGGAGAACCCGAAATGGTTTCCCATCCGATAAGTGACGGAGAACCATAGGTCAACACATGTCCGCCTTCTGAGATCGTTCCCCATTCCATACCATACATGGCAACAAAAGATCCGTTTTGATTGGCTTGGTCGGCCTGTGTTAATCCCTGGCTATATTTGGGCAACAACATCCCGGGATTGTTTGTTGAGCTGAAATGATTGTGTTCGGAGATCCCCCAAAAGTCAATATGGTAGCTGTTCTTCGCATAGGCAAAACTTCCTGCGGGATCTGCTACGCCCGTTGTTAAAGCATCTTTATTGCCATCAGAATAGTCTGTATGAGAGTGAAGATTACCGTAGTAAAAATTATACTGGGCATTAGCTGTACCTGTTAAAGCAATAAAAAAAAGAATGATGAAGTACTTCATAGAAATAATTAATACGTTGGTTTAGACCAACGCGTTGTTTAGTTGCAAATGCAAATGATAATAAAGTTTTCCGGGGTAGGAATTAACACATTCCGGGCAAGCATACAGATCGTAAAAGATGCTTTTCCGGGTAGTAGGGATAGGGGGAAAATTTTTGTAACGGATTTTACAAAAAAGATCAGTTGCAAAGATATAAAATACGGTGGAAAGTTACTGTTAAAGGTTCTTCAAAGCGGCAATCGTTGCCCGGGGATCAGCAGATTTGAAGACCGTATTACCTGCCACCAAAACGTCAGCACCGGCATCAATAATGCTTTTTGCATTTTCCAAAGTGACACCGCCGTCAATCTCAATTTTTACCGGCAACGACCTTTCATTAATCATCATACGTAATTGCTTAATTTTCTCAAGCGTATTGGGAATGAAGGTCTGGCCGCCGAAGCCGGGATTTACGCTCATCATGCAGACCAGGTCAATATCGCCAAGAATATCTTTCAGTGCTTCTATAGGCGTATGGGGATTAATGGCTACGCCGGCCTGCATGCCTAAATGCTTTATTTGTTGAATGTTTCGGTGCAGGTGGTCACAGGCTTCAAAATGAACGGTTAAATGGTCTGCGCCCGCATCTTTGAATGCTTCTGCATAGCGCTCGGGGTTATTGATCATAAGATGTACGTCGCAGTATTTTCCCGCAGCGTTAGTTATAAATTTCGTCACCATCGGGCCGAAACTGATATTCGGTACAAAGCTTCCGTCCATAATATCAATATGAAACCAATCGGCAACACTGTCATTGATCATGTCGCAGTCTTTTTGCAAATGCAGAAAATCAGCGGAAAGAACGGAGGGGGCAATTAAATGACTCAATTTGATAATTTGATAATTTGATAATGGAAAGGCCGTTTTTTCAGAATGTACCCTGTATTTTATATCGAAATTAGTTATTTACCTTTTGATTCTACGTCGTTTTTATGATCACATCTACAGGTTTTCTAACGCTTGTTTTGCTTCAATATAATTGGGGTCATATAAAAGGGCCTTCCTGTAAGCTTCTGCAGCATCTGCTTTTCGGTTTAGTTTTTCATAACATTGACCAAGGTAATAATATCCACGGTCAAAATTATTCTGAAGCGTTACCGCTTTGGTGAGGACGTTAACCGCATCATTATATTTTTTCAATTGATATAAAGCCAATCCTTTTTCAAGGTAAGCCTCCATGAACCGCGGATCAACAGATAATGACCTGTCGAAAAACGGAAGTGCTTTTTCCTGCTGCCCGCTGAACGAATAGAATAATCCCTTTATGAAGAAAGCTTCTTTTTCGGCATTGGCTTTATTCCCTATCAACAGAGCATCCGCCATTTCCAATGCCATGGGGTTTTTAGTTTCCGCATATAAAGCACCGAGGGAAATGATATAGTGAGGCAGCGGATAAAGATCAATAGCTTTTTCCAATGACGCAATGGCCTGCAGTGTGTCACCTTTTGATACGAGTACTGCGGACCGAAGATCCCAAAGATCCGGGTTGCCGCTGTTTGCGGAAATAGCATTATCGATGACTGCAGTTGCAGCATCATAATTTTCCGCCTCCAGGTATAAGCCGGCTAAATTTCTAACCAACAAAAACGAATCGGGATATTTCTTTATCGCATTTTTGAGGCGGATTTCTTCAGAGATAGTTGCCCCCGCAGTTGCTGCGCCGGGTTGTTCCTCTTTTGAATTACAGGAAAAAATAATTAACGATAGAAAGACCGTTGAAATAAATCGCATCCGTACAGCTTTATGAACAAAAATAAAGGAATAAACAGGCATAGTTGACAATTCTTTGACAATAGGGGCAGGGTGCAATGGTAACTTTGCGAAAATTATAAACGGATGAAGTATTTATTTGCATTTTCTTCTTTGTTTGCAGGCTTTCTATTTTTGTCGTTTACCACTCCTGTAATTAACCGTATAACTCAACCTTTTAATGATACTATCCATTTCCCCGGTGAAACGCATTTTGCAAACGTTCGCCAACTTACTTTCGGCGGAGATAACGCAGAAGCTTATTTCAGTAACGACGGTAAATACCTCGTCTTCCAAAGAACCGATCCAAAAAACGGTATCCAATGCGACCAGATCTGGATGGGTAAAGTTCCGCAGACCCCTCAGGAAAAATTTGAACCTGTACTGATCAGCACGGGTACGGGCCGCACAACCTGTTCTTACTTTTATCCCGATGGCAAACATATCCTATATGGTTCTACGCATCTCGGCGGAACAGATTGTCCTGCTGTGCCGGACAGGAAAAAATACGGCAACAAATATATTTGGCCGGTCTATGAAAGCATGGATATTTTTAAAGCGGATCTTACCGGTAAAATTGTGAAGAATCTTACTAACAGGC
Source organism: Ferruginibacter sp. (assembly GCA_037719665.1). GTDB lineage: Bacteria > Bacteroidota > Bacteroidia > Chitinophagales > Chitinophagaceae > Ferruginibacter. Next base: position 50,469 of record JBBJLU010000009.1, read on the forward strand.
CCGGTTATGATGCAGAGGCGACCATTTCTCCCAAAGGAGACCGGATGGTCTTCACTTCAATGAGGGACGGGGACCTGGAATTGTATACAATGAACCTGAAAGGAAAAAAAGTAAAACGTATCACGAACAGTTTGGGTTACGATGGCGGTGCCTGGTTCAGCCCCGACGGAAGTAAATTATTATGGCGCGCGAGCCGCCCGGTACGGAGGCAGAAATAAAGGAATATAAATCCTTGCTGAAAGATAACCTCGTAGCCCCTACGAATATGGAAGTTTGGATGTCAGATGCCGACGGCAGTAATGCTCATGTTGTTACCGCACTTAAACAGGCCAACTGGGCACCCAACTTTACACCGGACGGGAAACATATTATTTTTTGCAGCAACCATGAATACAAGTACGGCTTCCCTTTTAATATGTACCTCACAGACCTTGACGGGAAAAATATGCAGAAGATTTCACGGGACAAAGGTTTTGATGCTTTCCCGATGTTCAGCAGCGACGGAAAGAAAATTGTATTCAGCAGCAACAGGAATAACGGTGGGACGAGAGACACCAATATTTTCATTGCGGATTGGGTGGAATAAAAACTAGCCCACGGTTTAAACCTGCCCAAGGTTTAAACCGTGGGCATGGTTTTAACAAAAAATTCAAAAGCATATTTCGGGTCAGTATTTATATAAAAGTAAATTTACTGACTATGAAAAAACTCCTCTTTGTCGGATTACTATCCTGCCTGTTATTTTCTCAATGTTCCAAAAAAGATACGACGAGCCAAATGGTTCCCGGCGAGTTGAATAATAAATCCGTTGGTGCTTCAGCAAATGATTTCCTCAGTGCTGCCAAATACACCGGTATTAATGTTCAATTGCAGTATATGCCCGGTTTTGCCCCGAATACCGCCGCATTAGACAGCCTTACTAATTTTCTTAACATGCTGGTCAATAAACCGGGCGGCATCAGTATTATACAAACACCGATTACAGCATCCGGTAAATCTGTTATAACATTGGCAGATATTTCCGAATTGGAAAAGAATAACCGTTCACAATTTAATTCAGGCAGCATTCTGAGTGTGTATCTTCTTTATGTTGATGCGCCTTACAGCACGGCAAACGTGTTGGGCGTAGCCTACAAAAATACTTCCATGGTTATTTTCGGCCCTACGGTTAATTCAAATTCGGGTGGATTAAATCAACCGCCCCGTGCTAAATTAGAAAGCACTGTGGAGAAACATGAATTCGGCCACCTGCTTGGTTTAACGAACCTTGGTACCCCGATGGTAACGAATCATGAAGACGGTGGGCATTTGGGGCATTGTAACAACAGTGCCTGCCTGATGTATTTTTCCACGCAGACGACGATTATGGGAGGCATTTTATTAAACAGTCCCGTGCCGGTTTTGGATGCAAACTGCCGGGCGGACCTGCAGGCTTTCGGGGGGAAATAATTATTCCTTTTTTGTTTTACCTGCCGGCTAATTCTATTACTTCACAGTCTTTCATTTCCTTATCGTTGATCGCGAAACGGATCAGGGTTCTTTTCGTATGCCAGCCCTGCCGGCCCGCGGCACCGGGATTCATGTGCAGGCAATGAAGGGTATCATCGTACATGATCTTAAGGATATGAGAATGCCCGCTGATAAAAAGCTGAACATTATTTTTCATGATATCCTGTTTTACGCCGGGAGCGTAGCGCCCGGGATAGCCGCCGATATGCTGTATGAATACATTCACTCCTTCGCAGGTAAAGAACAGCTTTTCCGGGTACAGGTTTCGGATATCCTGCCCGTCAATGTTCCCGTAAACACCACGGAAAATAACGCCACTCCCCATCCCGGAAATGAGGGTATCAGCGATCTCTTTTGTGCCGAAATCGCCGCCGTGCCAAATTTCATCACAGTCCTTAAAATGTTCGAAAACCGTTTCGTCGAGGAAATGATGGGTGTCTGATATCAGGCCTATCCTTGTCAAAACATTAATTATTAATCACGTACAATTTAACAATTAAGTATTATCGGTACTTAGGTAATTGATACAAAGAAAAAGTTACCCATTATTAATTATTAATTATTATTTATTCATTACTAAAATGGCCCATTATCATACTCTAGGCTCTATACCTCATAAACGTCACACACAATTCCGCAAGCCCGACGGCAGCCTTTATTCCGAACAGTTGTTTTCTACGGAAGGATTTTCCAACGATTATTCTCTACTCTATCATACTTATGCGCCTACACTTATTGTAAAATGCGATGACCCGATAGATGTTTCACCAAAGATAGCGGAAGAGCATATGCTGAAGCACCGCAGCCTGGAAGGGTTTAAAATAAAACCGGCGGCAGATTACCTGGATAGCCGTAAAGCAGTTTTGGTAAACAGTGATTGTCATATTGTGTTGGCAGCACCTCAAAAAAGCATGACGGATTATTTTTACAAAAATGCCGACAGTGACGAAGTGATCTTTATTCATGAGGGATCAGGTGTATTAAAAACAGTTTACGGAGAATTAGCGTTCGGGTACGGTGATTACCTTGTGGTGCCGCGCGGATGTATCTATCAGATACATTTTGAAACGGAGGCCAATCGGTTATTCATTATAGAATCCCATTCACCCATTCGGTATCCCAAACGTTACCTCAGTAAATACGGGAAGCTTATGGAACATTCTCCGTATTGCGAAAGGGATATCCGCAAACCTGAAAACCTGCAGACAATCGATGAGAAAGGGGATTTTATCATAAAGACAAAAAAGAAAGGGATCTTATACGGCATTCATTACGGCACCCATCCCTTCGATGTGATTGGTTGGGATGGCTGTTGTTATCCCTATGCATTCAGCATTCATGATTTTGAGCCGATCACCGGAAGGGTGCATCAACCGCCGCCGGTTCACCAGACCTTTGAGACCGACGCCTTTGTGATCTGTTCATTCGTACCGCGTTTATTCGATTATCACCCGCTTGCCATACCGGCTCCGTATAACCACAGCAATATAGACAGCGATGAGTTATTGTATTATGTAGATGGTGATTTTATGAGCCGCAAGCATGTGACCCGCGGCATGATAACCCTGCACCCTGCAGGTATTCCGCACGGTCCGCACCCGGGGCTCGCAGAAAAAAGTATCGGTGCAAAAGAGACTCGGGAACTGGCAGTGATGGTGGATACTTTTCGACCGCTGATGCTTACTGTAGATGCGATCGATATTGAGAATACCGGCTACGTAATGAGTTGGGCAGAATAAATTAAAGGCTCAGCAGAAATGCTTTCAGGGCTTCTGCCTCTGCTTCGATCCGAATGCTGATTTTTACTTTTTTCAATTGTTCCTTTACAGCAGAGGGGACAGGTACGGGTTTGCCGGTCACCTGTTCTATTACATCATGGAATTTTACGGGGTCAGCCGTTTCGAGGATAACGCCTTTTTCCGAAGGGTGATCCGCTGAATAGTTTTCCAATGCAGTATATGCCACGGCACCGTGCGGATCTAAAAGGTAACCGTATTGCTCCAGCACATTCAGAATGGTTTGCTTCGTTTCAGCATCGGAAACTGATGCTGATATAACCAATTCATGCAAAGCCGGTTCCTGCATCCGAAACATTTCAAGGATACGTACAAAATTACTCGGGTCACCTACATCCATGGCATTGGAGATCGTTGCTATTGCTTTTTTCGGTTCGTATTTCCCGGTTCGGAAGAAAGCCGGTACCGTATCATTGGCATTGCATGCTGCAATGAATTTTTTTACGGGGAGACCTGACCGTTGGGCCAGTATGCCCGCGCAAATATTTCCGAAATTGCCGCTTGGTACAGAAATGACGGGAGGCTCATTTTTATTTTGCCATTGCTTCCATAAAAAGAAATAATAGAATTGTTGCGGCAGCCAACGGGCAACATTTATAGAGTTTGCAGAAGTCAATAATAATTTTTCTTTCAGATCTTCATCCGTAAAAGCCTCCTTGACCATTTTCTGGCAATCATCAAAACTGCCGTTTACTTCCAGTGCATGGATGTTTTGCCCGTGCGTGGTCAATTGCTTTTCCTGCACAGTACTTACCTTCCCTGAAGGATAAAGGATAACTACTTCTATGCCTTCAACGCCGGCAAACCCATCCGCCACCGCGCCGCCCGTATCTCCCGAAGTAGCCACCAGCACTGTGATCTTATCTTTGCTGTCTTTTGCAAAATAACCGAGGCAGCGACTCATAAACCTGGCACCGATATCTTTAAAAGCAAGGGTGGGGCCATGAAATAACTCCAAAGAAGCGATATCCGGTGAAATATTTACCAGTGGAATATTGAAGTTTACCGTTTCCGCAACGATCCTTTTTAGTTCATGTTCAGGGATGGACGCGCCGATATAGGGACGGATAACTTCCAACGCGATGGCTTCGTTAGAATAAGCATTTATATTTTTTATGAAACTTTCTTTCAGTACGGGGATGGATCTTGGAAAGTACAAACCTTTATCAGGCGCCTGCCCGGCAATGGTAGCCGTTTTGAAATCTACCTCGGGTGATTGTTTTTGTAAGCTGTAATAATTCATTCCTAAAATTTTAGACAACGTTTTCGTTTCTATACAACGATGTATCAAAGTAACAGAAGTTATAAGACCTTAATTCCTTCGTCATTCACCGTGGTAACATAACAACGGTAATCTATGCCCAGCCTGTTGTATACATCTTCCATGATCGTTTTCACCTGTTCTGCTGTCCTTTGATTGTCGTTCAACATAAATACAGAAGGGCCTGATCCGGAGATGCCCCCTCCCAATGATCCGGCTTCCCTGCTTTGTTTTTTAATATCATCAAAACCGGGGATCAGCACGCTTCTTACTTTTTCTATGATCACATCTTCCAACGACCGGCTGATCAGTCCATAATCTTTTTTTAAAAACCCGGTTACCAACCCCGCAACATTTGCCCATTGTTTTACGGCATCTTTTAGCGGAATCTCTTTAGGTAACATTGCCCTGGCTTCTGATGTTTTTATTTCTATTTGCGGATGAATAACGGTAACAAATAAAGGCGGTGCCGATAATCGGACAATGTCCAAAGGGAAGAGCGATCTGATGAGCGTAACGCTTCCGTAAATGCATGGTGCAATATTATCTGCGTGCTGCACTCCGCTTGCCAGTTCTTCGCCCTTCATCGCAAACCGAACAAGATCTTCATCGGAGAAATAATTATCCAATAAATAATTGGCTGCCTTCACCGCGCCGGCAGATCCGGCAGCGCTGGAACCCAGGCCGCTGCCGGGCATGATGGTTTTGTGCACGGTCAAATTAAAACCGATCGGTTTTGGGTATGCAGCCATCAAAGCCTGCAAAGCCACACCCGATACATTTTTATCAGCCTCTTCCGGCAAATTGAACCGGTCAGTATGGTTGATATTGACGGTTCGGTTTTCCGTAAGTTCTAGTTCCATAGTATCGCAGGGTTCATTGAGCGCCATACCCAGGACATCATAGCCGCAAACGATATTTGCAACGGTGGCCGGTACCGAAACTTTTATTTTTTGCATAACGGTCATTTAAATAGTTGCAGCGCGAATAATATCAGCGAATACTCCCGATGCTGTGACTTCGGCGCCTGCACCCGCACCCTTGATCACTAACGGATTTTCCGGGTAACGGTCTGTGTAAAACAATACCGCATTGTCTTTGCCGTATAAATGGTAGAAATCACTTTTCGGGTCTACCTGCTGCAACCCTACGGATGCATTGAACCTGGTAGAGGGTCCTGCGGAATACGATGCAATGAATTTCAGTTTTTTTCCTTCGGCTGATGCCTCCGCATATAATTTTTTAAAATGTGATTCTTCTTTTTCCATGGCGGCATAGAAATCTTCCACGCTGCCGTTCATGCAACTTTCCGGCATAAAGGAGTTGATCTTTATATCTTCCATCTCGATGGATTCCCCTGCTTCCCTGGCCAATATCATGATCTTTCTCATTACATCTTTCCCGCTGAGGTCCAACCGCGGATCCGGCTCGGTATATCCTTCATCCTGTGCCTGTTTAACCACGGATGCAAAACTTTTTTCCCCGTTGTAATTATTAAATACAAAATTCAGCGTGCCGCTCAGTACAGCATCTATCCGGTTTATTTTATCCCCGCTTCGCAGGAGATCATTTAATGTGCCGATCACCGGCAGCCCGGCACCGACATTCGTTTCAAACAAAAAGAGGCTGTTGAATTCGTGTGCATTGGTCTTTAACTTTTTGTAATACTCATAGGAAGACGAAGCCGCAGCCTTATTACAGGCCACAACAGAAATGCTCTTCTGCAACAGCTCACTGTAGATGTTGGCAACAGCATCATTTGCCGTCACGTCTACAAAAACAGTATTCCGCAGGTTCTTTTTTTGTATCTCTTCGGAAAACTTCCTGAGATCCATGTCGGCCCCGTCTTTCAACAGGCTACCCGCATCAGGGATATCGATCCCTTCCTCGTTAAAGATCATTTTCTTACTGTTTGCCATACCGGTGATCCGAAGCTGCAGCCGCAGGTGTTCCCGCAGGAATTGTTTTTGGGCATGGAGTTGATCCGTCAATTTCTTTCCTACATTGCCCAAGCCGGCAATAAATAAATTCACCTGCTTATAACCGCTTTCAAAAAACTCTTCGTGTAAAATATTTGTGGCTTTAATAACGTCTTCCGTTCTGATGACCGCGGAAATATTTCTTTCCGAGGATCCCTGCGCGATGGCCCTGATGTTTACGCCGTTCCTGCCGAGTGCACCGAACATTTTTCCACTGACACCGGTATGGTTTTTCATATTATCGCCCACGATAGCTACAATGGACAGATCGTATTCTGTTCTCAGCGGCTCTATAGAACCGGAGCGGATCTCATATTGAAAAGCATTGTCCACGGCTACCTGTGCGCGTGTGGCCTGTTCCGCTTCAACGCATATACTGATGGAATGTTCGGAAGAAGCCTGGGTGATCAGGATCACATTTACCGAGGCCGATGCCAGCGCTTCAAAAAGGCGTTTCGAAAAACCCGGGATACCGACCATACCGCTTCCCTCCAGGCTCAGCAAGACCAATTTATTGATACCGGAAATACCCCGTACAATGTCATTGGTTTCCGCAGGTTCGTTTTTAATCAGTGTTCCCTCATCTTCCGGGGCAAAAGTGTTTTTTACCAGGATAGGAATGTTTTTATTCATCACGGGTTGAATGGTCGGCGGATAAATGACCTTAGCGCCGAAATGGGAAAGCTCCATTGCTTCACGGTAAGATATCTCGGGGAGCCGCATAGCTGTTGTTACCGCACGCGGATCCGCGGTCATCATTCCGGATACATCCGTCCAGATCTCCAATGCTGAGGCATCTGTAGCAGCAGCAAAAATTGCTGCCGTGTAATCTGAACCCCCACGCCCCAGCGTAGTGGTAACATTGTTTCTGTCGCTTGCAATAAACCCGGGCAGGATAAAAATATCTTCGGTTGCCGCAGCAAAATATTGACTGATCTTTTTATCAGTCGCTTCAAAATCAACCGCCGCCATGCCGTAATGATCATCGGTTACGATCAATTGGCGGGAATCGATCCATTGTATGTTTTCTTTCCCGAATGCAGCATGGATTACGCGAGATGACAACATTTCCCCGTAACTCATCACACGGTCCTTTGTTCGGGCTGACAATTCTTTTAACAGGAAAATGCCCCGGCAAATATCACCGATCTCTTTACATGCCTCATTCACCATATTGATGACATCGGGCTGTTGATCCGCCGGTACTATTTCCTTTACGGCATTGATGTGACGATACCGGATCTCTTCAATGGAGCTATTGTATTTTTCGTCCTCGTTTTCCGAAAGGGTTGCAGCCGTGATCAACAGGTCTGTGATCCCGCCCAATGCAGATACAATAACAATGATCCTGTCACCGGCAAGACCATTCACTATGGCCATGACCTTTTTTATATTTGCAGCATTTGCGACTGATGTGCCGCCGAATTTTAAGACCTTCATTCCCCGTTAGTTTTTTGGTAAAAAATTACTGTTCTTTGAGAAACAGCTTGAGCCCGACGAAATGATATGGATATTTATAACCCCGCAGGGGTCGTTGTACCGGCAGTTAACGTAATCCTGAGCGTAGCACCGGCTTCGCACGGAAAACAAAAGATATAAGCAGTATAAGTTCCCATTGGTATTCTAAATATAAGAAATTGCGCGAATAACTTCTTTGAAAGTTTTTTTTAAATAGCGGGTTAATTATTTCTTTTTCCCTAATTTGGTTTTACAAAACAACAAACATGATAAAATTCAATGAGCTGAAAAAAGGCGATCACGTTATTGCAGATTCCGACGGGGATAAAAGGAGAGGTGAGGTAGAGAACCTGAACGGGAATGAAAAGCAGGTTTGCGTGGCTACGGGTGCACAGAGTTTCTGGTTTGAGACCGATCAGCTTTCCGCTATCCCGCTCAATGAAGCGGAGCTCACCAATTTTAAGTTTCACAAGCAGGTCAATGAGGACGGTACGATCAAATACCTGAAAGGAGCTTTCCGGATGCTGATACCGAAGGAAGGGGATTTCAGCAGGATGGAACTATGGTACCGCGATGAACAACGCCATATCATTGAACACATCCCCGTTCATATTTTGCAGAACCATTTTTACGACATGACGAAAGTGCATCTCAATGACCAGTCATTCGACTGATGTAATCACCATAAATTTCTGCGGCTTTACGCCTCGGTGATTTTCCGCAAAGTTATCCATAAAAAAACCTCCCGTTCAGCGGGAGGTTTTATCTTTTTGAGGCGGAAATTATTCGCCATTCGGTTCTTCTTTTTCTTTCGCAGCATCTGCTTCATCACTGGTGAGCTTCGCTTTCAGATCAGCTAAGGCGCCGAGATCTCCGAGGGTGGTTTTCTCTACTTTGCTCTGAATCGTCTTCACAGCCTTTTTTGTAGATTCTACTTCAGCTCTTTTCTCTTTCATTTCCACCTGCCTTTCTTCTTCTTTTTCCTGCTCCCATAATCTTGTATGGCTCAGAACGATGCGCTTATCGCTGCGTTCAAATTCGATAACCATAAAATTTGCGATCTCATCCTGTGCGATGGATTTTTCGTCTTCTTTCATCAGGTGACGAGCAGGTGCATATCCTTCAAGCCCGTAAGGAAGCTGTACTACAGCGCCTTTCTCGTCTTTCCTTATCACAGTACCCTGGTGCAGGGATCCCACTGCGAATGTATCTTCCAGGCTGTTCCACGGATCTTCTTCAATTTGCTTATGACCAAGCTGAAGTTTACGTCCTTCTTTGTCAATGCTGAGAATGATCACTTCGATCTCATTACCTGTTTTGGTATATTCGTTCGGGTTATTGAAACGCTTCAACCAGCTTAGGTCGCTGATATGGATCATTCCGCCGATACCGGTAGATAATTCAACAAATACACCGTAAGGAGTAATGTTCTTCACCGTACCCATATGACGGCTGCTTTCGGGGAAACGTGTTTCGATAGTGCTCCACGGATCTTCCGTCAGTTGTTTGATGGACAAACTCATTTTGCGGGTATCCTTATCAAGGGTTACCACTTTTGCTTCGTACTCATCGCCCAGCTTAAAGAATTCTTTAGCGTTGATAGGGGTATTGGCCCATGTGATCTCACTTACGTGAACAAGTCCTTCCACACCC
>JBBJLU010000088.1:0-6396 GCA_037719665.1 Ferruginibacter sp.
AGTGCCACATTATTGATACCGTAAGAGGTCTGCAGCTCGGAATGTTTATAAAGATGATTGATCACCACCTGAGCGATCACATCTTTTTTAAGCTCTACAACGATCCTCGTCCCTTCTTTACTGTTACTTTCATTATTTACATCCGCAATGCCTTCTACCACTTTTTCATGAACCAACTCTCCTATCTTAGCGGTCAGTGCATCGCGGTTCACCTGGTAAGGCACTTCCGTGATGATGATCTTTTCTCTTCCGCGGCTGTCGGTCTCAATATTTGTCCTGCCCCGCAATACCACCCGCCCGCGGCCCGTAAGCAATGCAGCCTTTACACCCTCATAGCCATATATGATACCGGCAGTCGGGAAATCCGGCGCCTTCACAAATTTGATCAGTTCTTCAATGTCAATATCATTATTATCAATGTATGCGATACAGCCGTCTACCACCTCGCTCAGGTTGTGCGGCATCATGTTGGTAGCCATACCCACGGCAATACCGCTGGCGCCGTTCACCAGCAACTGCGGGATCTTGGTAGGCAAAACCGTTGGCTCTTTCAGAGAATCATCGAAGTTCAATTGAAAATCCACCGTTTCTTTATCAATATCATCCATCATCGCCTCGGTAAACTTTTCCATCCTTACCTCCGTATAACGCATAGCTGCCGGCTCATCGCCATCCTGGCTTCCGAAGTTACCCTGGCCGTCTACCATTTTATATCGCATGGCCCATTCCTGCGCCATACGCACCATGGTATCGTAAATAGATGCATCACCGTGCGGGTGATATTTACCCATCACCTCTCCCACGATACGGGCTGACTTTTTATAAGGTTTATTGCTGGTATTGCCCAGCTCATTCATGCCGAACAACACCCGCCGGTGCACCGGTTTCAAACCGTCGCGCACATCCGGCAGAGCCCTTCCAACGATCACACTCATGGAGTAATCGATGTAAAAGGTTTTCATCTGTTCTTCTATCACCACCGGGATGATCTTCCCCCTGTTATTGAGGTTACTGTCTTCCCGGTGCAGGTTATCTTCTCCGTTATTTTGGTCGTTATTTTCCATATATTTTTATAGTCTGCAAAAGTACCGATTTTACGGCGTTTTCCCGCTTTAAAAATCATGGTTTTGACGGTATTTTACCCAAATTTTCGGTACTGTGGATAGGAGCTTTTAGCCAACCCGACGGCGGCTCCTTAGCCCCGTCGGCGGTTCTGAATAGAATCTAATTTAACCGCCGTCAGGGTTTGCAACCGCTGACGGGATTTAGAAACCGCTGACGGGGTTTTAATTCAAAACGGTTTTAAGTATTGTTTATCTTGCCAAAAAATAATCGTTTGAAAAACATCCTTCTCTTTGGTGCGGGTAAATCCGCATCTGTTCTTATAGAATACCTCCTGGAAAATGCTGCGGAGAACAACTGGCATATTACCATTGCGGATTCGGATAAAGTCCTCATTGAACAAAAAACCAACAACCACCCCTCTTCCACTGCTGTGGCTGCGGATATCACGGATGATGAACTTCGTGCAACATTGATCCTGGAAAGCGACTTGGTCATTTCCATGATGCCGCCCTCTTTGCATATCCTGATCGCCAAAGATTGTGTGTTGTATTCCAAGCACCTCCTTACAGCTTCATATGCAGATGAGGAAATAAAAGCACTTGCAGCAGAAGTAAAAACAAAAGGCATTCTTTTCCTCTGCGAGATGGGACTCGACCCGGGGATCGATCATATGAGCGCCATGCAACTTATACACAACATCAAAGAAAAAGGTGGAAAGATCAGTTCTTTTAAAAGCCATTGCGGAGGTTTAGTGGCACCGGAAAATGATGACAATCCCTGGCACTATAAAATAAGTTGGAATCCCCGCAACGTAGTACTGGCAGGTAAGGCAGGCGCGCAATATAAACAACACGGTAAGATCATCACAGAAAAATATGAAGATCTTTTTGATGCAGAAAGAAAGATCGGCCCGGTAGATGGATTGACAGCTGCGCTTAGTTATTATCCGAACCGCAACAGCATTCCCTATATCGATCTCTACGGTTTGCATGATGCGGACACCTTCATAAGAACCACTCTCCGTTACCGGGATTTTATCCTGGGATGGAAAAATATTATTTCCCTGAAATTAACGGACGAAATACCGATCTATGAAAGCGACGGTCTTTCGCTTGCCGCATTTTTCCAACAGCATATGGATAAATACGGCTTCACCGAAAAGTTGGTGGAGGACATGAAAGAAAATGAAGCGTTCACAAGCGAAGTATTGAAGATCCTCGCGGATACATTGGGACCGGGTTCCGACGGGGAAGCATTGGTGGTCGAAGCAGACGGGAATATCACAACAAAAGAACAGGCGGGATTTAAAGAACCTTCTCTACATGACCTTTCCATGAATGCGCATGACGGCAACAAGATCCTGCAACAATTGTATTTTTTAGGCATGGATGATGAAACGGAGATGATCAATAAAGGCCTGATCAGTGCAGCCGACGGATTACAATTTGCCCTTGAAAAAAAATTGGTGCTGGCACCGGCAGATAAAGATATGATCGTAATGCAGCACGAGATCGAATACCTGGTAGATGGGAAATGCCATAAAGTGATTTCATCGCTTGTAGTAAACGGAAAAGACAACATTCATACTGCCATGGCAAAGACTGTTGGTCTGCCGCTGGGCATAGCTGCAAAACTGATCCTGAACGGAACCATCAAGCTTTCGGGGTTACACCTGCCCCTGTTACCGGAAATTTATACGCCTCTGCTGCAGGAATTGGATAAGTACGGCATTCGGTTTACGGATACGATCTCTAAATGATTTGACACAGCATTTGTTGCAATACCCTCACCCCTTCTGTTGCAGGGCGTTCTATTTTGATAATGTTCCGGTATCTCCCTACTGACGGAATTATTTTGTCGATGATATATTTAGGAATCTCCGGCCCCGCAAAATCCAAGAGGCCGGCGGCCGGGTATACCTGCAATGATGTACCTACCAGGACAAATATATCCGCACGTTGCATCACGCGTGCAGCCTTTTCTATCATCGGTACGGGCTCTTCAAACCAAACGATATGAGGACGCAGTTGGCTGCCGTCCGGCGCAAGATCTCCTACATGAATGTCATCAAGGATCTCAAGGATATTTTCCGGTGCACTTGCCCCGAACATTTTAAATATCTCACCATGAAGGTGTAGCACATTTGATGAGCCGCCCCGCTCATGCAGGTCATCTATATTTTGTGTGATCACTGTCACATCAAAATCCTTTTCCAGGGCTGCAATTCCTTTATGTGCATTATTGGGCAAAGCGTTTTTCACTTCTCTCCTCCTCATATTATAAAAGTCAAGTACCAGGGCCGGGTCCTTTGCAAAAGCCCCCGGTGTTGCCACGTCTTCAATATTATAACCCATCCAAAGTCCGTCGCCGTCACGAAAAGTTTTTAACCCGCTTTCAGCGCTGATACCCGCACCGGTAAGTACGACAATATGTTTTCTTTCCATCAGGCAAACTTACTGAATTCGGGTAACCGCCGTTGTAGGTCTCATTTTTCTATACCCTATGTACAGGCCCGCAATAATGAGCAGAAGCGGCCAAATCGTGATCAATCCAACAAAGAAATCTCCGATCATATGTCCACCGCTACCAAATGCGGCGATCACCCTTTTAAAAAATGACGGGGATCCGTCTGTCGGTTTGTAACCGGGAAGGGGTTGAAAATAGGTAAGGTTCACTGTGCTGTAAGCTGCACTATGCGATAACGATTGCACGCGTGCAGAGGCCGATTCTATCTCCTCCTGTATGCTGTTGATCTCAGCCTGCACCTGCAACACTTCTTCCATATTTTTGGACTGCTTTAAAAATTCCAGGTATTTTATCCGCATCTGCTTTTTAGCTTCCAGCCGCGAGCGGGTGTCTACGACCTCACCGGTCACATCCTCAGAACTGATCTTCCTTTCTGAAACCTTTACATTACCGACAGATAGTTGATTGACGAACGACTCAAATTGCACGACCGGTATCTTTAAGGATACTACTGACTCAGAGCGGTCATCTGCAAGGTTTTGTTCTTCTGCTGATATGTATCCGCCAAATTGTTTCACCGCTGTGCGAAGGTTAATTCCATAGGTTTTGAAATTATCTACTTCAACACGGAGCGTAGCTGTTTTAATTATTTTTTTATCCCAATCGGGATTAACAACGGGTGTTTGCAGTAGGGTAACAGAATCGTCTGATTGCTGACTGTTCACGGGTATAGGTTGAAATTGTTTTTTGCCTTTTGCCTGAGCGGGAGCCTGCTCAGCGTCGGTAGTCGTAATGATCCCCGAGGCGTCAGATAGCGCTTTAGTTTGATCTGTAAACTTCGAACGGTTACAGGAAATGAAAAAGACAAATAAAATGCACGCGGTAAAAAGATTGAATTTCATACAATGAGTTTTAAAGATAGATGCTCATTGATACAAAAATTCATAAAACAGTGACCGCATTCAAATGTTAAATGAAATAAAATGATAGGTCACTCCCCGGCCAACTCCATAATAATACTCCATTCCTTTTCTGTTACCGGTTGTACGGATAAACGGGATAGTTTGATCAGCGCCATTTCCGACAATCGCTTCTCGGCTTTTACCTGTGAAAGGCTTACAGGGGTTTTTAAGGCCTTCAAAGGTGACAGGTCCACTGCAACCCAAGCTTCATCGTTGGTTGTCGGATCTTGGTATGCCTCTTTCACCACCTTTGCGATACCGACGATGTTCAATCCGTCATTGCTGTGGTAAAATAAAATCTTATCACCTTTTTTCATAGCGCGAAGATGTATTCGGGCAGCGTAATTCCTAACACCTTCCCAGACCGTGGTTTTGTCTTTTATAAATTGGGACCAACTATATACAGATGGCTCCGATTTAACCAACCAGTAATTCATCTTAAAACAATTTGGATAAAAAATTCCCCGATTTGGGATTCATAACTCCCTGTATTACAATATTATTAAAATAAGTCCAAGAAAAACCAAACTGAACCTCACTTCGTAGCTAATATTGAACTTGGCAGACATTATGTAATAACAATGTCGGTTACAACTTTTTAACAACTAAATAAATTTTATGAAAGGACAAATCTCATCTCCTCCTCTCCGGGAAGAAAAATTGATTTCAACATTCGGAATTCAAAGGCGGAATATGTTGAAGTTTTTCGGGGCTTCAGCAGCTGTCGTTGCACTTGGTACAGCATGTAATAAAGATGATGATCCCATCATCAACCCACCAGCGGATAATGGTGTAAAATTAGGTTCCGGCGATTTCCAAATATTAAATTTTGCATACGCGCTTGAGCAACTCGAAGCAGCATTCTATGTTAGAGTTGTAGGTCTTTCTAATTTCGGCACCTTGTTCACTGCAGATGAGCAACTTTTCATGGCTGATATTCGTGACCATGAAGTTATTCACCGTGAATATTTTAAAGCAGCATTGGGTTCTAATGCGATCAAAGGTCTTACTCCTGATTTCTCTTCAATAGATTTCGGTACTCGTGCAGGAATTCTTGCCCAGGCTAAAGCTTTTGAAGACACCGGCGTTTCTGCATACAACGGTGCAGCTAAGTATTTGGTGGATGCAAATTACTTACTGGCAGCAGGTAAAATTGTTTCTGTAGAAGCAAGGCATGCTGCCCTTATCCGCGATCTCATTTCTAACGGAACTTTTGCGAACGATCTTGATGCAAATGCAAAAGATATAGAAAAGGTACCGTCCGCTGTAGTGGATATTGCCAACGTGTACCTGGCAGCTGACAGTAAGATCAGTAAACAAGGTTTGCCTGCATAAACAATCCATTAAAAACTTTAAATCTTTAATAATGAATTTACAAAATATTTTCTCCGAAATCGAAACCGTAGATCCGGAAGTCTACGAAAGAATGGATACGCGACGCACGGCCATGAAGCAATTTGCAAAATTTACAGGCAAATCCCTTCTCGCAGCAGCACCGCTGGCACTTGGTTCTATGTTTAAAAAAGCATACGGACAAACCCCTTCCGATGTAATTGCTACCCTTCAGTTCGCCCTTACGTTGGAGTACCTTGAAGCCCGTTTCTATACAATTGGCGTAGCCGCAAGCGGTGTGCAAACTACTGCGAATGCTGCCGCCCTTGGTGCACTTTCAAAGATCCGGGATGATGAAAATAAGCACGTTGTTTATCTTAAAACAGTTATTACGGCATTAGGCGCTACTCCTGTTCCGCAGCCTGTATTTGACTTTACTGCCGGTAACGGAAGCGGTACGGGCCCTTTTGCAGGGTGGGATACGAACTATGATATCTTCCTTGCAATGGCTCAGACATTTGAAGATACCGGAGTTCGCGCATACAAAGGATCTGCGGGTACTTTGATCAAT
>JBBJLU010000010.1:0-59735 GCA_037719665.1 Ferruginibacter sp.
TCGTTTTACCTCTAAAATTTTCTGGGACGTTAACTAATATTAACCCAAACACTAATTAATATGAAATTTATAAAATACAGCTTTTTACTTGCAGCTATAGTGTCATTCACTTCCTGCTTAAAAAGTAAAACAGATGCAGGTGGTTTAATGAATGATAAAGGAAGCATAGTGAGTGCTATTGCTGAGATGCAATATATCAATACGGATGCCCAGAATATCCAGGCAGGCTATACTAATGCAGTGGCGAACTTTAATTTTACCAAAAGGCCGAATGAATCAGTGAAATTTTTCACGGTATTCGTTTCGCAGCCCCGTGAAACAAAGATCTCCGGATCAATGACCTTGAAAGTAAGGATGACAGATCTGCTTCCTAATGATCCGACCGGTTTATTAACTGCCCCGCTACCTACAGGTGCTGTTACTGTAACTGATATCGTTATTCCCGCTTCAGGCGCAGCTTCGATAACCGTTCCTGTTTTCTTTAACGTGAACAAGACCTTGCTTGATCCTAATGAGATCTATGGCGCAACTTTTAAATTGTCGTCTTCAAGCCAGGGCGTAATAAGTGCATTGGATGATTCTATAAATGTTACTTTTAACGGATCGTTTTTCTATGCTAATTCTAACCGGTCCGATTACGAAGCAAATTATAATTATTCAAATGATGTAGTGGATCCGGTTAATCAACTGGGTATTCATCAAAGAACTGCTAAAAGGGTATTGGAAGAAGTTGCTCCGGATGCGTTGGTTCAGGTAGATTCTTACTTAGGTGTAGGCGGATCCAATTTAGTGGCATTCAATTTTATTACAGGTGCCCGTATTAACATTTTCGTTCCGGAATATATCCTGAATGCTTCGGGCCAGGTTACGTCAATACTGAATGCAAGTGCATCTCCTGCTGTAACTGCGATTGCTTTGGATCCTACAGGACTTAATAAATTTACTTATTCTGCAAATAATGTGCGGACCTTCAATGTAAAGTATACGTTTACTTACACTACTACGATAAACGGTGTGGTTACACCCCGTACGATCAGGGTGTCTGAAGACTTAAGCTATGATAAGGACCAGGTTATTTTCTAAGACGGTAATATATTTTTAAAGTGCTGCCCTTCCGAAAGGAAGGGCAGTTTCTTTTTCCTATATTTGATTTTTTTGAAAAAACATTATTAAGATGCCTGACAAGAATGTACCCAACCAGATCAATATTGAAATTTCAGAAGAAACTTCTGAAGGGAGTTATATCAACCTGGCTATCATCACCCACAGCCATGCAGAGTTTGTATTTGATTTTGTAAACGTGATGCCGGGAACGCCGAAGAGTAAAGTAAAAAGCAGGATCATCATGACCCCTTTTCATGCCAAAAGGTTTATGAAGGCCATCGTGGAAAATGTTCAGAAATTTGAAGCAGTGAATGGTACCGTGCAGGACCTTGAAGCAGTGGAGATCCCATTTAATTACGGCGGGCCTGCAGGACTGGCGTGAGTGGTTGTTGGTATATAAGTAGCAAAGTATATAGCGTAATTTCAATCATGATCTTACACATTTTCAGAGGGTAACTTATCAACTTTATATACTTATATACTTACTAAAGTAATCCTTCATCTGCAAAACTGTAATACCCTTCATTGCTCACAATGATGTGGTCCAATACGCTGATATCAAAATAAGAGGCGGCCTGCTTTATTTTGTAGGTAAGTTCCTGATCGGCCCGGCTGGGCTGCAGGTTTCCTGACGGGTGGTTATGGGCCAATACCAACGCGGTAGCACCCTCATCCAATGCCTGTTTCAATATAATCCGGGGATCTGCCACGGTACCCGTAATGCCGCCCCGGCTGATGATCTTAAAATTTTTTATCCGGTTCGCACGGTTTAGAAACAACACTGCAAATACTTCATAGGGTTTATCTTTTAACACCTCCCGTAGATAATCTGCTATTTCTTTACCGGAGCGAACCTGTGTGCGGTGTAACAGCATCCCTGCGGCACGTCGCCTGCCGAGTTCAAGTGTTGCGGTTATTGTAATGGCCTTGGCTATACCTATACCTTTTACCTGCTGCATTTCTTTAAGGGAAAGTTTGCCCAATTCGTCAAGGTTATCACTGCTTAGGGAAAGGATATCTTTTGCAAGGTCCACGGCTGATTTGTCTTTATTGCCGTTGTTAATAATGATGGCGAGTAATTCGGAATTACTAAGTATTTCCGGGCCATGCTTCAGCATTTTTTCCCTGGGGCGCTCATCTTCAGCCCAGTTTTTAATGGAAGTTTTATTCTTTTCAGAATTTTCCATGAGTGTACAGATTAATACTGCAAACTAAATGTATTTTCGCAAAACATTTATCATCTCACACATTATTTCATGCAATCCAACGTAAAAATATTTTCCGGGAAAGGGTCTCAATACCTCGCAGAAAAAATTGCAAAGAAGTTTGGTGAGCCCCTCGGGAAAGTTAATATCCAACGGTTCAGTGACGGAGAGATTGGTGTAGAGTTCCAGGAAAGCATCAGGGGAAGATCGGTTTTTTTAGTGCAAAGCACTTATTCCCCTACGGATAACCTGATGGAATTATTGTTAGATCGATGCGGCAAAAAGAGCCTCAGCTTATAAGGTCATTGCCGTTATGCCATATTACGGCTATGCCCGGCAGGACCGCAAAGACAGGCCCCGCGTGGCCATCGGCTCTAAATTGGTTGCAAATATGCTCACCGCTGCCGGGGCAGACCGCGTAGTTACTATGGATCTTCATGCCCCGCAGATACAGGGTTATTTTGATATACCGGTAGATCACCTGGATTCTTCGGCCATCTTTATTCCATACATCGAAAACCTGCAGTTAGCCAACCTTACTTTCGCGGCACCCGATGTAGGCAGTGCAAACAGGATCCGTGAAATAGCCACTTATTTTGAATGTGAAATGGTGATCTGCGATAAACACCGGAAGCGTGCAAATGAAATTGCAAGCATGGTGGTGATCGGCGATGTTACAGATCGGGACATTGTATTAATAGATGATATCTGCGACACCGGCGGCACCCTGGCCAAAAGTGCCGGCCTGATGAAAGAAAAAGGCGCAAGAAGTGTGCGTGCCCTCTGCACCCACCCCGTACTCAGCGGCAATGCATATGAAAATATTCAAAATAGTGCGTTGGAAGAATTAGTGGTTTGTGATACCATCCCGGTAAAAGGGGGGCATGATAAGATCAAAGTTTTGTCGGTGGATGAGCTTTTTGCCGTGGCACTTCGTAATGCCTATGAGAATAAGAGCATTAACAGTCTTTTCATCCGGGGCAGGATCAGGGGCCGGGAAGCGGGGAAGATCGTTTAGGAAGGAAAAGCGGGTATTTCAAGGCTGTAAATACGGTTAAAAGCCTTACCTTTGCGCCTCATAAAAAATTTTATAATGAAAACAATTACTATCGAAGGACAACTGAGGACCGAAAGCGGAAAAAAAGCCACCCGCCAACTTCGCTCTCAGCAACTTGTGCCGGGTGTAATTTACGGTGGCAAATCAGAAGTTAATTTTTCAGCTCCTGCATCTTCCTTTAAAAACATCGTGTACACTTCAGAGTTCATGCTTGCGGAAATTAAAGTAGACGGAAATGCATACAAATGCATCCTTAAAGATCTGCAGTTTAACAAAGTAAGCGATGCGCTTACCCATGTAGATTTCCTGGAGCTCACTGACAATAAAAAAGTGATCGCCACCCTGCCCTTAAAATATACCGGCACTCCTGCAGGTGTAAAAGCGGGCGGTAAGCTTGTTACGAAAATGAAATCCGTTAAGATCAAAACCCTTCCGCAATACCTGAGGGAAAATATTGAAGTGGATATTACCGGTCTTGAACTTAACGAGAACATCAGGGTTCAGGATATTAAAGCAGAGAACATGGAGATCATGAACTCTCCTCGTATACCTATCGCTTCTGTGACCATGACGCGTCAATTGAAACAGGAAGAGGCTACTGCCGTTAAAGCGCCTGTTGCTGCCGGTAAAGCCGCCCCTGCTGCGCCTGCTGCCGCTGCTGCTAAAAAGTAACCTGAATAATATTTACAGATGCCTTCCCCCGGGGAGGCATTTTTTATGCACTGAGTGGAAACTTAATTACATTTGCACCCTTAATGCCAATAAGGCATGAAACGCAACAAGGAATGTTGTTTGAAGACTAAAAAGAAATAAATTAACTGCAATGGGAATGGATAAGAATACACTCATCGGTTTTGCGCTTATAGGCGCTTTACTGATCGGGATGTTTGTGATAAACAGTAAGAGTAAGGTAGCATTTGAAGGAGAACAAAAAAGACTGGCGGATTCAATTGCTGCTGCAGCGCCGAAAAAAGACCTTAATGCCATTGCCATGGATTCTGTTCGTGCCGACTCCGCGAGGGTGGCCAACCAAACACAGGGAATTATACAGGATACTGCAAAACCGCAACTCGTTTCATTAGAGAATGATGTACTCAAAATAACTTTTAATACAAAGGGTGCCCAACCGGCGATAGTGGAACTTAAAAAGTTTAAAAAGCACGACAGCACCCGGGTATTACTCCAAAACGGCAATTTCAATAAGTTCACATACGCTTTCAACAGGGGAGACGGACGCACGGCTGAAACGCAAAATATCAATTTCACTCCTGCAGCCCCCGTGATCAACGCAGATAAAAGTCAAACCATCTCTTTCAGCACCGGCGACAGCTCGGGATCACGCAGTCTTATCCATCAATATACGCTCAGGCCCGGCGATTATATGGTGGACCTGAACATCATCGCGACCGGCACGGATATCTTTACGCAGAATGCCATAAATCTTTCCTGGCAAACTGAGGCATCCCGCATAGAAAAAGATTACAAATACGAACTAACGCAATCTCATGTTTGTTACGTGGATAACGGTGACTTTGATTTTGAATATGCCGGGGAAGGTGATTCTAAAGCATTCAGCAAACCCGTGCAATGGTTGGGTGTAAAACAGCAGTTTTTTGTGGCAGCAATAGCAGCAAAAAATAAATTTGAATCCGGTACAATGGATTGGAAGGTATCATCAGATACCAATACTTTTATTTTGAGAACTACCGCTAATATGAAATTGCCTGTGCAGGGTAATGCGGCTGCTTTACAGTTTTATTACGGCCCGAGTGATTTTAATATCCTGAAAAAATACGGTAACCAAATGGAGAGTATTGTGCCCTACGGTTCCGGGATATTTGCATTTGTAAAATACATCAACCGTTATTTTCTTTTGCCGGTCTTTGATTTCCTGCAGAAAAATATTGCCAGCATGGGAATTGTGATCTTACTGGTTACCCTCCTGATCCGTTTGATCACCTCACCCATTTTGTATAAGAGTTACCTGAGCGGTGCCAAGATGAAAGTTTTAAAGCCGGAAGTGGATGCATTAAAAGCAAAGTTCACGGACAAATCGGGGCAGCTCGATCAACAGGCATTTAGTATGGAGCAGATGAAACTCTGGCGAACGGCCGGGGTCAGTCCCCTCGGCGGTTGCCTGCCGGCATTGTTGCAGATCCCTATTTTTATGTCACTCTATTATTTCTTCCAAAGTAATATAGATCTCCGCGGAAAAAGTTTTCTTTGGGCGGATGACCTGGCTTCATATGATTCCATTTACAAGCTTCCTTTTGACATTCCTTTTTACGGGGACCATGTCAGCCTGTTCACGCTTACGGCTGTAATTACAAGTATGTTGATCTCGATTTACAGTATGAGCAACATGCAGGACAACAGCAACCCGCTGATGAAGTATATGCCCTATATTTTCCCGGTATTACTGTTAGGTGTATTCAATAAACTCCCGGCAGCATTGACCTGGTATTATACGGTATCGAATATCATCACGCTGATCCTCCAGGTCATCATCCAAAAATATGTGATCAACCATGAAAAGATATTGGTGCAAATAACGGAGAACAGGAAAAAGCCCGTAAAAAAATCTAAACTTGCCGAAAGAATGGAGGCTATGCAGGAAAGCCAGAAAAAACTGCAGGATATGAAGAAACGAACGCCGGGTAAATAATAAGCGTTAAAAATATGTTATGAAGCTGCATCCTAACCGATGCAGTTTTGTTTTAGCACAATGCGCGGGTTTACCGGCATACATTTTATTATCTTTAGGGCAAATACCTTAAATGAAACTTTTATTTACCTTCTGCACTTTTTTTACAGCCTTGGTTTACAGCGGCGAAGCGCATGCGCAAAAAATGTTCAATGAAGGAACACTTACCTATAATATCAGCATAGAAAGTACCAAGGGAGAAAAACAGGTGCAGGGTTCTTTGAACGGGGCCGTATTGAATGTGATGCTTACCCGCGACAGGAGCAGGACAGAAATGGTGAGTACCCCGGGTACGGAAACAACAGTATTTGATGACAGGTCAGGTAAAGCTTTTATTCTCAAAGAATACAGCGGTCAAAAGCTGATGATCACCATGACGGACGATAACCGTGCTGAAAAAAATAAAACAAACAGCAGCCTGAAATTTACTGTAGACAATACCCTGACCACCATAGCCGGTTACAGTTGTAAAAAGGCAACGGCGGTAAGCGCAGACGGTAAATTATATACTGTGTATTTTGACCCCACGGTCATACCGGCCAATAAAAATTATAACAGCGGGTTTCCCCAGTTGCCCGGGCTACCCGTACAGTATGAGTTGCAATCGGGGAACCTGATCTTCAGGCATACGTTGACCAAATATGTTGCGGAATCTATTGCAGCCAATAAATTTGAAGCTCCCAAAACGGGTTTCCGCGTAATGAGTTATGAAGAGAATCAACAATTGAAAAAAGGAAATTAATTAAGGAACGCGGATGATAAGTTTAGTACCTGCAAATCCACGGCGGGAATCCGCAACAAATACTTTCTGTTTGTAAGGAAGAATATAAACACTGTTTCCTTTCTGGTATGTAATGAGGGTATTCTGTAAATTGGCAGCAGAAACAGGCATGTTCAATAAAGAGCCGGTATATTTCATACCGTTACGAAGATTAAAATTAAGATTTGAACTAAAATTACCGCCAGTCCTGATATTAAGCACAATTTTGTTCTTCTTTCTGCCGACACCCCGGTCAGCAAATGAAACAAACATTTGCCCTGTAAGTATCGCTATAAGCAGCATAATTCGGGTGATCTTCTTCATCATCTTATTTATTATAACAAATATAACATATTAACGGACAAATTATAATATTATTTTATAAAAATATTATTTTTAGTAATATAATTTACATGAGCGGTATGATTTATTACCGTTATTATTTAAATTACACCCGGAGGCCCTAAAATATGAGAAACGAAAGATACAGGCAGGAACGGGAAGAACTCAAAGAACTACTGGCGCTTTATGAGAATCTCCGTGCGGGAAGACCCAATTCTTTTATAGAGCAGGAAGGCTTTGAGCGTATCGTCGAATATTACGATGAAAAGGAAAAATTCACGGAAGCCCTGACCGTGTGCGACTACGCCATCAATCAATACCCCCATTCCTCATCCTTGATGCTGTTGAAGGCAAATCTTCTCATTGTTACCAAAAAATATACAGAAGCACTTGACCTGCTCAACGAAGCAGAGGAGCTGGATACAACGGATTCCGACCTATATATCCTGAAAACAGATGCCTACCTGGCACTGGACATGCAGGCAAAAGCTGCCGAAGTGCTGGAGATCGCCATAGATAATTTTGAAGGGGAAGAAAAGCTCGACCTGCTTTTCGAATTATCGGACGTATATGATGATTATGAGAATTTTGAAAAGGTGTTTGATTGCCTGGTATTGATACTCAAACAGGACCCCGCTAATGAAGAAGCACTATATAAGATTTGTTTCTGGACGGATTTTACGGGGCGCAATGAAGAAGGTATTACACTACATAAACAGATCCTCGAAGAACAACCTTTTAATGAGCTTGCCTGGTTTAACCTGGGAGCAGCTTACCAAGGTTTAAAACTGCATGAAAAAGCGCTGGACGCATACGGATTTGCGATTGCGATCAATGAAAAATTTGATAATGCTTACCGCAATATGGGAGATGCTTACCTGCGCCTCCGGAAATACCGGGATGCGATTGAAAGTTTGGAAAAAGTACTGGAACTGTCCTTGCCCGAAACCGTGATCTACGAAGCGATCGGTCACTGCTATGACCGGCTCGCAAACTATGCCCAGGCGAGGTTTTATTATAAGAAGGCCAGCCACATGAATTCGGAGGACAACCGCATGCATTATAAGATCGCCTGTACTTATATGAACGAATCCGCATGGGCAAGTGCGGTAAAAAACCTTAATGTGGCCCTCCGTACACAGCGTATGCAGCCTGATTATAACCTGGCACTCGGACAATGTTATATGCAGCTCAATAATATTGATGAAGCCCTGGCCTGTTTCGGAAATGTGGTGCGCGTACGTCCGCGTAATATCAACGGGTGGACCGAACTGCTGAAATGCCTGCTGCATGCGGAATTGCATGCAGAAGGAATTGAATATGCCGGCTTTGCATTTGAGCAAACGGAAGGAAAGCCTATTTTCCTTTTTTATAAAAGCATGTTCCTCTTTGCCGCACAGCGATCCAAAGAAGCAGTGGTGCAGTTGGAAAACGCCATGGCTATCAATCCCAAACTGATCAAAAAATTCATAGACCTTGATCCTTCCATCCTCAGCCACCGCCAGGTCGTGGAGATCATCGCGCGGTACAAGAAAAAGCGCCGGCAGTAATGCCTTTATCCCCTTTTGGTTTTCTTTGAATATATTTGCCCCCTTTAACCGGAACGATAAAATATTTACGGATGAATTTCAGTCTATCGCAGATCCCGGAGCGCACTGCCCGGCCCAGGACCAACGGGATTACCATGGTAATGGATAAAGGCCTGAGTGTACAGGAAGCAAAAAATTTTATGAGTGTTGCCGCTACGCATACCGATATTGTAAAATTGGGCTTCGGTACGGCATTCGTTACGCCCCATCTTAAGGAGAAGATCGAAGTATACCGTTCCCATGATATCGCCGTTTATTTCGGGGGTACCTTATTTGAAGCTTTTGTTATCCGGAATATGTTTGATGAATACATTGGCATGTGTAAAGAGTTCGGCATTAGCTACATGGAAGTGAGTGACGGCTCCATAACTATTCCCCATGCGGAAAAATGCGGTTATATCGAAAAGCTGATAAAGCATGGTACGGTGCTCAGTGAGGTTGGTAGTAAAGACGCCGCACATATTATTCCACCTTACAAATGGATAGAATTAATGAGTGCGGAACTGAGTGCAGGAGCCACTTATGTCATTGCAGAAGCCAGGGAAGCGGGTAATGTAGGTATTTACCGCGGTACCGGTGAAGTTCGGGAAGGGCTGGTGCAGGAGATCCTCACGCAGATACCGGCGGAAAAGATCCTCTGGGAAGCTCCACAGAAAGCACAGCAGTTGTATTTCCTGGAACTGATCGGCTGCAATGTGAACCTTGGTAATATCGCCCCTTCTGAAATGATCGCACTGGAAGCGATGCGTATCGGTTTGCGCGGAGATACTTTTATGTTGTATTTGGATAAGTAGGAGGAGGGGAGGACAGACGTCAGATCACAGACGACAGATCACAGACGACCGACCACCGACCACAGACAATAGAGGGCTGACCTTTCATTAAAAGTTATGCATGAAATTATACGGCCTCATCGGGTACCCGCTCACCCATTCCTTTTCAAAAAAATATTTTGAGGCAAAGTTTGTTGCAGAAAAAATTCCTTCTGCAATATTTGAATTATTTCCACTGGAGAATATCAGCGAATTCACGGGGTTGACTGAACAACATCCTGATCTGCGGGGGCTGGCGGTAACTATTCCGTATAAGGAATCGGTAATCCCTTTCCTTACGCATACCGACGATGCAGCAGGAGAGATCGGTGCGGTAAACTGCATTAAATTTTCGGGAAGCCAAACAACCGGTTTTAATACCGATGTAACCGGTTTTGAGCGATCCTTTCTTCCCCTGCTACAGCCGCATCATACTAAGGCACTAATATTGGGTACGGGCGGTGCTTCAAAAGCGGTGCAATATATTTTAAAAAAACACGGGATCGAATTTATACTGATCAGCAGAATAAATTCAGGGAAAAATAATGTGATTACCTATGAAGAGATCAATGAAGATATAATCCGTGAACACACGATCATCATCAATTGTACCCCGGTGGGCATGACACCTGATGAAGAATGCCAACCCGCCCTGCCTTATCATTTACTTACTCCGGATCATTTGCTGTATGACCTCGTATACAAACCGGCGGAAACAAAGTTCATGCAACAGGGAAAAAAGCGGGGTTGTACCGTGAAGAACGGTTTTGAAATGTTGGTCATTCAGGCGGAGGAGAATTGGCGGATCTGGAACGGGAGATAAAATTCAAAGTTCAAGGTTCAAGGTTCCCGGGTGATCATTCATCTATTGTATAGAAAATTTAAAAACCCTTCGGGTAACGCGGTGACTTTCTTTACAGCATAATTAAAAGAAACCATACCCGTTTTGGCATTTGCAATATGCAAAATAGTTCCTTCCCGTTCAGCAGTTACCTCATAATATAATTCGAAACTGACTTTTTGTATTTCACCGGTAGCAAGGCTGACGGTTAAACGATCTCCGTAAAAAACTTCTTTTTTATATTCTACAGCCAGGTCGCTCATGATGAGGCCGATACCCTCAATATTGAGTTCAGTATAATTTCCTGAAGCCAGCCATTGCATGCGCACTTCATGAAGGATGCTCACTAATGCATCGTTTCCTAAGTGATTGCCGTAATTAATATCCGTGATCCGCACAGGGATAACAGCAGAAAATATCTTTGCATCCGGAACAGTAATGTTAACTCTTGCCATAATATTCGTTTAAAAAATCCACCAACTGCATTACCGCTTTTTTTCTATGACTAAGTGTGTTTTTTTCTTCCGCGTTCATTTCTGCAAATGTTCTTTCATCACCGTCCGGTATAAAAATACTGTCATAACCGAAGCCATTACTGCCTTTTTGTTCGCGGGTTATTTCACCGCGGCAAATCCCGGTAAATTGGTATTCTCTTTTATCCAACAACAGGGAAATAACTGTTTTAAACTGCGCGTCCCTTTGATGGATGTTTGCCATGTTATTCAGCAGGAGCTCAATATTCTTCCCGTTATCAGCTGTATCTCCTGCATATCGGGCACTGCGCACGCCGGGTGCGCCGTTTAATGCGGCTACTTCCAGCCCGGTATCTTCACTGAAACAATTTTTACCGATGAGATTATGAATGACAGTTGATTTTTCCGTGGCATTTTTTTCCAATGTATCATGGGGCTCCGGGATGTCTATATTAATCCCTGCATCTTCAAGGGTAATGATCTGCAGGCTTGCAGGAACTACCGCTTTGATCTCGCTGATCTTGTTCAGGTTATTGGTGGCAAATATCAATTCCGTCATATCGCAGATTTTTTTCGTAACGCCGAAATGTGAAATTATTCAGGGAATAGAAAACAACGTTTTCAGTACCCCCCACAATTGTTTTTTTTCTTCTTTATTCGCAGCTAATTCCTGCAATGAAGGGGCACAGACATATTGTTGGTTGTTGTATTTTTGTATGCGATACCGGGGTATCTGTACGGGAAAGCCCAATAATTGCGGCTCGGTTCCCATGAACAATATAATTGCCGGGGAGAACTGACTGATCAGGTTTTCATACGTAGCCCCGGGAACTCTATGGCAATTTACTAAAGCCACATCTTCAGGCGTTACACTACAGGCATTTAATACTGTGATCAGGAAATCCAGGTCAGCTTCTGCTAAAAAGGCATGGTCTTTTTCATCCACCGTGATGAGAATATTCCGCTTATTATTTCCAAGGAAAGGGATCTGATCAGGTGACGTTGTACTTACCGGATCAACTTTTCCAACCTGTTTTTTTTTGGAAGCTTTTTCCGGGAGAACGGGCTGTTTATTTTCCGCCGTATTGATGAGGGAATGCTCATACATTTTGGTCAACAGGTAAGGGGAAAGTTTCAGGTTATCCAGGCTCATAAAGGTGGTTTTGCCGGTATTTTTTTCGTTTCTTTGCAGTAAAATTACTCAATATGATCGCAGCGGCAGACTTTAATATAACGAAGGTAGAAAGAAGCAAGCTCAATGATATAAATTTGGAAAACATCCCTTTCGGTAAATATATGACCGATCATATGTTGGAAGCGGATTACGAAGGCGGGGAATGGAAATCGGTGGAGATCAAACCTTATCAGCCTTTATTGATGGAGCCTTCCCTGGCGGCGATCCATTACGGACAATCTATTTTCGAAGGGATCAAAGCTTATAAAAACCCGGCGGGTGAACCCTTTATTTTCAGGCCACTTGATAATTTTAAAAGATTCAATCTCTCCGCAGAAAGAATGGAAATGCCTGCTGTTCCGGAAGAGATATTCATGGAAGGGATGAAACAACTGATCAGCCTGGACAGTAACTGGATCCCCGCCAAGACCGATCATTCTTTATATATCCGCCCGTTCATGTTCAGCACCAGCGAAACCATCGGCGTAAAGCCCGGGGAAAAATATAAATTCATGATCATCCTCAGTCCCACAGGGCCATATTATGCTACACCTATGCGGATCTATGTAGAGGAAAAGTATGTACGTGCCGTACCCGGCGGAATTGGTTTTGCAAAAGCTGCAGGCAACTACGGTGCATCTATGTACCCCACCGCGCAGGCTAAACTTAAAGGGTATGACCAGGTGTTGTGGACAGATGCTTTCGAGCACAAATTTGTACAGGAATGCGGTACGATGAACGTATTCTTCATTATAGGCAATACGGCAATTACCCCTGACCTGGAATCGGGTACTATTTTAGATGGTGTTACCCGCGACAGCGTGATCGTACTCCTAAAGGAAATGGGACTGAATGTAGAGGAAAGACCGTTGAATATTGATGAGGTCATTGAGGCGCATAAGTCCGGCACTCTAAAAGAAGTTTTCGGTACCGGTACAGCAGCAACCATTTCCCTTATCAAAGAATTGCGTTATAAAGATTATGTAATGGAATTTGATACCGCTGCCTGGAAAACAGCCCCGAAAGTGAAAGATATGCTCAACGACATCCGCTACGGAAAATCAGCGGATACTTACGATTGGATGATGAAACTTTGACCAAATTACCAATACTAATTGCTGAAAGAACCGTTTCTCCCGTTCGGAGAGCGGTTTTTTTCATTTTTGGTAATAAAGCCATTTATTAATTGATTTTATTTTCCTGTTTAAAACAGAAACCTTACCTTTGCCGTCCGAAAAAAAAGGTTATATAAATGCCAACAATACAACAACTGGTAAGAAAAGGCAGAGAGATCATAAAGTAAAAGCGTCGAGCATTGACTTGTCCGCAGCGCGGAGTATGTACGAGAGTATATACCACTACGCCAAAAAAGCCAAATTCTCGCTTAATGAAGTGGCAAAGGGTTCGTCTTACAAATAAAATTGAAGTGATCGCCTATATCCCGGGTGAAGGTCATAACCTCCAGGAACACAGTATCGTTCTGATACGTGGAGGAAGGGTGAAGGATCTGCCTGGTGTACGTTATCATATCGTTCGCGGTTCATTAGATACTGCGGGTGTAAAAGATCGTAAGCAAAGCCGCAGTAAGTACGGTACGAAGCGTGCGAAGAAGTAAGTATATAAGTTTAAACAGTAAAGTAAATACACAACAATGCGTAAAGCACAAGCCAAGAAACTCCCTTTAGCACCTGATCCGAAATTCAACGATAAGTTGGTTACACGTTTTGTAAACAACCTGATGTGGGAAGGAAAAAAGAGCGGAGCATACAATATTTTTTATAATGCGCTGGATAAGGTAGCTAAAACTACCGGGGAAGACGGTTATGAAATATGGAAAAAAGCCCTTACGAATATCACCCCGGGTGTAGAGGTTAGAAGCCGCCGTATCGGTGGTGCTACTTTCCAGATACCTGCGGAAGTTCGCCCTGACAGGAAAGTTTCCCTTAGCATCAAATGGATGGTACGTTACAGCCGCGAAAGAAACGGGCGCAGCATGGCGGATAAGCTGGCAAACGAGATCGTAGCAGCAAGCAAAGGGGAAGGTGCCTCTTACAAAAAGAAAGAAGATACCCACCGTATGGCAGAAGCCAATAAGGCTTTCGCTCACTTCAGGGTTTAATTAAAATACATTCAGCAGAAGCCACTCATTTATGAGTGGCTTTTGTTTTGTAGGAAGGTTTAAGGTCAAGGGTTTTCCGCAAAGACGCAGTGGAAATGCAAAGGTAAAGAGAGCTTAACCACAGAGGTTCGGTGAGGGCTTCACAGAGTTCCTCAGTGCCAAATACTCTGTGAAACTCCGTGAAATAAACTCCTTTAACTCTGTGGTAAAAAAAACCACGAAGACGCAAAGACTCAAAGGGGCGATATCTGTGGAAATCTTGTGTTGTTCTGTCAAATCTGTGGGCAAAAAATCTGCGGCAATCTGCTCTTAACATCACCTTAATCCGCGGGAAACTTTTAGGGCTTTAACATAAAAAGTATTAGTTTAGGTTACAAAATCACCCCTTTCATTTACCAACATCAGATCAATGCATGTAGTACGGGCATTTCCCGATGAAGAACTTATCAAAAGCCTGCAAACAGG
This sequence comes from Ferruginibacter sp., assembly GCA_037719665.1. Taxonomy (GTDB): domain Bacteria; phylum Bacteroidota; class Bacteroidia; order Chitinophagales; family Chitinophagaceae; genus Ferruginibacter. The sequence goes on from JBBJLU010000010.1 coordinate 14,646, forward strand.
CAGGGATCGGGATGAGGCCATCAGGTTCATTTATAAAAACCATTTCTCTTCATTGACCGCTTTTGTGATGAACAATAACGGCAGTTTGGAAGATGCTGAAGATATTTTCCAGGAAGTGGTGGTCAATTTCATTTCTCTGGTACAACTGAATAAATTCCGCGGGGAATCTTCCTTTAAAACCTTTTTGTATTCAATGAACAGGTTTGGCTGGTTAAATGAGTTGAAACGGAGAAGCAAGGCCGGCGCCAGGGAGTTGAAGTATGATAAAAGACAGTTCGGAAAAACAGGGCATTTCCTTGTTGAAAAGAAACACGCTGACTTGCCCGACTCATGGAACAATTGAGGAAAACTGTAAAAATATTATTGTTGTACTATTATGAAAATCTTGCCATGAAGGAAATCCTGATGCAGACCGGCTATGAGAATGAGCAGGTGGTAAGGAACAGGAAATATAAATGCCTGAAGCAGTTGGAGAAAATGATCACAGCAAACCCGGCATTAAAAGAAACTTTTAAAAACCTATTAAATGGATAATCCGCAAAAGGATCGCACGGAAGAAATAATGCGATACTTAGATAACAGGATGACCGAAAATGAACGGCTTGATTTTGAAGCGGAGATGAAACATGATATTCAATTATCCGCAGAAGTCGGGGACTTGGTTATGGCGCGTGACGCAGTGAAATTGTTCGGGATCAACAACGACGTTTCCCGCATCAGAAAAGAAGCGCCGGGCAATATAAAACAGGAAACACCTGTCATTAAAATGCCTCCTTACCGTAAGTTGTTGCGATACAGTATTGCCGCTGCGGCCTCTGTGCTCTTGCTTTTTTTTGCGGCAAGATTTTTTGATGACCCATTGTCCACTGCAGATCAGTTTTATAATGAAGGATATTCCCGATACGAGATACCGGCGCTACGGGGAACAGGAACAACTTTAAGTGCGGCGGAACAGGCTTATTTAACGGGAAATTACACCGAAGTAATCAATCTGTATCACGGAGAAACCGGTCATACGCCCGGAGAAATGCTGATAGCCGGGATAGCCTGCCTGGAAACCGGGAAAGCTTCAGAAGCAATTGAAATATTTTCCGCATTGCGGGATAAGGGTATCGCAGAAAATACAAATTCATTTCGCGACGAAGCGGAATATTACCTTGCCCTGGCCTATTTGAAAAACAACAATTACACATCCGCTATCCCTTTAATGGAAAAGATCAGCGCGGATAAAAATAATCCATACCACAGAAAATTTACCGCCGGTTATATTTCCGGTGTGAAGAAGCTTTAAGATCCTATAGTTCTGTGGAAACCCTCCCTGCGAATATTTGCAGGGATTTTTTGTGGTTTAACCCTTGATAAAGATATTAGATCTTTCTACATCATATCACCCGGTTGCGCCGGTTCTTTTGCGGGATCTTTTTCTTATAACAACAAAAATGACCAATCCTGCAAGAATGATCCCCGTTACCCAAATGCCCCACCCGATCCTGAATTTTTCAGCCCGGTAATTTCCGATGAATATTAAGTGAGCCCAATAATTCGGGGTCTTTAATGATGGAGAAATATCTTTGTTATTCAGGAGGTCTGTTTTTGCAAGCTGTAAGGCAATGTCCTTATGGTATCCCTCGGACAGGTGAACATGCAGGCGTTGGGTGAGGTAAGCAGTGGTTTTGTCTGTAGCCTTCCACAGAGACGTGATGATATTGGGGCAGCCGGCATAAGAAAAGGCCCTGGTTATACTCATGAGCCCTTCACCGCGTACGAGTTTACCCAAACCTGTTTCACATGCACTCAGTATAACAAGATTTATCGAATCAAGCCGCAGGTTGTAGATCTCCTGTGCATATAAAATATTTTCATCTGCGCTGTCGCTGCTACCCTGGTTAAAGGCGATATAGGACTGCATCGGCAATGAATCATTTGCAGAAGCATGGGTTGCCAGTTGCACGATCGGGTACCGGTTTGCATTTTCTGTAAAATTCTTTTTTGTGGCTTCAGCACCCATGAACAGTCTGCCCTTCAGCCCTGACACCTCTTCTTTTGAATAAGGCAATGCAGTAAATGAACCGCTCTTCCCACCAATGAAGGGTGCAAATGCCAGGACAAGCCCGTAACTCACCCTGTTCTCTTTAAGATTTAACAGGGCTGTAGAAAACCGGTATTGCACCGAAAAGTTTTGCACAAGGTAATTGCCGGCCTCATCCTGCAACGCTTCGAAGGGTATATAATTTAATTCGTCATCGGGAATGATGATAAGCCTTTTGGCACTCCCCATGCGGGGTAGCAGGGGTTTGATAAGTTGATCGTATAATGCAGACGCCGGTCCTTCACCGGAATAACGGCGGGAAGGATCCTGTTCATGCAATGCCGAAATAAATAAACTAATGTTCCGCTGGAAAGAAAGGTCTGTCGGCAGTTTTATGTAACCGAATGCATTGCTACTGATAGTGAAGACCAATAATTCCTTTTCAGAAAGATGATAGGACAATAAAACGGTCTTATCATCCAGCATTTGCTGAATTTGTACCGCATGAGGGATCTGAACTGCCGATTCTAAATCTGTCAGGCCCACGTGCTCACTGATCCTGTCTTTTATCCGGGATAACGCGATCTCCTTTTCCCTGATCTCATTGCTGATACTGTTGAAGCTGACAGGATCTTCGATACGGTTGGCTTTTAACGACAACCTTGTGATTGCGGATCGCAACAGGGCCTGTTGTTCTGCTTCTTCCGTGGTAATATCCGCATTATGTAAAACATTATTTTCCTGCAAAGCCAACAGAAGGGCGGACGCTTTATTACGTTGATCAAATAAATAGGCCTGGTCTAAATAATACTTCTTCTTTGTTTTTTCATACAGCGTAAGACTGTTTTGAATGGCCTTGTCGTGTACTGCGTATTTACTTTTGTTTAAAAAAAGCCTCGCTTCATCTGAGTTGTATGTGCCGGCCACGTAGTCTGCCAGGTCGAAAGCAGCCCGGTATGCGCGGAAAGCAGCTACCAGGTCTGATTGGGTACCTGTTGTAAAGTATAACTTTTCAAATGCTGCTGCCTTTGCGGTAAGTATACTGAATACTTCCGTAAATGAAATAACACCGCTGAATGTTTCCGGTTCCGAATGAATATCAGCGTCGTTAAAGGAAGGGTAACTTTCGGTTAATGCAGCATGGTATAATCTCAGGGCACCCGGCACATCATCATCCTTCATTTTTTCATCTCCCAGGAATTTATACAGCAACGCCATGGCGGTATTCTTCCTCTTACCGTAAAGCCGTTTATTTTCCGATGCTGACCTGCTTACGTAATATGCGGTAGAATCCTTTTGCCTGAGTCCGGAAAACGCGACAGCAAGGTTATAATTTAATTCTACAGCAGCATATTTATTTTCATATTTCACTTTACGCAGAAAGGACAGCGCGGTGTTATGATTACCGCTTCGCAGGTAGATGATCCCTAAATTATGGTTGATCTCATTAAGATGGATATTATAAGAAAGGATACTGCGGTATATAGCCTCTGCCTGTTGAAAGTCTTCAGTCCTTACCAGGTTGGCCGCAATATTCATTTTATAATTGACAAGAAGATCACGGTATGATGGATTAGCCGGCGATAACAGGGTAAGTGCCTTTTGAAAATAATTACCCGCCATTCGGTAGTTGCCGGATTCAAAATACATAGCACCCAGGCGATTGTATAATCTTTCACTTTCTTCAAGCGGAGTGGGGTATTTATCCGCAATACGTTCTGCCTGTTTATAAAACAGCAGTGCAGAGTCAAACAGATTTCGGGTGTAATGAATACTTCCGACAAACAACGTGGGTTTGAAGAATAATGAATCAGGTGCAGTTTTCAAACGTGGCCGAAGGGATAGGGCAGCATTGTAAAAAGAATATGCTGCAGGAAGGCTGTCAAAATAATGACAGATCAATCCTGCTTTTACGTAGGCGTGCAACAAAAGCGTATCCGGTGCCGACCCGTCTGCAATTACTTTGCGGAAAAATAATAAAGCCTGCCTGTTTAGTTTTTCCTGCAACAGCTCTGCGGCCGGATCATTATCAGCGGCTGCTGAAAGCTTACCGGCTTCCGCATACAATTTATCTGCCGCCAAATAATCTACCCGGGCTTCGCCGGTTTTTTGTTGCTGCGAAAAGCAAAATAGTACCGAACAGGCAATGAGGAAAGCAACTGAAAGTAAACGTGTGGAAGGCATAAAAAAGGGTAACCAAATGTAAAGGAGTTTTTGGTGAGTTGGTTTAATAATTATTCAGGTCTGCTGCTACCTGTAGCTTGCAAAACCATGCTGTATTTACTAATACTGCCGGAGATAGATGAGCCACGTGGTTTAAAAAACCGGCACAATCAAACTGATTAACATTTTTTTTAATTACTAAAATGTCCTGAGGGGTTACAAAACAGCATTATAGATTTACCTACTTACAGTAATTATAGTGACACAATTCTAAAAATATATAATATGAAAAAAGCATTCTTATTCGTTTCCCTGGCAGGTCTCTTCATCATGTCTACCTGTAAAAAGGAAGATACGGCTGACTTAAACCCCTCAGGAAGTTCATCAAATTCTGCTGCATTATCGGTGTCTGTTGTAAACAGTACTGTGGTTACGGGAAGTTGGCGGGTTACCTACTTTTTTGACAGCGGCGATGAAACATTTCATTTTTCGGGGTACGCATTTAATTTCAATTCTAACGGTGTACTGACTGCAACCAAAAACGGGACTGTAATCTCAGGTACATGGACAAGCGGCAATGATAATTCGCATGTAAAGTTGATCATTAATTTTACCTCACCCGCACAATTCACAGAGTTGAGCGAAGATTGGCGGGTAACGGAAAGAACGGATACAAGAATAAAGCTTATACATGTAAGCGGGGGTAACGGCGGAACCGACTACCTGACCTTTGAAAGAAATTAATACTGTTCCCTTAGTCTTGATTATAAAAGAACCGGCAGGCGTGCCGGTTCTTTTTATTATAATAGTATCTCTCCCGCGGACATATCCTTCACCTCCATTTCAACACCCACGGTTTTTTGTTAACAGCTTTTATAAAATCGGTTGTTGGTTTTGTTCCAAAGAGCAATAGGCTTTTATGTCGGCAGAAACTTTGCCCGGAGCGGACGCAACGAATTTATCCGGCTTTTATTGTGTCAGGGTCTATATATTTTTTTAAGGAAAAAACCTACCGCGGCGTCTCTGGAAATCTTCGATCTCCGGAAAATATTTTGTTTCTAAGCAAAAGATTAACAGGCTTTTCCTCCCCGGCCCCTTTAACATGCGCTACATATATAAAACAACGATTTATATTTTTTTACGATCGTTAATTTATCATAAAGCCATGGTTTGCGTTCGTATTTCTTGATCCGTTAACTTTTTTCCGGGCGATTTGGAGGGGTTCTTGCCTATGCGTGCCGGAATATAACGAAGTACCTTTTTTGAAATCTGTTTAATCTACCGACATGAACACAACTTTACCTACCCTACAATTGATCGCCATGAACAATGCGCGTGACTGCATCATCATCAGTGATGCACGGCAACCGGACATGCCACTCATCTTTGTTAACAAGGCCTTTTGCGCTTTAACAGGCTATGAGCCAGGGGAGGTCCTGGGTAAGAATTCACGTTTCCTGCAGAGAAAAGATAGGGCCTCTGATAAAGGGAAAGATGTGCAAGGCCCTGCGAAAGGGAGCCAAACCGTATACGAGGAGATCATCAGTTATAAAAAGGACGGTACTCCCTTCTGGAACAGGCGATGCGTGATGCCTGTTTTTAATGAAAATAATGAACTGACGCATTATATCAGTATCCAGGAAGATGTGACCATGCAGAAACACCAAGAGGCCTCGGCGCGGAAAAAAGCGAATCTTGACCTAATTACGAAAACCACCCGCCTTACCGAAGAAAAGGAAAGAAAAGAATTGGGGGAAGAACTTCATGATAACGTAAACCAGTTGTTGGCTGTAACTAAGCTATATCTGAATATCGCGATGGAGCAGGAGGACAAAACACAGGATATGATCAAACAGGGGAAAGAGATGTTGATGAATGCCATGGAAGAGATCCGTAAGCTTTCTAAAAAACTTACAAATCCTGAAGCGATACTGTCTTTGGAAAGCGCGATTGCTACCTTAAAGGATTCTGTACAGGTTGGCGTGGCTTTCCCTGTTATCGTGGAGTTTGATAAGGCCGCAGAAGCACGCCTCACAAATAACCGGAAGATCGCATTTTACCGGATTATACAGGAGCAATTGAATAATATCATTAAGTATGCAAATCCGACTGAAGTGGTGATCCGGATTACCGCCGGCCCTGAAGCTGTGCAACTTTCTGTGAAAGATAACGGCGTAGGTTTTGATTCCGCGTGCAAGCCCGGCGGAATCGGATTAACCAATATGAGGAACCGTGCAGAAAATGAAAAAGGAATGTTCATTGTGAAGACAGCTGAAGCCCAAGGCTGCGAGATCCTTGTAACCTTTCCCTGTAATTTGACCTTGTTGAAAGCCGTTACCCAATCAGGTGATCCGAACCTTGCGGTTCATCCGGTCACGCCAGGCGTGCATTTCAACAGCATAATACAGGTTCAATCGCCAATACAAGCCGCCGATTTCGGGACTAAAACCGTGAAAAGGATAGTTAGAAGCTACTTGTCTTAACGACTATAAACTTATACCTCTGAAACAATATAACGGGAGAAGCGCCCGTTATTTTTTTTGATCATGAGCCGGGAAGTTCAAAGGATAGTTTATTTCCTTATTTAATTATATATTTAAGTACCCTGAAGCCATCTCTTTCAGTTATAAGATTACCGGAATAATTCTTGAAAACCACCCTAATAAATGCCGCAAATCCGAAAATTATTCATTGCTTTGCAAATACCAAACGATCGTTTTTTATAAACTGCTTTTATGAACCAACACCCTAAGTTCATTCTTTGTGTAGATGATGATTCTGATGACCTGTTTCTTTTGGAGGAAGCAATCCGTGCGGTAGATGCCAAATTGCAAATTGTTCAACTCACGAACGGGGCAGCTGCACTAAACTACTTATCAGAAGCAAAAGAAGATAAAGCCCTACCCTGCGTGGTAGTGATGGATATCAACATGCCGGTAATGAACGGGCGCGAAACAGTTACCCGTATCAAGTCTGACCCTACACTTGCACATGTGCCGGTGATCGTGCTTACCACCAGTTCCGCCAAAAGCGATGTTGATTATTTTAAGGCCATGGATGTAATGATGTATACGAAACCGATGAATAACAGAGAGCTGAAACAGGTAGCTGAAATATTTGTGGAACATTGTAAATAATTCCCTCTTCATCAGAAAATATTTCCAATAAAAAAACCATCCCCTTTTAAACAGGGGATGGTTTTTTTTGAATATGGAGCAGGCTTTTAATATGCCAATACTTTTCCGGTTTCAAATATTTCTCCGCCGGCAATGATCCTGATAAGGTATACACCTTTTTGTAAAGGTTTTACCGTTTTATAGATATTCCCTTCTTTATTGATGACGATATTTTGAGAGGAGACTTTTCTTCCTTCCATATTATACATGATGAGGCTCCCGGTACCGGAACTGATTCCCGTTGTATGGGTATATATGATATTCCCCTGTACATAGCTGTTTACCTTAGTGTGGTTGCTAAGTGCTGTTTTAACCTGAATGGTCCTGTAATAATTTTTTCTTCCGCTGAGATCGGTTTGTGCAATACGATAATAACCGTTCGTGAAGGGCATCGGGTCTGTGAAAGAATAATGCTTATCCGTGCTCCCTGTGCCTCCGGCAGCATCCACGGTAGTTAAAATATTAAAGTTTACACCGTCTTTGCTTTTTTCAAGCGTGAAGAAATCATTATTGATCTCATTGGAAGTGCCCCAACGGAGCTCAACGGCATTTTTGGCAGGAGTGCCGTTAAAGTAGATCCAACTGAGGGGTAGAACACCGCAACCGGAAATATCCCCGGTGATCACGGAAGCCTGGGTTGTGATGGCACCGACAGTGGTGAATATACGGCCGGTAATCGAATCACCCGTAGCCGTACTGATAGCACCACCGGCTACAACTGTTCCGTGAAATATCGCATCGGTTCCCCGGGTAGCTGCACCCTTTATCAACCAAAAAACATTTTTAGCCTGTGTACCGTTTACCAGGATCACCCGCGACAAGGATGCCGCAGTAAGCGCGCCGTTAATTTCGATCACGAATACGGCATCGGGGAGGCCCTGTGCATTCAGATATACATCGCCGGTAAGCGAAGCAGCGCCACCCATCGTATAAACATGAGGTGTAAGCACGAGGCCATTGCCAAACTGCGCAGGATATAATAATGTGATATCGGAGTTCATTAAATCCAAAGTATTATAAAGGGTTGTAAGGTCACCTGCGGCAGCGCCGGTAGAACCATCCGAAGAAGGATGATTATTTCCTTTTACTTTAAGCGGATCATAACCACCCGTTGTTCCTCCATTGGATCCGATATCACCTGTAACATAAGTGTTAGCGCCGCTATCGGTTATATCCCCTGTTTTTGTAAATATGCCATAGCAACCGAGGGCCGATCCTATTGCCGGGGCAGCAGGGCCGGTAGGCAACGGAACACCGCAACCTGTAGGAATGAATGCCATAGTATTATCTAAGGTGATAGCACCGTTGATAGCAAATGCACGGCCCTGAAGGGTATCATTCACGCCAAGATGGAATGCGTCGTTGTTGGCAATAAGATTTCCCTTCATCAATGTTTCATTTGCGAAGCTGATCTCCCCGTTTGCACGCCAAAACACGTTGCAGGCCTGTGCATTGTTTATGAGTCTAACTTTCGCGGCGAAGCCTGAATAAAAAGCCATGTCCAATTGAAATATAAATACGGCATTTGCATTGTTTTGCCCGTCGAGTATAAGTTCCCCGTTTAAGGTGGCAACACCCGCTACATGGTATACACCGGCAAAAAGGATCTGACCGCCTCCCAATGCGGGTGCGATCGTATTCACCGGCGAAGCGCTGTTGATCTGAGCAAGCGTATTATTAATGTCGGAGACTGCCTGTAAAGTTGCACCGTTCGGCGGGGTCTGCATGACACCGTTCACATTGCCGAAATTAGTTACGGCCCCCGCGTTAGTGCCTACATCACCGGTCACCTGCGAAATGCCGGTGTTCGATATTGCTCCTACGGTGCTGAAGAATACAAAATTCGCAGCTGTCCCTAATGTAGGAGCCTGTGCCGACAGTTGAAAAGAGAAAATAAGGGATAGGGAAAATAGGACCAGGTAAGAGTATAACGGTTTCATAGGAGGATATTGGGTTAAATAATTCTGTGTTTGACAGATATATCGTGAATCTAACGGCGGATTAAAATTTAAAGTATGCCAGGTGGATATATTGTTTAGTTTAATTCACCTGAAAATGGATCATTCTAAATGTAGCGGGAAAAAACAGAGCAGGTTTTTCGGGGAGAAACTTTTAAATGGTTACCTGTTATCCAAATTGATTATCAGATGTAAGCGTCCGATTTCGGTGGTTAGAACATCATTAAGTATATCAGTTGCACTTGCCGTGGGTCCATCCATACATCACAATAGAATTTATTATGGAAGCGATATCATCAAATAACTTATAAGATCTCCCCTTATTAAAACTTACAGGCCTTTGACAACGAAGGCATTGGAAACAACGGCTCATTTTATATGAAGAAGGTATGTAACTTATTTTCTTATCTTAGAACGTCAAAACCCCTGCATGAAAATATTCTTAGTTTTCCTTTGTATCTTTTTAAACCTCCAATCCGGCCGGGCACAGGAGTTGAGTTATTACCTACCCGCCAATGTTTCGTACTACCCTGCTATACCCACACCAAGATCAATTATTTTCCATGAAGTAGGGGAATGGCATATTACGCATGACCGCCTGGTAAATTATATGAAAGCTATTGACGCGGCTTCGGATAGGGTAACCCTGCAAGTGAGCGGCTATACGCACGAAGGCAGGCCGCAACTCATGCTTTTCATCACCTCGCCGGCCAATCATAATCGTTTGGAAGATATTCGCCTGCAACATGTACGGTTATCGGACCCCAAGCTATCGGGGGGAATGATCATTGACAATATGCCTGCCGTAGTGTGGATGGGGTACAGTATCCACGGAAACGAACCGAGCGGATCCAATGCTGCATTGCTGGCAGCTTATTACTTAGCTGCTGCACGCGGCCCGGCGGTGGATGACCTATTGGCCAACACCGTTATTTTATTGGACCCGTCTTTCAACCCGGATGGGTTAAACCGTTTTGCCACATGGGCCAATATGAATAAGAGCAAGACACCTGTCACTGATCCGAACGCCCGCGAATTCAATGAGCCCTGGCCGGGGGGAAGATTTAACCATTATTGGTTCGATATCAACCGCGATTGGTTGCCGGCACAGCACCCGGAAAGCCGGAACCGCTTAAAAATCTATCATGACTGGAAGCCTAATATTTTAACTGACCATCATGAGCAGGGGAGTAATGCTACTTATTTTTTTCAACCCGGAGTTCCTTCAAGAACAAATCCCAATACGCCGCTCACGAACCAGGAACTTACCGGTAAGATCGGCAACTTTCATGCAAAAGCCCTGGACAGTATCGGCTCCCTCTATTTTACCAAAGAAGGCTACGATGATTTTTATTACGGTAAGGGCTCTACTTACCCCGACATAAACGGCGGCATCGGGATATTATTTGAACAGGCTTCCAGCCGGGGACATGCGCAGGAAACAGACAATGGCCTGCTCACCTTTCCGTTTACTATCCGCAATCAATTTACCACAACATTATCCACGCTGGAAGCAGCACGCAATATGAGGCGGGAGTTGTTGTCCTACCAACGAACATTCAATAATGATGTGGTGAAAGAAGCAGCCGTTTACCAAATAAAGGGGTATGTTTTCGGTAACCCCGGTGATGAAGGGAAGACCAATAATTTTATCAATATGCTGATGCGTCATAAGATCGATGTCTTTGCATTAAAGCAACCCGTAAATGCAGAGGGGCGAAGTTTTTCGTTACAGGGTTCTTATATCGTTCCGACAAATCAACCGCAATTCAAGATCATCAAAACCATGTTTGAAAAAACGCTGGAGTATAAAGACAGTCTTTTTTATGACGTAAGTGCGTGGACGATGCCGCTGGCTTTCAATCTCCGATACGGCGCCATCACCGGCAGCACAGAAGGTCTTGTGGGGAACAAAATTATAACGCCCGTCGTGCAAACAGGAAAGCTTACCGGCGGCAAAAGCGACTATGCTTATTTGTTTCGTTGGGAGGATCATTATGCTCCGAAACTGTTGTATGCCTTGCAGGCAAAGGGCCTTTCCGTAAAAGTGGCCACTCAAAAAACGGAAGCCGCAGCTAGTACGGGCAATACAAAATTTGATTACGGGTCGATCCTGGTGCCGGCCCGCCAGGCAAATAAAACTGCTGAGGAAGTATACCGGATCATCGAAGAAGCGGCCCGCGTAAACGGCGTGGATGTGTACAGTATCCGCTCCGGCCTTGCGGCGGGCGGTATAGATATCGGCAGCAGCAGTTTCGCAGCAATCGAAAAACCCGTTGTTATGATGTTTGGCGGATCGGGAACAAGCGCAACTGATGCCGGTGAGATCTGGCATACGATGGATCAGCAGTTTAGCATGCCGCTTACGATCACTGATGTTGATCGGTTTAACCTGATCAATCCCGCTAAATATAATGTGATGATCATGCCCTCGGGCAATTATGCAAATTTTGATAAAAATGCGCAGGATAAATTGCGTACATGGGTAAGCAACGGCGGAACGCTTATTGCCACTGAAGATGCAGTGAAGTTTTTAAGTACAAACGGGTTTACAAAAATAACCTTTCGCACAGACAGCCTGAAAAAAGACACGACCACCAACTTTCCATATGCTATGCGTACAGATGAAGCCCGATCTAAAGATATGACGGGTTCAATATTTGAAGCGAAGTTGGACATTACCCACCCGCTCGGGTATGGTTATACAGAAGACCGTGTGAGTGTGATCAGATCAGGCACAGTTTTTATGGACCAGAATAATAATGCTTACGATTCTCCGCTGATGTATACAGACAATCCACTGCAAAGCGGTTACCTGTATCGGGGGCATAAAAAACTTATCAGGAATTCAGCCGTGATCAACATAGATCAATTGGGGAGAGGGCGGGTCATTTCCATGATCGATAATTTCAACTTCCGCGGGTTTTGGTTGGGCACGGAGAAGATATTTATGAATGCTGTTTTTTTTGGAAATATTATCAGGTTGTAATCACCGGCATATAATTCGGTGGTAGTGTATAGGATAAAACAACAGTTCTAATCAAATAAGGCGAATGATAATTTTACAAATGCTCCCGGGAACGGAATGGAAAGCACTGCTGATGGGAAGCGAGGAATGGCATTTTTTGCCGGAGGCGGCCATCAGGACAGTTATTATGTTCCTGGTGCTGCTGACAGGTTTACGTTTACTCGGAAAGCGCGGGGTAAAACAATTATCCGTTTTTGAATTGGTGGTGATCATCGGCCTGGGCTCTGCCGCGGGAGATCCCATGTTTTATAAGGATGTAGGTATCCTTCCCGCTATCCTGGTTTTTCTGCTTATCATCCTGTCTTACAAATTGGTCATATTCCTGGTGGGGAAATCAAAGCGCATTGAAAAACTGGTGGAAGGAAACTGTGTTTGTCTCATCAAAGAAGGAAAATTTGCGATAGAGGAATTTAAAAAAGAGGCTCTTAGCGAGGATGAGTTTTTTGCAGAATTGCGGATGCACAGTATATCACATTTAGGGCAGGTTAAGGAAGCGATCGTAGAGATATCCGGGGATATCTCCGTATTTTATTATCCTGATGAGGCAGTGAAATGGGGCCTCCCGATCATGCCGGGCAAATTAGATGAAGCCGTAGAACAGATCCGTGAAAAAGGCCATTACGCCTGCATTTTCTGCGGTTTTTCCGAAATAAAAAACCCGATGGTAAAGTCTCCCTGTCCGGAGTGTAAAAGAGAAAAATGGGTGAAGGCGGTGAAGGAGGTGAGGATAAGATAGACGATGCTGATTTGGAGATTTGGAGATTTGGAAATGAATTTGACCATCCTACTTAGGATCTAAATTTCATTTAATTAAATAGCCGGGGAATGAGAGAAACGAACCCAGTAGCGGGAATTTTTTAAGGGGTTTCTAAATACTAAATAACTACACCCCGCCTGTTTAGGAAACTGACGGACGAAAACCTCAGATAAATGGTTCTTAAAGTCTATCATGGTTCGGATTCGTTAAAGTTGCCTTTCCTCTTGCCAAATTACACAAAACCCTTACCTTTGCGCCGCTAAATGCTCCTGCATATTCGGTTGGCGCTCGGAGAGTTTAGCATTTTATGAGAGCATAATACATCATATCGCCCCTGATCCCTATGGGATCTCTGAAGGGGTTTCTATATAGATACGGTATATAGAGTTTATTAAAGTATATAAGTATAAACAGTATATAAGGAAGCTCCGGATCGGAAGCTAACTTAGTTATCAAATAATTTCAACATCAACAGGGTTTTGTTTTTTAATACACCTTCGATAGGCTGTCCTTACAACTTCCTAAACTAAGGAAACTTCGAACTAAAAAAACTGCAAAATCTTACATATTAAATCTTAAATATTACATACAATGGGAGACTTAAGGTACCAGCGCAATTTCGGCATCGCAGCCCATATTGACGCGGGTAAAACAACGACCACCGAGCGTATTCTTTATTACACCGGTGTAAATCACAAGATCGGAGAGGTGCACGACGGCGGCGCTACGATGGACTGGATGGCACAGGAACAGGAACGCGGTATCACGATCACATCGGCTGCTACTACCTGCTTTTGGAACTTCCCGATGGTGCAGGGAGAAAAGACACCTGATACCCATCAATACAAATTCAATATCATTGATACCCCGGGCCACGTAGATTTTACCGTAGAGGTAGAGCGTTCGCTTCGTGTGTTGGATGGTTTACTGGCTTTGTTCTGCGCCGTTTCCGGTGTGGAGCCTCAGTCTGAGACTGTTTGGCGCCAGGCTAACCGTTATAAAGTACCGCGTATCGGCTTTGTAAATAAAATGGACCGTTCCGGTGCTGATTTCCTGAACGTGGTAAAACAGGTTCGTGAAATGCTGGGCGCAAAAGCAGTTCCGCTGCAATTGCCGATCGGTGCTGAAGAACATTTTAAAGGTGTGGTGGATCTGATCACCATGAAAGGTATCGTTTGGAACGAAGATGATAAAGGAATGACATTTAAGGAAGTTCCGATCCCGGAGGATATGAAAGAAGAAGTAGACCAGTACCGCCAGGAATTGATCGAAGCCGTTGCGGATTATGATGAAAAACTATTGGAGAAATTCTTCGATGATCCGACCACGATCACGGAATTGGAAATGCACGAGGCTATCCGTAAGGCTACCATCGACATTTCTATCATCCCGATGATGTGCGGTTCTTCCTTTAAAAATAAAGGGGTACAAACAGCACTTGACGCGATCGTGCGTTACTTGCCGGGACCCTTGGACATTGAAGCCGTAAAAGGCATTAATCCTGATAACGGGGAAGAACTACTTCGCCACGCAGATCCTAAAGAGCCGTTCAGTGCATTGGCCTTTAAGATCATGACCGATCCTTTCGTGGGTCGTTTGGCATTCTTCCGGGCATACAGCGGACGCTTGGATGCCGGATCTTATGTGCTCAACACCCGTACGGGCAAGAATGAGCGTATAAGCCGTATCATGCAGATGCATGCCAACAAACAAAACCCCGTGGATTTCATCGAAGCAGGTGATATAGGCGCGGCAGTAGGTTTTAAAGATATCAAAACAGGAGATACGCTTTGCCATGAAGATCACCCGATCGTATTGGAAGCAATGACGTTCCCTGAACCGGTTATCTCTATCGCTGTAGAACCAAAGACACAGGCAGACGTTGATAAAATGGGTATGGCTATCGCCAAATTGGTGGAAGAAGATCCTACGCTTCGCGTAAAAACAGATGAAGAGACCGGCCAGACAATTTTGTCGGGAATGGGAGAACTTCACCTGGAGATCATCGTAGACAGGATGCGTCGCGAATTTAAAGTGGAGATCAACCAAGGTGCGCCTATGGTTGCCTACAAAGAAGCATTGCGCGAGACGATCAGTCACCGCGAAACATACAAGAAGCAAACGGGTGGCCGTGGTAAATTCGGTGATATTGCATTCCATATTGGCCCTGCTGATCAGGAATGGCTGAAAGAAAACCCTACCGGTGGCCTGCAGTTTGTGAATGAAATATTCGGCGGATCTATTCCAAAAGAATTTATCGCACCTATCATCAAAGGTTTTACCACGAGCATGACCAACGGTGTGCTTGCGGGTTACCCGATGGTAGATATGAAAGTACGTGTTACAGACGGTAGCTACCATGATGTGGATAGTGATGCGATCTCTTTCGAACTTTGCGCAAAGCAGGGTTATCGTGAAGCGGGCCGTAAAGCAAAACCTGTTTTGCTTGAGCCGATCATGAAGGTGGAAGTACTTACCCCGGATCAGTACATGGGTGATGTAACGGGCGATCTTAACCGTCGCCGCGGTATGCTGGAAGGTATGGACAGCAAGCATGGTGTACAGGTGATCAAAGCAAAAGTTCCGCTGAGCGAAATGTTCGGTTATGTAACACAGCTTCGTTCATTATCATCCGGCCGCGCAACTTCTACCATGGAGTTCAGTCATTATGCACCTGCACCTAATGCTGTGGCAGAAGAGATCATAGCAAAGAGTAAGGGAAAGATGAAAGTGGATGACTGATTATTAATGAATTATTAATAAATAATAATTAATAATGAGGCCCGTTCGAAAGAGCGGGCTTTTTTATGTGCGCCATGCATGCGATAGTTCTTTAGAGTGCAAGTCTTAAACGAGCCATCCAACGGGAATCGTTAGTCCAAAGCAAGGGTGTCCACCGTGAGGTGGAATCTGAAGGAAGCGGCGGACAAATTGATGAACTGACGAACAGAAATATGATACAAGGCTTACGCTGTGGGTGAGTGGGCATTAGACTGCAAAGCCCGATAGTTGGACGTAAACAGCGGTAGTAAATCATACAGTTTATCACGAAAGAACTATCAGCTTACCATGGGAGGTCTGTTTTTTTTTCAGAGGCGGAGGTACGAGCGAGTGCCAAAGCAAAGGGATAAACAGAAGTCAGCAGAAGTCATAGTAGCGAAGAATACTTTGTAATGAAGTAGGAGCGAAGGACAGAATCTTTAAAGCAGGTGAGTTTTTTTTTAGAAGTAGTAAAAGCCAAAGAAGTTGCAAAACAAACAGGAAAGAAAAGAGTTGCGTTCCCGGATGAACCCGCCGGGAGCGGGAGAACGTGGGACAGGCAGCCGCCTTTTTTCGGAGGACGTACCCGTATGGTACGCCCAAAGCGGAAAGGTAAATCCTGCATGGCTTTCTGCATGCCAGGAAGAACGCAATCTGACGAGGAATTTAATGGAACAAATAGCCGACCCATTGAATTTACAGAAGGCATACCAACGGGTAGTACAAAACGGCGGCAGTGGCGGAGTAGATGGCATGACAGTGAAAGAATTGCAGGCATGGTTAGGGAAAAACCTGAACCAATTGCAGCAACAATTACTTGACGGCAAATACGAACCCGTGTCAGTTCGTGGCGTACAAATACCCAAGCCGCAAGGCGGTCATCGCCAATTAGGCATCCCCACGGTAAAAGACCGTTTAGTGCAGCAGGCAATACAGCAGGTATTAAGTGTTAGGTACGAAAGAATATTTTCAACACACAGTTATGGCTTCCGCCCCGATAAAAATGCTCATCAGGCATTAAAGGAGGCAGGGGAGTATGTAGCCCAAGGTAAGGGATATGTAATAGACCTTGATTTAGAAAAGTTCTTCGATGAAGTAAATCACCATCGCCTGATGTGGCTGTTAAGTACACGGATAGGCGACAAGAGAGTGCTTCAACTGATACACCGCTACCTGAAAGCAGGCATGTTGCAAAACGGTCTAAACGAGCAACGCATCAAAGGCACACCACAAGGCAGCCCGCTAAGCCCGCTGCTGTCCAACATTGTATTAGATGAATTGGATAAGGAGTTAGAGCAGCGTGGGCATAGCTATGTAAGGTATGCTGATGATGTGAAGATATTTGTCAGGAGTAAGCAAAGAGCCGAAGCAGTAAAAAGGAGTATTACCCGCTACATTGAAAACAAACTAAAGCTCAAAGTAAATATTACGAAGAGCAAGACATGCAAGGGTTACGAATTAAACTTTTTAGGACATAGCATTTTAGGCAATGGCAGTTTAGGATTGAGTAAACAAAGTGAAGCGAGATTAAAATCGAAGCTCAAAGAAGTTACTCAAAGAAACCGAGGAATAAGTTTGGAAGAAATGTTAGCAAAACTGCGGACAATACAACAGGGATGGCTGCAATACTTTCGCTATGCAACCATGAAGAGCAAAATGGAAACGATAGACGGGTGGTTAAGACGCAGGCTAAAATGCTTTAGGCTAAAGCAATGCAAGCGCACGATAGGCATAGTAAGATGGCTACGAAAATTAGGCGTAGAAGAAACCTTGAGTTGGCGAACGGCCTTAAGCGGCAAAGGATGGTGGCGGATAAGCAATAGCCCCGCCATCAGCATGGGTATGAATAATAAATGGTTTACAGTTCAAGGATATTACAGCCTCAACGAAAACTACAAAGCCTTACATCGTAAATCACTTTAAGGAAACCGCCGTACACGCAAGTACATACGGTGGTGTGAGAGGGCGGCAAAGATTAATACCTTTGCCCCCTACTTTAATTAATACAGGGTGGGCCTGCAAAGAACCGGAAATGTTATTTCACAATTTCCCTACAGGGTATTCCTCAAAAAACAAATAGATTTGTAACAAACAACTCATTATGAAGTTCAATTTCCCGATAGCCGGTTTGCTTATATTATTTTTATCAGCTGCATTGGTATTCAGCGGTTGTAAAAAAGATGATATCCTTATCACGCCGCCGACACCGGCTGCACCAAATGCTCCTTCGGTAACTGCTACTAATGCTGCAGGTGGGATCACCGGTACGTCAGCTACTTCAGGCGGGACGGTCTCTTCCACCGTGGCACTTACGGCAACCGGCGTGGTTTGGAGTTCAACATCAATTCAGCCAACCATTGCAGATAATTCCACAAACGTAGGAACTGTACCCGGTAGTTTTGTATCCAACATTTCCGGGCTTACTCCTAATACGCTTTATTATGTTAAGGCATATGCTACCAATTCCGCCGGAACATCCTATGGCCCCCGGATCAGTTTCACCACCTTGCCATGAGCGAAAAAAAATCTGTTTAGGGGATAACTTATCTTTAACGAATCCCTTATTTGGCGGTGGTTACATTATACAGCCGTTGATGTTACTCATCTTAACACGGTAGCTGACTATTGAATGTTAAAGAACAAAAAAATAATATATCCGGTATAGTTTTGGCCAAGCATCGAAAGATCCCTGCTTCCGATTTCCCAACAATATTAAAAACCAATATCACATGCAACCAATCTCCCTGAAGAAGATCTTTATTGCCTTTACAGCATTGCTTTTTTCCGTCACATTACAGGCCCAAAAAAACCTCGACGATGATCATGAAAACTTTTTTCGTTTCGGTGCCAAAGGTGGTGTGAACATTAATAAGATCTCCGGGCAATCATATAATAAAGGATTAAATTATTATAAACATGTCGGCCGATGTATGCAGTTCAATTTCAGCAGGGTATTCGGCCTGCAGCCGGAACTGAATTTTGTGCAGTCGCAATCTGAATTCACCAAGGATGCTAATTCCGTTTTTGAAGATTTTATGGGTGGTACTCAACATAAGGCCAAATTAAATTCCCTTGAAATACCGTTGTTGCTCAATATTAATGTAGGTCCCTCGAAAAGAGTTAAACTGCAGGTAGGACCTTCTTACAGCATTTTAAAGCAATCCGCAGACAGCATTCACGACAACGGGGACATCTTCAAAAAAGGAGAAGTAAGTGCAATCGCCGGTATTTGGTTCCAATTACCGTTCGTCAATTTAAGCGCCCGTTATAAAGCGGGTCTTACTGACGTAACCGGTATCAATAGTTTAAGCGGGCGTAACCAGGCGATACAGGTTTCACTGGGTGTGACGTTTTAAAGATAAAGCTGTTTGAACCGGAATTTATCAGCCGGAACACAGTCTGAACCGGGATTCATGGAATTTGCAGGATTTTCGGATACATCCGTTAGAATCCTGATCCGATGAATCCCGGTTCAGACATTTATTTATACATTAGCTGTCGTATAGCATAACATAGGTAACACTTTTTCAGTACCATTAAGAAAACTACAATTTGAGGTGGCCCTTAAGGGCGGTTAAGGCCCCAAACTGTAGCACAACATAGGTAACACTTTTAATTAAGTTCTTTGACATTAGGCAAGAATACTACCAATCTATTGCAGATATGGTATAAGGGATCATTTGCTTTATTTCTCCGTTTTGACGGATATTAAGACAGTGATTTTCGATATTAATTTCTGCAACAACATAACTGTATTTTAGGGTTTCTTTTACTGTAAAACTTTCATTGGGCAGATACAATTTTAAGTCGCTTCTGATGTAGCGGATAAAGTAAACACAACCTTTGTACAGCGGTATTTTTATGGCCATCTTATCTTTAAGTGAAGGCAAATGTGCTGTTCCTTTATAATAGATAGCCGGAAGCATCAGGGCATTCATTTCATCAGGTGTTTTGTGTTTTTGTGAACTGTAGCGGTGATGTGTATTATGAAAATTAATGAATAATTGCTCTTGCAAACACAACTGTTCAAAGTCTTTAAATGTATAAGCCCGTAATAATCTTTTTTGATAAGTACCGTTAAATTTTTCAATGATACCATTTCGCCAGGGTTCTTTTACCGGTATAAAAACCGGTGCCACGCCTTGGCTAAGTGCAAAGCGAACAACGCTGCCAAAGCTGCGTGGGTAGCGGTTGCTGCCCCTAAAAGCCAATTCATTATCCATTTGTAAAGCATCCGGCAAACCATGTGTTTTCCAAAACGAAGCAATCGCCTGTACAATACCATCGGATGATTTTGTACGCACTGCTTTTATAAAACAGCTGTGTGTAGTGATGTCGATTACATTGACACTGTAAAATTGTCCATCACCTTTAATGTAGCGTGGCCCTACCAAATCCATCTGATGGGTATGACAAAAAAGTTCAGGATATTCTTTAGGTGTTTTATAAACAGCAGGCTGTTTATTTAAACCATATTTGGTTATAACCCGATTGATTGTCCAAACAGGAGGCACAGGATGAATACCTCTTTTTTCGCATTCATACTGAATAGATATTGCACCAATCTGTGCCATCTTTTCTTTTACTAAATCATTGCGGATAAAAAGAATATTTTGTTCTAATTCTGCATCAATTGATGGGTTGGTTTTCTTAGGGGCTTTACTCTCATCCAAAAACCAGTTTTCATTGGCAACATTACTTTTATAGCGGTTAATCCAATGGTGCAACCACTTACGGCTTTTACCAAGCGAACGGGCTATATGAGCCACTTTTTCACCTTTTAAATAACGAGTAACCCCTTCTTGCCTTTGCTGATTTTCATTCATGTTATTTTAGAATGAGTATCAGCTTTTTATGTCAAAGAACTCCGTAAACTGTAACCTATGTTGTGCTACACCAAAAAGTGTAACCTATGTTATGCTATTTATCAATTAGCAGTTAATTCCTACTAATGCAAAACATCCGTGCCGAAGACCTGGTGGTCATTGATATTGAAACCGCTTCAGTTTCCCCCGACTTTGAACAGCTTGACAAAAGATGGCAGGAATTATGGCAGGAAAAAACGAGCCGTTCGATCCCCGAAGGCATGACGCCTTCAGATTTTTTCCCGATGCGTGCCGGGGTGATGGCGGAATTTTCAAAGATCGTTTGCATCAGTATCGGTTATTACATTCAATCGTCACCTCTTAAACTGAGGGTTAAATCGTTTTACGGAGATGATGAACAAAATATCCTCACAGCGTTTACAGAGGCCGTTTCCAAAATGGAAAGTTTTAATAAATCCTGGTGCTTTGCCGGGCACAATATCAAAGAATTTGATATACCATTTATCTGCCGCCGGTTGCTGATCAATAATATGACGATCCCTCCTTACCTGGATTTTCAGAATATGAAACCCTGGGAAACCAATATGGTAGATACCTTCCAATATTGGCGCTTCGGGGATTATAAAAATTATACGTCTTTAAAATTATTAGCTGCCGCAATGGGGCTTCCTTCCCCGAAAGATGATATTGACGGAAGTATGGTGGGTCCATTATTTCATACCGGTACGCCGGAAGAAAGAGCGATCAATATCAAACGTATAGCTGCTTATTGTCAGAAAGATGTAGTGACGACGGCAAATATCATTTTGCGGTTTAAACATATGGACCCTATGACCGATGATGATGTAGAAGTGGCAGATTAATGAAATAAAAAAGAGGACGCGCCCGGAAGCTGTCCCCTTTTTATATGTTCAAAAGTTTACCCGTGGCTGCAGCCTCCGTAGGCTTCGCAGCTTCCGTCATCATTGCCGAAAAGGCCGGTTTGATGACCTGTCTGTACTGCAGCATATGGAAATGCTTCATAAAAATTATTTAATACAACGAATGGCCTGTTGGTAAAAGATTCTTTTAATATGCTTGCCAGGCGAAGACCTGCGCAAAGCAGTTGGTATTCTATGAGCGGAACACTCCTGTCTATATATTCGCGGTTAAGAAACCCGTTTTGGAAATCATAGACCATATCCAGTTTTGTACGGGATTGGTACATCCAGGCCATAACGCTGATCTTTTTAATAGAATCTATTTTTTGAGGACTCAACGTCTCATACATTTTTATACAGCGCTCCAGGGAAATGCCTTCTGTTTCCAGGATTTGGGTATCCCAGGCACTGTGCAGGTTAGAAGCAAAATTTTGTGCGGTAACATTGATCGTATTGCCTCCTTTATCCACCACGTAACCCGTATGCAGGGGTTGGTGCAGATCCCCCACCAAATGAAATAGTAATAAAAGGTCCCGCCGGATATCCTTTCTTTTAAGGTTTTCGGTACTCCGAAGTTCTGCAATGGCAGAATACATAATCGTTACAATATTTCTTTCTGCAGACGGAACATATTTCTCGCCCTTATCGATATCCAGGTAATGCCAGCTGCGCATATAATCGAAATAACTGTTTGATTTGCTGTCGTCCATCCAGTTTGCAGCTTCTTCTATGGTCAGGTTACCCAGGAATTTCTTGACTTTCAGTTTAACGGAATCGTCGAGGTAACGGAACGCGATCTGCGCCACAATGCCGTGCCCTTTTGCCCCCCAGGCGAAACAGGAAGTAGGTGCCAGGTATAGCAGCGTAGATAATACAACAGAAAGAACAATTTTTTTCATGCAGCGTAATTTAGCGAACAAATGTACTTCTATTTCCTTGTGCATCACTTAGAATTGTATAAAGAATAGTTTTACTTAATGTTAATATTTTTAATGCTGCAGTGTCTGATAACAATAGTACATTTGTCGCTTCTTAAAAAAACACTGCTTATGTTTTTAAATCGACTCAAAATCCTTTTTTGTTTTATTGCTATGTGCCTTACCGTTGCGGGATTCTCGCAGGTAACACCAAAGCCGGTCACCGATACTACCCTGGCTCAGGAAGCTAAAGAGGGCGATGCGGATAATATCCCCATTGTTTCGCTGGATGATAATGATGGCCAGGATGGCAGCGCACAGAATATTTCCGGTCAGCTTTCTGCGGGCAGAAGTTCCTTTTTAGACGCTGTAAACTTTCATTTCAGTGCTGTTCGCTTTCGTTTGCGTGGTTATGATGCTGATCTTATAGACACCTATATGAATGGCGTACCTATGGAAAACCTCGATAACGGGTTTACACCGTACGGTTTATGGGGCGGATTAAATGATATTATGCGGGTGCGTAATTTTTCCCTCGGCATGCAACCGATCAATTATGCTATAGGCGGGATTGGCGGAACCAACAACCTGGACACCAGGGCATTCCGCCAATGGAAACAAACAAAGGTCAGTTACTCATTATCTAACAGGTCTTATGTACATCGCGTTATGTTGACCAAATCTACCGGCTGGACAAATAAAGGTTGGGCATTTTCAGGTTCGGCGAGCCGTCGCTGGGCATCTGAAGGATTTGCGGACGGAACGTATTATGATGCGGCATCTTTCTATGCCGGGGTAGATAAAAAGCTCGGTACTAAACATATTTTATCTTTCGTTGGTTTTGCCTCGCCAACCGAGAACGGACGCCAGGGTGCATCCGTGCAGGAAATGGTGAAAATTGCCGGAACGAATTTTTACAATCCATACTGGGGTTACCAGAACGGTAAAAAAAGGAATGCAAGTATTGCAAAATCCTTTCAGCCTTTCGGGATACTGACCCATGACTGGAAAATAGATCCCAAAACAACCCTGATCACAGCGGGTTCCTATACTTTCGGGAAACGTAGCCTTACCGGGCTTGACTGGTATAATTCTGCTGATCCCCGGCCGGATTATTACCGTTATTTGCCGAGTTACCAGGTTGATCCCTTCCTGCAGGGACAGGTTAAAAATGCGCTGCTGAATGATGTAAATCTTCGCCAGATCAACTGGGACAGGTTGTACCAGGCAAACTACGGTAACTATTCTACCGTGGCAAATGTAAACGGCATTGCAGGGAATAATGTAAGCGGCAGAAGGGCAAGTTATATCCTGGAAGAAAGGGTAACAAATACGCACCGTTTTAACCTCAACACTACATTGAATGCAGTGGTAAATAAACATATTGACCTTACAGCAGGGCTTACTTACCAAAGAGAAAAGAATAATTATTATAAAAGAGTAAATGACCTGTTGGGTGCTGAATTTTATGTAGACAGGAACCAGTTTGCCGAAAGAGATTTTCCAAACAATCCTGATGCGAACCAAAATGACCTGAACAATCCTACCAGGATCCTGAAAACAGGTGATAAATTCGGGTATAACTATAACATCAATATTCACAGGGCTGCAGGTTGGGCGCAGGCTACTGTTAAATTCAGCAAATTAAATTTCTTTGTGGGGGCTGAACATTCCTTTACACAGTACTACCGCGAAGGTTTCACGAGGCACGGCCTGAATCCTGCCAATTCTTTCGGTGAGTCTGCCAAATTGAATTTTTATAATTACAATGTAAAGACAGGCGTTTCCTACAAATTGCTTTCGGGTAACTTTTTCTTCGTGAACGGTTCCTACCAAACCAAGGCGCCTTTCTTTGAAAATGCATTTATCTCTCCGCGTACAAGGAACACCGTTCAAAACGACCTCACCTCTCAACAGATCCTCTCAGGGGAAGCCGGTTATGTATACAATTCTCCGAATGTACGGTTACGTGCAACCGGGTATTATACACAGTTCCGTAAAGGAACCGATATCTTATCCGCTTATTCCGATATCTACCGCACGTTTGTAAATTATGCCATCAGCAATATCGGCAAAACACATAAGGGAATTGAAGCGTCGGCAGACGTGAAAGTGTATAAGGGATTAACGCTGAATGCAGCTGCTGCAGTAGGTCAGTTCTTATATGATACCCGTCAAAACCTTTCTGTTACAGCGGATAATAATTCTGCTATTGTAGTATTGCCGGACAATAAAGTGTATGTAGAAAATTTCCGGGTAGCCACTCCGCAGGCCGCTTATTCCGCAGGATTTAATTACCGCTCACCGAAGTTTTGGTTTGCGAGTATGAACGTAAATTATTTTGACCAGTTATGGTTAGGATTTGATCCGCTTCGCCGCACGTATGCAGCGGTGGAAGGTGTGGACCCCACGACTAAATTATGGCATGATATCATCGACCAAAAACAACTGAAATCACAGTTTTCGGTAGATGCATCTGTCGGCTTTTCCTGGCTGATGAATAAAAAATATAAGACGCTGAAGAAAAGGACCATCATGGCTTTCAGCATTAATGCGAATAATGTGCTGAATAATACAAATATAGTTTCGGGCGGTTTCGAACAACTTCGTTTTGATACCGGTAATCATGATGTAGAGAAATATTCACCGAAGTTATTCTATGCTTACGGCCTCAATTTCTCTGCTAACTTATCCGTACGTTTCTAATTAATAATTACAAATTTTTAAATATACCATCATGAACAAATTCCAAAAATTATCATCCGCATTTATCACGATGATTTTGGTAACGGCAGTTTTAATTTCCTGCAAAAAGGATTTCGATCAGCCACCTGTACAGACTGACCCGGCTATTGTGGCAAACACCACCCTAAAAGACCTGAAAGCCCGTCATACGGTAGGGGGTGCTTACGATGTGATCACTACAGATATCATCATATCCGGTGTGGTAGTCGCTGACGATAAAAGCGGTAACCTATATAAGCAAATATTTATTCAGGATTCTACGGGCGGTCTCCAGATCAACCTGGATGCTGCAAGCCTCTACGGGACTTTCCCGGTTGGCCGCAGGGTTTTCATACGTTGCAACGGGTTAACGATAAGTGATTACAACAATACCATGCAGCTTGGGATCAAAGCAACGGTAAACGGCAGCCCTTCATTGGAAGCCATACCCTCAGGGCTTATCAGCAAATATGTTATCGGCGGATCACTGAACAACCCGGTCGTTGCTAAAGTGGTAACGTTGAGCCAGCTCGGTACGAATATGAATGATCCTTACATCGGTTCACTGATACAATTGAACGGGTTTGAATTTGTGCCCGCAGATACGAGTAAGTATTATGCGGATACTTCTGTTTATAAAAATGCCGGTGACCGTTATATCAGGAACTGTGCTTCAGCAACTACTATCGATGTACGTTCCAGCGGGTACTCAAATTTTGCGGCCGTTAAGCCTGCAAAAGGAAACGGATCTATCCTGGCGATCTATACCGTATACAACAGCACGAAACAATTGATCATCAGGGATACCTCTGATGTACGTTTTACCAACCCGCGTTGCAACGCTCTTACGGGTACTGTTTTACTGAATGAGAATTTTGAAAGCCAGGTAGTACCGGCTACTGCTCCTTTCAATCCTGTTAATATCAGCGGCTGGACCAATATGGCAGAATTAGGCAGCAGGTTATGGGAAGCGCGTATCTTCAGTGCGAATAAATTCGCGAATCAAAGTGCATTCGGTGCGAACCAAAATAATATAACAACCTGGTTGGTAACCCGTGCTATAAACCTGGGAACCTTTACCAATAAAACATTGTCTTTTCTTACTACGCAGGGCTTTGCCGGCGCAGGTAACTCTACTGCAGCTTTATTAAAAGTCTTGATCTCCACTAACTATACCGGTTCGGGTACACCCTGGACAGCTACATGGACGGATATCACTTCATCGGCAGTATTATCTCCCGGTGCGGCCTCGGGTTTCCCTCCCTCTTTTACTTCATCAGGACCGATCAGTCTGAATGCTTATAGCGGAACAGTTTATATCGCATTCCGTTATGAAGGTGCTGATCCTGCCGGTACAACGGGGGATAAGACGAGTACCTGGGAAGTGGATGATGTGGCAGTAACAGGAAACTAATAAAATCATTTCAATAAGAGCCATCAACCATTTTGATGGCTCTTTCTTACTTTATTAATAATAATCCCTTTTATGAGGAAAATATTTACGCTGTTCATCCTGATCGCATTTTCTTTAGCGGGCCGCAGCCAATTGCTTACGGAGCCGTTCAACTATGTTCCACACGCTACTTTAGGGCTTGCAGCACAAAGTACAAGCGCATGGGGTATCATCAACACCGGTGATTCTATCCTGCTTGATGCAGGCAGTTTATCCTACCCCGGCCTGGCGGCATCTACCGGCAACAAAGTGAAATTTGACGGGAGCGGAACAGATTATTTCACCAATTACGCTTCACAAACTACCGGTACTGTATATGCTTCTTTCATCCTGAATGTTTCCTCATTAGGTACGTTAGCTACAACCGGCGGATATTTTACCGGGGTATTGCAGGGAGCTTCCACCTCTTCTTTCGGTTCAGCCGTTTGGACCAGGTTAAGTACAACAGCAGGTAAATATAACATTGCCATTTCTACACGGAGTAATTCTGCACCAACATGGTTGGCTACTGACCTCAACCCGGGCACTTCTTATTTTATAGTAACCGCGTACGACATGATCACCGGGGTCGGTAATGATGTCTCAAGAATATGGTTAAACACTCCCGCAATAGGCGGTACCGAACCGGCAGCTAATGCTACCGCAGTACCGGGCACTGACCTTACATCTGTAGCCAGGTATTTTTTAAGGCAGGATAACCCTACCAATACACCTTTTATCGAATTTGATGAATTGCGTGTGGGTACTACTTGGGCTAGTGTAACGCCTTCGGGATCTGCTATTCCTTCCTTGTCTGCCGGTACGATCACTGCATTCGGAAACGTTTGTGTGAATACCACCGCGGGGCCAAATTCATTTACCCTGACAGGTACATCGCTTACTACGGCAAATATTTCGATAGGCGCTTTGACAGGGTTTACCTATTCCACAACTGCAGGCGGGACCTACACTTCATCACTTAACCTTACCCAACCCGGCGGATCATATTCGCAAATCATTTATGTAAAATTCACCCCGGTCGCAGCAATATCTTATTCGGGCAATATCCCCGTTAGCGGCGGCGGTGCACCCGCATTTAATGTTGCCGTTATCGGTGCAGGCATTAATACTTTACCTACGGTAACTTCCGGTACAGCAACTGCAATTACTACTACATCAGCAACGGTGGCAGGGAATATCAGTGCAGCAGGATGCAGCACTGTTTCTTCTTATGGTATTGAATACAGCACTACTGCAGGATTTGCAAACGGCAGCGGAACAGCCGCGGCTTCCACCAATTTAACCGGCACAGGTTTCACTTCAAACTTAAGCGGTTTGTTACCCGCTACAGTATATTATTACCATGCCTATGCTACGAATGCGGGCGGTACTTCCTATGGTGCGGAATTGTCATTCACTACGCTTTCTGCTACGCCTGCTTTAACCGCGGGGACATTGGCCGGTTTTGGAAATGTTTGTACCAATACGACCACAGCCTCAAATACATTCACGATCAGCGGCTCAAATTTAACCACAGCGAACATTGTTGTCGGGCCATTAGCGGGTTTTAGTTTTTCAACCACTTCGGGCGGCACATACACTTCTTCATTAAATCTTACACAGGCCGGCGGTTCATATTCACAGATCATTTATGTTCGATTTACACCAACAGCTGTTCAATCTTATAACGGAAATATACCGGTAAGCGGCGGCGGAGCAACAGCTATTACTGTTGCTGCATCGGGTGCGGGTGTAAATACAGTGCCCACCTTAACAACTTCAGCAGCAACCGCCATCACCACTTCTTCAGCAACGGTTCCGGGAACTATAACTTCAACGGGTTGTACGGCAGTAACGGCATACGGTATAGAATACAGCACCACTGCGGGCTTCGCAAACGGCAGCGGTACTCCTGTAGCTTCTACCAATCTTACCGGCAGTAATTTTTCGTCCGCATTAAGCGGGCTGAATCAGAACACTGTATATTATTATCATGCTTATGCAACAAATGCCGGTGGTACAGGTTACAGCGCAGAAGGTAGTTTTACAACGTTGGCTACGACCCCCACATTGAATGCAACGGCGCTTACCGCATTCGGAAATGTTTGTGTAAATACTACTTCTCCTGCTAATTCATTTACCATAAACGGCTCTGCGTTATCCACAGCAAATATCAATGTAGGTCCATTGGCCGGGTATAGTTTTTCAACAACTGTTGGCGGCACTTATACTTTATCATTAAGCCTTACACAAACGGGCGGAACATACAGTCAGCAGGTATTTGTGAGATTTACTCCTACGGCAGCAATATCCTATAACGGAAATATACCGGTTAGCGGTGGCGGCGCCCCGTCAGCAATTAACGTTGCGGCTTCGGGTGCAGGTGTAAATACCATTGCAACGGTTACCACCGGTGCTGCTTCAGCAATTACCGCCATCTCCGCAACATTGGCGGGCAACATCAGTTCTATCGGTTGCTCGGCGATCACAGGTTACGGTGTGGAGTACAGTACGATAAACGGTTTTGCAAACGGCACGGGAACACCTGTGGCATCAACGAACCTGTCCGGCGGAAATTTTACTTCTAATGTATCAGGACTGGCAGCTTCTACCGTTTATTATTATCATGCTTATGCCACTAACAGCGGTGGCACAGCTTACGGAGCAACAAACTTTTACTACTGCTACACCTTCCTTAACAGCGGGTGCGCTTACTGCCTTCGGTAATGTTTGTATCAACACCATTACGGCAGCAAATTCGTTTACGATAACAGGTACTAATTTAACAGCAGCAAATGTGGTGGTTGGCGCGCTTGCCGGATTTACTTATTCTACTACAGTAGGCGGAACTTACACCGCAACCTTAAACCTTACCCAACCGGGCGGCGCATACTCACAGGCAATATTTGTGAAATTTACCCCGACTGCAGTACAATCATACAACGGTAATATCCCGGTTAGCGGCGGCGGTGGAACAGCTCTTAATGTTGCAGCATCCGGCGCCGGGGTAAATACCACTCCAACGGTTACAACAGCCGGTGCAAGTGCAGTCACTCAAATTTCCGCTACATTGGCGGGTACAATTCCTTCGACCGGATGCTCGGTTATTACCGCATACGGAGTGGAATACAGCACTACATCAGGTTTCGCAAACGGAACGGGAACGGCGGTTCTTTCAACTAATCTGACAGGTGTGAATTTTTCTTCTGCAGTAACAGGCCTTACGGTGAATACGGTTTACTATTATCGTGCTTACGCAACGAACAGCGGCGGTACGGTATACGGTTCCCAACAAACCTTCACCACATTGCCGGCCGTATTAGGTGCCACTGCACTTACGACATTCGGGAATATTTGTGTGAACACACCGGCCGGACCTAATTCCTTTACTATCAGCAGCATGGTCGTGTCTGCAGCAGATATCAATGTATCCGGTCCTACAGGGTATAGTTTTTCTTTAACTGCTAACGGTACTTACACATCTACACTTAGCATCACGCATCCTGCCGGGCCATTCAGCCAGGTGGTATTTGTAATGTTCAATCCAACTGCAGTACAATCGTATAACGGAAATATCAATGTTACCGGTGGCGGTGCTTCGGTTACCTTAACGGTACCGGTGAGCGGTGCGGGAGTAAATACCGGCGCTACCGTTTCTACAGGCGGTGCAACCAACCTCTTAAAAAACAGTGCTACCCTAAGCGGAAGTATCAGTTCTGCAGGTTGTTCTGTCGTGACTTCTTATGGCATTGAATACAGTTCGTTTGGCGGATTTGCCAACGGGCAGGGTAAAAAGATCCCGTCTGTAAATCTCACCGGCGGAAATTTCACTGCTGAAGCAACGGGGTTGATACAGAACACGAAATACTTTTATAAAGCATACGCGATCACCGGTTCCGGGATTGCTTACGGTGCGGAGAAAACATTTACCACCGCCGGTTTAGGCTCAGGACTGATCATTTATTCCAACCCCGTTACCCACGGCGGAATGCTGAATTTTAGTATCAGTAATATTCAACCGGCAAGTTATATCCTGCAGATCATCAACATAACCGGTCGTGTTGTTTATTCACGTGAGCAGATCGTACCGCTGAATTTTATAGATGACCGCTTTATCGTGCCGTCCAATTTCCCGCCGGGCGTTTATATTTTCCGGTTGACCAATACCAATAATTCGGGCTTTTCTGCAAGCAAATCATTCCTGCTGCTTTAAGGTCATTTAAATATGAAAAAGGGTTACTTTAAACAGTAACCCTTTTTTTTGTCATCCTGTCAGCAAATGAAGACCGGTACTGTGTTTGACAATTCAATACAAAAATAAAAGAGCGCTATGCAAAAAGGTAATATCAGGGTTCAGACGGAAAACATTTTCCCTATTATTAAGAAATTTCTTTACAGTGAACATGACATTTTTATCCGAGAGCTTGTCAGTAATGCAGTGGATGCTTCACAAAAAATAAAAACACTTTCTTCTATCGGTGAGGCTAAAGGAGAACTCGGTGAGCTGCGGATCGATGTGTCGGTAGATGCGGAAAAAAGACACTTACCATCAGCGACAGGGGTGTGGGTATGACAGAAGAAGAGGTGGATAAATACCTGAACCAAGTGGCCTTTAGCGGGGCTGAAGAATTCCTTGAAAAATATAAAGGACAGAATGAGAATAATATTATCGGGCATTTCGGCCTGGGGTTTTATTCTTCCTTCATGGTGAGTGAGCAGGTGGAAGTAGTGACGAAAAGTTTTAGAGAAGGTGCCGGGGCAGTAAGATGGATCTGCGACGGCAGCCCCGAATTTACCCTGGAGCCGGCAGAAAAAGAACTGCGCGGCACGGACATTATCCTGCACATCAACGACGAAAGTAAGGAGTTCCTTGACCCGTACAAAGTAAAAAGCGTACTGGAAAAATTCTGCAAATTCTTACCGGTGCCTATTTATTTTCATGATGTAAATAAAAAGCCCGGGGAGCTAAAAGAAGGAGAGGAGCCTGCTGCTGAAGAGCCGATCAATAATACACAGCCGGCCTGGACGAAAAAGCCGTCTGAGCTGAGTAAAGAAGATTACGAAAGATTTTATAAAGAACTGTATCCCTTTAATGAAACACCTTTATTCTGGATACATTTAAATGTGGATTATCCTTTCAATCTTACCGGTATATTGTATTTCCCGAAAATTAAACAGAGCTACGAGATTCAGAAAGATAAGATACAATTGTACAGCAACCAGGTTTTTGTGACGGACGAGGTAAAAGACATTGTACCGGAATTTTTAATGCTGCTCCAGGGTGTGATAGACAGCCCGGACATCCCTTTGAACGTGAGCAGGAGCTACCTGCAGGGCGATCCGAACGTGCGTAAAATTAATGCTCATATCACGAAAAAGGTGGCAGACAAACTGGAAGAGCTGTTTAAAAATGAGCGGGAAGAATTTCAAAAAAAATGGGAGAGCCTGGGATTATTTGTGAAATACGGCATGATGACCGACGATAAGTTCCTGGAGAAAGCGAACAGCTTTTTTATCATGGAAGATACCGAAGGTAAATTTTATACAACGGAGGAATATAAGACCGCAACCCCTACACAGAAAAATAATGAAGGAAAGCAGGTCATCCTTTATACTACAAACCCGGTGCAGCAGGATGCCTATGTTCAACAGGCCATTACAAAAGGATATGTTGTGGTAAAAGCGGAAACATTGGTGGATTCAGCGTTTATCAATTCCGTAGAAATGAAATGGAACGATTTTATTTTTACCCGTGTGGATGCGGATATAGCCGACAACCTTATTGATAAAACAGAAGGAGCCGAAAGCGTACTGACAAAAGAAGAAGCGGAGAAACTGAAAGCATTGTTTGAGCAGCCACAGGAAGGGCTTCATGTGAATGTGGAAGTAAAGGGCCTCAGCACGGATGCCCCGCCGGTGACCGCTACAAGACCGGAACAGATGAGGAGAATGAAGGACATGGCTTCCATTGGCGGTGGCATGGCGGCATTTTATGCGCAGATGCCGGATGAGGTGGCACTGACGGTAAACGGGAATCACCCGATATTTAAAAATATATTGGCTGAAAAAGAAACTGTGCAGCAGGAAAAACTTACGAAGAACCTGGCAGATCTTGCCTTGCTTTCCCAGGGTTTGCTGACGGGAAAAAACCTTACACAATTTATCAGCAGGAGTGTGGAGTTGATGGGGTAAGGTTCAGAGTTCAAAGTTCAAGGTTCAAAGTTTAAAGTGTATACTTGTTTAGTTTCTCTTTAGACTTTGAACTTATTTTTTGTTCTTTTCAAAAATGCTCCCTTCTAAATAATGCATTTTTTGGTAGTGAAAGATTTCCTGATAACCCTGTTCAAAGAACAGGTGTTTCTGTAAAGGATTGATATAAATAACCGTCAGTTTCCGGGGATGTTGTTCGAGGCTAACCTCAATATTTTCCAACACGCCGCTCATGATCACATCATCAAAAGGATTGAACATAAAAATACAATCCACGTCCTTTTCTATTTCATAATAAAAAGCATCGTTATTATAAACCCTACACTTAAGGAGGGGATACAGGCTGTTGATCTCCTCCAGGTTTTTTTTTGCTGCCAGGTAAAGGTCCTTGGAGAGTTCAACCCCGCTTATTTTTTTTGATCCGAATGCAGCAGCCACGCACATGGCACGGCCCTTCCCGCAACCGATATCCAAAAAATGATTGAAGGAGCGCAAATCGGCGCGGGCAAAAAACATTTCCAACAGGTCGTAAGAAGCGGGCATATAAACAGTAGCATGGGAAATATCGATCCCTTTTTCTTCCAGGCTTCTTAGTTCATCAGCCCCGGTGCTGTTGATGCCGTATTTTTTTTCTCCCTTTATTTCATTACGAAGAATATGAATGGCTATGCGGATGTTCCAATTGCCGGCGAGGTAGAGAAAGTAACGGAGGAACTTCATTAAATAATAAATAATAATTAATAAATAATAATTGTTGACCCCTGTATCCTTTGCCGGCAGTAAATTACTTTTGATTCCGAAAAGTCGGGGTAACATTTAAGGAGACGCTGTGTCAGAAGAAAATTATTAATTATTATTTATTAATTAATAACTATTGCTTGCCCTCACATCAATAACCATCAACTGCAAATTCTTATTCCCGTTCCATTCGTTTTCCTCTATTGAAAAAACGAGATCGACGGGTTTACCGTTTTGCAGGAGCGGAAATTTATCGGCCATATTAAACCCGATCCCGTTCAAAACCGTTTCGTTTTGCCGCAGTACAAATTTCACGTGCAGTTCTTTCAAGATCTTTGAATAACCGAAATCAACACATCTCCGTGCTATGAAAACAGGACGCATATTTTCCGGCCCGAAAGGTTCCATCCGGGAGAGGATACTGTAAAAATTTTCTGTTATTTCCGAAAAATTTATTTCTGCATGGATCACTATTTCCGGGATCAACAGGTGTTCGGGAATGGAAGCCGCTACCCTTTCTTCAAATCGTTGGGTAAAAGCTTCCAGGTTTTCGGGGAGCAACGTTAAGCCTGCTGCTGCAAAGTGCCCCCCATAAGCAAGCAGCAGGTCGCGGCATTCGTAGATAGCCTCATAGAGGTTAAAACCTGCTACACTCCGGGCACTGCCCGCAATGTATTCCCCGCTTTTGGTTAGCACCACGGTGGGTCGGTGATAATGTTCTATCAAACGGCTGGCAACGATCCCTACAACGCCTTTATGCCATTCTTCGTTATAAACCACGCAGGTTTTTTTAGCTTGTAGTTCTTCATTTTCCCGTATCATCTGTAATGCAGCTTGGGTAATACTGCTGTCAGCATCTTTTCGGTCGCGGTTATCGCTATGCAGCATTTCCGCAAATGCTTTTGCTTTTTCAGGGTCCTTTTCTATGAACAGCTGCACGGCTTTTTTGCCGTCATCCATCCTCCCGGCAGCATTCACGCGGGGGGCAATCACAAATACGACGTTAGTAATGGTCAATTTTTTTGTAACCCCTGCCAACTCCAACAAGGCGCGAATACCGGGTAGGGGATCTGCATTTATCTTTTGAAGGCCGAAAAAAGCCAATACGCGGTTTTCACCTGTCATGGGTACGATATCAGCAGCTATGGCAGTCGCAACCAGGTCGAGATAACGATACAGGTTATCCTCCGGCAGATTGTAAAAGCGGCTAAGGGCTGTCATGAGTTTAAAACCTACCCCGCAACCGCATAATTCTTTATATGGGTAAGGGCAATCAGCCTGTTTGGGATTTAGCACCGCCACAGCCTTGGGAATTATTTCCCCGGGTAAATGGTGATCGCAAATAATAAAGTCGATGCCCATGGTACCCGCGTAGGCAACAAGATCTGCGGATTTAATTCCACAATCGAGGCAGATGATAAGAGAAAAATCATGCGCTGCGGCAAAATCAATTCCGGCTTTACTCACGCCGTAACCTTCGCGGTAACGGTGAGGTATATAAAAATCCAATAACATGGGGTCAAAAATCTCACCCAGGAAACCATACATGCCCGCTACAGCAGTGGTGCCATCTACATCGTAATCTCCGAATACCAGTATTTTTTGTTTTCCTGACCGGGCAAGATGAACACGCGCCACGGCTTTATCCATGTCCTTCATGAGCATCGGATCATACAGTGTTGAAAGGGCCGGTACGAAAAAATCCCGGGCGGACACATAGGAGTGAATGCCTCGTTGGGTAAGGATCTTACAGGCCGTCTTGCTTACTTTGAGTTCCCGTTGTAAAGCCACGGTACGGTTCTCATCAAAGGGGAGTATGTTCCATCTTTTTTGCAAGGATTAAAATTTTCTGTCTGTCGTGAAGCATACCAATTCACGTAATGCAGTGCCTGCGCCGGACGGGGGGTAACGATCCAGGATTTTTATAGCTTCATCCCGGTATTCCGTCATTTTCTGCTGTGCATAATTTATACCGCCGCTCTCCGTCACGGTGTCAATGACCCACTGCACTTTCTTTTTATCCCGGTTATTATTTTTTACAATGTAAATTATTTTTTTCATTGTTTTCCTGTCTGTATTATTCAACGTATAGATCAGGGGAAGGGTCATCTTTTTTTCTTTGATATCATTACCGGTAGGCTTCCCGATCTTCTCGTTTCCGTAATCAAAAAGATCGTCTTTGATCTGGAATGCGATACCTGTAAGTTCACCGAAAATTTTCATCTCTTCACAGATGCTGTTATCCTGTGAAGTGCTGTATGCGCCTACGGCACAGGCTGAAGAGAGAAGGGAGGCCGTCTTGTTTTTAATGATCTCGAAGTAGACGGATTCCGTGATATTCAGTTTCCTGGTTTTTTCTATTTGCAACAGTTCACCTTCGCTCATTTGGCGCACAGCTTCCGACAAAATACGTAGGTGCTCAAAGTCATTATTATTAACGGAAAGTAAGAGTCCCTTTGATAGAAGATAGTCCCCCACCAGCACGGCTATTTTATTTTTCCAAACAGCATTTACAGAGAAAAATCCGCGCCGCTCCGGTGACTCATCCACCACATCATCATGGACCAAGGTAGCGGTATGCAACATTTCCACCAATGCTGCGGCACGATATGTGCTATCATTGATTTGCCCATGGAGTTTGGCGCTTAGAAATACAAACATGGGTCTTAATTGCTTACCTTTTCTTTTGATGATATACTTCATGATAGTATCCAAAAGAGGGGTTTGGCTCTTAACGGCATCCGAGAATTTGGATTCAAAGATTTTCAGTTCTTCTCCTATAATATCGCTTACGGCTTTCATTTTTAAAAAAGAAGCAATATAGGAACGGCAAAATGAATTTTATTTTAATTTTTTAATTCGGGGACCTGATGCAACGATTTGGCATTAATTTGGGTCTCAGATATAAGAAAAAATATGTTAAAACAGTTATTAGTCATCTATAAATAAATGGTAAAAAAAGTTTGTATATTTAATTAGGTGTTATACATTTGCAATTAATCAATCAGTATATTTCGAAACATTCATCAATTTTTAAGTTATGGTAAGCAAAAAGTTAAAATTATTATTTACCCTTTGTATGCTGGTATCTGCCGGTGTATTTGCGCAGACAGAAGGAGGCAATAACGGGTATATGACAGGAGGTTATAGCATTTATGACTCCGCTGTCATTCCCACTAAAAGGATGGGCCAGCAGAACGAGTTCTGGAACAACAGCTATGCATTTCCTGCAAAGCCGCGCAACCAGGTGGAAGTTGGTGTCAGCCTTGGCGCTATGACTGTTAGCGGTGATGTTACAGCTAAAGTACTTACATTTCCGAATTTCGGTGTTCATGTAAGAAAAGCATTCGGTTATATTTTCTCTCTCCGTGCACAGTATATCCGCGGTGAAACGAAAGGGATGAACTGGAAAGCTTCCGAGAACTTCTTCAAAAATAATGCCTGGACAGATAGGGGTTATTATGCACCGTTACGTACCAATTCGGGTGCCCTGATCAATTCCAACAATAGTTCCACCAGGGCTACACGTGATTTTGTTTACTATAATTATAAGAGTAATGTTCAGGACCTAAGTTTACAGGGTCTGTTTACATTGAATAATATCAGGTTCCATAAAGCAAAGACCGGTATGGTACTGTACGGAGGTGTAGGTATCGGTGTTTCAACATACCATACTAAAGTAAATGCATTAAACGACGCTAACGGCGGTGGAAATTATGCAGCACTTTTCAACAGCATCCAGGCAAATACAGGAAGAGGGGAAGTGTACCAAAATCGTAAAGATATCCTGGATGCCCTTGAAGCAGGAATGGATGACACATACGAAACTGAGGCTCAAAATCAACTGAAGGGCACACAAACCCGTCCTAAATTCGGCGATGACAATACCCTTAAGCCATCAGGTACCGGTATTATCGGTATTGCTTACAAGCTGGGCAAACGCATCAATATAGCTCTGGAAGACCGTATTACTTTCATCAAAGATGATCTGTTGGACGGTCAGCAATGGCAGGAAGCAGCTATCGGCGATGCGGTGCAAACAAGGGATTATGATTCTTACAACTATCTTTCGTTGGGTCTGAACTTTAATCTTGGCGGTAAGTCTGTTGAACCATTATGGTGGTTGAATCCGTTGGATTATGCTTACAGCGAGTTGAATACGCCAAAGCATATGAAATTACCTAAGCCTTCATTTGAAGATGCTGACGGTGACGGTGTTCTTGATCAGCTTGATCGTGAGCCGAATACTCCCGCAGGTTGTCCTGTTGATACACACGGTGTAACTGCAGACAGAGATGCTGACGGTGTTCCTGATTGTAAGGATAAGCAAATGATCACTCCTACAGAGTGTCAACCGGTAAATGCTGACGGTGTCGGTAAATGCCCTGATCCTGAGTGCTGCATAAATCCTCCTAAAGACACCACCATTGTTAAGACTTGCCCGAGCGATTACCCAAGCCTTAGCTTCAGAGGAAATGTGCAAACCCTCAGCAATGATGCGAAAGCAATGTTGCATACTGTAGCCATGAAAATGAAAGCTAATCCTACCTGTAATATCAGCATCACAGGATATCCTGAAGCTTCTAAATCTGCACAGGCGGTATGTAATGCAAGAAACTCAGCAATCGTTAAATACCTTACAGAACAGGAAGGTATCAGCGAAGGCCGTATCTCTACTGACTGCCAGGTTGTAGACGGAACAAGTTCTCTGAAGAATACAGTTGATATCAAATCAAACTAAATAAAAAAAGCTTTTTGCTTAATAAAAAAAACCCTTCCGAAAGGAGGGGTTTTTTTCATTAATACAGGTTTATAATATCATTAACTCCCGGCTTTTGGTTATAAGATATTAATAGAGGATTTTTGAATTAAATCAGCTAATTTTGCCAATCTTTATGAGGTCATTTTTGAAGTTTATCGCGTTTATCACCCTGTCACTGACAATTTTCCTGCAGCAAATTCAGCCGCATTGAAAAAGCCATGATACTGCATACAAACTGATGAAGGCGGATGAATATTATGCTAAGAAAAAGTATAAGAATGCCCAGGTGCTTTATGAATCCCTTTTTCCGTCTATGAAGGGTACGGAAAAATTTGAGGACCTTTGTTATAAATACGGCTATTGTTTTTATTACGAAAAGCAATACCAGAGCGCGGAGAACCAATTCAAGTTTTATTTGGAAGTATTTCCCAACAGTCCCAGGGCAGAAGAGATCGATTATATGCGGGCGTACTGTTATTATAAGCAAAGTCCGAAACTGGACCTGGAACAGGTTAATACCGTGAAGGCCATGAATATGATGCAGACCTTCATCAATACGCATCCCGGTTCACCGAGAATTAAAGATGCTACCGCGATCATAGACGCAGGTAGATTTAAACTCGAACAAAAAGAAGCAAGGTCAGCCCAATTATATTATGATCTTGGCCAGTTTAGGGCTGCAGGTTTGGCTTTTGATAACCTGCTGAATAATTATCCTGAATCCGCTAAAGCAGAGCATTTTAAATTTATGGTAGTAAAGTCTTATTACCGTTTTGCTAAACTCAGCGTACCGGGCAAACAAACAGAGCGATTTGAAAAAGTGATCAGTGAATACCTCGATTTTACAGACCGTTTCCCCGACAGCAAATTGCTGAAAGACGCGGAAGAATACAGTAACTTAAGTAAAAACAATTTAAAAGTACTTCGAAATGAGCAAACTCCGTCGTCAGTTAAGCTCTAACACCAGCAGCGTGGTAGAGCCAAAAAAATTATCTGACCTGAAAGACAGGACAGGTAACTTATATGAATCCATTGCTGTGATCGCCAAAAGAGCTAACCAGATCAATATTTCCGTAAAGGAAGAATTACATAACAAACTGGAAGAGTTTGCGAGCCACACAGACAGCCTGGAGGAGATCCATGAGAATAAAGAGCAGATCGAGATTTCACGTGCCTACGAGCGCATGCCGAATCCTGCTTTATTAGCTACTACTGAATTCCTGGAGGATAAAGTTTATTTCCGTCGGAATGATGAGGACCTTTTTAGTTAAGGAACTGTTTTTTCCTCATTCATCTGATTATTAATTGATAATTTTAGCGACGGTTTAGGCCGTCGTTTTTTATTTATGTTTAAAGGTAAAAAAATATTGGTGGGCATTACCGGGAGTATTGCGGCTTACAAAGCTGCGGTACTGGTAAGATCTCTCATAAAAAACGGCGCGGAAGTAAAGGTGATCATGACGGTGGCTGCCTGCGATTTTATTTCGCCGCTTACCCTGTCCACCTTATCTAAAAATGAGGTCCTTACAGACCTGTTTGAGGATAATACCTGGGCGAATCACGTGATCCTGGGAAGATGGGCTGATCTCATGGTTATTGCCCCTGCAAGTTGTAATACCATTGCTAAAATGGCCAACGGGCACTGTGATAATTTGCTGCAGGCGGTTTATTTATCTGCTACCTGCCCCGTAATGATCGCTCCGGCTATGGATGAAGATATGTGGAAGCACCCCTCTACGCAAACAAACCTGAAGAAACTGGAGAGTTATGGCAACACTATCCTGCCTGTGGAAAGCGGGGAATTGGCGAGTGGGCTCAGCGGTGAGGGGAGAATGGCAGAACCTGAAACCATTACAGAAGTTTTGGCCGGGTTTTTCAAAAAAAAAAATGATTTGACGGGCAAAACGGTGCTGGTAAGTGCCGGGCCTACGTACGAGGCTATCGACCCGGTTCGGTTTATCGGAAACCGCAGTACCGGCAAAATGGGAATAGCCATTGCGAACGAATGCATTGACCGCGGAGCAAAGGTTATACTGGTGTTGGGCCCCGGGGCCGAAGAACCGCCGGAACTTGCTGAAGTGACCAACGTAGAAAGTGCCGCTGAAATGTATGCGGCATGTGTTGCGGCATTTCCGCGGGCAGATATAGCCCTGATGTGTGCGGCAGTGTCGGATTATACACCGGTTACCGTGTCAAAGGAAAAAATTAAAAAGAACGATGCGGTGCTTGTAGCGGAATTTAAAAGAACGGAAGACATCCTGAAGAAACTCGGGGAGTTAAAAACAGGTAAGCAATTGTTGGTGGGGTTTGCTTTGGAAACGGAAAATGAGCAGGCCAATGCTGTTAAGAAACTGAAAACTAAAAATGCTGATTTTATTGTGCTGAATTCGCTGCGGGATGAAGGGGCGGGATTCGGGCACAACACCAACAAAATTATTATTTTTGATAAAGCAGAAAAAAGCTATCCCTTCGAAATGAAAAAAAAGGAAGCCGTAGCGAAAGATATTATTGACACCATTTTAAACAATCAACATGCGTAGAATTTTTTTCTCAATGATCTGTTCCGCAGCATCGCTTTGTGCAGGTGCACAGGAATTGAACGCGCGGGTGACCGTGTCAGCATCGCAGATCGGCAATAATATCAACAAGAATGCCTTTCTTACTTTGCAAAACGCACTCACTACATTCCTTAACAGCAGGAAATGGAGTAAGGATATTTATGCCCCTAACGAAAAGATCGACTGTAATTTCTTTTTGAACCTCCAACCTACTGATGAGACCAATGTATACGGCGGTTCATTGACAATACAGGCAGCAAGGCCCGTCTTCAATACATCCTATGTAACCCCTCTCATCAATTTTAAAGATGATGATATCAATTTTAAATACGTGGAATTTCAGCAGTTGGAGTTTAACGAAAGCAGGGTCTCGGGCTCTGATGCCCTGGTTTCAAACCTCACTGCTATTTTTGCATACTATGCTCATATGATCATTGGCCTGGATAATGAATCATTCGGTATCAGGGGTGGCCAACCCGCTTTCCTTAAGGCACAAAATATTGTGAACAATGCCCCTGAAATCCCCCGCATCAAAGGATGGAGGGCATTCGATGGTATCAGGAACCGTTATTGGCTCACGGACAATTTGCTCAATACCCGTTATGCGATCATCAATGACATTTATTATAATTACTATCGGCTGGGGCTTGACCAATTTTATGATAATGAAAGTGCCGCAAGAGGTGAGATCCTGAATGTACTCAACCAGCTGTCCATTTTCAACAATGATAACCCGAACACGATGATCAACCAGTTTTTCTTCCAGGGAAAGTCAAATGAACTCATCCGGATATTTTCCAAAGCATTACCACAGGATAAAGCTAAGGCAGCAGAGTTGCTTTCCCGGCTGGACATTACAAATGCAAACAGCTATAAAGACGTTTTAAAATAATGAAGATCCCGTTCCTGTTTTTCATCTGCGTTCTCCTGTTTTCCTGTTCCACGAAAAAAATGCCGGCAGATATTTTACCACCGGAAAAAATGGAACTGCTGCTTTGGGATCAACTGAAAGCGGATGCTTTTACAAAAGATTTCTTGCTGAAGGATAGTTCCGTAGACGCCGGAAAAGAAAACAGGGCATTGCAGGAGAAGATCTTCCGAAAACACAAAACCGATAAAAACACTTTTTATAAAAGCTACAGTTATTACCTTGATCACGGTGATATGCTGAAAAATATCATGGATTCCGTTATTGCAAAACAGGGAAGGGTGAGAGAGAGAATGCGGATCCGGGATATTTTAAAACTGCGGGAAAATGAACAAAATAAAAAATAATGCTGAGGAGGCTATTGCTGATATACAGGACGGGCAGGTACTGATGCTCGGAGGGTTCGGTCTTTGCGGGATACCCGAAAATTGTATAGCGGCACTGGTAAAAAAAGGCGTGAAAGACCTGACTTGCATTTCCAATAATGCGGGTGTTGACGATTTTGGGATCGGCCTGATGTTGCAGCAAAAGCAGGTTAAAAAAATGATAGCCTCTTACGTAGGTGAAAATGCGGAATTTGAAAGGCAGTTATTATCCGGGGAACTGGAGGTAGAACTTATCCCCCAGGGCACCCTTGCCACAAGATGTATGGCCGCAGGATATGGCATGCCGGCTATTTTCACCCCTGCAGGAGTGGGAACAGAAGTAGCCGAAGGAAAAGAAACCAGGACCTTCGCCGGTAAAGCCTATTTATTAGAACATGCCTTTAATGCGGATTTTGCCCTTGTAAAAGCGTGGAAAGGAGATCACCAAGGTAACCTGGTATATCGGAATACCGCAAGGAATTTTAATCCTTTAATGGCGATGGCTGCGAGAATAACGATCGCTGAAGTGGAAGAACTGGTACCGGACGGAGAACTTGATCCTAATTTTATTCATACTCCCGGGGTTTATGTGCACCGTATTTTTCAGGGGAACAATTATGAAAAAAGAATTGAACAAAGAACAGTGAGGAAGAAGGCCTCCTAAGGACCCCTAAGGCCCCCTAAGGCCCCCTAAATCCCCCGAGAGGGGACTTTAAAGCCGGGTCAAAAATTCCTGGTTTATTACGATTGCGTATTTTTAAAAATAATCATTCGGAGAATAGGGTCTTCACATTTCCAAATCTTCAAATCTCCAAATCCCCAAATCGACCATTATCAAATTACCAAATTATCAAATTGAATTATGGCGCTCGATAAATACCAAATAGCACAAAGGATCGCAAAAGAATTGCAGGACGGATTTTATGTGAACCTGGGCATCGGCATCCCTACTTTAGTCGCCAATTATATCCCGGAAGGAATGGACGTGGTTTTACAAAGTGAGAACGGCCTGTTGGGTATGGGCCCATTTCCCGAAGAAGGGAAAGAGGATGCAGACCTGATCAATGCCGGGAAGCAAACCATCACTACGCTTCCGGGTTCCTCACTTTTCGACAGTGCACAAAGTTTCGGCATGATCCGGTCCGGCAAAATCGACCTGACTGTTTTGGGCGCGATGGAGGTGAGTGAAGAAGGCGACATCGCTAATTGGAAAATCCCCGGTAAAATGGTAAAAGGGATGGGAGGCGCAATGGACCTGGTGGCCAGTGCAAAAAATATCATTGTGGCGATGATGCATACCAATCCCGCAGGAGAGAGTAAGTTGTTAAAAAAATGTAGCCTTCCGCTTACGGGTGTACAATGCGTTAAGAAGATCGTTACAGACCTTGCAGTGATAGAGATTACAGCAAACGGGTTCAAACTGTTGGAAATGGCCCCGGGTGTGAGTGTTGAAGAGATCATTTCCAAAACAGCAGCAGCGCTCAATACAGAAGGCGTTATACCCGAAATGCAATTTTAGTTTTCGGAAAGAGAAAAATCCACTGCAGCTGATGCATGAATAAAAGTCGTATCAAAAAGGGGCAGATCAAAATCAGTTTGCCTGATCAGTAACGGTATTTCTGTGCAGCCTAAAATAATTCCTTCCGCACCCGACTGTTTCATTTTTTCCATGATCACCAGGTAAGCAGTTTTATTCTTTTCTGTGACGATACCCAATGCCAGTTCATTATAAATGCCGTCATTTATAGTTTCGATATCCGCCGCTTCGGGAATGATAGTTTCTATTCCCTGTATTGCCAGCGTTGATTTAAAAAATTCCATTTGCATGGTGTATTTTGTACCCAACAATGCAATTTTTTCAGCTCCTTTTTTGATCGTTTCCTGTTTCTTCTGCGATATGAATGAGAGGGATCGTTACTGACCGAACGGCAGTGCCACGTTGTGCATAGTGTTTGCGCCGAGGAGTATACATTGAGCCCTGGCTTTTTCAAAATAACAGCAGCGGCACACGCGATATCCGCAATAGCCCCATTGCCCTGCCGCGGTGAGTTTTGCAATGGCAGGATAATTACAGAATTTATGATCACTTCAGCTTGCCACCCGTTTGTTCGTTCAAAGACCAATTCATTAAAAGAGGATAATCAATAGTAGATACCCATCCTGTGCCCCCGACCAAACAGATTTTTCTCATATTTCTTTTTTATAAAAGTAATGATATTCAGATCCCATGCAGGTAAATCGTTGTCAAAATGAATAAACAATTTAATAACTATAAGGTAAAACGAATATCCCGAAAATTTGCTATAACGGATTGTTGAAGTACATTTGCAACCTCACTAAACAAGAATGATATGTCAGTATCTCAAGTGCCTGAAACGGTTAATGATGTTTTGACTCAGACCGGTATAACTACGGATCAACAGGTACACTACCAGGAAACTCCGGACCAACTTTCAGCATCTGCGATTGAGCGTGGAGAAGGCGAACTGAATGACAAAGGCGCTTTATTGATAAGAACCGGGGAATTCACCGGCAGAAGTCCTAAAGATAAATTTACCGTAAAAGATGAACTGACCGCCGACACGGTGCATTG
This sequence comes from Ferruginibacter sp., assembly GCA_037719665.1. Classification (GTDB taxonomy): domain Bacteria; phylum Bacteroidota; class Bacteroidia; order Chitinophagales; family Chitinophagaceae; genus Ferruginibacter. Next base: position 59,490 of record JBBJLU010000010.1, read on the forward strand.
GAATGATTTTAATATTCCGGTCACGCCGGAACAGTTTGAGAATATGCATACCAAATTGGTAAAACACCTCAGCGGAAAAGAATTATGGGTGCGCGATGCGTATGCCTGCGCTGATCCGAAATACCGTCTTAATATCCGTGTGGTGAATGAAAATCCCTGGAGTAATTTATTTGCTTACAATATGTTTCTCAGGCCTGAGGCAGATGAATTGGAAAATTTTGAACCGGAATGGACAATATTGCAGGC
>JBBJLU010000052.1:0-20106 GCA_037719665.1 Ferruginibacter sp.
TACCACTTTCAAACCGGCATTTCCTTATGTGCAAACACCGTGGAGAGGTTTTGATTATACCATTAAACCAAGATTCTAAGCAAATTTAAAATCATTATAAATAGCAGTAATTATGAAACAATTTTTTAAAATACTCACGCTCCTGTTGGTTGCTACATCTGCCTTCACTTTTCATGCGGCAGCATCCAGCCACCGGGAAGCACCATTGATCAGCCACGATCCGCTTGCTGACAATACCGATGTCTACGCTTTCCGCAGCCCGTCAGACCCCACCAAAATAATTTTGATCGCGAATTATGTTCCGTTTCAGCATCCTGCGGGAGGACCAAACTGGTATACATTCGGAGAAAATATTCGCTATGAAATTCACGTAGATAATAATATTGCCACCCCCGGCGACGATATTATTTACCGTTTCACCTTCAGGCAGGTAAATGAAGATCCTACCACTTTCTTTCTCATCCGCTTGGGTAAAGAAAATTTAAAGACGACCTATACCTGTGAGAGAAGTACCAATGGCGGTGCATCTTTTACCACGATCGTTTCTAACGGAAAGGTGCCGCCGCCTAACATCGGGCCGCGCTCTATAGAAAATCCTGTTACCGGCCTTGGTGCTCCCGATTATGAATCATTGGCTACGGCGGCTATTGCTACAGCCACCTCCGGTGAGAAAGTATTTTGCGGTCCGAGAGACGACGCGTTCTTTGTTGATCTCGGCGGCGCATTTGATATAGGCGGATTCCGTACTGTTGCACAGGGTGCGCGTGACGGGGTTGCAAAACTGAATGTACATTCCATCGCATTGGAAGTTCCCATTTCCACTTTGCAAAAAGACGGTAAGCAGGTATCGCAGGCAGCAAACATTCTGGACGGTGATTTCGTGATCGGTGTATTTGCAAACGCCAGCAGGCCTGCAATAACAACATTAAGCACAACGGGTGCCAAGCCTTCCGCTACCGGAGCCTGGATACAGGTATCCCGCCTGGGTATGCCCCTCACAAACGAAGTTATTATTCCCATTGGGATGAAGGATAACTGGAATTCAGTTACCACGGCCTCCCCGGCTGAAGGCCAATTTATTCCTTTCTTCCGCAATCCTGAATTGGCGCTTTATATGGACGATTCACAATTCGGCACTGCAGTACCCGGCTTAAATAAACTACGGGTTCAAACGGCTTCCCAAACTTTGGTAGGAGCATTTGATTTCAGGAATGGCAAACCCGGTCTTTTCCCTTTGAAAGGATCACCGCTTCTGACAGGTACAGCTTTGTCTGAAGCAAATTTCGGAAGTATTTTATTACCGAATAATGCGAGTCCGCGTGCTGTAGATATCCTCCCGATCTTCCAAACAGGTGTACCCAACCTCAGACCATACCAATTGGCGATAGGGAAGCCGGCGGGAAATCCTTTAGCTGCAGGTAAACCTTTTATCAATAATTTTTTACCGACTCTCGGTGATTACCTGCGCCTCAATATGGCGGTACCGGTTACCCCGAGAAACAGCCCGGCATTCAGTTCTTTAGGCCTGGTGCAGGCAGCAGTTATTGCTTTCACCGATCCGGCAACCTATGGTAATACTTCGCTCCAGTTCATTCCAAATATGGATGGGTTTCCTAACGGCAGAAGATTGGAAGATGATGTGACCACTATCGAACTTCAGGCAATAGGCGGGATCGTACTTGCGGCGATCGGTTTGTTCTACGATGACTATATTATCGGAACTAACCCACTCACCCCAAAATTATTGACTACACTTTCTTTCCAGGAAGGTGTGGGTAAAAATGATACAACGATTCGTGCAGCGTTCCCTTTCCTGCAAACACCTTGGAGAGCTTTCCGTGGCGAATCTTACGTAGGTCCGAAAAGTTTTACCCTTCCCATCATGGGTTTAGCTGCAAATCCTATCGGGCTTAATGCATTCCCTAACCCGTTCAGCACGAATACTACATTTCATTACAGGTTGGCAGAAAACAGCGGGTTTGTAAGAATTGTGATCTCAGATGCAATGGGCAGAATAATAGCAACACTGGATGAAGGCAACCGTTCCGTCGGAGATTATTATGTAAATTTCTCCGGGCCCAATTTAGCAGCAGGTACCTATTTTGCAAGGCTTTATGTAAGCGGGTTGAAATCAACAACTTTTGTATTTCAAAAAGTAAATTAAATTGATTTGATATTAGGTAAAAAGAAGAACTTCGGTTCTTCTTTTTCCGTATCTGACAAAAATAAATCAACATGAACTTCAATTTTACGCTTCGGCTTTTAGTAGTATTGATAAGCCTTTCAGGCGGTATGATCCTCACAGGTTGTAACAACGACGGTGACGAAGCAAAACTAAAATCGTATAACCTCGCACAGGACCCTATGGCGATCCCCGACCTGATGGATAGAAAAGGAGAATTGGCCGGTGCCGAGGAATGGAAGAAAACCCAACAAAAGATCGCAGAGTTAAAAAGCAAGATCGCAGCAAAGCCTCAGGACACGAAACTTCGCCTGCAAGCCGCTATGATATTTATTGCGGAACAAAGAATTACAGGTGAGCACCATTACTACTATACCGCAATAGAAAAAATATTGAACGGTGTGCTCAGCATAGATCCGAAGAATTTTGAAGCCACTGTTTTCAAAGCTTCCCTTCGTATGAGTGAACATCGGTTTGCAGAAGCCAAACAACTGGCGGAGGAAGCAAAAATTCTCAACCCGAAAAATGCATACGTCTACGGTATACTGGTGGATGCCAACGTAGAACTGGGCAATTATGATGCAGCTGTTGCGGCATCAGATACCATGCAAACTATAAAACCTTCCCTTGAATCTTATTCACGCGCTTCCTACCTGCGGGAGATCTACGGAGATTATCCCGGTTCGGTAGAAGCCATGAAGCTTGCTGTCGTTGCGGGCCTGCCGGGCAGCGAGCCGCAGTGCTGGAGCAGGAATGTCTTAGGCGATCTGTTTCTAACGAACAATCAGCTTAAAGAGGCCGAAAATGCCTACATGGAAAACCTGGTACTCAGGCCCAGTTATGCCCCGAGTATGTCAGGGCTGGCTAAGATAGAAACCAAAAGAAAGAATTACAAAAGAGCGCTGTCCTTATTGGATTCTGCTTCGGCGATTATGCAACAATCTTCTTTCGAAGAACAGAAGGCGGATGTGTACGCCGCGATGGGTGATGCAGCAAAAGCTTCGGCAAAATACCGTGAGGTGCAGCAGGTGTTGATCGCAGACGCCAACTCGCCGCAACATTCCGTGGCACTGGAACTTGCAAGGTCATTTATTAAAACCAATCAATGGGACAGTGCTAAAAAATATGCCCTGCAGGAATACACCCTCCGCCCGAAGAATATAGATGTAAATAATGAGCTGGCCTGGATCGCATACAGCCAAAAAGATATGGTACAGGCGCAGAATTATTTGAAAGCGGCACAAAGTACGGGCAGTAAAAACCCGGAATTGCTGCAACGGGCTACGTTGATCAATGCACAAAAGTTGTAATTGATTGCTCTTAATATTGACTGTTGAAAATATCTTTACTACAATATTACCGTGTTGCCGGATGCATGCTGCTTCTCTGTGTGATCAGCCAAACAATTCTTGCTCATGACATGCCGGGTCTGGAACATATGAGCAAAAAAGAAGTAGGGTTTATATACCTGAAATTAGGATATACCCATATCCTACCGCTCGGGCTGGATCATATTTTATTCATCCTTTGCCTGTTCTTACTTAACCCGAAATTAAAGCCTATCCTTTGGCAGGCTACGGCGTTTACGTTGGCCCATACCATTACACTCGGACTATCGATGTATGAAGTGATCAGGCTTCCGGCTAATATAGTAGAACCGATCATTGCTATGTCCATCATCTATGTTGCACTGGAAAATATTTTTTCTCCCCGCCTGAAAGCAAGCAGGATCGGGATCGTATTTATATTCGGTCTGATACACGGTTTGGGATTTGCCGGTGTACTCACAGACCTTGGCCTTCCGAAGAATGCTTATTTAAGTTCCCTGCTCCTGTTTAATCTCGGGGTAGAGCTGGGGCAAATTACCGTGATCCTTGCAGCCTTCCTCTTGCTTAAAGTTCCGTTTGAAAAGAAGCTATGGTACAGAAAAAGGATCGTCATCCCACTATCTGTTTTGATCGCTGCAATTGCGCTGTATTGGACCATTGAACGCATTTTCTTTTAACGATGATGCGGTTCTGCAGGTTGTCCGAATGAAACGGAAGTTTTTGTTTATATTTCTGTAAATAATCCCTAATGAGCATACTCCGAAAATTAATTTGCATTCTTCTTTTCCAAATTTTACCCGCATACATTTTTGCGCAATCCTTTACCGGGCAAGAAATAACCCGTTGGGAAACGCAGGCTAAAAAAATAACCGTCATCCGCGACAATTGGGGTATCCCGCATATTTACGGAAAGACCGATGCCGATGCAGTATTCGGGCTGCTGTATGCCCAATGTGAAGACGACTTCAAACGAGTCGAAATGAATTATATAGAAAAGCTGGGCCGCCTCTCTGAAGTAAAAGGAGAAGGAGCCCTGTACAGCGATGTTTTCTTAAAGCTCCTGATCGATTCTGCAGATGCAGTGGCAGATTACCAAAAAAGTCCGCGATGGCTCAAAGAATTATTGGATGCATTTGCCGGCGGGGTCAATTATTATTTATACAAACACCCGGGAACAAGACCCGCATTGCTCAACCGCTTTAAGCCCTGGTATCCTTTGTTATGGACCGACGGCAGTATCGGTGCGATCAGTACGGGCAGGCTGGATGATAATGATGTAAAAAATTTTTATACCGGCAAAACTACAGCGGCTCTCCGGCACCATGGATTTGAAGAAGCCACCACGGGTTCAAACGGTTTTGCGATCGGCCCTTCCAAAACCGCATCAGGAAATGCCATATTGTATATCAACCCGCATGTTACTTTTTATTTCCGGCCTGAAGTACATATGGTCAGTGAGCAAGGTCTAAATGTTTACGGCGCGGTAACCTGGGGACAATTTTTTATTTACCAGGGATTCAATGAATACTGCGGCTGGATGCATACTTCCAGCGAGGCTGATGTGGCAGATATTTATGCAGAGCAGGTTGTTAAACAAAACGGTAAATGGTTTTACAAATATGAAAATGCGCTGAGACCAGTCAAAAAAAAGAACATGTCTATCCGGTATCAAACACCGACCGGCATCCTCACTAAAAATATTACAGCTTATGCAACGCACCACGGACCGGTAATGGGAGAAAGAAATAATGAATGGCTGACCGTGAAAGCAAACAACCGTTCGCTGAACGGACTCATTCAAAGTTGGCAACGCACGAAGGCAAAAGGTTTTGAAGCATATAAAAAAGTGATGGGCCTGCGCTCCAATACTTCCAACAATACTGTTTTTGCAGATAATAAAGGAAACATCGCGTATTGGCACGGCAACTTTATGCCCGTTCGTGATACTGCATTCGATTGGAACCGGCCAGTAAACGGTACGATTGCTGCCACGGAATGGAAAGGGCTGCATACGGTAGACCAAACTGTTCACCTCTACAATCCTCTCAACGGCTGGATACAAAATTGTAATTCTACGCCGTTCACTGTAGCAGCCGAAAACAGTCCCCGGAAAAAAGATCACCCCGCATATATGGCACCGGACGGTGAAAATTTTCGCGGCATCAACGCCGTAAGGGTGCTGAGCAATCGCGACAATTTTACTATCGATAAAACCATTGCGGCGGGCTATGATACTTATCTCGCGGCATTTGAGGTCCTCTTGCCTGCGCTGATCAAAGCCTTCGAAAAAAATATTACCGCGGGAGACTCTTTGTTTGATTTACTACATGAGCCCGTCAACATTTTAAAGAAATGGGACTATCGTGTAGCCGAACAATCTATTGCAACCACCCTCGCCATTGAATGGGGAGAAAAATTATTACCAAAGATCAGCAGCAGCGGCGACCCCGGTGAATTTGAATTTGTGGACCAGGTAGAAAAGGCCAAACAATTTGTTGCAACGGCACCTGCTTCAGATCTGATCAAACCTTTGGCTGATGCAGTACGCGAATTAAAACGTCGGAACGGATCAGCATTAATCCCTTGGGGAGATATCAACCGTTTCCAGAGAATATCCGGTGATCTTAATTTAAAATATAATGATGCCGGGCCAAGTATTCCTGTAGCATTTGCTGCATCTACATGGGGAATGTTGCCTTCCTACAGCAGCCGGTATTTCCCGGGTACCGATAAAAGATACGGTTTCAACGGAAACAGTTTTATCTGTGCGGTGGAATTTGGTAAAAAAGTAAAAGCCAGATCTTTGTTGGCAGGCGGAGAAAGCGGCGATCCTTCTTCGAAACATTTCAGTGACCAGGCCGTTATGTACAGCAAGGGGAAATTTAAAGATGTGCTGTTTTATAAAGAAGATGTAAAAAAGCACGCAGAAAAAACCTATCGTCCCGGGGAAGAGATCAAATAGGGCAATTGCAAATTAATAGTTTAAAAGTTTTTCAATCGTTTCATCCAACCTCGAATAAGCCATAAAGTTTTTCTCCAACTCTATGCTGAACGGTATGGGGGTATCCATGCTCGCACAACGCATTACCGGCGCATCAAGTTTATCAAAACAATGTTCCCCGATCCATGCGGCTATTTCACCGCCGATACCGCCGGTAAGTGAGTCTTCATGAAGGATCATCACCTTCCCCGTTTTTTCCGCGGCCTCCCGGATGGCTTCATAATCCAAAGGCAGCAATGTTCTAAGGTCTGTGATCTGAATACTTGTCCCGGGGTTCTTTTCGGTATACCCCAGCGCCCAATGCACGCCCGCGCCGTAAGTGATGATACTGATATCTTCTCCCTGCTGCACATGGCGGGCCTTGCCGATCTCCGTTTCATAATACGCTTCGGGTACCGGCTCGCTGATGCTTCTGTACAATGCTTTGTGTTCGAAAAACATTACCGGGTTGGGATCATTGATCGCTGCGATCATCAGGCCCTTTGCATCTTCGGGTGTGCTCGGGTATACTACTTTAAGGCCGGGCGTATGCGCAAACCAGGCTTCGTTACTTTGACTGTGAAACGGCCCTGCTCCCACACCACCGCCCGTAGGCATACGGATCACGACGTCTGCATTTTGTCCCCAGCGGTAATAAATTTTCGCGAGGTTATTTATGATCTGGTTGAAACCCACGGTCGCAAAATCCGCAAACTGCATTTCCATTACGGATTTAAATCCTTCGAGGCTTAGTCCTAATGCGGAACCCACTATAGCGCTTTCGCACAGCGGCGTATTGCGTACCCGCGCTTTCCCGAATTCCGTTACAAAACCTTCGGTCACTTTAAATGCGCCGCCGTATTCTGCAATATCCTGGCCCATTAATATAAGGTTGGGATGTTGTTGCATGGATTGGCGGAGGCCGTCGGTGATAGCGTTGATAAATTTTTTTTCGGCAACCGTTTCTTGTTTCTCGTTTCTCGTTGGAAACCTTGTAACGGTGGACGGTCTGTGGTCGTCGGTGGTCTGTGGTCGGTCGTCGGTGCTCCCCGCATACACATCCCCCACTTCCTCCTCCGTATTCGCAATAATTTTTTCTGCCTTGTATCCCTCCGCCAATTCGGATTCGATATATGCTTTGGTTGCTGCTTTTATTGTTTCTATTTTCTTTTCAGGAATGATACCTTCTGCAATAAGCCATTCTTCATAATTTTTTAAAGGGTCCTTTTTCTCCCAGGTCTCAAACAATTCTTTCGGGACATACTTCACACCGCTGGCCTCTTCATGCCCCCTCATCCGAAAGGTCATGCATTCCACGAGGTAAGGTTTTTGATTTTTAATGCAATATTCCCGCACGCCTTTTATCGTATCATACACTTCTAAAATATTATTGCCGTCTATGCGAACCCCTTCCATACCGTAGCCTTTCGCTTTATCCACCAGACTTTCGCATCGGTATTGTTCATTTACCGGCGTACTCAGGCCGTACCCGTTATTTTCTATAATGAATATTACCGGCAGGTCCCAAACCGCCGCGGTATTCAGGGCCTCGTGAAAATCTCCTTCACTGGTACCGCCATCACCTGAAAAGGCAAGGGAAGCTTTTTGTTCATTTTTTAATTTGTATGCCAATGCTACCCCGTCTGCAATAGCCAGTTGCGGACCTAAATGCGAGATCATCCCGCAGACAAAATGTTCTTTGCTGCCGAAATGAAAACTACGCTCCCTTCCTTTACTGTAACCGTCTTTATTCCCCTGCCATTGTTTAAATAATTTACTCAACGGCATATTGCGCCCGGTAAAAACGCCAAGGTTACGGTGCAGGGGCATGATCCATTCATCGGGCTGCATCGCCGCGGTAGCTCCTACGGAGATCGCCTCCTGGCCGATGCCGCTGAACCATTTGGAAATTTTCCCCTGGCGTAGGAGGACCAACATTTTCTCTTCTATCATTCGGGGAAGCAGGATGGCACTGTATAGGGCCGTAAGTGTTTCGGATGAAATATCCTTCTGAGCAAATTGCATGCTGCGAAGATAGAACCTTGAATAATTAATTCAGGAGAAGAAACGCAAAATGATTATATTTAAACATATCGAAATGCAATGGTTTCCCCTTCATCAGCATAACCTTCGGTATAAAAAATTATGAAAACGATCTGCTGTTTTGCCCTGTCCCTTTTTTTTACCTTTTCTTCTTTTTCCCAGGCTTCCTTTAAAGTTGGGGATAAGGCAGAGGCTTACAATGTTGGGTGGTATAAAGCTACCGTTATTGAGATCGGGTCAGGGTCTTATGCCGGGTATTATAAAGTGCATTATGATGATTACTCGTCTGCGTCCGATCAGTACCTAAAGGCCTCAAGTGTACGACCGCGAAAAAATGCGGCTGTTGCGGCTGCAAAGAATTCTTCCGCCGGCGGCCCCCGTACTTCAAAATACCTGATCATGTCTTACGGGGCAAACAGCAACCCATTACACCTCGGGTATTTTACATTGACCGGCAGCGGCTATACTTTTTTAGATATGGGTAATAAAAAGATCGGCAGCGGTAATTATACATACAATGCCGCAACTAAGCAGGTGAAATGGGTCAGCGGGCCCTTCAGTACAAACGGTTTTACCGGTGATTTTGAAGTGACCCGTGAAGGAAAAACACATAATATTAAATTAAAGAGGGGCACATTCGGAACAAACAGTACTGATTAAATATTCCCCGTCAGGCCGTTTCTACATTCATTTCATGATAAAATACAGCAGTCTTCTCCTGTCCTGTTTTTGCTTCATCGCAGCCTCCCTATCCTGCACATCCGGGTATGCACAGCGCTCACCCGAAACAAAGCTAACTGCCTCCGGGAAATATGTTTGCTCACCCTGCGGGCAGGACTGTGATAAAACCATACACCGCAAACCCGGTAAATGTGCAGATTGTAAAATGCCCTTAGTGCTGCGATCTACTGTACGGTTCAAAACCATCAAACCGTCGCAGACCTGCCGTTATATAAAAACACACCCGGGGATGGTGTTATTGGATGTGCGTACTAAAGAAGAGTTTGAGGGTGCAGCCGACCCGAATTACGGAAGCCTGAAAAATGCCATCAATATCCCGATAGATGAATTAGAGAACAGGATCAAATCCATTGACCACCTGAAAAATAAAGAGATCATCGTCTACTGCTCTCACAGCCATAGGAGCCCGCGCGCAAGCTACCTTCTGAACCAGAAAGGATTCAAAAAGGTAACGAATATGTCAGGCGGAATGAGTATGCTGAAGGATGGCGACTGCAAAAAATAACCGTGCTTTTCTTCCGCGGATCAGCAGCAGCGTGTTAAAAAAATCAGAAGACGGAAAAATTTCCGGCAACGAATATGCATTTCACGGTTTTCGTGCATCCTACCGAAAACCTGATTTATGAAATTACACCTCAAACTTTCCGCATTCCTTTTGCTCACGGCTTTCGCCGCATTATTGGTTTCCTTTCATGCCAACGATCAAAAGATCAACAACAGCCTACCCGTAAGATCCCCCGCAGCAAAACCGAAGATCCAGGCAGCGATACTGTTAGATGTCAGTAACAGCATGGACGGCCTCATAGAACAGGCCAAGGCCCAGCTCTGGAATATGGTAAGCGTAATGGGAAAAGCAAAATGCGGGAATGACGTGATACCGGAAATAGAAATTGCCCTGTATGAATACGGAAGGAGCAGCAATGATGTATCCTCGGGGTACGTAAAGCAGATAAGCGCCTTCACGCAGGACCTCGATAAATTATCCGGCGATCTCTTCAACCTTCGTACAAACGGCGGGGATGAATATTGCGGGCAGGTGATCTACACTTCCCTCAATGAACTGAAATGGGCGCCCGGCAGTTCAAATTACAAGGTCATTTTTATTGCGGGCAATGAAGATTTTCTGCAGGGTAACCTGCATTATACCAAAGCATGTGCCCTGGCCAAAAAGAACGGTGTGATCGTGAACACCATTTATTGCGGTGATCGGCTCAGCGGTATCAAAGAACATTGGAACCTGAATGCGGAATGCGGCACCGGCAGTTTCACCAATATTGATCAGAATCAAAAGATCGATGATATTCCGACACCCTACGACAATCAAATGTTTAGTTTGAATGAAAAATTGAACAGTACTTACATCGCATACGGTAACGCCGGCAAAGAAAAAATGCATTTGCAGGCAGAAATGGATTCCAAAAACTATGCGCTCAGTAAATCCGCAGCCGCAGACCGGGTGAGCGTAAAGGGACAGTCCAACATTTATAAAAATGATTCCTGGGACCTGGTGGATGCCACTGTTGCTGCGGGTTCTGATGATATGATCAATACCATTGACCTACGTTCATTGCCGGAAAGCCTGCAAAATAAAAGCCGTGCTGATCTAAAGAAATTGGTGCGCGAAAAAACTCAGCAACGTTCCGCGCTGCAAAAAGAAATTGCTTCGGTGAACAAAAAGCGGCAGGATTTTCTCATAACGGAAAAGAAAAAGAACGCAAACGCTAAAGGGCAGGCGGGCCTGGAAACCGCGATGGAAAAGATCATCAAAGAACAGGCAGTACGCAGTAATATGAGGATTGACTAAAACCGGGATTTGGGGCTCTCCGTATCCTTCACCGTCACCTTTTGCACGGCTGAGGAAAACAGGGAAAGTATGATGCTGAATAGTAATGCCCACCAGAATCCATCAACCTTTATCCCGCTGATCATCCAATCTGCAAGGAGAATGATGATCGCATTGATAACAAAAAGAAAGAGTCCGATAGTAACGACGGTCACCGGCAACGTAAGAACGATCAATATCGGTTTCACGATGGCATTTAAGAAAGCAAGCACCAGGGCAAATATGACAGCGGTGCCAAAATGATCGATATGTACGCCGGATAAAATTTTGGCCAGAACATATGTTATAACGCCGGAGATCAATAAGCGAATGAAAAAATTCATTTGGTAATTTTTAGGTGTTGCGTCCTGCGCAATTAAAAACAAAAGAAGGATTTTATTTTCACATCAACAGAATATATAAATGCTGTTACTGACCCTTTATTTTATCAATACACAACCAATTCGTAAAACTTTTCCGGATGGAGGTATTTTTTCGCCAATGCCTGCAACTCTTCTGCGGTGGTTTTTTTGATAGCCTGCACTGAATCATTAAAATAATTTTCATCGAGGTTATTCAGGATAATGTTTTTCCATTTCCCGATGATCTGGAAAGGGCCGTCCAGGTCCCCGAGGATGCCACCGATCATGTAATTGCGCACCAGGGAAAGCTCTTCTTCCTCGACCGGTTTTTCGCGCAGCAGCTTCATTTCTTTATACACTTCCGCGATGGTGGCCTCACATACATCCTTCCCGGCTTCGGTGCTGATCAGCCAGCCGCTCTCCTGCATATGATTTTGCAGGTAACTGTATATTCCGTAGGTATAGCCTTTTTCTTCGCGGATATTACTCATCAATCTCGAACCGAAAAAACCACCGAATACCGTATTCAGGACGATCACTTTCTTAAAATCCGGGTGATGGCGGTTGGGAAAAGGTTGCGCTATCCGGATGGCACCCTGTACCGCGTTGACGTCATTCTGTACGCGGTATTTTTTTTCGGTGGCGGGCACAACTTTCACTTTACTGATCTTCGCGGGCGGCTTCCCCAGTTTGAGTTTACCGAAATTTTTATTCAATAACGTTTCTATATCCGCCGGTAATTTTCCGGCTACAAATATTACACATTGCCCTTTTTTATAAAAAGATTTATAAAAGTTTTTCAGATCGTCAATGCTCAGCGCATCAAGGTCGGCAGCTTCGGTAAACGCCGCATAAGGATGTTCTTTGCCATAGAGGTAATTATCGATCAGCCGCCCGGCTACAAATTCACACTTCAGCAGGTTTACGACCAAACGTTGCTTTACATTCTGAACAAATATTTCCAATTCCTGTTCGGGAAATACGGATGCGGTAAGCATGTCTGCCATTACGGGTAACAGCTTTGCGGTATGTTTTGAAAGCGTATGCAGGGAAACCGAAGCGGTCTCATTATAACAGGCGCGGGCGCAATGTGCCCCGTAATATTCAAAGGCCTCATTGAGTTCAAGGGCCGTCCTGGTTTTGGTACCGCTCTTCAATAAATAATTGGTAGCTGCTGCCACACCTTTTTTATCCTCGAAAAAATTTCCCGAATAAAACACCATCTCTACCTGCAGCACATCCTGCGCGCCGGCACTTATCGCATAAACCGGTACGCCGTTATCCAAATGAAAAAGTTCGTGGGGCGGAAGCTTCAGTTTAAATTCCGTTGCATCAATTATCGCCGGTGGTATTTTCCTGTCAATCATTAAAGTTCTTTAGTCTGTTGTGGTTAATCTTCATTGCCGCGGTAGTCAGGTTCCCGGTTCACCGGTTCTTCAAATCCTATGCACTCATATAATACATGGTACTGCAATTGTTCTTATGAAAAATGATCTTTGCCTGCTCCTGTATATCAGCGGCAGTCACCGCACGGTACTTATCCAGTTCATTGTTGATGAGGTCCGCATCGCCCAGCAATTCATACATCGCGATCGAGGATGCCCGGTTGGTAAGGCTCATGTCTTCAAAAGCCATAGCACTTTCCGTTTTGTTTTTTACTTTTTCCAGTTCAGCCGGCGTGATGCCATCCTGTTGCAGTTTTTTTAATTCCGCATCTACTGCGGCTTCTGCTTTTTTGATATCCGTACCCTTTACCAGCTTGCCTTCCACCACCATCATCCCCGCATCAGTGCTGCCCATTTGGTAACATTCGATATTGCTGAAAAGTTGTTGTTCTTTCACCAAGGCCTGGTATAACCTTGATGATCCGCCGCCGCTCAGGATATCAGAGATCAGGTCAGCCGTATAATAGCGGTCATCGGTACGGGAATAAATATGCCAGCATTTATACAGGGCATCCAACGGCACCTCTGCTTTTACTTTTATTTTTCGCGGTGCTTTCTGCTTGGGTTCGACGGGAAGGTCGCGCTTGTATTTTTTCCCGGGAGGGATCGGGCCGAACCATTTTTCCGCCAGCGTTTTTACCGCTGCTGCATTGATGTTCCCCGCTACGGTAAGGATCGCGTTGGCCGGGTTATAATGCTTTTTAAAAAATGCTTTCACATCCGCGGTCGTAGCATCTTCCACGTGCTTCAGTGATGCACCGATGGTCATCCAGCTGTAGGGGTGTTTGGTATAAACGAGCGGGCGCAACTTATGCCAAACATCGCCGTAAGGCTTGTTGATATAATGCTCTTTAAACTCTTCGCACACCACCTTGCGCTGCACCTCAAGGCTTTTTTTGCCGAAGGCCAGGCGGAGCATGCGATCACTCTCCAGCCAAAAAGCCGTTTCTATGTTTTCCGCCGGGAGCTGGCAATAATAATTGGTGAGGTCGTTGGTGGTATAAGCATTGTTCTCGCCGCCCGCAGACTGTAGGGGCTCATCGAAGACAGGGATATTAACACTGCCGCCAAACATGAGGTGTTCGAATAAATGTGCAAAGCCGGTCTTTTCCGGGTCCTCATCTTTTGCACCTACATCATAGAGAACATTCACCACTGCCATGGGTGTGCTCCGGTCCTCATGCACCAGTACCCGCAGCCCGTTTTCCAGTATAAATCTTTCAAACCTTATCATTTGCAAATGTACGAATGACCTGCGGGAATTTTCAGCGAATGCTGACGGGTTTAAGGGAAAAAAACATGAGCAATTCTTTTCTTTTGATAATGATCTTGACCGCGTCGCGGATGTTTTGGAGCAGGTTCTTGTAATCCTGGATATTTCCCGTGATATTATTGGAAACACTCACCAGTACATCCCCGTTCTTTAAACCGGCTATTTCTGCCGGCGAGCCCGCAACGATATCATCTATAAAAATTCTTTCATTGACAGCATAAAGCGACATTCCCGTGAAAGCATAATCAAAATGATCATTATAATGTCCGTTCGGAATGATGTGTACCTCTTTTTTAGGATAGTTCAGGGTCATGTTGAAACGGCGCATCAGGTCATTTCCCAGAAGGCCGGCAGTGTAGGGGTACGACAAAATATTGGTTTCGTCATTGTATAAATAAACAGGAACATTTTTAAAACTGTACGGGCCCAGCTTTACCTGTTTCACTACGGTCAGGCGCATCGGCTTTTTACCGCCAAGCCCTTCTGCCTGTGTCATCACGGGCTTTCTGCGGGTAAAAAGGATGCTGCTGTCTTTTATAAAACTTTCGCTCATCAATAAACAAAGCCCCGCGCCGGTATCCAGGTAAAAATCTGCTACGGCTTTTCTGCGGTCCCTTACGGTAGCCCGCTGGGCCGGCAAACGCCCGAACATCGGTTTAAGGATTTTTCCGCCGGCTTGATATTTAAAATTCCCGGGGCGGTATATTTTTATTTCAGCAGAATCAAAATTGATATGAAAAATATACCGGCTCAATAAACCGTAGCCGATGATCCCGTCTATTTTCTCCCCGAACGTGCTGGTGAGCAGGCTGTAATCATTCACATAAAAATTCACGTGCTCGGATACGAGTTTTCCCAACTGTATTTTTTGGTCAAATGCGAAAGGTACTTTTTTGATGCCTGCAATGCCGCTTACAGTCGTGTCAGTGCCCTTTATAGAGATATTCTGTTCGCTGCAGGTGGCAGAGTCCAGTGAGATGCCGCCGCTGCCGGTGTCCAGGATAAAATTAAGCGTCAGGGGCAGCTCTCCCAGTTTTGCCTGGATGACGATCACTCCGCCGGTAAATGTTTTAAAGGGTATGGTCTCCAGTAGACTGTCTGCATTTTGTAAAAATGATCTTTGAGCAAAACTTGCAGCGGATAACAGAAAAGTTAATATGGTAAATATCGTTTTTATAACGCGGCAGTATTCCAAATTACAAGTTAATGAATGTACTTTTGCAAACTATTATTTAAACGGTTTATATGAACATAAATGAGCTGTTGAAAAAAGCCGCGGCCTTTGATTTTCTTACTGTAGAAGAAGGCGTTTATTTGTTTGAAAACGCTGCACTGGCGGAACTCATGCATACCGCAAACGAGCTGCGAAAAATTCAGGTTCCGCACGGGAAAGTTACCTGGCAGATAGACCGAAACGTGAATACCACCAATGTGTGTATCGCCAATTGTAAATTCTGCAATTTCTATCGCATACCCGGTCATAAAGATGCCTATATCACCGATATAGCCACTTATAAAACAAAGATAGAAGAGACCATCGCATACGGAGGGGATCAGCTCTTATTGCAGGGAGGCCATCATCCCGAACTCGGCCTCTCTTTTTACGTGAATTTGTTTAAGGAACTCAAAAGCCTTTATCCTCATATTAAGTTGCACACGCTGGGTCCGCCGGAAGTGGCGCATATTACCAAACTGGAAAAATCCACGCATAGGGAAGTGTTGATTGCTCTTAAAAATGCCGGTATGGACAGCCTGCCCGGCGCGGGAGCGGAGATCCTCACGGACAGGGTTCGCCGCCTGATCAGCAAAGGAAAATGCGGTGCACAGGAATGGCTGGATATCATGCATGAGGCGCATAAATTAAATATCACCACATCGGCAACAATGATGTTTGGACATGTGGAAACCCTACAGGAACGTTTTGAGCACCTCGTCAAACTTAGAGAGGTACAAAGCCGCAAACCGGCAGGTGCAAAGGGGTTTTTAGCTTTTATACCATGGACCTTCCAGGATGCGGACACCCTGCTTGCAAGGATAAGGGGTGTACATAACCTCACCACACCGGAAGAGTACATCCGCATGATCGCGATGAGCCGTATCATGCTGCCCAATATAAAAAATATACAGGCCAGTTGGTTAACCGTTGGTAAACCCGTTGCGCAATTATGCCTCAATGCGGGAGCAAATGATTTCGGCAGCATCATGATAGAAGAAAACGTGGTAAGCGCTGCGGGTGCGCCTCACCGATTTACGGCAAACAGTATACAGGAAAGCATTCGGATGGCCGGTTTTGAACCGCAACTGCGCGATCAACAATATGGTTGGCGTGAAATGCCCCTGATGAAAGAACAGGTGATCGATTATTAGATACGGGTCCAACGCAAAAAAGCCGGTTATACAAGCGGCTCTTTTCAAATTATAACAAACAAACTATTTTAGGGAGTCAATACTCCGTCAATAACATGGGTTACACCGTTGCTGGAGATAACATCAGCTATCGCCACATGTGCACCGTTGATCATAACCATATTATCTTTTACTGAAACTTTAAGTTCTTTACCCTGAACGGTTTTGAGTTTCATACCGTCTTTAAGGTCGGCTGCTTTCAAAGCACCCGGTACTACGTGGTAAGTCAAAACACCTGTAAGGTCTTTCTTCATTTCAGGCTTCAGCAATTTATCTACAGTTCCTGCAGGTAATGCAGCAAAGGCTGCGTTTGTAGGAGCAAATACAGTGAAAGGGCCTGCACCGCTAAGGGTTTCAGCAAGACCGGCTGCTTTTACCGCTGCTACCAACGTGGTATGATCTGCAGAACCTGCTGCATTTTCAACGATGTTTTTAGAAGCAACCATGTTGGCACCGCCAACCATTACACCCGGCTCTTCGTTCATTTTAGGCTGATCCATCATTTTAGTAGTGTCGGTAGTTGTCTCAACTGTTGCATCCGTCTTTTTTTCGTCGTTGCAGGATACCATCAGCAATGAAGCTGAAGCGATCAATACAAACGATAATAATGTCTTTTTCATTTTAGTTTTTTTTTCGGTTATAAATAAAGAATGTATACATACGGTTAAATGGAAACCGCGGTTTTAACAAATTAAATATGGGCCTTTAAATTGGGGGATAACGAGAAATTTCGGGGTGGATGCTTTAATATTCAATGGATACCAGCCTTTTAGCGCCCCCGGCAGCGATCCATTTCGGTCCTTTTTTTAAAAGGGATATGGCCTGTTCATCACAGGGCACACAAAGGGAAGTGACTACTTTGATGTTTTGGGGTTCACCTTTTTGATTGACAGTAAAGGATAATGTTACGATTCCTTCATAAGGTTTCCCGGAAGCATTCAGTATATCTTTCATGTTATCATCCGCATAATTTATAAATACAACAGAATCGATAGGTTGAAGCGTTTTTGTGGGAGATTCCTGCAAACTATTACCTTCAATGGCCTTTTGTAATGTAACTGCATTTGCCGATCGTACATTTGGTGAATTTTCTTCCTGAATTACCTGATTATATTTCTCATCCTTCGCTGTAGAACGATCTTTATTGGCTGTCCGATCGGAATATTCTGCGGATGCAACGTTTGCATTATTAGCCTGCCGTTTAGTTTGTATTTCAGAGCGGTTGTTATCTCTGCTATCTACGGTATTGTTCCGGGTATTATCTACAAAAGCGCGGTTTTCGGATTCATTCGCCTCTGCTACTTTAAACTTTTTCGCAGCCTCATTTTTATCAGCTGCTGAGGCAAGATCAGTGGTCACCCCGGAAACAGGGGGTGCCGGGGAAATGCTGTAAGGGAGAGGTGTGACATTTTTCAACTTGCCGGAAGTTAATGTTTCTGTCGTTTTCCCCGTAATAATCGCAGGTGCTGTTGCTGCGTCCGTAAGGGTTTCAGCAGAAGAGGCGTTGGTGGGCGCATCGGACTGAACGGGAACCGGGTTGACTGCTTTTTTTTCTATCGGGGTATTTTGTGACAATTCGTTGCGGTTATCTGTGGAATTCAGCCGGTAAAAAGCATACCCGATCCCGCCGAAAAGAATAAAGACTGCCGCTATCCTGAGCCAGGCCGGGCCAAAGCGCCGGTAAAGAAAAAACCGGGATTGATGTGCTGTCCTGCTGTCGATCTGTTCCCGCAGTATAGAAATATTATCTTCCGCCGCTGCATCAAAAGCATAACCCTCCAGTGCCTCTGCCAGGAAAGGGTCTTCCAACGCGGCTTTTTCCAGCCGGTGCATTTCCTTTTCTGTCATATTGCCGTTATGGTAATTTGCCAGGTCCGCCGCCGAATATGTTTTATTTTCCGCCTTCATAATGTTTGTTGTTTGCCTGCCTGTCCCTCCATACAGATCTTCAAATTTCGCCGCCCGTTTTGTATAAAGCTTCTCACCTTCTTCAGTTCCGCCCCTGTCGTCTCCGCTATTTCTTTATAGCATTTTTCCTCCAGGTAAAAAAGCCTCACCGCCTTTTGTTGTTCGCCCGGGAGTTGCTCCAGGCAATATTCCATATCGTTCATTAGCGCTTCTTTTTGCAGTTCATTGTCAGGATGCCAATTGTCGGCCAAATACACAAGGTCGGTATCAACATTAACAGGCCGCTTTTTGTCGCTCCTGATCTTCATCAGACAATGATTCCTTGCCAACTGCCAAAGCCAACCCCGAAAGTTTGACACTTCATATTTTTTAAGCTTGGTTACTAACTCTTCAAAAATGAGCATTACACTGTCCTTCGCTTCATCCGGGTCCTGCAGGTATTTCAGGCACACGCCATACACCGGGTCCATGTAACGGTTGTATAGGGTTCCCAACACGTTCAGGTTGCCGGTATTTCGGTATTGAAGGACCAGTTCACTGTCCGTTGCAGCAGTTGCTATGTTTTTGATAAATGCCAAGGGGCTAAAGTTATTCAATATTCACGGGTGGGGGCTATAGGGTCTTAATTCTTTTATCATAATTTTAAAGTTGTTGGTATCAAAATACATAAGCCATCCTATCTGT
The DNA here is from genome assembly GCA_037719665.1 of Ferruginibacter sp. Classification (GTDB taxonomy): domain Bacteria; phylum Bacteroidota; class Bacteroidia; order Chitinophagales; family Chitinophagaceae; genus Ferruginibacter. The sequence goes on from JBBJLU010000052.1 coordinate 19,175, forward strand.
GTGGGCCGAGGCCCGGTCTGTGACCCGCCGACCAAACTAAAAGGAAAATTCGAAGTGTATGCTTCATACCAAATTAATGCCTGCTGCATAAACTTTAATTCATGAATTATCCCTTCCGGATATGGCCACAATTTTTCACTGCCACTATGCATGGTTGGAATCATCTTTTTAAAGATGAAACGGGCTTATTAGAACATTAGGTTGGCTAGAGAAAGTTTTTGGTTCGTTACTTTCTATCAATTGGGATAGCAGGGTTCGTGGGTCGCCGTGGGTCGAAGTCCGGGCGGCCGCGTTCGCAACGTTAGGAAATATATTATATTCGAAGGTTACCAACCAAGGCGGAAAGTGACATAATTTCCATTGCCCGTTCTTCTGTCTGTGCTCTTACCCTGGCGGGTTTGGTTTTTGAACGAAGTTTACTCATACATTTAATTTTTTTAACAGGACTTCGGGCTTAACAGATTCTACATATATGGTTTTAGACCCATCGGCTTTTATCCTCAATTCCGTATTAAGTATGAAATTTTTGTATTGATAGAAGTCAGTTTCCTTTCTTTCAACAAAATCATCAAACATTACCTTCATGTTCTTATGCTTTTTATTTTGCATTTTTATGGTTTTTTGCATTTGAACAAATACCGGCAACCTGAACTCCTTTGCAATGCAATAATTCCATACAGTTTCGGTAAACTTGAATTTTTCCATAAAGATATCATCAGTATCTTTTGCATCCAACAGCGGATATGCAAAGTCCTGTAAAATGGAAGAATATACTGTTGGTTGATTCATTTTATTATTTGTTTAATTTGTAAATTTCATAAGGCAACCGGCAAAAGTCAATTCTGTTTTCAAGGCAAATGTAATCATCAATATATTTTTCCCATTGGTTGGTATTCTCATTAAAGTAAAGTTACCCGTGCGCCTGCCCGCGG
>JBBJLU010000053.1:0-20051 GCA_037719665.1 Ferruginibacter sp.
TCGAGGCCGGCCAAAGTTGCTGCAAAAGCTGTAGCACCAAAATCTTCCGAACCGAAAGCAGAGAAAAAAGCTCCTGCTAAAAAAGCTAAGTAATAAAAAAGTCTCTTCCGTGTGAAGAGACTTTTTACTTTATATACTTATATACCTCTATGCTTTATCTACTTCCTCAGGGCGCAAGCCTCCTTTTTTTCCAGGAACCCTTGGTCAATTTATATTCGATCCTGTCATGCAACCTGTTGGGCCTTCCCTGCCAAAACTCCATCATTACCGGCTTCACCAGGTAACCTCCCCAAAAAGGTGGTCGGGGAACTTCCCTGTCCCTGTATTGCTCCCGAAGTTCATCAACCCGCTGTTCCAGCCCGTCACGTGATTCAATTTCCTCGCTTTGCGGCGAGGCCCATGCCCCGATACGACTTTCAAAAGGCCGGCTTTTAAAATATTCATCACTTACTGCTTCAGTTGTCTTAACCGCATTCCCATTAATTCTTATTTGGCGTTCCAGCTCTTTCCAAAAGAAAACCAGGGAGACTCTAACATTTTGGACCACATCCTTCGCTTTATGGCTTTCATAATTGGTAAAAAATTCGAATCCTTCTTCTGTCACCCCTTTAAGAAGAACGATCCTGGCAGATGGAGAACCTGTAGCATCAGCAGTAGCCAGGGTCATGGCATTCGGTTCATCAATATTTGAGGCAAGGGCCTCTTCCCACCATTGTTTGAACTGCTCAAACGGTGTAGCTGCGGCATCCCGCTCTGAAAAAGAGCGGAGCCGGTAGTCTTTCCTTATATCAGCGATGTTGCTCATGGTTCTATAAAAAAAGCATCTTTTTGCAAAGATGCCTTAAAAAATGATGATGAGGTTCTTAATAGCGGTATAAACCGGTACCCATCGTTGCATAGAGTATGCCTCCGAGCACAGATGCAATAATGAAATAAATGGCAATCATAATTACATAAGACACCAGTATATACACCACTTTCTTGTCTTCGGGCGTCTTTTTCAGAGGACCTATACCCAAGTACATCAGGTAAACTCCGTATACCCATGCGGCAATCGAGATCAGCCAACCAATTACGGGTATAAATGCTAATAATCCCGCTATATAAGTAGGAGTGCCGGAATAAGCCACCAATTGAGCCGATTTACCCATATTTTGTTCTGAACCGAAGTTCGATGCGAGTTTGTCTACGATAATTGTTGTGAGATAGTAAGTCGCCAGCGCCGTTATGAATGATATGATGATGCCAATGATCAAATATTTCATTCCCCATGAATAAGTACCCGAATACATAAAGTACCTTATAACGCCACCAAGAGAGGACACAATCGCCATTGGCAACACAAATGATGTAAAAAGGGAGCTTACGGTAGCGGTTTCGTTATCGATAACTTCCCATTCTGTTTTAGGCGTAATGAGGATGTTTTTCACCCGTTCAATTAAATTCATAAGTGTAGTTTTAGTTATGTAAAATAAGCATTCTCACCGTTATTGCAAACTTACCGCTCAGCTTATCTTTTGCTTCTTCATCACCGTGACCAATGCTTTCCACTCTTCCAACTCCGTTTTGAGGGAAGCATTTTCCGATTCCAGCATCGAGAGCCTGCTGTTCAATTCTGAAAGTTCTGCTGTAGCGGTTTGAAGTTGTTGGTATACCGGCAGCGTTTCTTCGAGTTCCCCGCTTATGATATCCAGTTCTGTTCGCAAGGCATCCGTTTTCAGTCCGGCGGTTTGGGCTTTCTGTCGTTCCCTGATCTCTCTGATAAGCGTAAGTTCAAGTTCTTCGCTCTGCGCTTCGGCAGCAACCGTCTTTTGCCCCGCCAATTCATTATTGTATATAAGCTGATCTATTTCTGTAAGGGTATTGTCGATCCTGCTGTAAAGTGAGGCTGCGGATTCTGTGGCATCCCCCAATAAGTTGATCTCCTCCTCCCGCTTTTTGAGGGTATCAATAAGGTCCTCAAGCTGTAATTGAAGCAGTTCGTTCTCTGATTTAAGGTTGGCGATGATTTTAGCTTGGTCCATGCTTTGAAGGTAGTGTAGTTCCTTGGTTAGATCGGGTTGAAGCCAAAACTAATAAAATTTGTATATTTAATACGGGGGCAGCAGAAATTACCTGCTACGAATCTTATTTTGTAAAGAAAGGCTATCAACCCGATCATATTGACAGATGCCGAACTGATAAAAGGTTGCATACGGGAAGATGCAGGCTGCCAAAAAAACCTGTTTAACCGTTATGCAGGCTCCCTCCTGGGTGTATGCTATCGCTATGCCCGGAACAGGGAAGATGCAGAGGATATTCTCCAGGATGCCTTTATCAAGATCTTTAAAAAGATGGAGCAGTTCAAGGGAGATGGTTCTTTTGAAGGCTGGATGAGAAAGATCATCGTGAATACGGCGCTTAAAAAATATACAGTAAGCCGGTACAGCAAGGAGTTTTCTGTTCAGGAAGTGAAGGATCCTGCAGAAGCGGATATGAACGATGTTCCCGCTTTTAACCACCTGACAGAGAAGGACCTGCTCGCCCTTATTAATAACCTGCCGGATGGCTACAGGCTGATCTTCAACCTGTACATCATTGAAGGATACCGGCATGAAGAAATAGCAGATATGCTGGGGATACAACCCGGCACGAGCAGGAGCCAGTTAGTAAAAGCGCGGCAACTGCTCCAAAAAGAAATATTAAAAATGCAAAAGATCGCGGTATGAAGAACAACTTATTTGACAGTCACGTAAAAGAGCAACTGGGCGGTTACCGGCCTGAAGTGCCTCCGCATATTTGGGAAAATATCCTGGCAGAAAAAAGCAGGAAAAAGCCGATAGGTTTTTGGAGTCGCCTCAGTGGTCTTCAGATCGCAGCCGTTCTGGTATTTTTAGCCGGTGGTGCAGGCTTTATTTATTTTGTAAACAATTCCAAACCTGCAACGGTTAACCCGGTTTCTTCCTCTGTTACAGTATCACCATCTAACGGTACAAATCCTGCTTCGGCTAACGGCGGACCAACAGAAAATACATTGCCGGATAAAAATGCTGCAAATAAAAACAATGATGCGTATTTAAATAATAATGTAGTTACCCAACCCGCGTCACAACAGATCTCCGTGACGCCGGGATCAACGGCGGTGTTTATCCCCTCAGAAACATTTAGAAATAAAGCAAATCAACCTTACCGGGCGGGCGTAAATCCTGTTACCTCCGAAACCACTTCTTTAGAGGAAGGAAATATTCCTTCCGCACCGTTAAATAAATATTCCGGTCTTGCTGTCTTAAAGAACAGCATGCGTTTCGAACCCGGCCTGTGGACACCGTTTCGTTCTGTAAATCTTTCTATCCCCTGCCCGACTGCAGAAAAAGATGCTTCGGGGAATAAACGTTATGTAGAAATATATGCCGGCCCGGATTATGTTTTCAATGATCTTACGGATCCTGCCTTGTCTACATACCTGCAACAAAGAAGAGCCAGCACAAACCTGCTTTTCGCTTTCAGCGCGGGGATACGGTATACAAAGGTTTTCGGCAGCGGCATGAGTATCCGTTCAGGTCTGAATTACAGCCGGGTAAATGAAGCCTTTAAGTCGGTAAAGGGCCACGTGACGCAAAACGTTTATATCACGAATACCGCCGGCGATACTACCGGAACCTATACCGTTTCGGGCACCCAATATAATGAGCGAACCAACACCTATCGCACCATTGATATCCCCGTAGTCGTAGGGTACGAATTCGGTAACGGGAGGCTGCATGCCAACCTGAATGCCGGTGCAATGATCAATATTTCCAGCCGTAAAACAGGGTATGTATTGGATACCAACGGGAATGCGGTGGACATCAGTTCGGGTAAACAACCATCTATATATTCCTATAAAACCAAAGCAGGGGTAAGCCTAACGGGCGGATTATCGGTCTATTACAAACTCAATGAACAATTACATGTAATGGCTGAACCGTATTTCCGTTACAGCCTTTCCCCGATCACACAAAGCGCACTTTCCCTCAAACAAAAGTATCATACCGCCGGCCTGCGATTGGGCGTGCGCGTGGATCTTTAGTGCGAGGCAACGATTTTACCTGTTTGGGGTATCTGATAAATGAAACCGGAATACATGAAGAATTTTTTAAAACTACTTACGGCCTCTCTTTTTCTTTTGGTGCTTCATGCATGCCAGAAAAATGTAGATACTTTTATACCGGACAGTATCAATTCCACTCCGGACACGGTATGGCAAAATAGTTTAACAGCCAACATGCCTGTCATTGCTTTAAAGAATGAACTGCGCAGACCAAAGATCACTGATAGTTTTGCATACAATAATACCGGTGTGGTATATAATGCCGGCAATCTTTTTCTTACTGTCCCTCCTTCGGGTTTGGTGACCAATGCGGGTTCTGTGCCTAACGGAAATATTCACCGTCAATCTTTGCTGATACAAAAGAAAGGAGATTTTATTTCAATGGGTATGCCTACTGTATGCAACGGGCAACTGCTGATCACAGGCGGGGCATTTTTCCTGGGACTGAAAAACAATAATAATGAAGTGAATGTATCTACGGGAACTTCACTGGGCATTCGATACGACCATAATTCCACCGTTACCGGGATGAAGGTGTATAATTCTATTGAAGACATCATCACGGGTTTTGCGTGGACGCAGAATACAGATATAATTTATAACAATGTGAATATTGTAAACAACGGTTACGAAGTACTGAGCAACAGGATGCAGTGGATACAGGCTGCCTATCTTTTTGATACGACGGGAATTCCGCAAACTACTTTTTCACTGAAGTTGCCGGTCAATTATACCAATGCCAATACGGTCGCTTATATTTCTTTCAATAATATGGCCTGTGTGGCAGGGATGAATGCCAATGTCGCTGCAAGAAGATTTATATCGGGCAACCTACCGGTGAACAGTCCCATCACTATCGTTGTCATTTCAAAACAGGTGAACGATTATTACCTGGGCGTACAACAGACCGTGGCGGGTACGCCTTCTTCGGGCGCGGGTACACAGGATGTGATCATCTCCCCGGTAAAGACACCATTGTCTTCCATCAGATCATTCCTGAATAATTTATAGTTTTTTTACTTTTGGGAATAAAAAAAGACTGCCCTTTTCGGCAGCTTTTTTACTTGATATACTTTTATCCTTAGATACTTTTATACTCCCCGCCTTAACTAACCAACGTCCCCGTCTTCTCCCCGATCACCACACTCATGAGGTTGCCCGGTTTGTTCATATCAAAAACCACGATCGGAAGATCGTTTTCCATACATAAAGTAAATGCGGTCATATCCATCACCTTCAGGTTCTTGGATATGCAATCAGCAAAAGATATTTTGCCGTATTTGGTGGCGGTAGGATCCTTCTCCGGGTCGGCAGTATAGATACCGTCTACCTTGTTCCCTAAAATAATATCTGCTTTAATTTCTATTGCACGCAGCGAACCCGCTGTATCCGTTGTGAAATAAGGGTTGCCCGTACCGGCTCCGAAAATAACCACCCGTCCTTTTTCCAGGTGACGCATGGCACGCCTGCGGATATAAGGCTCTGCGATCTGCTCCATTTTAATGGCACTTTGCAATCTCGTTATCACGCCGGCTTTTTCCAAACCGCTTTGCACCGCCATACCATTGATCACGGTGGCCAGCATCCCCATATAATCTCCCTGTGCCCTTTCAATACCGGTCTCGGCCTCATTCATACCGCGGTAAATATTTCCGCCGCCGATCACCAATGCTACCTGTACACCCATATCCGTGATCTGTTTGATCTCCTGTGCATACTGCGCGATCACCGCAGAATCAAGCCCGAAATTTTTATCTCCCATCAATGATTCGCCTGAAAGTTTTAAGAGTATGCGTTTGTATTTTGGAAGCATGGGGGGGGAATTTTTTGCGAAGATAAGAAAGGGAAATTCAAGGTTCAAGGTTTAAGGTTCAAGGTTATATCCTTTTACTGAAGTTTCTTCATTTGACATGGAACTTTGAATGTTGAACTTTGAACCTTCAACCCTTCACATCCAACGCATCCCTCAACCCGCTGCCCAATAAATTGAATGCAAGCACGAGTAACATGATCGCCACCCCGGGAATAAGAGCCTGCACAGCATTGTGTGTAATGATGAGGTTATAATTTTCTTTGATCATGAGTCCCCAACTGGGTTGAGGCGGCTGCACACCGATCCCAAGGAAGCTTAGGCCCGCTTCAATGATGATGGCGGTGGCAAAATTACCCGCAGCGATCACCATAATGGGACCGATAATATTCGGCAGGATATGACGGAGAATGATCCGGCTGTCGCGGAAGCCCAATGCCCTTGCTGCCTGTACATATTCCAATTCTTTTACTGCCATCACCTGCCCGCGCACCAGTCGCGCCACGCTTACCCAAAGGGTGAGGCCGACTGCAATGAATATTTGCCAGAACCCTTTGCCCAATGCAAGCGTGATGGCAAACACGAGCAAAAGGGTGGGTATGCTCCAGGTCACATTGACCAGCCACATAATAAAAGCATCGGTTTTACCGCGGTAGAACCCGGCCAATGCGCCGAACAGGATACCAATCGTTAAGGAGATGATCACTGCTATCAAGCCCACCAATATGCTTACCCTTGTGCCAATGATGATCCTGCTAAAGATATCCCTGCCGAATGCATCGGTGCCCAAAAGGAATTTTTTGCTGATGACCTGTTCCGATATTTTTTCCGGGTGTCCGCCGGTGATATCCGCTGTTTTGTATCGTGCGACAACCGCCGTGTCCTCATCCACATATTTATTCACGATGATCTCATCATCGGCGATCACATAACTGTTGATCGGTAAATATTTATGCGTTGCCGGTTTGCCGAAAAAAACGGTTTCAAAAAAATTACTTTGTTTCGTGCTGTTTGCCGGGAGTTTGAGGAATAGTTGCCGGTATCCGGCGGTTTGGATTGTATCTCTACTGTTTGCGGTCCGCATCCGGGGTATTGTCAGGCGCTATGACATAACCGAAAACACAGACCACCACTGCAAATACGATGATCACCAGGCCCGTCATTGCGGCCTTATTGCGTTGGAGCTTTTTCCAAATGCCGATGCTTTGAATACTATTTTCCTGCAATTATTTTTTTAATAAATATAATGTGTTTGAGAACAACGGGAAACGAATAACGGGAAACCCTTAATCCTTTCTCTGCGGTAAAAATTCTTTTCTCAATATCTTCAAATATTGCTCTCTTGAGATCATCTCCGCGCCCATGCTCATCAGATGGTCATTCGGAACCTGGCAATCGATCAATGAAAATGTATTGTCGGTGCAAAGCCATATCAATGCTGCCTTTGAAGCATTTGCTTTTTCGCTGAACATACTTTCGCCGCAGAATACTTTGTTGATCACCAAGCCGTATATCCCGCCTGCGAGTTTCTCATCCTGCCATACTTCCACGCTATGTGCTACACCTGATCGATGTAAATCATTATAAGCCGCTTCCATTTCATCAGTGATCCAGGTGCCCGGTTGGTCCTTCCGGTTGATGGCCTTGCATGATGCAATGACGCGGTCAAATGCTTCATCATAACTTATCCTGAAGGTTTGTTGTTGCAGGATCTTCCGCATTTTTTTGCTGATATGGATCCGTTCCGGGAAGATGACGCAACGCTCATGCGGCGAAAACCAACAGATGGGCTCATCATCCGAATACCAGGGAAAGATACCGTAGCTGTACGCGAGCAATAATCTTTCATGGCTAAGGTCGCCGCCGACGGCTAACAGGCCGTCTTCTTCTGCAAGAGCAGGATCAGGAAAATCAATATTGGTATCGTCGAGTTGAAATATCATCGCGGATCTAAAAAAATTATCCCTGTCAGCTTACCCTCCTGTCCTTCCAGGTATACTTGCCGAATGCGCCCAGCCAGCCTGCAATAACAGTATATAAAATATGAAAGGGTTGCATCAGCGGGAACAGCCAAAGCAGGGAGCGCTTCCGGAAAAATGTTGCAACAGGATAGAGGAACAAAAGTTCAGCGCCGGTTTTTACGAGAAGAAGGATCAGCCATGCATCAATAGATGAAACGCCATAAGTCGAAACCCCGTCGGCGGCTCTAAGCCCCGACGGGGGTTGAAACATTGTTCCTAACCCGGCATTATCAAAGATCGCTATGACCGGCAGGGCCAACAACAAACAATTAAATATATACACCAACAACAACACCGGCAATATTCTTTTGTCTTTGTATTTCCCGGATTTACTTGCCCAGCGAATGCGCTGGTTGAAAAATTGTTTAATGTTATCCACCGGTTGCGTCTGCACGATGGCATCCGGAGATTTTAAGAACATCACACGTTCGGGATAGCGTTCAAATATTTTATACATGAGCAGCATATCGTCGCCGCTTGCAATATTATCGATGCCGGCAAAACCGTTCACTTCGTAAAATGCGGTGCGCTCATAGGCCATGTTTGCCCCGTTGCACATACTCATTTGCTTTTTAGACACCACAGCACCGGTGATACCCTGCAGAGTCATAAAATCCAGCGATTGAAAAATTTCTATGAACCTGTTATTGCAATCGATGGCCACGGGCGCGGCAATAAAAGCGGGGTTTTTTTCTTCGTAGAAAGCCGCAAGAGTGCTGAGCCAATTTTCAGGTAAATAACAATCAGCATCTGTGGTTACTATCAACGTTCCCTTTGCTTCTGCAATCGCAACTTCGATGGCTTTTTTCTTGTAAGAATTGATGCGGTCCGTAACATGATCCCGAAGAGAGATCATTCTTACATTGAAGGCGGCGTATTTTTTTACGATCGCTGCCGTTTCATCTTCAGAATGATCATCCACTACAATGATCTCAAAAAGTTCTTTTGGGTAAGACTGTTCCTGTAAAGAGTTGAGACAATCTGCAATGTTCAGTTGTTCATTTCGAGCGGGGATGATGACAGATATGAAGGTGGTAAACCCCGTCGGCGGCTCTAAGCCCCGACGGCGGTTGGTGTCAAACCCCGTCGGCGGCTCCAAGCCCCGACGGCGGTTCTGTTTATATTCCGGAACCGAAGTCCATACATAGCGATAGTACAATAACAGCCCGGCATACAGGGCCGCAAAAAGACAACTTATAAGTATCACTGCAGCCATGGAACCGGGGAATTATGATATGCTGTACAAGAGTGCGACGCCACTGAAGTTCAGTTTGGCTGTTGCCGCCGGGTAAATAAAATTTTTGTTATCATTCAAAAATAATTTTTTGAAATGTAAAATCATTCTTTATCTTTATATAGTTGTCTAAACAACTATATGCCAAGCAACCATTTTAAGAAAAGCGAACTCTACAGCTTCATTACCGGGAAGGCCAGCACGGCGATATCACGTCGACTACAGAAAAATTTTAAGCAGGCCGGCGTGGAGATCACCATTGAGCAATGGAGTGTATTGTATCATTTATGGAAAGAGGACGGGCAAAGCCAGCAACAATTGTGCGACGCCACCTTCCGGGATAAACCCAGCATTACAAGGTTGGTTGATAACCTGGAAAAACTCGGGTTGGTAAAACGCACCGCTGCAAAAGATGACCGACGTATCAATAAGATATGCCTGACACCCGAGGCGGAAAAACTGCAGGAACAAAGCATGGAAGTAGCCAATCAAACTTTGAATGAAGCTTTGGCAGGAGTTACCAACGGGCAGATCGAGATCGCGAAGGAGGTACTGCAGAAAGTGTATGAGAATCTTAGTCAAGCTGAAGGCGTTTCTCGTTTCTAGTCTCTCGTTAGACAATTCGAGTGTTCCTTATTGCGAAGAATCATCTTTTAACCGCACGGCAAACGAGAAACAAGAAACGAGAAACCATTAATCTAAAATTATAACAATGAGTACTGAGATCAACCCTACACAATTATTAAAAGGCGGCGAATGGCTGATCAAAGAAAGCAATGCTGCAGAAACATTCACCCCGGAAGATTTTAATGAAGAGCAGATCATGGTCAGGGATATGTGCCTGCAATTCCTCGGAACAGAGGTACTGCCGATCATTGAACGCATTGACAAACCCGAGCCGGGCCTTATGCCCCTACTGATGGAAAAAGCCGGTGAGCAGGGATTGCTCGGTGCATCCACACCCGAGGATCTCGGAGGGTTGGGGAAAGATTTTATCACCTCTACGTTAGTGAATGAAGGGCTTGGCGGCGGATTCTCATTCAGTGTGGCCGTGGCTGCACATACCGGTATCGGTACTCTACCCATTTTATATTTCGGCACCGAAGCGCAAAAGCAAAAATACATTCCGAAGCTCAGCAGCGGGGAATGGAAAGGTGCTTACGGTCTTACCGAACCGAATAGCGGCAGTGATGCACTCGGCGCAAAATCATCAGCAGTACTCTCTGCTGACGGTAAAAATTATTTACTCAACGGGCAAAAATGCTGGATCACCAACGGCGGCTTTGCGGATATCTATACCGTGTTTGCAAAAGTGGACGGCGATAAATTCACGGCCTTCATCATAGAGCGTGGTATGGAAGGATTTACACAGGGCCCTGAAGAACATAAAATGGGGATCAAAGGTTCCTCTACGGTACAATTGTATTTCCAGGATTGTAAAGTGCCTGTAGAAAATGTATTGGGCGAGATCGGCAAGGGACATATCATCGCTTTTAATATCCTCAACATCGGCAGGCTAAAACTCTGTGCAGCAGCACTGGGCGGCGCAAAGATGGCGCTCACCTCTACTGTTGAATACGCTTCCACACGTGAACAGTTTAAAACCGCGATCGCTAATTTCGGCGCCATAAAACATAAGCTGGCAGAATGTGCCACAAGGATATGGGTTGGTGAAAGCGCATTGTACCGCACGGCAAAATGGATCGATGATAAAGAAACAGAACTGGAGCAGGGAGGAAAATCATTTGCAGAAGCACACCTTGGCTCTGCAGAAGAATACGCCATAGAATGCGCGATGCTGAAAGTAGACGGCAGCGAAGTGTTGGACATGGTTGTGGATGAAGGCGTACAGATACATGGCGGCAACGGTTTTAGCGATGAGTACATGATCAGCCGCGCCTACCGCGACAGCCGCATCAACAGGATCTATGAAGGCACCAACGAGATCAACCGCCTGCTCACTGTAGACATGATGCTGAAGAGAGCTATGAAAGGAAAACTTGACCTGATGGGACCTGCCATGGCCGTGAGCAAAGAACTGATGAGCATCCCTGATTTCGGCAGCGAAGAAGAAACAGCATTTGCCGCAGAGAAAAAAGCCATCGCCAATATGAAAAAAGCGATCCTGATGGTAGCGGGCGCTGCGGTTCAAAAACTTATGATGGCATTGAGCACCGAACAGGAAATACTAATGAACATCGCTGATATGTCCATTGCAACATTCAATGCGGAAAGCGCATTACTGCGTGTGATAAAAATGAGCGACAAGCAGGGAGCCAACGCCGTTTCCGTGCAAACGGATATGATGCAGGTATACCTGAACGATGCGGTAGATGCGGTGAACAAAGCGGGTAAAGAAGCCATCAATGCGTTTGCCGACGGCGATGAGCAAAGGATGATGTTGCTCGGATTAAAAAGATTTACGAAAATGAAACCATTCAATTCTAAAGAAGCGAGGAGGAGAATTGCGGCGAAACTTACCGCGGAGAATAAGTATCCTTGGTAAATACAGAACCCCGAAGGCGGGGGAACCACGGAAGCCAGGGAACCACAAAGGCACCAAGGAGGAGAAGAAACACAAAGAAGGAGGCAGTGTGGGAACCACGAAGGCACGAAGGAAGATAAGAAAAACGAAAAGGGAAGCAGCTAGCTTCTCTTTTCGTTTACATGACTTGGTAGTTTCTTCTTTGTGCCTCTTTGTGCACTTTGTGCCTTCGTGGTTCCTTTTTTATGTCCTCCCGGTTCAACTAAACAATACATAAGTCACCCAACTAAGCAGGTACGCCAACGCCGTCATATACAGAAACTGAATGATCGCCCATTTCCATGTCTTGGTTTCCCGCTTTACGATCACCAGCGTACTCATACACTGCATAGCGATCACATAAAACACCAACAGTGACAATCCGGTAGGCAGGTCATACACTTTGCTGCCGTCGGCTCTTTTTGCCGCAGCCATTTTTTGTCGGAGCGTACTGCTGTTCTCATCTGCATTATCTCCTACAGAGTACAGGGTAGCCATGGTCCCCACAAATACCTCTCTCGCTGCGAAAGAGGTAATCAGCGCGATACCGATCTTCCAATCATAGCCCAGCGGGCGTATGGCCGGTTCGATAAATGCACCTAGTGCTCCGGCATATGAAGTTTGTAACAAAGCAGTTCTTCTTTGTTTTTCTATATCTTCTTTTTGTAAAGGCTCGGATTTGACCATTTCATCATAACGGGCTGTAACAGCCTGCATTTTTTTCGGCGGGCCGTAACTGCTCAGTCCCCAAAGGATCAGGCTGATCACCATGATCACCTTGCCCGCATCTACGACAAATATCTTCGCCTTTTCGATCATCGTCATTACGATGTTCTTCCAACGCGGACTCCGGTAAACGGGTAATTCCAAAATAAAAAAACTTCGCTCCGTGCTTTTGATGAACCATTTCATGATCCAGGCCACTATGAGCGCCAGCACAGTACCCAACAGGTATAGGGCCATCATTACCAACCCCGGCAGGCTGATAAATCCAAAATAAATTTTTGAAGGAATGATCAGGGAGATCAGGATCGTATATACCGGCAACCTTGCACTGCAGCTCATGAGCGGTGTGATCATGATCGTGAGTAACCGTTCTTTTTTATTCTCGATATTCCTCGCGCTCATGATCGCAGGCACCGCGCAGGCATAGCCACTGATCATAGGCATTACACTTTTCCCGTTGAGGCCCACCTTCCTCATCATCTTGTCGGTAAGAAAACTGATACGGGCCATATAACCGGTGTCTTCCAGCAGGGTGATGAGTCCGAACAGTATCATGATCTGCGGAATAAAAACCATGATCCCGCTAAGCCCCGCTACGATCCCGTTGATAAAAAGGTCGCTGAACCAGCCGCCGGGCAAAACACCGGAAAGCCAGCCGCCCAGTTGCCCGAAACTCCATTCAATGCCGTTCATCGGGAACTGTGCCAGCCAAAAGACAGATTGAAAAAGAATAAACAGTACAACGAGCAGGATGATATATCCCCAGCGGCGATGTAATAAAATATCGTCCAGTTTTTCTGTAAACAATGTCTTTTGCAGCGGGTCGCTTTCCACCACTGTTTGTTGCATGATATGTTTTATGCGGCCGTAGCGTTGCATGATCTCCTCTGCCTGGGTCTTCGTTGCATTAAAATTATGGTCATGTTTTATCGCCTCGATCTTATCATGCAGTTTTTTCTCCGCAGATAGTTGCTCATTATTGATGAGGTAATGCAATACTTTATAATTGCTTGCATCGGGCATCTGTTGTTTTGCCAGGCTTACCGCGGCAGTATTCACCAATGCGTCATCGATAAAATCGCGGGCAGGGAGGTGTTGAGGATTATCTGTAAGGTGTTCGATCGCTTTTTTCAGCGCCGCCATGCCTTTGTTCTTTCTCGGGTTGATGGGCACAATGGGTACACCGAGTTCACGCTCCATCCCGGGAATATTGATCTGGGTGCCTTTACGCTTTGCGAGATCCATCATGGTGAGTGCGATCACCATCGGAATTTTAAGGTCAATGATCTGAGTACAAAAAAGCAGGTTACGTTTTAAGTTGCTGGCATCTGCGATCAATACGATCATATCCGGTTGCACCGTTTCATCCCGACCCATGAGTACGCGATAGGCCACCCATTCATCTGCTCTTTTCGGATAGAGGCTGTAGGTACCCGGCAGATCAATAATGTTTGCCTCAATAGTCCCGGATATGTTGCAGTTGCCGGTCTTTTTATCTACGGTCACACCGGGGAAGTTGCCCACTTTTTGGTTTAGCCCGGTGAGCGCGTTAAACAATGAAGTTTTACCGCTGTTGGGATTACCAACCAAGGCTATATTTAATTTTCTGCTCAATAGTTAGTTATCAGCCGTTAGTTTGCAAAATTAATGTTTAGAAATCCCGCCCGGTTACGATTTAGAGAATCTTCTATTGCCAACCCTTGCAAAGAAATTTATTTTACATTCTCCTGACCTTTTCGCAGAAAGCAGTCCGAAATGCCGGTGCTGCAATGTTTACCTTTACAAACCCAAACAATTAAAGGATGAAATACATATTAGCAGTCATTTTGTTGGTTTCTCAGAACCTATTTGCACAGCAAACGTCTACAACGGATAAAAAGACTGCAGCTGCATTAAAAGAAACGATCAATTATCTTTCTGATGACAGGTTGGAAGGAAGGCGGACGGGCTCAGCCGGCGAAAAACTTGCCTATACTTATATAGAAAAGAAATTCAGGTCCGCGGGAATAAAACCCCTTAAACCCCGTATCACCTATATTCAACCGTTTGATGTGAATGACGGGAAGGAGATCGGGAAACAAACCTCCTTTCTCCTGAATGGCTCACCGCAGGAATTGAACAGGCATTACTTCCCGTTTCCGTGGTCAGCTAATATTTCCAATTTTAAATTTACCGAGGAGAGCACGAACGTAGAATATTATGACCTGACCGCCCTGCTGGCTGAGAATGAAAACAATCCCCATTTTGATTATACAGAAAATATTATTGCTTATGCAAAGCAGGCTGCCGGCAGGGGAATAAAACTTGTTATTGTAAAACATTTTCCTACCGCGAAAAATTTTTCTTTCGATCCAAAAGATAAAAACGCAACGCTTTCTATACCGGTGATTTATATGTTCCCGCGTGACCGTGTACCGTATCAGCAACTTCCCCCCGGCGCTAAAACCGGTTCCGAACTGACTGTTGCTATTGCAGAAAAGAAACGCATTGGTCATAACGTGATCGGTTATATCGATAATAAAGCGCCCCATACGATCATTCTCGGTGCTCATTACGACCACCTGGGTTACGGCGAGGACCATAATTCTTTATATGCAGGAAAGGACCGGATGATACATAACGGTGCGGATGACAATGCGAGCGGTACAGCCGCACTCATAGAGCTGGGAAAATGGCTTAAAATTTCCCGCAATAAAAATTACAATTATATCCTCGCCGCTTTTTCCGGTGAAGAGCTCGGTCTCTATGGCTCAAAATATTTTTCGGAAAATTCCGGCATCGATCTGAATAAAGTGAATTACATGATCAATATGGACATGGTCGGCCGACTTAATGAAACCACGAAGGGATTAACGATCGGGGGCTTTGGTACTTCCCCTACCTGGGGGCAACTCATCAGCAACAATGATCCGTATTTTAAGATCAATACCGACAGCAGCGGCACAGGGCCAAGTGACCATACCTCTTTTTACCGAAAAGGCATTCCCGTTTTATTTTTCTTTACGGGCAGCCATTCAGATTATCATAAGCCGGGAGATGATGCGGATAAAATAAATTATGCCGGCGAGTTGCAGATCATACGTTACATACAAAATATCATTTCGAAGACGGATAAAATGAATAAGCTTTCTTTCACCAAAACGCGCGAAGTTGCAATGGGCAAAAGCAGTTTTAAGGTAAGCCTCGGCATAATGCCTGATTATACATACAACGGTTCAGGGGTATTGGTAGATGGTGTGTCTGATGCCAGGCCCGCACAAAAAGCAGGGATCAAAACCGGTGATGTGCTTTTTCAGATCGGTGAACATAAATTCAATGATGTGCGCAGTTATATGGATGCGCTGAATAAGTTTAATAAAGGGGAAAGCACCGAGGTGAAGCTGAAGCGGGGTAAAGAGGATCTGACACTACCGGTTACATTTTAATCATGCTGTTTACGGGGGGATTTCGTTGAATTTTAGCTTGGCAGACTCCGATATTTTTTCAACCTTTGTTCGTCGGGAACGGCTCCTTCGCTTTTATGAAACTCAAAATTGATACTGACACCCTTATTGATGATTTCTTTGACTGTACCAGGCTATTCGGGATCGTAGCGCCGGTGAAAGATTATCTTTTTTCCTGGAATATCAACCGGGCTCTTGGTTATAAATTAAGGATCAACCACAGCATTGAAATTCAACTGAAGAAAAAAGACAGGAATTACTTTTTTCCGATCTATGAATTCCCGGTCTCGGGCTGCTGCATGGTGCATTATTTATACAACAACCGGAATGACGGAGAATACCTGCTGCCGGAGTTCAAACACCTGGATTACCTTTGGCTCGCCAAAGGAGAGCCTATGGAACCGGATGAAGTGCTGGTACTCCAACAATCCTTAAAGCTCCTTCCTGCTGTGCAACTCGTAACGGAAATGACCAACGAGAAAATAAAGAATAAACAGTTCCTGATTTTTTAAGTTGGTATTTGACATTACAGAACCGCACAAAAAGAACGCTTCTGATTTTTAATCATTAAAATGCATACGATGTGGGAAACAGACAATAACAGCCTTTACCGGAAATTCAGTTTTAAGGATTTCCCGGAAGCCTTTTCTTTTATGACCTCCGTAGCTTTAGCTGCGGAAAAAGCCGATCATCACCCCACATGGAAAAACACCTACAATACGGTAGAGATCTGGCTCAACACCCATGAC
This sequence comes from Ferruginibacter sp., assembly GCA_037719665.1. Lineage (GTDB taxonomy): Bacteria > Bacteroidota > Bacteroidia > Chitinophagales > Chitinophagaceae > Ferruginibacter. Next base: position 16,577 of record JBBJLU010000053.1, read on the forward strand.
GCCGGTGATGCTATTACTGACAAGGATCATCAATTAGCAAAAAAAATAGATGCCATTCATTCAGCATAAATTTTTATTATGCCGATAGCTTCTGCAGTAGCCATGGTGCGCCCGGCCGCGTTTCAGTTTAATGAGGAAACCGCCGCAAACAATTTCTTCCCTGATCTCGTTCAAAAAAACAACCCGCTGCTCCGGGAAAAAGCCACGGAAGAATTTGACGCCATGGTACAACTGCTTCGAAATACCGGGATTCGCGTATTGGTCCTCGAAGATGAGACGGCACCCGAAAAACCTGACGCGATCTTCCCGAACAATTGGTTTTCCTGCATGGACAACCGCCTTACTGTTTTCCCGCTCTGCGCTGTAAACAGGCGTTCCGAAAAAAGAGCGGGGCTTATTGCATTGCTTAAAAAAGAGACCGGTATTTCTGAAATCACCGATCTCGGTTCATATGAAAAGGAAAATATGTTCCTGGAAAGTACCGGCAGTATGGTGATCGATCACCGCAACCGTTTGATCTATGCCTGTATCTCTGCAAGAACCAATAGGGAATTGTTACAGCGTTTCGCGTGTGATAATAATTATGAAGCGATGATATTTGAAGCGGCAGATGCGAAGGGCCGGGAAATTTATCATACCAATGTGTTGATGTGCATCGGTGATGCATTTGCAGTGGTCTGCCCTGCCGCGATCACCGAAAGTTTCCGCGATATAGTATTGGAAAGATTATCCGGCAGCGGACACGAATTGGTCATAATCAGTTTTGAACAAATGAACGCTTTCGCCGGTAATATGCTTCAGCTTACCAATGATAAAAAGGAAAAGCTCCTTGTAATGAGCAGCACAGCTTTTAATTCACTCTTACCTGCTCAAATAGAGATCCTTGAAAAGCACAGCCGTTTTATAATACCTAATGTATCCGTGATTGAATCTGCTGCAGGTGGCAGCGTTCGGTGTATGATGGCAGAATTATTTTACTGATACCCGTTGCCTGTTCCGGAAATATTTTACCAGCGCAATGAGCGAAACGAGTGCCCAGGTACCTTCCAATATAATAAAAGGAATAAAATGAATCACCACACTTGATGCGCAGGCCAGCGCAGCACCGATGGTATTCAGCAATAGGTAAGGCAATCCTTCATGTGACCACTTTTTCAGTAAGTTCATGAGGAAGGCAATAAGCAAAAGCGCCACTCCTGCGGAACCGAGTATTTCACCTGATGAAAATAGCATCTTATGCTTTTATGGTTACGGATTTTTCGCCTTTCTTTTCCATATACCCGATAGGCTGACTGAATTTTTCCAGCCCGTTTATTTTCAACAAACTGATCACGGCTGAGGTATTGTTTTCATTCACAGATATTAACAATCCGCCGCTGGTCTGCGGGTCGGCAAGTATGGCCCATTGTTCTTCGCTGAGCGCACCGATCTTATGCCCGTAGCTGTCGCGGTTCCTTGTTGTTCCGCCGGGGACAGATTTTTCAGCGATATAATTTTTCAGGTCAGGTGTGATCAGTGGTATCGCATCAAAATCTATAACGGCACTAAGGCCGCTGCCTTCAGCCATTTCAGTAAGATGCCCCAATAAACCAAACCCGGTCACATCTGTCATGGCGTGCACACTATCGATATGGCCCAGTGCTTCGCCCACTCTATTCAGTTGCATCATCTGATCTGCTGCCAATGATCGGTGCACCTCTTTTAATATCCCTTTTTTCTCTGCTGTCGTCAGTATGCCCACGCCCAGCGGTTTCGTAAGGAATAAAACATCTCCTTCACGTGCTGTATTATTTTGCTTGATATTTTTGATGTCGATAATACCGTTCACCGCAAGGCCGAAGATCGGTTCCGGTGAATCGATGCTGTGCCCGCCGGCCAGCGATATCCCCGCTTCTTTGCAAATGCTGCGGCTGCCGTCGATTACCAGCCGGGCCACGTCCGGGGAAAGTTTATTGACAGGCCATCCCAATATCGCGATCGCCAGCACGGGCTTACCGCCCATAGCATATACATCGCTGATCGCATTGGCTGAAGCTATTCTTCCGAAGCTGAACGGATCATCTACGATGGGCATAAAGAAATCCGTTGTGGAGATCAGCGCTGTCCCGTTGCCCATATCCAATACCGCCGCGTCATCCTTGCTGTGGTTGCCTACAATGAGCTTATCATTATCGGGCATGGCAATATTTCCTTTCAGAATTTCGTCGAGCACTTCGGGTGATATTTTGCACCCGCAGCCTGCACCGTGTGAATATTGAGTAAGTTTTATTTCTCCCATGTTTGTTCGGTGAAGACCTTATCGCCTTCCTTTTTTAATAATTCAAAATTGTTTTCCGTATCCACAGAGCCCGCTTCTATTTTTATGATAAGATTGTCTGCATGCTCGCGGTTATACAATCCTTTCAGGTAATATTTGTCATAATATTTTAAGAGAATGCGAAAGCACTCTTTATGATTGTCTTCCAATAAAAAACCAATCGCATTTTTTGTTTCGAGCCCACCCAGTCTTTTTTGGATCCGGGTAACGGCATTCACGAGCTTTTCTTTGGAGTAAACACTGTACTCTTCAGTGAGATAATTTAACCGCTCCTCAAATGGTATATCAAAAAAACAAACGGGTCTGTTGCGCATGGTATTCCACAAAGCCATCGGTATCTGCAGGTTCCCGATGCGTTGGCTTTCATCTTCGGTATAGATCGCAGGCGATTCCCCCGATGCTGATAATGCCTGCGCTAAAAGGTTCTCAAACATTTCCTGTCTTGGCTGTACATCGGGGCCGAGACCGCCAAGCGCAGATCCCTTATGTTTTGCCAACGCCTCAAGGTCTATAATAGCATTGGCGGTGTCCTTTAATTTATGTAGGAGCAATGTTTTCCCGCTGCCGGTATATCCGCCGATGATAATAAAAGGATATTCTTTTTCAAACTGCTGCAACACCCAATTCCGATAAGACTTGTACCCCCCGATAAGTGTATACACTTTAAACCCGTAAAGGTCCAGCAGCCATGCGATGGCCGCGCTACGCATACCGCCGCGCCAGCAGTGAACTACAACTGTTGCGGGTGGCGGGTGGTGGGTTGCGGGTTGCGGGTTACGGGTTGGCGGGTTGGCGGGTTCGGAAATTATTTTTTCCGCAGTTTCAACGATCGTTCGCATGTTGGGCCCGAAAAAACCGAGTCCTATTTTGATCGCGGTTTCCCTATTCTGTTGTTTATAGACCGTGCCTATGTTTTTTCTTTCTTCGTCAGAAAACAGGGGGAGGCTGAATGCTCCGGGTATATGTGCCTGCTGATACTCGCCGGGGCTACGCACATCCAATACATGGTGTGTTTGCGAAAGCGCTAAGAATGCTTCAATATCGATTTTAGTGATGGCCAAGGTGTAAAAATAATGTATTGTCGCTTAGGCGGGTCTGCCGCGTAAGTTTTGCCCGGTCTGATTGTTTTTCATACAGGGTAAGGAATTAAAGTAGGGG
>JBBJLU010000054.1:0-19970 GCA_037719665.1 Ferruginibacter sp.
TAACAGTAAAAGAAGTTCAGGAATTAGCTGAATTCTTAAAATCAGAATACGGTATCGAACCGGCAGCAGCAGCAGTTGTAATGGGCGGCGGCGGCGACGGTCCGGCAGCAGTTGAAGAAAAAACTGCTTTTGACGTGATCCTGAAAGCAGCAGGGGCTAACAAATTGGCTATCGTTAAGATCGTAAAAGACCTTACCGGTCTTGGTCTGAAAGAAGCTAAGGATCTTGTTGACGGCGCTCCGAAGGCCATCAAAGAAGGTGTTGATAAAGCAACCGCAGAAGAACTGAAAACCAAATTGACTGATGCAGGTGCTGATGTTGAAATAGCTTAATTTTTCTGATAATTATTTAGGCCGCCTTCGAAAGAAGGCGGCTTTTTTTATGCCCGGTTTTCATGTAATAAATTTTTTCCGTAGCAAAGTTTTCCGGATATTACAGGGATTAAAATTTTCACCATGAAATTTCTTTTTACGATTTCCGCCGCGGCATTTTTAGTTTCCTGCAACAGCAATCCCCGTTCCGTTTCCGTTTCTGCAGACAGCACTACGGCTCGCACCGTTTTTTTTGATAAGGCCGGTATGGATACCACCGTGAGCCCCGGTGATAATTTTTATAATTACGCCAATGGTAATTGGGTAAAGTCTGCAGTGATACCGGATGATCAAACCGGTTGGGGAGGATTCTATACGCTTTACGAGGATAACCTAAAAAAATTAAAAGGTATTCTCGAAGAAGCTTCCCGCTCCAATGCAGCGAAAGGCAGCTTGGAACAAAAGACCGGAGATTATTATACGGCCGGAATGGATACCGTTGCCATCGAAGCTAAGGGAGCAACACCGCTGAATGAAATGTTGGCGAAGATAGATGCAGTAAAAGACTATAAAGAATTGATGAAGTTGGTTGCAGATAATAATGCCGCGGGCTGGTCAGATATCATCGGATTTGGAGTAGGCGCTGATGAGAAGAACAGTAAAATGAATATTGCTGTATTTTCTCAATCGGCACTTTCGCTGCCGGAGAAAGGATATTATTCTAAAACAGACAGCGCTTCTATGGCCGCAAAGGCAGCCATGGTAAAATATGCTACAAAATTATTTTCTCTTACCGGCACTGATTCTGCTTCTGCAGCAAAACAGGCATTGGGTATTCTGGCATTGGAAACAGAGATCGCCAAATCACACCGCACTCCGGTAGAAACCCGTGACCCGCAAAAGAACTATAACAAGATCAGCGTTGCAGACCTTAATACACAGCAACCAAATATCAATTGGGCGGGTTATTTCCTGGCCATGAATGTGAATGCAGACAGCGTAAATGTTCAGCAACCCGGCTATTACACTGCACTGGATAAACTGCTGGCTGCCCGGCCCGTGGAAACCTGGAAAAGCAAACTGAAGTTTGATTATATATCCGCTAATGCATTTTCTCTCTCCAAAAACTTTGTAGATGCAAGGTTTGAAATGAACAGGGTGCTTTTTGGCCAGAAAAAACAAAGTGAGCGCTGGAAAAAAATGGTGCAAAGCGCTGACAATGGTTTGGGAGAGCTTCTGGGGCAGCTCTATGTAAAGAAATATTTTACCGGAAAAGCAAAAACAAGAATGGATGAGCTGGTAAAGAATTTACAGAAAGCCTTTGAAGTAAGAATTAAAAGATCAGAGTGGATGAGCGATAGCACGAAGCTGCGTGCGGTAAGCAAATTGAATGCATTCCTGCAGAAGATCGGCTACCCTTCCAAATGGAAAAACTATGATGATGTAACTATTGACAGAAGTGATTATTTCACGAGCCTGCAAAGTATCAGGAAGCATAATAAATAAAGAAGAGATCGCTAAGATCGGTAAAGATGTGGACAGGACGGAATGGGGCATGTCAACACCTACGGTAAATGCCTATTATAATCCTACCAATAACGAGATCGTATTTCCCGCGGGTATTTTACAGTTTCCTTTCTTTGATGAAAATGCAGACGATGCGATCAACTACGGCGCTATCGGCATGGTGATCGGCCACGAGATGACCCATGGATTTGATGACCGGGGTAGCCAATACGATGAGGTGGGCAATATGCAAAACTGGTGGAACAAAGAGGACCTTGCAAAATTCAAAACGAAATCCGGCGGCGTGGTAAAACAGTATAACAGTTTCAAAATGTTTGGTAACCAACATGTGAACGGTGAGCTGACGTTGGGAGAGAACCTTGCCGACATCGGCGGCATCGCTATTGCCTACGATGCTTTTAAGCTCACAAACAGGGACGGGAAATGAACTGATCGATGGCCTTACCTGATCAGCGTTTCTTCCTCGGCTTTGCACAGGAGTGGCGCTCGAAGCTTCGTGATGAGACCGCACGTTTGTACCTGAACATTGATCCGCATTCCCCGGATATGTTCAGGATCAATGGTCCGCTGTCAAACTTTACCCCTTTTTATGCGGCTTTTAATGTGAAAGAAGGAGACTCTCTGTACATTAAACCGGCTGACAGGGCGAGGATATGGTAAGCAATTCCGGAACGGAAAAATATCAATGATGCAGGACGAAAAAAAAGACGGGATCCCCGTAACGGTTCCTTCCCGGGAAAAACTAAAGACCGACAATGCAACTGACACCGGTGGCGGCAAGGCCGGCGCTCCTACAACCGGCGCCGGGGAAAGCGAGGAAGCAAATTTTATTGTGAAGAGAGCCCGATAATTATTCCGGTAAAGGATTTGATATACAAATTGTACTATTAAACCCTTTTCTTACAATTTAAACTTAATACTATGAGCGACGAAATTAAAAAAGACACAGAAGGTTTTTTTGATAACCTTAAAAAGAAAGCTTCCGAATTCGGCGATAAAGCTGAAGAAGTTTGGGATAAAGTAACTGATAAAGCTGAGGATGCCTGGGATGCTACAAAAGATAAGGTACATGACTGGACTGCCCCGGATAAGGACGGGGATTTAGGCGATAAAGCCGAAAATGTGAAAAATGATATAGCAAATAAAGCTGAAAATGTAAAAGACTACATTGCGGATAAGGCCGGGGATTTAGGCGATAAAGCCGAAAATGTGAAAGATGATATAGCAAATAAAGCTGACAATGTAAAAGACGACATTGCGGATAAGGCCCGGGAAGTAAAAAATGATGTAAAATCCGGTGTTAATGATATACGTTCAGATATTAATGATGTAAGATCAGATGCCCTTGATGAGGAAGCTACAAGATTAGCGAATGAAAAAAGGAATTTAAATAATATATAATTTATTAAATAGCATTCAGAAAGGGTTGCAATTAGCAACCCTTTTTCTATAAATAGGGCTACTAAATCTGCAGTTTTCTCAAATCTCCTGCCAAATTCAATCTTTTTGTTTTTTTATTAGCAAAACTACGTAACTTTGCCATCCTTAATTTGGGCACATAGCGCAAGCTCTGCTTTTTACTAAGGGTCTTCACTAAACGTTTTAATTAAAATATGTCTGCAACAAAAACAAATGCTGCTAAGCGTATCAACTTCGGAAAGGTTGAACTCATAGCGGAGCAACCTGATTTGCTCGGAATCCAGATCCAGTCTTTTAAAGACTTTTTCCAATTAGAAACTACGCCTGATAAACGTAACGTGGAAGGGCTGTTCCGGGTGTTCAAAGAAAATTTCCCCATAACCGACACACGGAACATTTTTGTACTTGAATTTCTTGACTACTTTGTTGATCCGCCGCGTTACTCCATTGATGAGTGTATCGAAAGAGGACTCACCTATGCCGTTCCGCTGAAAGCTAAGCTGCGCCTTAGTTGTAATGACGAAGAGCATGTGGATTTCCAAACCATTGTACAGGATGTATTCCTCGGAAACATTCCGTATATGACCCCGCGCGGTACGTTCGTAATTAACGGTGCGGAAAGGGTTGTCGTAAGCCAGCTTCACCGCTCACCCGGTGTATTCTTCGGCCAGTCCATTCACCCGAACGGAACAAAAATATTCTCTGCACGCGTGATACCTTTCAAAGGTGCGTGGATGGAATTTGCAACCGATATCAACAATGTAATGTTCGCATACATTGACCGTAAGAAAAAATTCCCTGTTACAACATTGCTTCGTTCTATCGGCTTTGAAACCGATAAGGATATCCTGGAATTATTCGGGATGGCAGACGAAGTAAAAGCAGATAAAAAACACCTGGAGAAAAATATCGGTAAGCGCCTTGCTGCCCGCGTATTGCGTACCTGGGTGGAAGATTTTGTGGATGAGGATACCGGTGAAGTGGTTTCTATTGAAAGAAATGAGATCATCCTCGAAAGAGATGTGATCCTGGATGCGGGCAACATTGCCACCATCATAGAAATGGAAGTGAAAAGCGTCTTTATCCAGAAAGAAGAAGTGAGCGGCGATTACTCCATTATATATAATACCCTGAATAAAGATACCTCCAACAGTGAGTTGGAAGCGGTACAACATATATATAAGCAATTGCGCGGTGCAGATGCACCGGATGATGAGACCGCCCGCGGTATCATCGACAAATTGTTCTTCAGTGATAAGCGTTACGATCTCGGTGAGGTAGGACGTTATAAGATCAACCGCCGCCTCGGTCTTGATTTCCCGATCACTAAAAAAGTACTGACGAAAGACGATATCATCGCCATCATCAAAACACTCGTACAACTTACCAACGGTAAGAGCGAGGTTGATGATATTGATCACCTGAGCAACCGTCGTGTGCGCACCGTAGGTGAGCAGTTATATGCGCAATTCGGCGTGGGCCTTGCACGTATGGCACGTACCATCCGCGAGCGGATGAACGTAAGGGATAACGAGGTGTTTACCCCGGTGGATCTGATCAACGCAAGAACATTGTCTTCGGTGATCAACTCCTTCTTCGGTACATCGCAGTTGTCGCAGTTCCTCGATCAGACCAACCCATTGAGTGAGATCACGCACAAGCGTCGTATCTCCGCACTCGGACCCGGAGGTTTGAGCAGGGAGAGAGCAGGTTTCGAGGTTCGTGACGTTCACTATTCTCACTACGGCCGTCTTTGTACGATCGAAACTTCGGAAGGTCCGAACATTGGTTTGATCTCCACACTTTGTGTGCACGCGAAGATCAATGACATGGGCTTTATTGAAACACCTTACCGTAAAGTAACAGACGGAAAAGTGGATATGAAGCGTATCACTTTCCTGAGTGCGGAAGAAGAAGATACCGCCAAGATCGCACAGGCAAACGTAGACATAGATGAAAAAGGAAATTTCGTGGAAGACAGGATCAAATCCCGTCAGACCGGCGATTTTCCGATCTTAGATAAAGGAGAAGTGGAATACATGGACGTGGCTCCGAACCAGATCGTTGGTTTGAGCGCTTCATTGATCCCGTTCCTGGAGCATGATGATGCTAACCGTGCGTTGATGGGATCGAACATGCAACGCCAGGCAGTTCCCTTGATCCGTCCTGAAGTGCCGATCGTCGGTACAGGATTGGAAGGCAAGGCTGCCCGTGATGCACGTATCCAGGTTCATGCTGACGGTGACGGTACAGTAGAATATGTAGATGCCAATGAGATCCACGTTCGTTATAAACGAAGTGAGACCGCTCAACTCGTAAGTTTTGAAGATTCACTTACTATATATAAGCTTACAAAATTCGTTCGTACCAACCAGGAGACGACGATCAACCTGCGTCCTGCAGTGGTAAAAGGTCAGAAAGTACAGGAAGGCGACTTCCTTACAGAAGGCTACGCAACTTTGGGCGGTGAATTGGCCCTGGGTCGTAACATGAAAGTGGCCTTCATGCCATGGAAGGGTTACAACTTCGAGGATGCCATCGTTATTTCTGAGAAAGTAGTAAAAGATGACCTGTTCACTTCCATTCATATCAGCGAATTTGAAACAGAAGTGCGCGATACGAAATTGGGTGAAGAGGAACTGACGCCGGATATCCCGAACGTTTCTGAAGAAGCAACCAAGGACCTGGATCAGAACGGAATCATCCGGATCGGTGCTACCATCAAAGAAGGAGATATCATCATCGGGAAGATCACGCCGAAAGGAGAAAGTGATCCTACACCGGAAGAGAAATTACTTCGTGCGATCTTCGGTGATAAAGCCGGTGATGCAAAAGATGCCTCCCTGAAAGCGCCGAGCGGTACGGAAGGTGTGGTCATTGATAAGAAATTATTCCAGCGTGCGAAGAAAGATAAGAATGCAAAAGTGCGGGAGAAAGCACAGTTGGATAAGATAGAAAAAACGCATGAGGCAAATGAAGCGAGGCTGATGGAAATGCTGCAGCAAAAACTGCAGACCCTGTTGAAAGACAAGACCAGCCAAAGCGTTACCAACAACTTCGGTGAAGTGTTGATCGGTAAAGGCGTAAAATTCAATGTGAAGAATCTTGCGAACATTGATTACGTAAATGTGAATCCGCTCGGTTGGAGCGGCGATGCGAAAATTGATGACCTCATCAATACATTGTTGCACAACTATAACATTAAGTTCAATGAAGAATTGGGCCGTTATAAAAGAGAGAAGTTCAACATCTCTATCGGTGATGAATTGCCGGCCGGTGTACTGAAGCTTGCAAAAGTGTACATGGCGGTAAAACGTAAACTGAAAGTAGGCGATAAGATGGCGGGTCGCCACGGTAATAAAGGTATTGTTGCAAAGATCGTACGTGCGGAAGACATGCCGTTCCTGGAAGACGGAACACCGGTGGATATCGTTCTTAACCCGCTTGGTGTACCAAGTCGTATGAACCTCGGACAGATATATGAAACAGCGTTGGGCTGGGCAGGCGAGAAATTAGGTGTTCGCTTTGCGACGCCGATCTTCGACGGTGCTTCCGTAGCGGAGATCGCGGAGAACATTGAAAAAGCCGGCCTTCCTAAATTCGGGCATACTTATTTGTATGACGGAGAAACAGGAGAGCGCTTCGATCAGAAAGCAACCGTAGGTATCATTTACATTATCAAGCTTCACCACATGGTGGATGATAAGATGCACGCGCGTTCGATCGGGCCATACTCACTCATCACGCAGCAACCATTGGGCGGTAAAGCGCAGTTCGGTGGTCAGCGTTTCGGAGAGATGGAGGTATGGGCACTCGAGGCTTACGGTGCATCCAATATATTGCAGGAGTTGCTTACGCTTAAATCGGATGATATCATCGGAAGAGCGAAGACCTACGAAGCAATTGTGAAAGGTGATAATATCCCGAGAGCGGGTATCCCTGAATCATTCAATGTATTGGTACATGAGTTGAGAGGGTTAGGTTTGGATCTGAAATTTGAATAAACCTCATCCCCTCCCTTCTCCACGGGTGGAGAAGGGTGACGCAGAGATTGACAACCGGGGAAAGAGAAAATTATTCTTTATTAATTATTAATTATTATCTAACATATGTCCTTTAAAAAAGAAAATCGTCCGAGAGCAGCATTTTCTCAGATAACGATTGGTTTGGCTTCGCCCGATTCTATTCTTGAAAGAAGTTACGGGGAAGTTTTAAAGCCGGAAACCATCAACTACCGTACTTATAAACCCGAAAGAGACGGTTTGTTTTGCGAAAGAATTTTTGGCCCGGTTAAAGATTATGAATGTGCCTGCGGCAAGTATAAGCGTATCCGTTATAAAGGGATCGTTTGCGACCGTTGCGGTGTAGAGGTTACTGAAAAGAAAGTGCGCCGCGAAAGAATGGGCCACATTAAACTGGTAGTACCTGTTGTACATATCTGGTATTTCAAATCATTACCGAATAAGATCGGATACCTCCTTGGTATGAGTTCCAAGAAATTGGAAACGATCGTTTACTACGAGCGCTTCGTGGTGATCAACCCGGGTCTTCGTGCGGATAAAGGACAGAATTATGCTGATCTTTTAACGGAAGAAGAATACCTGGATATTTTGGATACGCTTCCGAAAGAAAACCAAATGCTTCCTGATGAAGATCCGGAAAAATTTGTTGCGAAAATGGGAGCTGAAGCCGTACATGCTATGTTGGAGCGCCTTGATCTTGATCAACTGAGCTTTGACCTTCGCCATGCAGCAGCTAACGAAACTTCACAGCAGCGTAAAGCAGATGCCCTGAAAAGATTGTCAGTGGTGGAAAGCTTCCGTGATGCCAATACAAGGATCAATAACCGTCCCGAGTGGATGGTGATGCAATACATCCCGGTGATACCACCGGAACTTCGCCCGCTCGTTCCGTTGGACGGTGGCCGTTTTGCCTCATCGGATCTGAATGACCTTTACCGTCGTGTGATCATCCGTAACAACCGTTTGAAAAGACTGTTGGAAATTAAAGCACCGGAAGTGATCCTTCGGAATGAAAAAAGGATGCTGCAGGAAGCGATCGATTCCTTGTTTGATAACAGCCGTAAATCCAATGCTGTAAAAGCGGAAGGCGGACGTGCATTGAAATCCCTCTCTGATGTACTGAAAGGTAAGCAGGGACGTTTCCGTCAGAACCTGTTGGGTAAGCGTGTTGATTACTCCGGTCGTTCTGTAATTGTGGTAGGACCTGAATTAAAAATGCATGAGTGCGGTCTTCCGAAAGATATGGCGGCAGAATTGTTTAAGCCGTTCATTATCCGCAAACTCATTGAGCGAGGTATTGTAAAAACAGTAAAGAGTGCAAGAAAGCTGGTAGATAAAAAAGAAGCGATCATCTGGGATATCCTGGAGAATATATTGAAAGGCCACCCGGTAATGCTGAACAGGGCCCCAACCCTTCACCGTTTGTCTATACAGGCGTTTCAGCCAAAGCTTATCGAAGGAAAAGCCATTCAGCTTCACCCGTTGGTAACTGCTGCTTTCAACGCGGATTTTGACGGTGACCAGATGGCGGTGCACGTGCCTTTGAGCAATGCTGCTGTATTGGAAGCCCAGTTACTGATGTTGTCTTCGCACAATATCCTTAACCCGCAAAACGGTACACCGATCACGCTTCCTTCCCAGGACATGGTACTCGGACTGTACTACATCACCAAGGGAAAGAAAACCATCGGTGATGAGATCGTAAAAGGCGAAGGGAAATCTTTCTACTCTTCCGAAGAAGTAATCATTGCGTACAATGAAAAAGTGATCGACCTACACGCGAATATTAAAGTAAAAGCGAACTACCGTAACAATGACGGTACGCTAACCAATAAATTAATTGAGACCACGGTTGGCCGTGTGATCTTTAACCAGTTTGTTCCGAAAGAAGTAGGTTTTGTAAATGCATTGCTTACCAAGAAGAACCTAAGGGAGATCATCGGTGACATCATCAAATGGACCAGTGTTCCGATCACGGCAAGGTTCCTGGATGATATTAAGACCCTCGGATTCCGTATGGCATTCCGCGGTGGTTTGTCGTTCAACATTAATGACCTGATCATACCTGCAGTAAAAGAAGAATTGGTGGAAAATGCACAGGGTGAGGTGGCTGAAGTGTGGGACAGTTACAACAATGGTTTGATTACAAATAACGAGCGTTATAACCAGATCATTGATATCTGGAGTCGTGTGGATACGAAAGTTACAGAAACATTGATCCGTGACCTGGCAAGTGATAAGCAGGGTTTCAACTCTGTTTACATGATGTTGGATTCCGGTGCGCGTGGTTCCAAGCAGCAGATCAAGCAGCTTGCGGGATTGAGGGGATTGATGGCTAAGCCGCGTAAATCCGGTTCATCAGGATCTGAGATCATTGAGAATCCTATCCTTGCAAACTTTAAGGACGGCCTAAGTGTATTGGAATACTTTATCTCTACCCACGGTGCGCGTAAAGGTCTTGCGGATACGGCATTGAAGACTGCGGATGCTGGTTACCTTACGCGTAGGCTTGTGGATGTGGCGCAGGATGTGGTGATCAATGAAGAAGATTGCGGCACCCTTCGCGGTATTGCCACTTCAGCATTAAAAGATAATGAAGATATCATCGAGCCGTTGAGCGACAGGATCGAAGGACGTATGTCTTTACACGATCTGCTGCACCCGGTTACGGAAGATATTATGATCAATGCGGGTGAAGAGATCAGCGCGGAAGATGCAAAATTAATTGATGAAAGCGGTATTGAAACCGTAGAGATACGTTCTGTATTAACCTGTGAAAGTAAGCGTGGTGTTTGTGTGAAATGTTACGGTAAGAATCTTGCTTCCGGTACATTGGCACAACGCGGAGATGCCGTAGGTATCATCGCGGCACAGTCGATCGGTGAGCCGGGTACACAGCTTACCCTGCGTACTTTCCACGTGGGTGGTGTGGCAGGTTCTGCTTCTGTAGAATCTTCGCTCTATGCTAAGTTTGACGGTACATTGCAATTTGACGGATTACGTACGGTAGCAACCGAAGACGGAGAAGGCAAAAAGTTAGTAGTAGTTATCGGGCGTACGGGTGAGATCAGGAATATAGATGTAAAATCGGATCGCCTGTTGAACAGTTCGCATATCCCTTACGGTTCTGTACTGAAAGTAAAAGACGGTCAGAAAGTAGCTAAAGGTGATGTGATCTGCACATGGGATCCGTTCAATAATGTTATCGTTGCTGAAACGCACGGTACCGTTAAGTTTGATGCATTGATAGAAGGTATCACTTACCGCGATGAAGCGGATGAGCAAACCGGTCACCGTGAAAAAGTGGTTATCGATACAAAGGATAAGACAAAACTTCCTTCCATTATTGTAACGGGGAAAGAAACAAAAACATATAACCTGCCGGTAGGTTCGCATATCGTTATCGAAGAAACTGACGATGTAAGAAGCGGCCAGGTGTTGGTAAAAATACCACGTGTACTCAGCAAGCTGAAGGATATCACGGGAGGTCTGCCGCGTGTAACGGAATTATTTGAAGCACGTAACCCGAGCAACCCTTCGGTTGTTTGTGAGATTGACGGTGTGGTAGCATTCGGTGCTATCAAGCGCGGTAACAGGGAGATCATCGTAGAAGCAAAAGACGGCGTGGTGCGTAAGTACCTTGTTCCGTTGAGCCGCCAGATCCTTGTACAGGACGGTGACTTTGTGAAAGCAGGTGCATCGCTCAGTGACGGCCAAACTGCGCCGGCTGATATTCTTGCTATTAAAGGTCCGTTTGCCGTACAGGAGTACGTGGTAAATGAGATACAGGAAGTATATCGTTTACAGGGTGTGAAGATCAATGATAAGCACGTGGAAGTTATCGTACGCCAGATGATGAGAAAGGTAACGATCGAAGATGCGGGCGATACCATATTCCTTGAAGGAGACGTGGAAGATAAAATGGACTTTAACCGTGAGAACGATGCCATCTTTGATAAAAAAGTGGTTACCGAACACGGTGAGAGCACTAAGTTGAAAACAGGTCAGATCCTTACATTGCGTGAAGTGAGGGAAGAGAATTCCATTCTTCGCAGGGCAGATAAAAAGCTTGTTGAATTCCGTGATGCACATCCTGCAACCTCTTCACCGTTGTTGCTTGGTATTACCAAGGCCTCATTGGGTACGCAAAGCTGGATCTCGGCTGCATCGTTCCAGGAAACCACGAAAGTGCTTTCTTCCGCGGCGATACAGGGTAAAACCGATCCGATGCTCGGCCTGAAAGAGAACGTGATCACCGGCCATCATATCCCGGCAGGTACCGGTCTCCGTGAATTTGAGAATATGATCGTAGGAAGCAAGGAAGAATATGAATTGCTGATGACGACCAAGGAAGCGATGAGCTTTGATGAAGAGGAGTAATGTGAAAATGTGCAGATGTGAAAATTTGCAAAAGTCGTTCGCAAGTATATAATTTTAGGAGTGAGATGAGAGTCTCGCTCCTTTTTTTACCATGGTGTCAGACACCTTCAGGGGTGTCAGACACCTACCAGATAATAATCGTACAATGGTGTCAGACACCTTCAGGGGTGTCAGACACCTGCATGATAAAAATCAAAAAAATACCCAAAAATCACTTTATGAAATACATTTTTGCATTAGTATTAGTTCTTGCCTCCGGTTCTTCCTTTGCTCAAACAGGCAAAAAATATGTTGAGACCGCCAAGGCATTTCGTGCAGGCTATGTGCAGGATCATGAAGTGGTAACAGGGGAGAATAAAAAGAATTTTGCCTTTTTCCCGGTTAACAGATCCTTTGCTGTAACTGCCGATTTTGAGGAGTTAAAAAGTAAACCGGAGGTTAAATTCAAAACTTTTGCCGGGTTCGGACAGCGATATTTGGTTTACGGCAAATTGCAATTCCGTTACAAAGGGAAAGACTATCATTTATTCGCCTACTTTTCGCCGCGGGAATCTAAAGAAGAAAAATATAAAAACCACCTGTTCATTCCATTCACAGATCTCACAAACGGCGATGAAACTTACGGCGGGGGAAGATACCTGGATATACTGACGACTGATATTAAGAACGGAAAGGTCTTACTTGATTTCAACAAAACGTACAATCCTTATTGTGCTTATACTTCGGGATATATGTGCCCGATTCCCCCAAAAGAAAATGACCTGGACCTATCCGTAAAGGCGGGTGAGAAAAATTTTAAAAAGGCGGTTCATTGAGACTTTAAATTTGCCAGACATTTTATTAAATTTTAGCAACTCATTAGTTCCCGCAGGCGCAATTTTTGAATAGTATAAGCATGAAGATCTCTCCGGTTTTATTTTTCATCGTTATATTATTGTTTGCCACAGCCTGTAGCACCTCCCGAAGTAAAGGTGTTTTTTCTAAAAAAACGCCCAGGGAAAAATACGAAGAGAAGATCAAAGAAGCTGCTCCTGCAAGTCCTGCTGTAACGGCTTGGTTGAATGCCGGCACAAGGGCCCTGAATTATCCTTTTTACGCAGCGGACACCTATAGTGAATCGGGGAGAATTTATTCCAATGTCTACAATGCCACGGCTTTCTCCACAGAGATCAAAACCGGCCGTAAACTCACCGTATCTTTTAAAAGAGATCCGCTATCCGCTTATAAAACTTACCTTGAACTTTGGCGTCCTGCAGATACCCTCACCGGAAGGCCTGCGGCCCTGATCCTTGCTGCAGACACCGCATTGAATTTCCTGGAATTTAATGCAACCCGGGATGAACGCCTTGTTATTCGGTTCCAACAGGAAATAGGTGCATCAGGCGCTTACTATTTTCAATTTCAATCAGGGCCTTCCTTACAATTCCCCATCTCTGCAAGTGTGAGATCCTCTATTGGCAGCCTCTGGCATGATCCGCGTGACGGCGGTGCGAGGAAGCATGAAGGAGTAGATATTTTTGCACCGAAACATGCGCCTGCTGTTGCCGTTGCAGATGGGTTGGTCCTCAATGTTTCAGAAAGTGAATTGGGAGGGAAATATGTGTTTATGCAACCCCGCGGTGCAGATTATAATGTATACTATGCCCACTTAGACAGTCAATTAGTTTCGCCGGGCCAGCGCGTTATTGCGGGACAGGTTCTTGGACTCGTTGGC
Organism: Ferruginibacter sp.; assembly: GCA_037719665.1. Lineage (GTDB taxonomy): Bacteria > Bacteroidota > Bacteroidia > Chitinophagales > Chitinophagaceae > Ferruginibacter. The sequence goes on from JBBJLU010000054.1 coordinate 13,374, forward strand.
AATACAGGGAATGCAAAGTTCACTCCTCCTCACCTTCATTTCGGTATCTATTCACCAATGGGTGCAATTGACCCTTTACTTTTCATCAAACCCGTGAAACAGCCCGACAGAAAATCCGAATTAACTCCGCCTGTTTATAACCTTGTCACCACAAAGGCCACTAAACTCATACCCCATATTTTTCAATCTTCCGCCGGGTTTAATATCCCGAAAAATACAGTTGTATTTGCCACGGCATCTACGGATCTGTATTATCGTGTACAATTATCAGACGGAAGAAATGGCTATATTTCAAGATCGGCATTGAAAGCAAAATGACGGATGCTCAGCATTCCCTGAAGCCTTCTTCCATAAGACCGCTCATCACCCGGAAAAAGAACCGGCAGATTGTTTGGCACAATAATAGAAACATATTTTAAAACTACGCCATGAACAAAACTTTTCAATTATTGCTTTCCCTGTCTTTGTTACTCTTAGCGTCCTGCACAGGCAACGATGCAAATAACGACGGATATATGCAACCCCGGTATTACGGTCCTGGCATCGGGCTGGGTACTATTATCGCCGTTGTAGTTTCCTGGAGCCGGAATAAATCTATTTTATGGGCGATCATCCACGGAATATTCGGATGGTTCTATGTGATCTATGCGATCCTTGTTAAAAAGCGCGATTAAACAGGCGATATAACCTGTCAACCTCTTCTCCGAAGGGGTTTTTTTATTCATCAAACCAGGAGAATAACTTTCGGGATCCACCGGGCATACCTGTATCGGGGTTAATACAATCATAAATCGCATATCAATACCAGCCGTAATGCGGCTTTGTATTATCTTGCGCCCCGATCAAAACTAAACAGCCGGATGAAGAATTTATCGATTACCCTTAATGTCATACTTATTGCAGCAGTCGCTTTTTTGTACGTAAAAGTATTTTCCGGGAACAAAAAACAGGAAACTGCATCTGTACAGGTGGCTAAGACCAATATTGCTTCTTCAGGCAATGCTGCTATTGCATTTGTGGAACTGGATTCCTTAAATGATAAGATCAGTTACATCAGGAGCCGCCGCACAGAACTTGAAGGCGAGCAGCGTGCTATTGAAACGGAATGGCAGAACGGGTACCGCAACCTGGAGAACCGTAAGAATCAATTTTTAAAACGCGGTAATTCCATCACGCAACAGGAAGCGGAGCAATTTCAAAATGAGTTGATGCAACAGCAACAGCAGATCGACCAAAGAAAACAGGGACTCACGCAAAAACTCAGCGAGAAGAGTTACAATTTTATGGATGATATCCAGAAAAAACTAAAGGACTTTCTAAATGATTATAACAAGGATAAAAACTACCAATACATCCTTACAACCGGCACGGGGCTGGATTACATGTTGTATAAAGACTCCTCCTTCAATATTACGCGGGATGTTATTCGCGGGATGAATGAAAAAATGGCCCGCAAATAATTTTTTATTTTTTTTAGCAAGAGCTTCCGGCGATCATTCCCGGGGTTTTTTGTGCGTCCTGCATTCCGTCTGCCGGGGTAGTTTCACCGAAAAATAGTATTATTTTTTAAATAGGTATTATATTGCCGGTACAAACAACCTGCAATGACCGAAACAACTCATCAATTTAAGCCTTCACTCGGCCTGCTGGATGCTACCATGATCGTAGCCGGCTCGATGATCGGCTCGGGTATTTTTATTGTAAGCGCCGATATTACCCGCAATGTCGGCAGCGCGGGGTGGCTTATTGCCGTTTGGTTGATCACCGGGTTCATGACGTTGGTTGCCGCAATGAGTTACGGGGAACTCAGCGCGATGTTTCCAAAAGCGGGCGGGCAATATGTTTACCTGAAAGAAGCCTTTAATCCGCTGGCAGGATTTCTCTATGGCTGGAGTTTTTTTGCGGTTATTCAAACAGCTACTATTGCAGCGGTGGGGGTAGCGTTTTCCAAATTTGCCGGCTATTTTATTCCGGCCCTTGAACTGAACGACAACAATGTATTGTTACAGCTCGGTAGTTTAAAAATATATTCAGCACAATTGGTATCCATTTTACTCATTGTTTTTTTGACATGGGTAAATACGCGTGGTATCAAAAGCGGAAAACTGATACAAACCACTTTTACGGTAATAAAATTATTATCACTTTTCGGCCTGATCGTTTTCGGATTTTTATTGGCTGCAAAATCAGATATCTGGAACAGCAATTGGCAGGATGCCTGGTCCATGACGAAAAGAGGTGCCGACGGAAATGTGATCGGCGGGATAGCAGGGAGTGCCATCATGGGGGCTATTGCCGCAGCAATGGTAGGATCTATCTTCAGCAGTGATGCATGGAATAATGTAACTTTTATCGCCGGTGAAGTACGGAACCCGAAGAAGAACATCGGCCTCAGCCTGTTTCTCGGGACGCTGATCGTAACCATCATTTATGTGAGTGCAAACCTGATGTACATCAGCGTATTGCCGCTGCAGGAAATTGCTTCCGCTCCGCAGGATCGGGTGGCGGTAAGTGCAAGCAACGCGATCTTCGGAAATATCGGGACCTATGTGATCGCGGTAATGATCATGATCTCCACTTTCGGTTGTAATAACGGGTTGATCCTAGCCGGAGCAAGGGTGTATTATACAATGGCAAAAGACGGCCTGTTCTTTAAAAAGACCGGGACATTGAATAAGAACGATGTGCCGGAGTTTGCCCTATGGATACAATGTGCCATGGCCTCATTACTTTGCCTCAGCGGCCGCTACGGTGATCTGCTGGACATGATCTCATTCGTAGTCGTTTTATTTTATGCACTTACGATCGCAGGTATTTTTATCCTGAGAAAGAACAGGCCGGATATCGAAAGGCCCTATAAAGCTTTCGGTTATCCCTTGCTGCCTGCCATTTATATTTTGATGGCCATTACATTCTGTGCATTGCTTATTTATTACAAACCCGTTTATGCAGGTATCGGGCTGGCCATTGTATTAACGGGTATTCCGGTGTATTTTATCGCTGTGGCTAATAAAGACAAACAGGTATCATGATGAGTGCTTTGGAATTCGGGGAACTTTTTAAAAAATTCAACACGCTTAAAATAGGTGTGGTAGGAGATATTATGTTGGATACCTATTGGTGGGGTAAAGTGGAGCGCATTTCCCCGGAAGCTCCCGTTCCCGTAGTAACGGTCAGCAAAAAAGAACAACGTATCGGCGGTGCCGGCAACGTAGCCCTTAATATCGCAGCGTTGGGCGCAGCAGTAAGTGTGATCAGTGTTGCGGGAAATGATGAAGAAGGCAAACAGTTGATGGAATTGCTAAGCAGTAACGGGATCAATACTGAATACGTTACCTGTAGCAGGGAACGGATCACTACAAATAAGATCCGTATCATCAGCCGAAACCAACATATGATGCGGTTGGATGCGGAGATCACCGCCCCGCTTCATACCCGGGAAGAAGAGGAGCTTTTACAGGCCTTTCAAAACTATGCGGAAAAAGAGAAGCCCCAATTGGTGATCCTGGAGGATTATAATAAAGGTGTTTTAACGGAAAAGGTCATTGAACAGATCATTTCGATCTGTAAAAAGAATCATATCCTTACGGCAGTGGATCCTAAAAGAAAAAATTTCTTTGCTTATAAGGGCGCAGACATTTTCAAACCAAACCTGCACGAAGCAAAGGAAGGCCTGAATATTATCGGGGATGAGGTATCGGAAAAATTGTTGGGAGAGATCCATGATGCGATATATAAAAAGCTGCATCATAAAATTTCTTTCATTACTCTTTCTGAAAAAGGGGTATTCTATGAGAGCGGAAAAGAGAAAGCCGTTATCCCTACGCATATCCGAAATGTAGCGGATGTGAGCGGTGCAGGAGATACCGTTATTGCTGTGGCCTCGGTGGTGTATGCTGCTTCTGAAAATATGCGGCTCATGGCGGAGGTCGCCAACATAGCCGGCGGTTTGGTTTGCGAAGAAGTAGGAACAGTAGCGATCAACAAAGAAAATCTATTGGCTGAGTGTAAACATTTACTCGCCGGTTAATTGACGGCTGCCGAAAGCATCTTTTCTCCTGCTGTTCAGGTACCTGTTCAACACAAGATCTGCGAGTGTCTTTACCGCAACAAATACCAATATAAATCCCCCGGGCATCTTTAGCATGAGGAACAGGCTGCCCAATATTACAATAACCTGCTGCACAAAAATTCTACCGTAAGGCTGAAACATGATCGCAATTACCGACGTGGACCGGAATTTACCCGAAAGAAAAAATGTGGTGACCAGGTCATAACTATACCAGGCAATAAATATGACAAACATCAGGATGCCGTCTCTGCCGAGCAGGCGACCTGCACTAACATATTTCATAAATGTACTCCCGTCCCCGCCTATGCCGGCTATACTGAGAAACATCTGCGTTTGCACAAACACAAAAATACCGTAATGGAGTATAAAGAAACCGATCATGAACAAAGCAAGTGCAAAGCGATTCGGTTTTTTACTGCCGGTGGTTTGTGGTTGCTCCGCGAAGTAGGATGCCATTGCCATTTTTACGATTGTCATCAATCCTGCGATGACCGTTTCCAGGCAATACACAATAAAAACCTCAATGGGATTCCATGATTCGAACCAAACTCCATACAGCGGTACGAGGTTGATGAGGATCAGGAAAACATCTGAAAAACTAAGCCTCCTTTTAAACATTAGTATGCTTTAATTGAGTGTAAAATAGATACATTTGGGCTCAGAAAAAAGATTGTAAGTACTTATGCAACCATATTCAATTGTGATACACGGCGGAGCCGGTACAATATTAAAAGAAGATATGACCCCGGAGTTGGAAGCGGCATATATAAAAGGATTGGATGAGGCTTTATCAGCAGGCTATGCCGTGCTTGAGCAGGGCGGTTCAGCAGTAAATGCAATTAAAGCGGCAGTGGTGGTATTGGAGGACAACCTGTTGTTCAATGCAGGTAGGGGATCTGTTTTTACCAAAAAGGGTGTACAGGAAATGGATGCCGCTATCATGGAAGGAAAAGAGTTGGAAGCGGGCGCCATAGCGGGCGTTCGGAACATCAGGAACCCTATAGAATTAGCGGCTGAAGTAATGCTGCACAGCAATCACGTGTTCCTGAGCGGGAAAGGTGCAAATGATTTCGCCATCAAACAGGGGATCAAACTGGAGCCGGATGAATATTTTTTCTCGCAGTTTCGTTATGACCAGTGGAAAGCCATGCGTGACAGTGATAATTATTCTCTGGACCATACACATCAGGGGCTGGAAGAACTGATGAAAGATAAAAAGTTCGGGACTGTAGGGGCGGCAGCCTGCGACGGGGAAGGAAATATTGCAGCAGCAACCAGCACAGGGGGCATGACCAATAAAAAATACGGAAGGATCGGAGACAGTCCATTGATCGGCGCCGGCACTTATGCGAATAATAAAACCTGCGCCATCAGTTGTACGGGGCATGGTGAGCCTTTTATAAAAGCGGTTGCAGCCTATGATGTGAGTGCGCACATGGAATATAAAAACATGAGCCTGCATGAAGCAATGGATGCAGTTGTACATAAGAAACTCCCGGAGATGGACGGTGAAGGCGGAATGATCGGTGTAGATGCAAAAGGAAATGTCGCGATGATGTTTAACAGTGCAGGAATGTACCGTGCCATGCAAAGCAGCACCGGTGAAAAATTCATCGGTATTTATAAAGATTGATTGCGCAAAGTATCTCAGGTATGGTAGGTAATAATAATAACATGCAATTTTAATGAGGAAATATGTGATCATACCGGCGGGTGGTTCCGGCAACAGGATGAACAATGCACTGCCCAAACAATTTATGCTGCTGAAAGGCAAGCCGGTTTTGTACTACGCTATAAAGAGCTTCCTGGAAGCTTTACATGATGCCCACATCATCCTGGTATTACCCGAAGAGCATGTTGCAGCCGGGCAGGAAATTATCGATGCATTTTTCGGTTATGAGAGGATAAAGATCGTTATCGGCGGGCGTACCAGGTTTCATTCCGTGCAAATAGGATTGGAAGAAGTGGAAGACGAAGACAGTGTGATCTTTGTGCATGATGCCGTACGACCATTTGCAAGCCATGCGCTGATCGAACGTTGTTTCAAAGAAGTATGCCAAACCGGCTCCGCGGTTCCCGTTATCGAATGCAGGGACAGTGTGCGATTGTTAACAGCGGAGGGCAATGAAGCTATTGACAGGAAAATGGTTAAGCTGGTGCAAACCCCGCAGGCTTTTCACGGAAAAATTCTGCTCCCCGCATACCGCATAGATTACAAAGATAAATTCACAGATGAGGCTACAGTGGCTGAAGCTTTTGGGATCAGGGTGAACTTAGTGGAGGGGGATGAAAAAAATATAAAAATTACAAGGCCGGCAGACATCCTTATAGCTGAGTCCTTTTTTACTACATAGCCTTTATTGCTTTAGTATTTTTATAGGCCATGGCAGGTTGTTATAGCGAATAAACGTGTACGCTTCATTCACCGGGTTCATCTTCCGGTAAAAATCTGCGATCCCTTTTATATCTGACCCCTCCAGGTCCAGGATCATTCCTTTACCCGCAAATTCTTCAATGATCCTGTC
>JBBJLU010000011.1:0-57802 GCA_037719665.1 Ferruginibacter sp.
TTCCTGAAACGGAAGCTTTTATGACATCAATAAACTGTAAAACATTAAAAGCAAAAGCAACTTCAAAAACAGACATTCGCATTGTAATTCACGACCAAAGAATTAATCAAGTTGCAGAATTAGGATTTAGCATAAAATCTCAATTAGGAGGAGACGCTACACTTCTGAACGCAGGTAAAACAACCAACTTTATTTATCAAATAACAGGTTTTAAACCAACTGCAAAAGAAATAAAATCAATCAATGATATTGACACAAAAAGCAAGATTAAAGACAGAATTGAAGCCATACGAAAAGTTGGTGGTATATTAAAATTCGTAACACCACAACAAGATATTTTCAAAAATAACTTAGTTCTTATTGATAGCTTATTACCAAATATAATAGCGGAAATAACGAAAAGTTTTTTCACATCAAATCTAAGTTCTATCAAAGACTTAACAGACAATATAAACAAATTAAATCCGCTAAACTTCGACACACAATTTGCACATACATTTTACGATTACAAAGTAAAACGATTTTTAACAGATGTAGCTTTGGGTATGACACCATCAAAAGTTTGGGCAGGACTTTATGATGCTACAGGTGGTTATTTGGTAGTAAAAGAAAACGGAGATGTTTTGTGTTATCACATTTATAATCGTAATCAATTTGAGGACTATTTATTTACAAATACAAAACTTGAAACAGCGAGTAGTACAAGACACGATTTTGGAAAAGTATATGAAAATAATGGGCAATGTTATTTCAAACTAAATTTGCAAATACGTTTCAAATGACCGCGAAGACCACCAAGGCTTCGTACAACAAAAGGAAAAATGACCCCAAGGGAATGGGCCCGGCTGCAGGGATTCCCGGATAATTATATCTTACCGAAGTCCGACTCACCGGCTTACAAACAATTCGGCAATTCTGTAGCAGTACCGGCCATAGCCGCCACTGCAGCGGAAATTTTAAAGAAGATCATAAAATGAACAGGCATGCACCCCCTATTTTCTTAACATCCTGTTTCGCTATTTTCAGGAAAATTGAAATAACTTCAATTATTGTCCTGAAATAAATGAAAAGCCGGTTTCGTTTCTCACTCTACCTGTTTCTCAAACGCGCTTCATTGCAGGGGCAGATAATTTGGCCGCGTATCCGGCGTTAATAGTATAGGTTAATCAAATCTTAATAATGAGATCAATTTTATTCGCCCTCCTATTGTTTTCTACTGCCGGTTTCTGCCAGGAAAGATCCGATCCGCAATCCATCGCAAAGATGGAAATGGCGCCCTATGTGCAACAATTTTCCAATTTTACCGGCGGCACAAATTCCTCTGATAATTTTGATGTAAAGTATTACCGTTGCGAGTGGGAGATCGATCCGGCCATACGTTATATAAAAGGCAAGGTGACCATGTACTTTACCATGAGCAGTGCGGGCAGTTCGATCACTATGGATCTTATGAATGTACTGGCCGTAACGTCCATAACCAAGAACGGGATGCCGCTTACTTACACGCAACCTACCAATACACTGGTGATCAATTTTCCCTTAGCCTTAAACTCGGGCGCGTTGGATTCTGTGACCATTTCTTACCAGGGCATACCGGCCAATACCGGCTTCGGATCTTTCATTCAGGATGTGCACGCAGGCGTGCCTATTGTGTGGAGCCTCAGTGAATCGTATGGTTCGCGCGACTGGTGGCCCTGCAAGAACGGTATCAAGGATAAAGCGGATTCCGTAGATATTTATCTTATTCACCCTTCACAATATAAAGGAGCGAGTAACGGTATGTTGCAATCCGAAACCGCTATTGCCGGTAACAAAACCGTCACGCATTGGAAGCACCGTTATCCTATTGCCTCTTACCTGGTCTGTATGGCCATTACAAATTATGTCACCTTCAGCAACAGCATCCAACTGGGCAGTACAACACTTCCGATGCTTACACATTGTTACCCGGAGAGCCTTGCTGCTTTCCAGGCTAACACGCCTAAAGTGCTGGAGGCGATGCAACTTTTTCATAATACATTCGGTCCCTACCCTTTTATAAAAGAAAAATACGGCCACGTACAATTCAACTGGGGCGGCGGTATGGAACACCAGACCTCCACTTTCATCGTGAGCCCCGGTGAGTCGCTGATGGCACATGAACTGGGTCACCAATGGTTTGGCGATAAGATCACCTGTGCAAGCTGGGAAGACATTTGGCTGAATGAAGGCTTTGCAACGCACCTGGCTGCATTTCATATGGAAACAAAATACCCCGCTACTGCCATCGCAAACCGTAAAGCTGTGGTGAATAATATTACGTCTTTACCCGGCGGCGTGCTCAAAGTGGATGATACGACCAACCTGAACAAAATCTTCAGCCAGCGCCTTTCTTATAATAAGGGAAGTCACCTTTTGTATATGCTACGGTTTATTTTGGGCGATAATGTTTTCTTTAAAGCGATCAGGAGATACCAAACAGATCCTGCTGTGATCTATGGCAATGCACATACTGCCGACCTTAAAAGAAATCTTGAACAGGAAAGCGGGAAGGACCTTGCGTATTTTTTTGATCAATGGTACACCGGGCAGGGCTACCCAAGTTTTAATGTGCAATGGACCACTATCGGCAGCGGCACCGTGAATATTAAAATGCAACAATCCACTTCTCATCCTTCGGTAACTTTTTTTAAACTACCCGTGGCACTGAAATTTAAAAATGCAACGCAGGAAAAAACAGTGGTGGTCGATCACGGATTTAACGGCCAATCCTTTATCAAAACAATCGGGTTCCTGCCGGATACGGTGCTCGTCGACCCGGAGTATTGGCTGATCTCCCGGGGCAACACCACTTTAAAACTCCCTGCAACCAACAGCGGCAGCAGCATAGTGGAAATATATCCTAACCCGGTGACCGATCCGTTTACGGTTTACCTCCATGACTTCAATGATTCGAAAGCAGAGATGATCATTTATAACAGGGCCGGGCAGACCATGTATAAACGAACAGTGGCACTCACTGCCGGTGCGGAGTTTGTGCAGGTACCCGTTTCCCGTTGGGCACGTGGCCTCTATACCCTCAAAATATTTGCTGCAGGGAAAACGATTACAAGGCAGCTCATCCGGTAGATCTTTTTATTACACGAATTAGGCGAATTACACGAATTAATTCGTGTAATTCGCCAATTCGTGACCAAAGAAATTCGTGTAATTCGTGTTGGTTTAATTCGTGTACTTTGAACTAATGGAAAAAGGTTGCACGCATCGGTAAAAAAATAGTTATAGCAGCGGTCTTTTTTGCTGCATTGGCCGCTGTAGCCTATTACATCAGCGATGACCCGCACCGCCCCACCTTCATTCATTATTCGGAATTCGGAATAGATATACCTGCGGATTATCGCATCCACGGCATTGATGTGAGCCGTCATCAAAAGAATATTTCCTGGAAAGATGTAAAGGAGATGAAAATAAAAAATATACAAATTGATTTTGCATTTCTCAAAGCCACGGAAGGTACAGACCTGGCAGATGAAAAATACCGCGCAAATATCTCTGCCGCAAGAAAAGCCGGCATCATCACAGGAGCGTATCATTATTTTATCGGCTCATCGAGCGGCAAGGCACAGGCCGTACATTTCCTGGAGACTGCAGACCTGAAAAAGGGAGACCTTCCGCCGGTGTTGGATACAGAGACCACGAACGGCGCTTCGCTGACGGACCTTCAGCAAAGACTGGAAGATTGGCTGCTGATCGTCGGGAAAAAATACCGCACGAAGCCGATCATTTATACCAATATTAATTTTTACAATACTTTTTTAGCAGGGCGCTTTGACGGGTACCCGTTATGGATCGCACATTACCTGCAAAAAGAAAAGCCCCGCATCGAACGCAACTGGACCTTCTGGCAACATAATGAGACCGGGAATGTGAACGGCATTCGGACGCGTGTTGATTTTAATGTTTTCAACGGCGACAGCCTTGCCTTTCAAAAACTATTATTGAAGTAGATTTGTGTTATGGGAATGGAAGATGATACCAAAGATTTTCTCGTGACGATCGTACAAACCGCGTCGTTGATCATCTTATGGATGTTGGTAAATGTGATCATCGGCATCCGGATGAAACTGGGTTTGTTTGAGGGGCAACCAACCCTTAGAAATTACATCTATTACGCGCTCTTCCTGGTAAGTTTTTTCTTTTTGGTAAAACACCTTGCGCGGAAATGGAAAAAGGTGAAGCACTTTTGAATAACGCCTTAGCTGCTGTGATCCTGTATGATCAGCCATTTCCCGTTTACCTTTTTAAAGAGTAAGGTAAATGCACCGCCGATATCACCGATCGATCTCGCTAAATGCCATTTCCCAACAACGGAATAATATTTCCCCGACATGCGTTTTATATTAAGCAGCTGGAAATCCAGTTTCCCCATGGCGGCGGCATCGGGATAGCCTTTCTTATAATTTTTCAGGGTATTTTCCCATCCGTAGGTCACGCCGCTTTTGCCGATGAACATGAGGGAGTCGTTATGCCAATAGGTCTGCATATAACGATCGATATCGCCGGCATTCCAGGCAGTCAGCTGTTCATCCATTGCAGCTTTGATGAGATCGACCTGCCGGTTTTGTGCAGAGGCATTGAAGAAAAAAAACAACAGCATGGAAATGGCAATGATCCTTTTCATAATGATGATTTTATTAAGCTGAATTATCGAATGATCACGGAACTGCCTTTTTCCACATGCACTTTACCGTCCACATCTTCTGCACTGATGATCCACACCACGGTTTGTATGTCCTGCTGCGCTCCGTTGACCCTACCGTCCCAGCCTGCATTGATCGTTGTGGTATTAAAAACCAATTTACCCCAACGGTTATATACCTGGAAATAATTTAATTTTTTGAAGCCGTATAATAATGGCCTTAAGAGATCATTCTTACCGTCGCCGTTCGGGGTGAAGACTGAAGGCACATTGATATCTATTTTTTTATAGGGCTTTACAAGTAAAGTATCCACGGTAACGCATCCCAATGCCGTTGTCAGTTTAATGGTATATTCCTGCGGCAGGGAACCTGTAAATGTAGGGTTATACGAACGCACATTATCATTTACAAAGGCCCACAATACATAAGCCCCTATCGCACGGGCATGCAGCACTTCGGGATAGTTGATGATCACCGGTTGATCAGGGTAGCGGATGCCAGGCGCCGGCGCTGCTGCCATTACCTGCACTTCCTTTACGGTCGGTTGCGGACATTGAGGTGTGGAGGCTGATAATTTAATGGTGTAGTTCCCGGGTACAGGGTAGGCGACCACAGGGTTAGGGGCCGCTGACGTTTCACCGTTCCCAAACTCCCATAAATAATTTACTGTTGTGGTGCCGGGTGATGTAGTATTATTAATGATCGGCACGGGTAGATCAATACAAACCGATGATGCGGAAAAATCTGCAAATGCCCCTGGTTTTACAATTACGGCGATCAGGGTATCATCTGTGCAGCCGCCCTCTCCCGTGACGGTAAATTTAATATTGTACAATTGAGGAGCGGTGTAACTATGGGTCGTGACCGGCGTACTGCTGACTGATCCGTCACCAAAGTTCCAATTGTATACCAACGCCCCGGGTGCTCCTGAACCGGAACCCATCACATCAAACACATTGCCCGGCAGGCATTGCACTGCATTATTCACCGAAGCTACGGCCAGCGGTGTGGGGTAAACATCCATTCGTTTTATTTCTGTCGTCTTGTTGCAACCGTTTCCGATAAAACTAAAAACGGTGGCCTTGTAAGAACCGCTTTGTAAAACGGTGTATTGTGGCTGGTTGGCACCGGCAATAGGCACATCATCTCTGTACCACTGTATACTATCGGCCGGTTGTACCTTTAAAATACTGCTTTGCCCGCTTCCTATGCAATAGGTAGTGCTACCCGTGAGGGTAAGGCTATTGTCCAACTGAACCCCGTAAACATTTACTGTATCTAACTCCACACAGCCGCCGCCGGGTGACTTGGCTTCTAAATAATAAATATTGCTGCTCCCGGCATCAGCGAAGGGATTGGAAATATTCGGGTTGCTGAGCCCTGCAGCGGGCGTCCATTTATACACTATGCCGGGTGTAGGTGCCACGCCGATCTGGACCGGCCCGGTGGAGCAGGATGTTTTGTCGGGCCCGGCATTTGCCGTAACAATAAGGTCTTGGGTGAGCGTGATGGTAAAAGTGCCGGAGCAACCGTAACCCGCGTAAGGTTGTACATCCACCAAAAGTACAGTGCCTGCCGGCGGGGCCGGAGCAATATGCACGGATTGCTGTGTGCCCAATACCTGTGTAGATCCCTGGAAATGCCAACTATATTGTTGGTAGCCGATCGGTGCACTTACATCGATACTCGTATCACCCGGGCAAAAAGAGGCCCCCGGGAAAAAGCTGTTGCACTTAGCATCCACATCAATATAGGCATAGCCGAAATGCCCGCCCAGCGTACAATCTGTCGTTTTAAAAAATATTTTTATCGTTGCTCCCGCCATGCCGTCGAGTTTGATGGAATTGGCAGACCAGTCGCGGCATAATATTGCCGGGTTGGAAGGGGAAGGAAAAAAACCGGGCAAAGCCCCGCCCGAAACGTATGAAAAAGATGAACACGGAATGGGAACACCGTTTGCCAATACCTCTACCTCCATCCGCGGTTGTTGAAAATCCGGGTGCCCGGGCGCCTGGAATACAACTGCGTAATAATAGGTAAGGGTAAATTGATTTGAGGTCGCCGGTATCGTGAACTCATAAGATGCCCCTTCGGCTTCCGCACCGGAATCCGTGCTGCCCAATTTTATCGAATGCCCGCTGCCGTTCGGACAATTTTTCGGAAATTGGCCATAGGGATCCAAACCGTTTCCGGGTGGGATAGATAACATAGCATGGCGGGAAGGGTCCGCAGCACCTATGGCTGAAAGTGTGATCTGGTTACTGCCGCCGGGAGCAGCTACCGAACCCGTATATAGTGTCCAACCGCTGAAGGTACCGTTCTCAAAATCTATATTAACCGGGCATTGTGCCGCGGCAGGATTAAATGAAATGACAGGAAGCAGCCATGCAATCAAAAATCTTGCATAATGTGTACAAAAAACGATTGTTGTTAAACGATTCAATTTTTAAAAACTTAGGGATTAAAGTTACGGATTAATAAGCCTTTAGAAGTCATCCTTACCCTTACAAATGAGCAGAATGAGCAGGTTTCAGATATTACTAACGGTGACCGAAAAAATATTGATGCATTATTGCATAAAGTTTAACTGCTGCATTTTTTCGATTTAACTTGCGATGCCGTGGAGGAGAAAACTTCAGGACGCTCAGATACCTCCCAATTAAATGAAGATTATGCATTTCAGCAAAAAAACATGGTTTTACATTGTATTCTTTACGGTGCTGTTGATCCTTTTTTATGTGTTTGCCCTTAAAGATTACAACTTCAGTGCATCGCCGCTAAAGGTCATCAATCCCGCAGTGCCCGCATTTAATTTCACCAACCAGGACGGCAAAAGCATTACACAAAATGATACGGATGACAAAGTATATGTAGCGAATTATTTTTTCACTACCTGCAAAGGGATCTGCCCGAAAATGAATGCTAACATGCGCCTGGTATATGACGCCTATAAAAATGAAAATGATTTTATGATCCTTTCCCATACCTGTATGCCCGAGACAGACAGTATTCCGCTGATGAAAAAATATGAGCGGGAGATGGTGGGAAACATGCTCGTGAGAAATGAGGATGGCTCCCATTCTTTAAGCAACCTGCGCTCTGACCGGGATGCGCCGAATAAGAACTGGCATTTTGTAACGGGCAGTAAAACCGACCTGTACAACATGGCCCGTGTGGGTTATATCATTGACAACGGAAAACCGGACAGCACGCAGAATATTTCGGATCAATTCATCCACACGCAATTCTTCGCGCTGGTGGATCGCTATCGCAGGGTGCGCGGTATTTACGACGGGCTGAAAAGAGATGAGGTGGAAAAGCTGATCAAAGACATTAAAGATCTGCTGAAAGAAAAAGTAGATCATACAAGGTTTATGACGGGGTTTGGGAATTCGCCGACGTAGAAAAGGCATTTAACCACAGAGGGCACGGAGGGGTTTTCACTGAGTTACACAGAGGGGGAATACAGGATCTCACAGGTTTTCGCAGATGACCGGTAAAAGTTTAGCCACGAAGACACGAAGGCACAAAGAACCTGCCTACGGCAGGCTTTCTGCGAGATCTGCTCTTAAATCATCTTATATCTGCGGGAAACAAATCTGTGGTGATCTGTGGGAACCCTTCTGCATTTATCTGTAGTGAAAAGTTGAACCACAAAGAAATCAGCCTGCCTTCGGCAGGCCAATCTGCGATAATCTGCGTGCTTTTATATCGCCGAATATCTGCGGGAAAAATAAATCTAAAGCTACATCTGACCCTTCACAAAATCCATCAGGCCCTTTATCTTCCCCGGGCTAAAATCAAATTCAAGGCCGGCGGTCTTATATAATTCCGGGAGTGTTTTGGTACCGCCAAGGCTCAGCGCAGCGCAGTAATTATCCATAGCTTTTTCCGGGTTGTTGCGGTACTGCATCCACATACCGATGGCGCCTAGCTGCGCAATGCCATATTCTATATAATAGAACGGCACTTCGAATAAATGCAGTTGCCGCTGCCAGGCATTCATACGGTATTCATCCAAACCGCTGTAATCGATCACATCATCTTTGAATTCATTCAGCACCGTTACCCATGCAGCAGTACGTTCTGTATGTGTGTGGGTCGGATGCTCATATAACCAATGCTGAAACTTATCAATGATGGCGATCCATGGAAAGATCGTAATCACCCTTTCCAACTGGTGTTCCTTAGCACGAAGAAGGTCCTCGGTATTTTCAAAAAAACTTTCCCAATGATCCATGCTCATCAGTTCCATCGCCATACTCGCTACTTCCGCGATCTCCATCGGGTATTCTTTGAAACCGGTCAGCGTTAACGGATGCGCCAAAAAAGAATGAACCGCATGCCCGCCTTCATGTACCATGGTAGTCACGTCATGCATTTGCCCTGCGGCATTCATAAAAATAAACGGAGCACCGCTTTCTGCGAGCGGACAGTTATACCCACCGGGTGATTTTCCTTTGCGGCTTTCCAGGTCTAGGTGCTGCAGGTCCTTCATCTTCGCTAAACATTCCCCGAAGAATGGACGCAGCTTGGTAAAACAGGCAATGGATTTTTGCAACAACTCTTCACCTGTACCAAAAGGCCGTAGCGGTGTTGTTCCTGCAGGTTCTGCTTCAAGATCCCATGGGCGAAGGGTTTGCAATCCCAGCCTTTCTTTTTTCTTACGATAAATTTCATTGACCAGCGGCAGCACATACTGTTTCACCGCATCATGAAACTGAAAGCAATCTTCCTTTGTATAATCAAACCGGCCCAATTCTTTAAAACGATAATCGCGGTAGTTATCAAAGCCTGCATTCTGAGATTCTTTATTGCGCAGCACGATCAGTTTATCGAACAGTTCATTGAGTTTAGCGGTATCCTGCAGGCGGCGATCCTGTATTTTTTTATACACTTCTTCGCGGAGTTCCCTATCGGGACTCTCTAAGAATTTTGCTGCCTGTTGCAGTGTATATTCCTCCCCGTTTACGGTGATCATCATAGCCCCCGAGATCTGGCCAAACTGCTGTTGAAGAACAGCGACCTCTGCCTGTATAGGAATATTTTCTTCACGAAAAAGCTCAATACTTTTTCTTGTGCTGCGGAGATATGTATGGTATTGCTCCTGATCCAACTCCTTCAGAAAAGGAGAGTTCAGTAATTTTTTATTCAATGCATCACTGTAAGGTTGCACCTGCGGCTGTATCTGCAGGCAAAAGAAATTAAATGCCTCTTCCAAAACTTTATTCTCATTATCGCAGGTCATTTTGATCTGCCGCCAGCAGGCATCTTCATTCACCGCGGCTTCCAACTCGCTCATATCGAGCAACCATTTTTCCAAACCCGTTTTGTCATCGATCTGCCTTACCAGCAATTCCTTAAAAAAAGGTTCAAGTGCCGCCCAATCGGTTACCGTAAAATTTTGGGGAAGGTAGTTCCGGGGGAGTTTTTTGATATCAGCGGAATACATTGAGAATTAATATTTAATAATTAATATTTAATAATTTGAGGGCTTAGAAATATGAATGCTCATTCCTGTAGGTGAGTAAAGGGGTGTTCATTAGGACTGATAAAAGAGTTCAATAATGGATTAGAATCCCATACCATGCAAACGTGCTTTGCAATTATTAATTATTACTTATTAAATATTAATTATTCTCCCTACGCCATCTTCCTCGGCATATTGATCTTCTTGGCCGGGCCGTTCCTTACTGCCGCCGTTTTAGGAGAGGAAGTTTTTGCTGCTGCGGTTTTCTTTTATGCAACCGGCTTATCGTCTGTACCTTCTTCACCTTCTGCCTGTTCAGTTAATTTTATTTCTATGTCGGATTTGCTGAGGACCTCATACCATTTTACCATCTTCTTCATATCACTGGCATATACCCTTTCAAAATCCATCTCCGGGTACACTTTTTCAAAATATGTGCGAATGGCTGCATTGTCTGCTTTTCCTTCGGGCAGTGCCTCTGTGCTTTTTCCCATAGCCTGAAAAACATCCACCAGGTTAACATTATCTTTTTGTGTGTATACTTCAATACTTTCCAAATGCGAAAAACTGTGTACACGGTTGCTTACAAAACGAGAAGATTTGTCTTCCAGGGAACGTACGATGCCGCCGTCTGCTTTTGAAGAAACCAACTCATACAAACCGCCGAGGCCGGTAACAGAAACAATTTTATTATAGCTCATAAAAAACGTAAAATTTAGGGCTGCAATTTAACCTTAATAAATGAAAAACGACCCGCATGGTAACTGTTAAGCCTATTTAACAGAAATATCTGTACCTGTTCCGACAGTTTTTATATAGGAACATCGTCAAATCACGGGAAAAAAGAACTTATATGAGGAAATATTTAGGCATTACATTATTATTATTATCGATCGCAGCCGGAGCAGTAGCCCAAACAGGGGGCATCAAAGGATCTGTATCAGACAGAACGGATAGCAAAGCCGTGGTGGCCTCAACCGTTTCCCTGCTCAAACAGTCGGACTCATCGGAAGTATCCACGACGATCACTTCGGCAGACGGCAGCTTTGCATTTACTTCCCTCCCTGCCGATAGTTTTATCGTAAAAATAAACGCAATTAATTATCAGGAGTATATTTCATTTATTACAGTACGGGACACGGTAAGAACACTTTCACCGATCTTATTGGACCGTCAGAATAAAGACCTTACCGGTGTAACGGTCATTGCCCGCACACCGCCTGTAGTGGTTAAAGGCGACACTGCTCAATTCAGTGCAAGCCAATTTAAAGTAAACCCCGACGCGACCACAGAGGACCTCATTAAAAAAATGCCCGGTATCACCGTTGCAAAAGACGGAACAGTTACTGCGCAGGGTGAGCAGGTAAAAAAAGTAACCATCGACGGGAAAGATTTTTTCGGCGATGATGCTTCTGCAGCACTTAAAAATCTTCCCTCAGAAGTGGTGGACAAGATCCAGGTATTTGACCGGCTCAGTGACCAGGCCAGGCTTACCGGTTTTGATGACGGTAATTCTGTGAAAGCGATCAATGTGGTCACGAAGGCAGGCATAAAGAACGGCCGCTTCGGCAGGATCTACGCGGGCTACGGTACCGACGAGCGCTACAGCGCCGGCGGTAATGCCAGTTTTTTCAAAAATAACCGCCGCATTTCACTTGTCGGTAATTTTAATAATATCAACCAACAAAACTTTGCTTCGCAGGATCTGCTTGGCGTAACTTCTTCCGGTAACAACCGCGGTGGCGGCGGGCAACCAGGTGGCGGGCAACCGGGTGGAGGTCGCTTTGGCGGCGGCGGCGATTTTAATGTAGGACAATCTGCCGGTATCAGCCGCACCAATGCAGCGGGTCTGAATTTCAGCAACCAGTACGGGAAAAAACTTGCGCTCTCCGGCAGCTATTTTTATAACAACAGCCGGAATTTAAACCGATCCGTTTCCAATACGGAAACCTTTAACACGGATACAAGTCTTTACACCGGCAAAACAGTAATGCCGTAACGAATAATACCAATCACCGCATCAATATGAGAATGGAATTTACCTTTGATTCTTCCAATTCCCTTTTTATCATCCCTAATATTAATTTCCAGAAAAACAATGCGGTTTCTTTTTCCAACCTCAACAGCTTTTACGGTGCACCGCGCAGCGGGGTGTTTTATGAGAAAGCAAATAATTCGGTAAGTAACATCAATAATGACAGAACAGGATACAATATCCGGAACAACGTGTTGTTTCGCCATGCTTTTGCAAAAAAGGGCAGGTCGCTGTCATTAGGATTCAATGTGAATTTTACCAATAACGATTCGGAAAATTTTAACCGTTCGGAATTCGAATATTTTGACAATAACATCCTGCTTAAAGATTCATTACAGAACCAGTTCTATGACAACCTTTCCACCGGGCGTACCATCGGCGGAACGATAGCTTATACAGAGCCGGTAGGTAAAAAATCGCAGGTACAGTTTGATTATAACCCTTCTGTTCAGCTTAATAAAGCCGACCAACAAACTTTTGTTTTCGACGGTCAAAAATATTCGCAATTTGATACTTCATTGTCCAACCGATTTGATAACCGCGTAACTTCCAATAACGGTGGTGTTACCTACCGCTATACGCCAAATAAGGATGAACAGTTTTCAGTTGGCCTCAGCTACCAGCACTCGGTTCTGGAGAGCGACCGCATATTTCCTAACAAAGCCAATATCAATCAATCGTTTTCTAATGTGTTGCCCAACCTGATGTGGCGTAAAAAATTATCTGCGGCTTCCAATATCCGGGTATTTTTCCGCGCTTCCACTTCATTCCCTTCTGTTACACAATTACAGGATGTGGTCAACTTAACCAACCCCCTGAGAGTAAGTACGGGTAACCCGTTGCTGAAACAGTCCAATACGCAATTTGTTGCAGGACGTTACAGCTACACCAATTCCAAAACAAGCAAAAGCTTTTTTGCGAATTTATTTTTACAAACGGCCGGTGATTTTATTGCCAATGCAACCTATATCCCGAGAAGAGATTCTGTTTTACAAAACGGGAAAGTCCTGCAGAAAGGCTCTCAACTCACCAAGCCCGTAAACCTCAACGGTTACCGCAGCGCCCGCGCCTTCCTTACCTACAGCATGCCGCTGAAGGGATTGAAAACTGTCCTGAATTTAAATGCAGGGCTCAGTTATTCAAGACTTCCGGGCCTCACTAATAACAGGGAAATCATTACCAATAACAGCGTGTACAGCACAGGGGTAGTATTGGCCAGCAATATCAGCGAGTTTGTTGATTTTAATGTTTCTTATAATGCGAATTTCAATCAAACTACCGGTACCGCAAGCGGTAATAATAACTATACGAACCAGGCTGCAGGATTGCAGCTTAACCTGCTGAATAAAAAAGGATGGTTCATACAGAATGATGTGTCTTACCAGGTGAACAGCGGACTGAGCGGCGGATTGGATCAGACATATGGTTTATGGAATGCGGCACTCGGAAGAAAATTCCTGAAGAATAAGGTCGGTGAATTAAAGCTGTCGGTATTTGACCTCTTGCGCCAAAACCAAAGTGTAGTAAGAACTGTGGATGAAAGAGGGATCCGGGATGAACAGAGTGTGGTACTGCAAAGATATTTTATGCTGACGTTTACCTATAACCTGAAAAATTTCGGTGTGGCTGCAAAGCAGGCCGGAAGAAATAATAACGGTCAACAGGGAGAGCGTCAAAGGATGCCGGGAGGCCCGGGCTTTTAATTACCTTAGCCCGAACAAAAATTATTTTTTTGAACGGCGGGGAAATTATCAGCAGCATCTCAGCAACCGGTGAAAATTTTACCGGTATTGTAAACAGCCGGCAACGGATGGTATACAATACTGCCCTCGGTATAGTACAAAATGCAGAAGATGCCGAAGATGTAACACAGGAGGTCTTTATTAAAGTGTATGAAAAATTAAAAGACTTCCGCCATGAAGCAGATCTTTCTACCTGGATATACCGGATAACGGTTACCACGGCACTGGACCTGGAGCAACAGAAAAGCAGGCAAAAAAGAGGAGGCTTGCTGAAGCGTGTTTTCGGAATGTCGGAAGCAGAAGACACACCGCAGTTTGATCACCCGGGTGTGTTGCTGGATAAAAAGGAAGATGCGGCAGTGTTGTTTCGCGCTATTAGAAAATTGCCTACTTCCCAACGTGTGGCATTTTTGCTGCATAAGACGGAAGGACTCAGCAACAGTGAAGTGGCAGCCGTGTTGGAAATTTCTCTTCAGGCTGCGGAATCACTGCAGGCAAGGGCCCGTGAGAATTTGAGGAAACAACTGGCGGAATATTACACGAAGCATTATAAACAATAAATCATTTTATCATGCATGATAAAATAACTCAAAAGATCGCAGCGGTCATGAACAGCCTGGACGGTATGCAACCTGCGGAGCCGCAGCCATACCTGCTTACACGGCTCAAAGCCCGGCTTGAGTGTGCACCGGAACAAAGTACCTGGTCAGCAATCACCGCATTTATTAAAACGCCGGCCGTTGCTTTCGTTTCCGTATTGCTTCTCCTCCTTTTAAATATAGCGGTATTCAGTGCCGGCGGTTTTTTCCCGGGAAAGAAAAATATTTCTGCGAATAACATCCCGGCTAAATATGATTTTACGGTAAACGTATCGGGTATCTATGATATAGAAAACCAGGAACCATGATCAAAAAAGCAACTTCTTCCGACAGGATCTTCATCGTCATCATAGCAGTACTGCTGTTGGCCAATATGGCTACGTTGGTCCTGCTCCTAAGCAATAAGAAAGATAACCGCGACGATCATAAAAGCGCTATGCGTTCCTTCCTGAAAAATGAGATCGGTTTCAGTGATGCACAACTGGTGCAGTTTGACTCTGTAAAAAGTTTACACCGAAGGCAGGTGAAAGTACTGTTTGACAACCTCAGGCGGGAAAAACAGGAAAACCTGAAAAAACTCGGCATGGCCGGTTTCGGGGACAGTGCCGTTAATTCCGCTGCGGCAGAAGCCTCTGCAGCACAAAGGGATGTAGAACTGCGTATGTTATCGCACCTTAAGGAAGTACGCAACCTTTGCACCCCCTCCCAACAGGTTAAGTTTGATACCGGGTTTTATAAAATTATGACAAAGGGTGCCGCGGGTGCAAAGAGGAAAGAAAATTAAACTACATTTATAAACTAAATTATACAAATGACAAAGCAATTATTTCTCTGCCTTTTTGCAATGATAACAACGACCTGCGGCGTAATGGCGCAGGAAACTTTAAGGGCTGCACCTACAGAACATCAGCGGCAACAAAAAGCTCCGAACGCGCTAACTAAAGAAACCATCCTCCTTCTTCAACAGGAACTGGGATTGTCAAATGATCAACTTGCAAAAACCTATCAACCCTTTTTTGATTTTTTTACATCCATTCATAATGCTATGTCCGAAATGCGTGCTGCGGGAAATGTGGACAGGGAAGTAAAGAGAAGCAGAAGAGATCAATTCACAGCGGAAAGGGATATGAAATTGAAAGATGTTTTTTCAGTTGAGCAAATGAAAAAATTTAAAGAGGTTGTGGAGCCGGCTATGGAAGCTCAGTAGGAAAAATAATCAAACTCATTATAGCGTAAAGAGGCCGTCTCATAACTGAGCGGCCTCTTTTTTTTTATTTTTGAAAATACCGGTGGTTTTTCCCCAATGTTACTGTATAACTAATAGCTGCTGTTCCGGCAGCTATTTTATTTGTAGCCGGGTCTTTTTAATATGGCAAAAAGAAATGTAAAACCCGTTTTTAACGCATACAATCCACGACAGGTAATGCTGCTTCCTCCGAGCCTGGATGAACTTATTAAAGAGGGACATCCGGTTCGTATTGTGGATGAAGTCTTAAGCCGGATTAATATTGATCCGCTCTTAAACAGGTATGCAGGTGGCGGTGCGGGGAGCTATCATCCCGCAATGTTGCTGAAGGTGTTGGTATATGCTTATATGAATAACATTTACAGCAGCCGCAAAATTGAGGAGGCGCTGCAGCAGAACATTCACTTTATGTGGCTGAGCGGTATGAGCACCCCGGATCACAATACTATCAACCGTTTTCGGGGAGCACGCTTGGCTGAGCCGCTAAAGAAGATCTTCGTGCAGGTGGCAAAACTGTTGGCCGCAGAAGGGCTCTTAAGCATTAAAGAACTCTACACCGACGGCACAAAAATAGAAGCCAATGCCAACCGGTACAGCTTTGTGTGGGGCAATGCCATCAAAACCAATAAGGAGAAGATCAAGCAGCAACTTGATGTGCTCTGGAAATATGCAGAAGGTGTGGCGGCTTCTGAATTGGACGACACCGACCCAAGCGGCTTTGATAAAATAGATAAAGAAAAAGTGAATGAAACGATTGCTAAAATAGATGCAGCTCTTAAAGACAAGCCTGTAAGCAAACAGATCAAACAAAAGCTGAACTATGCAAAGAAGCATTGGCCCGATGCATTGGAACGTTATGAGGCGCAGGAGAAAATAATGGGAACCGACAGGCGCAGCTACGCTAAAACCGATACAGACGCCACCTTCATGCGGATGAAGGAAGATCACATGAAAAACGGACAGCTCAAAGCCGGCTATAACCTGCAGATCAGTACCAATGAGCAGTACATTGTAAACTATACCATCCATCAGGCACCAACCGACACCACAACCCTTACCGAACACCTCAATGATTACAAGGAAAATTATAAGGCCTTGCCTGATGTGATAACAACCGATGCAGGCTACGGCTCAGAGGAGAATTTCAGTTTTTTAGAAATAAATAATATTGCACCCTTTGTAAAGTATAGTCAGTTCGACCGCGAACAGAACGATAACCTTCAAAGCAAAAGAACTTTTGCAGCCGATAAACTCCACTATAATAAAGAAGAAGATTATTATGTATGTCCAATGGGTCAGAAGATGGTCAACAGCGGCAGCTTTGACAAAAAAACTTCAACAGGCTTTGTGCAAACAATAACCAAATACGCAGCTAAAAACTGTGCAACTTGTCCCCTTAACGGCGACTGTCATAAAAGCCGGGGTAACAGGATCATCGAAATAAATCACAACCTGATCAGGCTCAAAAAAAAGGCAAGCGATTTACTCTTAAGCAATGAAGGAATAAAAAAACGCAAACAGCGATGTTACGACGTTGAACCGGTGTTCGGAAACATTAAAAATAACCACGGGTTCAAACGGTTTATGCTTCGAGGTAAAGAAAAAGTAAGTGTAGAGGCAGGATTATTGGCACTGGCGCACAATCTGAGGAAAAAAGCTGCCTAAAAAGACCTATTGCACCGATTTTTAACTCAAGCCACCCACACAATAATCAGAACTAAACTTAGAGGCAGAAACCCGAAAATAATCAGGAAAATAAAAAAGGCCGCCTCAACTGGTTGTGAGACGGCCCCTTTTCATTGGATCCTATTCGATCTCCTTTAACACAGAATTTATTCTTGCTTTCAGCGTTTCGTGATCCGTATACCCCCGGGCCACCATCTGAAACTTCAGTTCCCCCGTCTGTACAAACACGCAGGGATAACCGGTCACCTGCAATTGCTTCATCAGCGAAAATTCATAATAAGCCATTTCTTTATATGCTTCGCTTTGTAATTTCTCATAAAATATTTCCGGTTGTATGCTGTACTTCTCAAGCAGGTGTCGGTAGGCTTCATCATCTGTAAGATCACGGCCTTCATAATGGAGGGCATACTGAAGGTCGCCGGCAAATTCTACGGCACGATCGGGGTAAAACTCTTTAAAGATACACATTGCAATAGCCGGCTTTTCCGAGTGCGGGTACCAATCACTTTCTTCGGGGTTTCTCAGGTGCCATAAATAATCTTCGCCGAACGTTACGCCGGCAAGATCTTCTACATTTTTATATTCATTTAAAATATATCCCGCGGAAGCGCGGATATGAACCGGCAGTTCCGGGAGGATCATTCCACCGCTCAGTACATCGCAGTCCATAATGGTTTTATATTCATCAGCGATCTTTTTGATCACCGGGCTGAAACCGTAACACCAGCCGCAATATGCATCGTAACAGTAAATGAGTTGCGCCATTGGATCATATTAGAAGAAGTATTGTTAAATCATTACAAAGTTAAGCTTATCAAAAAGCCGGCAGTATGCGTGCCGGCTATTAAAGAAGTATTTGGGAGTGATTATTTTCTTCTTGTAAACTTAATAGTCATGGTTTTCATTTCTTTCCCGGCATGTGTATCAAACATTTCCATGTAATGATTATTGGCATCCGTGAATTTCATGGTTTCTCTTGTCATCATTTCTTTTCCGGTCATCGGGTCTGTCTGCTTTCCGTTCATCGAAAGGGTTCTTGAAGTACTGTCATAGGTGCCTTACATGTACGCCACACCGCTGCTAAAATTATCGATCCAGGAGCTTTGGTATTTTTTGGAAGCATTATTAAACCCTACGGTGCTTATTCCTTCAAAAGGCATTCCGTTGAATGATCCTTTATGCACGGACCGCTGATAGAGGCCGTTCATCATCATGCTGTTTTCGCTGCTGCCTTTCATCATCATCGGCGGTGCATCAGGACTCATATAGATCGTTGTTTCTTCATCCCATTTCCCCGCCGACATGGCGAGCATTTTATGTTCCGGGCCGGGCGTCATGTAGGCCTGCCATGCTTTTTGCATAGCAGCACTGTCCATCGGGGGTGCCGGTGTGGTATTTACATCTGTTGCGGTGTTGTCTGCCATGGTAGATTTTGCTGAATCAGTGTCTGTGATAGCAGAAGTTGATTTCTTTTCGTCATTGCAGGAGAGCATAAATGCACAGGCTGCGCAAAACAGGAGTTTTTTCATTACGTTAAGTTTTTGTGTTGTTTTTGGTTTGGTTTGGTTTGAAATATAAAAATAAGAATATATCATGGAGAACCCCGCTGTGTAACTGATCAATGTGCCTCCAACCAATTATCGCCCGACCCCAGCTCCGCTTCAGTGGGTACATCATTCGGCAACACCATCGCCTCTTTCATGGTATTCAATATCACAGGTTTAATGCGCTCCAACTCCTCTTTCAACACATCAAATACCAATTCATCGTGTACCTGCAACAGCATTTTACTTTTAAAATTTCCTTTTTTTAGCGCCGCATGAATTTTGATCATGGCCAGCTTGATCATATCTGCCGCTGTGCCCTGTATCGGAGAATTAATGGCATTTCGCTCTGCGAAGCCGCGCACCGTGAAGTTGGCACTATTAATATCACGGAGCCAACGCTTGCGGCCCATCAGTGTTTCCACGTAGCCGTTCTCTTTGCAAAAGTTGATGGTATCATCCATATATTTCTGTATACCCGGGAATTCTTTTTTATAATTCGCAATAATCTCTCCCGCTTCAGCCCGCGGTATACCCAGGTTTTGGGCCAGGCCAAATGCCCCCTGCCCGTAAATGATGCCGAAGTTTACACTCTTCGCCTTATACCGCATTTCTTTGGTAACATCCGCTTCTTCGACACCGAATACTTTTGCCGCGGTAGCGGTATGAATGTCTTTGCCGGTCCGAAACGCCTCACACATATTTGCGTCGCCGCTGATGGCCGCTACGATCCTTAATTCTATTTGAGAATAATCCGCAGAAACCAATACATGGTTTTCATCCCGCGGAATAAAAGCTTTCCTTATCTCTCTTCCTTTTTCTGTTCGGATCGGGATATTCTGAAGATTAGGATTGGTACTGCTGAGGCGGCCCGTAACGGCTACGGCCTGTGCGTATGTAGTATGCACGCGACCCGTACGGTCATTCATCAGTTCCGGCAATGCGTCTACATAAGTGCTGCGCAGTTTCGTCAGCTCGCGGAAAGTCAATATCTGATCACAGACCGGGTTCAGCACAGCCAGCTTGGTGAGCACGTCTTCACCGGTAGCATACTGGCCGGTCTTTGTCTTTTTCGCTTTCGGATCCAGCTTCATTTTTTCAAAAAGCACTTCCCCCAATTGTTTAGGCGAAGCAAGATTGAAACGTACACCTGCGAGGTCATACACTTTTTCTTCCGCAGCCTTAGCATCCGTATCCAATTCTATGGAATAGGTTTTCAGAAAATCCATATCCACTTTTATACCTTCAAATTCCATATCCGTGAGCACGGGCACCAATGGATTTTCTACCTCGTAAAAAACCTTTTCTACATCCTTCGTTTTCAGCGAAGGGAGAAAAGTATTTTTCAATTGAAGAGTGATGTCTGCATCTTCTACAGCATACTCCTTTGCATCTTCAATTTCAACCTGCCTCATCGTGCCTTGCCCCTTACCTTTTTTTCCGATCAATGATTCAATGGAAACAGGGATATAGCCCAAGTACTTAGCACTCAGCATATCCATACTGCGTTTACCATCCGGTTCGATCACATAATGCGCCAGCATCGTATCGAAGATATTGCCTGCTATACTCATGCCGTACCATTTAAGCATGAGCAGGTCATATTTCAGGTTTTGCCCGATCCAGTTTTTTTGCTCATCATCAAACAACGGTTTAAACTTTTGCAGAATAGCCAACGTTTGCTCCCGATTCTCGGGGCAGGGAACATACCAGCCTTCGCCCGGTTTTATGGCGAAACTTAATCCTACCAGTTCCGCGCAGTTTGCATTGATATGCGTGGTCTCCGTATCAAAACTGATCTCCGGTGCATTGTTAAGCACCGCAATTAATTCATCAATGGCTTTATCATGATCTGCCAGTAAATAATTATGCGCTGTGTTGCCAATATGTTTATCGGCTGTTATTACTTCTTCCGCAATGATGGTGTCCGTAACGGTTTGGATGACATTTACCGGACTTCCGAACAGGTCCATTTGCCCTGATACAATAGTAGTCTGTTCTGCTGTTCCCTGCTGACCCGTCTTGATAGGTGCCCCTAAGATCCGCTGTCCCATTGTCTTAAACTCCAACGCCTCAAAAATTTCCGTCAGTACTTCCCGGTTCATGTCCTTTTTCCGAAAATCTTCTTCATGAAATTCTACCGGTACATCGAGGATGATCGTCGCGAGTTGTTTACTAAGGATCGCATTCTCTTTTCCGTTGCGGATCTTTTCTCCTAATGCGCCTTTGATACCGTCGGCATTAGCCAATATATTTTCTACGCTGCCGAATTCTTTGATCAGTTTCGCCGCCGTTTTTTCCCCTACCCCTGCGATCCCCGGGATATTATCTACCGCATCGCCCATCAATCCTAAAATATCGATCACCTGGTCCACATTGTCTATTCCCCACTTTGCACATACTTCCGCAGGACCCATGATCTCGACCGTACCGCCCTGGTAACCGGGTTTGTATATTTTTATTTTTTCGGAAACGAGTTGCCCGTAATCTTTATCAGGTGTTACCATGTACACGTCGTAGCCCGCCTTCTCAGCCTGCTTGGCCAGTGCACCGATAACATCATCCGCCTCATACCCGTCTTTTTCTATACAGGGAATATTAAAACCGGTTATGATCTTTTTAATATCCGGAATGGCCGAGCGGATATCTTCCGGCGTTTCCTGTCGGTTAGCTTTATAATCCGCAAAGCTGGTATGCCTTTCCGTGGTAGCTGCCGTATCAAAACATACCGCAATATGCGTGGGCTTTTGATTATTCAACAGGTCTGCCAGCGTATTGGTAAAACCGAATTGCGCGTTGGTGTTTCTTCCCTTGCTCGTGATGCGGGGGCTGCGAACGAGTGCATAATATGCCCGGAAAATAAGGGCATATGCGTCCAGCAGGAATAATTTTTTTTCAGGTGTTTCCATTCGATGAATTGCCCACGGTTTAAACCGTGGGCATATGGGAAAATATTTTTGCGCCTCTGCGGTCTCTCCGCGCCTTGGCGTGAAGTCCTTAAAATTTTGTTTCTATATACAGCGGCAACATCGCCCGCCAGGTTGGCCAGTCATGTTTCCATTCCGTACCCCAGATGGAAGCATCATGATCGATCCCTTTATTTTTGAGGATCTCCGAAAATTTTGCCGTGGCAGACGGGTCCTCATAATCGCCTCCCCCGGTGAGGATATGGATATGTTTACTTTTCCGGATATTATTTAAATACCATTCATCGGAAAGGTTCGGTACATAATGTGCCGGTGAATTAAAATATACCTGCTCATCCCAATAGCCTTTGGTGTACTCCGTAAGATCATACACACCGCTCATCGCGATCACACCATCTATCAGGTCGGGCCTTTTAAAAAAAAGATTCATGCTGTGCAATGCCCCAAAGGAAGCACCGGAGAGAATGATAGGGGTATCCTGCGATGTGTTCAGTTTAATGAACGGAACGACCTCATCAAAAATATAATTATTGAATTGGTTTTGGCGAATGGCCTTGTGGGCTCCTTCCATTTCATTATTCAGCCAACTTTCATTGTTGATACTGTTTACGGAGAATATGCGCACCTTCCCGCTGTCGATATAGGGCGCTAATGTATCCATCAGTTGAAAACGCTCGTATTCCAAATAATCAGCGGCAGCGGTAGGCACCAATAATAATACAAAGCCCGCGTCCCCGTAAGACACAATGGGCATTTCTTTCTGAAGAGCAGGACTGAACCAACCCGATGTTTCTTTCTTCATAAACGCTGTTTAATGATTAATTAAGGTGGATTTTGTAAATATAGAAACAATAATTTATTCGAAAATCTGTTATAAGATGGATAAAACGGGTAATTCACCGAATTCCCGTATTACCATTTGATCAACAACATTATCCAAATGAGAAATTCATTTTTTGCTTTCGCAGCCATTGGTTTACTTTTTTTTACTTCCTGCGATAAAGATATCAGCGTAGAAAACAGCGAACTTTCTGCTAATCCCACAAAGCCTGCAACGGAAAATGCCTCCAACCTTTCTAATTGTAAAGATTGTTCCTACGTTCCGGTTTGTTCCGGGTCTGTGTACCGTTACAGCGATACAAGTGCCGGATCTTCCACAGGTACTATACAAAGTTATACCCTTAAATATTTAAAGGATACGATGATCGCGGGCAGAACCTATCAAAAGATCCTCGGTGCAGGACAACAAGCCGCTTATTTCAATTGCAGTTCCGGTATTTCTTCAACGATCGTACTCAGCGGTGCGGGAGGAAATGCTCCATACACAAAGACCACAAACCTCAAGGCTAACCAATCCGTGGGACATAACTGGGCCGATGTCATCAACAATGCAACCGGCCAGCCTGTAACGCATTCCTACACGATCATGTCTAAAGGAAATACCCGGACTGTTGCAGGAATTACTTATACCGATGTCATTCATGTGCATGAGCGAAACTCATTGAATATGCCCAACGCGGTGATCATGCCTATCGGCCGTACGGATTATTATTTTGCAAAAGGCACCGGCCTGGTAGAAAGCATCAGCCTGGATGACTTTTCCGGGCAGAAAATATTTCATCATGTATTACTGAGTGCAACTATTCCTAATTAGAAGATTTTATAAAACATAAAACATACTAACCGATAAAAATAAAAAGCTTGCAAAATTTGCAGGCTTTAAACTTTGAACCTTAAACCTTGAACCTTGAACCTTGAACCTTCAACCTTCAACCTTGAACCTTCAACCCTGAACTTATTCTAACACCCCTTCCGTAATTTCCGTCCACAGTTCCCGGTAGCAGGAGGCTGCATAGCTGCTCCGGGCAAATTCTTCTATCGGCTCTTTATGGATGCCCATTTTTTCCACATCGGACAGGTAAGGAATATAATTGCCGAAAAAACGTTTGTCTTTAAACAGTTGTTCCATGATCTCGCGATGCATATTCTTGCGAAGGTCGGTCATGGTAAAAAAGCACATCAGCTTGGCTGCATCAATGTCTTTTTCTTTGAAGTAATCCTTCACCATATGATAGGTACGCACGGAAAGTGTGGTAGGTATCACGGGCATGAGGACAATATCCGCTGCGCTGAAAATGTTTTCACTGAGCGTGGAGAATCCCGGCGGGCAATCAATAAACACAAAATCATATTCCCCTTCAAATTGTTTAAGAACCGTTTTTAGCCTGTTCTTTGAACCGCGCATTTCATCGGCCATGATATCAAAACTCTTGGCGGAGTCATTGGCAGGAATGATATCGAGGTTATCATACCCGGTCGCCATCACCGCGCTGCCGGGATCACCGTCTTTACTGATCAGTTTTTTTAAATTGGGTTGTGATTTTGGTTTCACCTTGAAATAAAATGAGGTTGCCCCCTGCGGGTCAATGTCCCACAGCAGGGTCTTATACCCTTCCTTCGCCGCCAGGTAAGAAAAATTTACACAGCCGGCGGTTTTACCCACGCCGCCTTTCAGGTTGTACAATGCGATTACGATCATGATAATAATTTAGAATGGATGTATTGGATTTAAAATTAATTCATTCGTATTCAAAAGAACGCTGTCTTAATAAATTGTGAAAACTCTTCCCTAAATGCTGTTTGATACGCGGAGGTAAGGGCTCATTGCCTATATATAACTAACTTTTAAAAGTTAATGGCCTTGACTGTCTTAATAATCAGGCAGATCATTTATTCCTTTTCTTTTTGCCTTGATGCAAAAAGAAACAAAAAGATCAAGACAGACCCGATCCCTCCGGGCGTTCTGCCGTGCCCGCGCCACCGGTACTTTCTGCCATATAGCTAATACATTTACTTCGGGAATAAAATAAAGAATTGAATACATTAATATAATTAGAAGACGTACAAGAAACTACTAATGCTGAAGCCACAGTAGTGCAAAAGCTTAATCGGTGCTGCTCCGGCAATCACGGGGTGATTGATTGCCGGGCTCCTTTTTTGGTTCTTTTTTGGAGAAGTACTCAGCATCTAAAAATCCCAACCCGCTAAAGTAACTTTAGGCAAAGGGGCGTTGCACAAAAGCCGTCTTTTTGAATGGTGCTCTCCGGCCCGTGGAGAAGTTTGGTTTGTTCTTACAATGACAACCCGTTTGGTGGTGGTGAAAGCCAACCCCGATTAAGAGCTTATAGTTATTTCATAAGAACAGGCAACACCTCTTTTATTTTATCATTTTAAACTCCTTAAGATGAAACAGAAAAAGAATGTGTTTCCTGTCCTTCAACCCGATGCAGCGGGCATTGACATCTCAAGTAAAGAACATTTTATTGCTGTTAATCCCGAACGCGATGACAAGCCGATCCGTTGTTTCGGAAGCTTTACTGAAGATCTGTATGCTATTGCTGCCTGGCTTAAAGAATGCCGCGTAAACACAATAGCTATGGAAGCAACAGGTATTTATTGGGTAAGTTTATTTCTGGTGTTGGAAGAGTGCGGCTTTGAGGTTTTGTTGGTAAATGCACGTCATGTAAAAAATGTGAGAGGAAAGAAAAGTGATGTCAGCGATGCCGAGTGGATACGTCAATTGCATAGTTGCGGCCTGCTATCGGCGAGCTTTCAACCCGATGACTTTACCAGGTCATTAAGAAGCTATATGCGTCACAGGAAAAATTTATTACAAATGGCATCTACCCACATTCGCATGATGCAAAAAGCGATGGAGCAGATGAATATAAAGTTGCAAAATCTCATTGCAGATATTACGGGCAAATCAGGCCGGGCCATAATAACAGCAATACTCGACGGAGAGCGAAACCCGGAAGTATTAGTTCAGCTTTTGGATGGGAGAATAAAAGCAAACAGGGAGGACGTTAAAAAGTCGCTGAATGGAGTGTGGAAGAAAGAAAATCTGTTTGAACTGAAGCAATCCTATGACATGTATCAGCTGTACAGAGCTAAAATAGCCGAGTGTGATGATCAGATCAAGGATCTTGTACTGCAGAAATCCGGGCCGGAACAAAATAATAATGGCAGTGCAAAAAAAACGGCGAAGGCTAATAAAAATAATTTAAGCTTTAATGCTAAACAATTATTACAACAGATCACCGGTACCGATGTGACAGAGATATATGGAATTAATGACAGCAATGCAATGGAGATACTGAGTGAAACGGGTTTTAGCATGGAAAAATGGCCAACAGAAAAACATTTTACAGCCTGGCTTAATCTTGCCCCTAACAATAAGATATCAGGGGGAAAGGTTCTCAGCAGCAAAGTTCCAAAAAAGAAAAACAGGGCCGGCCAGGTATTTAGACTTGCTGCTTTTGCGGTTCAAAGGAGCAAAAACCCCATGGGAATGTTCTATCAGCGCCTCAAATCCCGATTAGGAGTTGCAAAAGCAATAACTGCCACCGCCAGAAAAATCGCCATAATCTTTTATAAAATGATAAAAGACAAAGTCATGTTTAAACCCATATCGATTGAATCATATACAGAAGGCTTTAAAGAAAGGCAAATAAAAAAGCTCGAAAGACAAGCCAGATCGTACGGGCTTCAGCTCACTCCAAGATTAGTTACTTAAGAGCAAAAAAGAACAAGCATAAAAAAATAATTGCAAAAAAATCAAAGAGGCTTTTTGAAAAACTTTTATCTGATGAGGCACAGATAACCTCAGGCACATTTTCAGCGCTGCATATCTGCTAGTATCTAATCCTGCGCTAGTAGGGTAGCTGCAGTTAAGAGAATGTCCTCGCTTACTGTTTTATAATTTCGCCTGATAATAAAATTCTATGTTCAGAAGCTAATTCATAATAATAAATTCCTGAAAACAAATTATCTAATGCGACTTCATTCAATCCATCATTAATAATTTTATTATTAAGAACCAACTGACCAAGGGAATTATATAAAGCCAATGTCACTTTACATATAGTAGGATTTTTATTAATTGACAAAGTATTGCGGACCGGGTTAGGAGATACTTTTGTCTGAATATTTAATTTGCAAGATAAATCAACAGGCTGTGGAATGGTTTTAATAGTATGTGCTTCCCACAACAAGGCATACAACTTTCGTGAGATATTATCATAACGAAAGAAAACCAAATTATCATTTTCCGCTACGCCTGAACTTGGTATAGGAGATTTGCTAATGACATTGCCACTATTAATATCAACCGAATATAAAAACACGGTTGAACTTACTTCTACGCCTGTAAATAAATATAAATTATCAATTTCGTTAAGTGTTCCATGATCCCCTGCAAAAATTGCGGTCGTGTTAGGTAAATCTGCAATGTTAGAGATAATCCCATTAAGAGGATTAATTGTACAGATACTCCAGATATAACTTCCGGGAGTTAAACCTACTCTGCTGATTAATCCATAGATTTTGTGAGTAACATTGTTATAATAAATATTGAATACCCCCAAAGTTGAGACATGAGAAATAATATTACCTGTAGATAAATCAATAGTCCATATTCCAAAGTTGGGATTATTATCAACAGCTCTTAAATACATTCTTTGGTTTTCCTCATCAACAGTAAAACTTCCAACACCGGAAATATTAGGTATTGAATTAATAACTGTAAATAGCCCCGAAATCTTATTTATAGTGACAAAATAATATCCATTGTTTTCGTATACGATTCCGTATAAAATATTATTTGATCTTGAGTATTGAAAGCTTATAATTTTATTAGGGTTTGTAAGTATTGGCCGGAAAATTATACTTCCCGTTATTGAATTAATTGTATACAAATAACTTGGTGATTGACCTATTATAGATGTTCCAATTACTGTTAATTCCTTGGTTGATTGATTATAAGCCGAATAAGATTGAAGGAATTTAACACCGGAAAGGCTATCGATTTTTGATATAGCTGTATTAGTTGAATTTACACTAACGAGATATTCTGTTTGGGCGGCAACACTAAATGCTTTAGTAGTAAATATAAATAAAAGATAAATTCTAACGAAATTACTCATAGTATAAATTGATCTCATCTCAAATATACCTAAAAAATGGCAGCTCCTGTTTGAGTTTTGTGCAGATTGGGAATTACCCAACTGTTCGCCAGTATGAGTCTATTAATTTCTTGTTACAGAAAGCTTCTCGCTCAGAGAATCGGCTTTATCTGCGCCGTAGTGTTCTTATATTAGTTCTTTTTTGAAGAAGCAAAAAAGAACGGGCATATAAACATTTCTCCTGTTATTTTAACAGCCGTTCCCGTTCATCAATACGGTTTTTCGCCTCCCTTCAAATAAGCTATATTTATCGCTGATTAATAAATTAAATCTTATCAAATGCCTGTATTAAAAAAGATCGCGTTTTTTTTGTTTTGCGTCGCCTTAACTACGGTTTCATTAGCGCAGCAAAAACAACTCACAGACGATCAATATTTCAAAGCTAATTTTAAAGGGATCACACAACCCCTTCCCATCGTAACCCGCTGGACGGACAACACGCATTTTCTCGTTATTCGTGACGGCAAGACCTATGTGGCGGATGCAAAGACAGGGATAGAAAGGGAAGCCAATGATGCGGATAGAAATGTCGGTAAGGTCGTTCCCGCACCCGTTCCTTATACAAAGGATAAAGACCTTTACATTAAAATCAATGATACGGAAACCAAGCTCACCAATGATACGATGCCGGAGATCAATGCAACGACCAGCCCCGACGGAAAGTATATTGCTTATACCAAAATGAATGATCTCTATACCGTAGACCTCGCGACTAAAAAGGAGACTCGCCTCACAAACGACGGAAGCGATGTGATCCTGAACGGTTACGCCAGCTGGGTGTATACCGAAGAGATCCTCGGGCGTGCATCCCGTTACCGTTCTTTCTGGTGGAGTCCGGATAGTAAGAAGATCGCTCTCTTTCGTACAGACGATTCACCCATTCCCGTGTATACCATCACCGACGGGCAGGGCACCCACGGCTATGTGGAAACACTGCGCTATCCGAAAGTAGGAGATAAAAACCCTGAAATAAAGGTCGGTATGGTAAACCCAACGGGCGGCTCAATTGTATGGGCAGACTTCAATGCAAAAGATGACCAGTATTTCGGTATGCCCTACTGGACCAACGACGGCAAATCTCTTTGGGTACAATGGATGAACAGAAAACAAAATGAACTGAAGATTTATGCTGTTGACCCCGCTACCGGCGGAAAAAAGCAGGTCTATAACGAAACGCAAAAAACCTGGATTCAATTACAGGACGGTTATGAGCGCATGCATATGCTGAAGAACAATAAAAATTTTATTTTGGAAAGTGATCAAACCGGCTGGAACAATTTATATCTCTATGATATGAGCGGCAGGTTGCTCAACCCGATCACCGCCGGAAAGTTTACGGTTACCGATATCCATTATGTGGATGAAGCGAAAAAGATCATTTACTTCTCTGCCAGGAGCAAAGAAAATACCGCAAGGAAGGATGTGTACCGTGTGAACTTTGACGGTAAGAATATGCAGCGCCTCAGCTTCGGTGATTACAACCATGGCTCCGTGAACATCTCTCCTGACGGTAGTTATTTTATTACCAATTACAGCAACGCGACCACCCCGCCGAAACTTTCGTTGGTAAGTAATACGGGAAAGATCATCAAAGAAATAGGCGATAGCCGCGGTACGGAACTGAATAATTATGCCCTTGCAAAGACTGAGATCGTACGGGTAAAAAGTGATGACGGATTATACGATCTTCCTATGAAAGTCACCTGGCCGCTCAACTTTGATAGAAATAAAAAATACCCTGTCCTCATTTCAATCTACGGCGGACCGAATGCCGGTACCGTGATGGATACCTGGACACTAAGCGGCAACCAGCAATTCTATGCAAAGGAAGGTTTGATCCAGGTGGCCATGGATCACCGTGCCAGCGGGCATTTCGGGAAAGAAGGCGTGAATTATATGTACCATAATCTCGGTGAATGGGAATTGAAAGATTACACGACCATGGCGAAATGGCTTATTGCAAACGGCGGCGATGAAAAGCGCATTTGCATGACAGGTTTTAGCTACGGCGGTTATATGACCTGCCTGGCGCTCACGTTAGGTGCGGATGTATTCACCCACGGCATGGCGGGCGGAAGTGTTACGGACTGGGCCTTATACGATACGCATTACACCGAAAGGTATATGGGAACACCGGGTGATAACGCCGAAGGATATAAAAAAGGCTCGGTACTGAATTATACAGACAAATATAAAGGCATGCTCCAGATCGTTCACGGGGTAATAGATGATAACGTACACCTGGCCAACAGCCTGCAACTGATCAGCAAACTCCAGGATCAAAAAAAGGATTTTGAATTTATGGTGTATCCCGCAGGCCGGCATGGTTGGCAGGGTAATAAAAACCTGCATTTCCAGAACCTGAAAACAAAATTCATTTACCGGTATTTATTGGAAAAACCGGTGCCGAAGGAAATGCTCCGTTGATAGGTCATAATAATTTAACCAACAGCCCACGGTTTACCCAAACAACCCACGGTTTAAACAAATTGCCCACGGTTTAAACAAACTGCCCACGGTTTAAACCGTGGGCTATTTGTTTCATAATGGTTTCCTTGCCTTCATTTTACTGCGGAACGTTACATAATCCAGGAAATAAATAACCCGTATTGAAAAGCCGGTAAACTGATTTCCGGTGACTACTTTTCCGAGGTTACTGAAATAATTTTTTTCGAAAGTACGCTGAAAGTTTTCCCCGATATCTTTCCAGGCAAGGGTTATAAAGCTGCCCTGTGCAAACTGAAGGTTGTAGATCATATCCACACTCAGGAAATTGTAATTCTGGTTTACATTTTTTGTGAAAGGTGTAGTCGGTATTTGCGGATTCCCGTAAATATCAATTTCATAAAATTGTTGCGGGTCCACTTTTGTCCAGGAATGACGGGCACGTAAACTTAACCCGCTCCGGTTATTAAAATTATATTTTAAATTAAAAACGTTTTCCACGCTGCTCACATCTCTCCGCGAGAAGATGATGGTATCCGTCATTTTATTCCCGGTGAATTTGGTATTTGCCCAGCCCACCTGGTTATAATTATTGTTGATCCTGATATTATTTTCTACAGAAAATTTACTGCTGAAGCGGATCTTTCCGCCTAAGGTCGGATTGATAGTGGTTCGTTTGAATACGCCTCCCATCCCCGTAAAAAATGATGCACTCCAGGAAAACTTTTTGGCTTCATTGCTTTCTACCCATGCATGGATACCCACACTTCCTTTATTGCGAAACACCCGGCCGAAGTCCCTGGTCTCATAAAAATCATTATAAGCAAAGCCTTTATTAATACCGCCGCCCATATACCAAAGTTTTTTAGTCTGAGCATTGAAATTGAAATTAAAACCGGCGGACTGCATCATCAATTCTTTTCTGTTCAATATATCAATAGGCGTTACCAACCTGTTGTAATAAAAATTACCGTTCAGCCGGAAATTGTTGTACCATCCTTTGGGTTTGTTCCAAACGTAAGATGCGTTTACCCCCTGAGACATATTATTGTTATTGGTAAAATAGCCCAGGTCACTTTTATTGTATTTTGCGTTTTCCAGGTCCTGGAAGACGGAGAATTTAAATTGCCCGCTTGTTTTGCGGAAATACAGGCTATGGGAATAGCCCGTGGTCGTTTTTGTTGAAGTAATAATATTACTGATACTTAATTTTCCCCCGACATTCCAGGTGTTGGATTTGTCATTGAAGTCAAACAGGGCAGCGGCAACATCTGCATCATAATCTGAACCGTCCCGGATAACACTTGTATTTACAAAAGAGATGCTGCTGTTATTTTTCAGCGTTTGATCCAGCACGAATACATTATAATTGGTCAACGGATCAGTCTCAAATCTCCTCGTCTCTTTTCCCGCCGTTTCAATAACGGCATGTTGCGGTTTTGTGATGGAATTGAGCATGGCAATGCCCAAACCTTTTTGCGTACGGCCGCTGATCTTGGTGGCATTTACCAGTTTGCTCTTGGTAGGATTACTCAGCACTTTTTCATTCGCTGCAGTATTCAGTTTGGAATATCGTATCGGTTGCCCCCCGATGCGCCGGCTGTAAAACAGATCACCCTTATTAAACAATTCAGTGCCTTCCGTAAAGAAAGCCCGGTTCTCCGAAAATCTTTGTTCAAACGGGGATAAGTTAAGCGTTAGGTTATCCGTTTGCACCTGCCCGAAATCCGGGATCAGTGTCATATCCAGGGTGAAGGCCTGGTTGATACCGTACTTAACATCCATCCCACCATTGAAAAGAACATCATTTTTTTTGGTTCCGGCTTTGGCATTATCATCATGATTAAAATACCCGGAGATGTACGGTGACAACTGCAGGCGGACCGGCGGTTTAATATCTTCAAAACCGTTCAGTGATCCTTCCTGTGTGAGAAAGCCGTTCACATTGGGATCCATCGGTGACCAAAAACTTTTATGCCCGCTTTTTCTTCGTTGTCTTACAATGTTCAGGCCCCAATCCTGCACCTTTTTCTTTCCGAAACGAATGGCAGAATACGGAATGAACATTTCAAAACTCCAGCCGTCCGAATGCATTTTTACCGCGCTTTGCCAAACGGCATTCCAGGCAAAATCTTCGTCTTTGCCATTTTTATTCGGAGAAATTTTTGCATCCCATTGTTCATTTAGCGGTGTGATAAAATATTCAAATGCGTTGAGTTTATCGCGGTAGGTATCAAATACAACTCCTATAAAATCATTGTTCCCAAAACCGTCACGGCCGGTAAGTTCTGCGGCGATACTGTCCTTTGAATTTTCATGAAGGTAACCGCCCACGAATATGCCGTCATTGTTATATAAAAAATAAACCTGCGTTTCGTTCCCCTTATTTTCCGGTAAAAACGGCGTAGGTTGAAACTGTATGAACTTATCAGCGACCGGCGCATCCTTCCAGCCCTCATCATTGAGATCACCGTCTATTTTAACTGTTCCGGTGATCTTCTTTTGTGTGAGACTGCGTTTTTCCAAAGGCTGGGCGTGCAAGCCCGTTGCACAAAGACCTAACAGACCGAATACTGTTGTTTTTAAAAATTTCATGATCCAAGGTTTAGTGACCGGCATTTACCTGAAGGAAAATGACAATACGAAACTAAACGTAGCCTAACAATCATCTTTACCGTTCATCAAAAGGGAAGTGACATTAAGATTTTCTTAACGTTCGCGAAAAGCGGATTTGGTTTTAACGTGCCGCATGTTCGTGGAGGTAATCTTTGCGTTTGAGCTCAAAGTTTCTGCCCAGGTATAATCTTCTTACCTGTTCATCTCCGGCAAGTTCTTCCGCAGTACCGTGTTTAAAAATGCTGCCGTCTATCAGTAGATAGGCGCGGTCGCAGATAGACAATGTTTCATTTACATTATGATCGGTAATGAGGATACCGATATTTTTATATTTCAGTTTTGCAATGATCTCCTGGATATCTTCTACTGCAATTGGATCCACACCCGCAAAGGGTTCATCGAGTAAAATAAATTTAGGGTCTGTTGCCAGGGCACGGGCTATCTCCGTGCGTCTCCTTTCCCCGCCACTGAGGGTATCGCCGTTGTTTTTTCTTACATGCTGCAGGCGAAATTCATCCAGCAACGATTCCAACTTTTCTTTCTGTGCGGTCTTTTTCTGTTTTGTCATTTCCAGTACGGCAAGGATATTCTCTTCCACGCTGAGCTTCCGGAAGACGCTGGCTTCCTGCGGAAGGTATCCTATTCCCATTTGGGCACGCTTATACATGGGCATACCGGTAATATTCTTATCGTTTAAAAAGACCTCGCCCTTATCAGGTTTCACCAATCCAACCACCTGGTAGAATGAGGTGGTCTTCCCCGCGCCGTTAGGGCCCAGAAGTCCCACGATCTCTCCCTGTTTTACATTGAAAGAAACATTGTTTACAACAGTACGGCTGCCGTATTTCTTTACAAGATTGTTGGTTTGAATGATGAGGCTCAAGTATGAAAAAGTTTGAGCAAATGTAAGCAAGATGTTTTGCGCCGCAGGTTATACCGGAAGTTTTAACAGCAGCCCGCTTTTGCTAATCTATGGATGCTTATGTAAGTTTGCAGGATTAATTGAACAAAGACCGCACCCTACAAGGCATATGAAAGTTACCGATCACATTAAAGCAGCAAAGGATACCGTCATTTCTTTTGAAATATTACCGCCCCTTAAAGGCAAAGGGATAGCGTCCTTATACAACCACCTTGATCCGCTTATGGAGTTCAAGCCCTCCTTTATCAATGTGACATATCACCGCAGCGAACATATTTTCAAGAAGACGGCGGATGGCAATTTTAAGAAAACGATTGTTCGCAAACGCCCGGGAACGGAATCCATTTGTGCAGCCATCATGAATAAATATAATGTGGATACCGTTCCGCACCTCATCTGCGGTGGCTTCAGCGTGAATGATACCGAGGATGCACTGATCAACCTCAATTACCTGGGTATAGATAATGTACTGGTAATCCGTGGCGATGCCGCAAAAAACGAAACCAACTTTGAACCGGAACCGGGCGGACATAATTATGCCATAGATCTTCTTAAACAGGTGCAGAACCTCAATGCCGGCCTGTACCTCGAAGAGGACCTGAAGAACACATCGAAAACAAAGTTTTGTGTGGGCGTTGCCGGCTATCCCGAAAAACATTTTGAAGCCCCGAATATGGAGACAGACCTGCAGTTCCTGAAACAGAAAGTAGATGCGGGCGCAGATTATATTGTTACGCAGATGTTCTTCGATAATCAAAAATATTTTTCTTTTGTGGAGGCCTGCCGCACGATCGGGATCACCGTGCCGATCATACCCGGTATTAAACCGGTGTATACAAAAAAACAACTGACCGTCCTTCCGAAGATTTTCCATATCGACCTACCTGCTGCGCTTTCCGGGGAAATGATCAAATGTAAAACCGATGCGGATGTAGAACAGGTGGGAACTGAATGGTTGTTGGAACAATCGCGGGAACTGAAAAAAGCCGGCGTACCGGCACTGCATTATTATACTTTAGGAAAGCCCGATATTGTCGCTAATGTGGTTAGGGAGATCATATAACCCTCTGCGAAACCTCTTTTAACTCTGCGGCTCTGCGGTGAACCGGAAACCGACGACCGACTACGGACCACCGACCACTCACAACCCCTCCACCGCGGAACCCGTAACTCTTCGTTAATTCATCATCTCCTTAAACACTGCATCATTGATCTTAACCGGGTATTGTTTTCTCAGTTCCGCTACCCATTGCTTTTCCAGCACATTTTGGTAATCATTGATCACCAGCCCTCTTGCCTCCGAAAAACTTCTCTGCATACCGGGTTCATAGATCTTTATATATTTTACAAAAGAGGCTGTACCGTCACTGTTCTTTATGATAGCAGATACTTCGCCGGCCTTTATCCCTGCGGGGCCCGCACCGGGCACCTGCGCCAGTTCGTACCGCCCGCTGTCTGACTGCACGGCATTGTTGCTCATTTCCGCAATGGCCTGCCATCCTGTACCGACTTTGAGTTGTTGGATCGCCTCTGTCGCTTTCTGCTCATCCGCACTGTTGAATATCAGGACATCCGCCGCAGCGGCCCATTTATAATTTTCTTTATGCGCGCTGTAATAGGCAGCAAGCCCCGCAGAATCAGCGCCCGCTTTACTCCAAACATTCCTTTCCATGATCTCAAAAAGCATATTGCCCTCGGTGAATTCCTGCATTTGATATTTAAAATCCGGGTTGTACTGTTCCAGGTGTCTTTTATAATAGTTGATCACGGATTGGGATACAAACCTGTTCCATATCTGCTGATTGGATTCTTTTGATTGCTCTGCATTGCTTTTATAGTCCCTGACGAATTTCAGCCATTCCTCTCCTTTTATGGCCGAACCGTCGCGGAAGCTTATGATCGTTTTTTTACTGAGGGGAAGTAATTCGGTATAATCTGTTGCACGGTTTTTCGATACAGAATCAGCGTACCTCATCAGTTCAGCATCCGTAACAATTGAAGACTTTTTATAGCCCGTTTTAAGGGCGATATCTTTGGCGAATTGTTCTTTCTCCCTGTTCATTCTTGCATCCTGCAATACCTGCTGTTTAATGTCAAACCGGTAGGACGCATCATTTTTATCAGGCAACGGGGTATGGCTTACCCGCTTTACGATATGGTAGCCAAACGCTGTTTCAAAAGGTGCAGTGATCTCGTTATCCTTTCCCAGGCGAAAAACATTATTCTCAAATGAGCTGCTGTATTTCCCCGCGCCGAATTCGGAAAGTTCACCGCCGGAAACCGACGTCATCCGGTCATCACTGTACGAACGTGCCGCATCAGCAAAGGACAATCCTTTTTTCAACAGGTCATAGACAGAATCCGCTTTTTCTTTGATCGCCAGTTTGGCTGTATAATCCGCATCAGGCGGGTAGGCAAACAGGATCTGCGCTACCTTCCATTTACCCGCGCCGGGGCGCTCGTTGTTTACTTTGAACATCACCCAACTTTTATTCGTTCGGTACGGCTCGCTTATCGTGCCCGCAGTGGTATTGTAAATGATATTCTCAAACTGATAGGGAACGGAAAAGGCAGTAACATACCCGGCATCCGCAAATTTTACGGGAGAAAACTTTGCCGATACCTCAGCAATATGCTGTGCATAATCCGTGCTGCCTTTTTTCAACAAATTGTATAATTCCTTTGCGGCACTGAAGGCTTTAAGGGTATCTGCAGGCGTGGCATTTTCCGCTACGGGCACAGAGAAGTACAAAACATGTTTATCTTTTTCGGCCCTGGCTACCGCTTCATTTATCAACAACTGCAGGCCCGCATCATTGCTCAGGTAATTACCGGTGACCTGATCGCGGAAATTTTGGATATCGAAACGGATCTGTGCAACGGTATCTAATCGCAACGTTTGCGCAGCCTTTACCTTAAGTTTAAAATTGGTGTACAACACCAGGTAATCCCTCATCGCTTTTTCCTTATCTGCTGTGGCCGGCTTATTTTTATTATAGGCACGCAAAAATTCACTCTTATCGATCGTATTATTTCCGTAGGTAATAAGGGTCTGTGAAAAAGCAGATCCGCTCAAAAGCGCAATGGAAGAAAAAACAAGTACGTTTTTGATCCGGTGTTGCATGGTCATGTTTCGGTTTATCAGTTTTTGTCCTGTTTGAACTTT
The DNA here is from genome assembly GCA_037719665.1 of Ferruginibacter sp. GTDB lineage: Bacteria > Bacteroidota > Bacteroidia > Chitinophagales > Chitinophagaceae > Ferruginibacter. Next base: position 37,101 of record JBBJLU010000011.1, read on the forward strand.
ACTTTAAGGAAATCATTGATCTGTTCCCTGTTCAGCTTTTTGGCAATAATATGTTTGTCTTTATCCAGCAAATATAAAGTAGGCGTAAGCGTGATATCATACAACTGGCGGTAAGAAGGCCGCTTCTCTTTCACTTCAGCATCTGCAGCAGCATCGGGCTGGTATACGTTGGTCCAGTCCCTGATACCGTGCTCATTAATATATTTCAGCCAGTCTGCTTTTTGCTTTTCCTTTTCTGATAGTACAGCATATATCTTCACATTTTTCTGCTTCCAGGAAGCACGGTATATGGAATCAATTTTCGGGACCTCTTCCTTACAATGCCCGCAGGAAGGATCCCAAAATACCAATACAGTATAATCTGCTTTCAGATCGTACAAAGCAGACGGTTTTCCTGTGCCATCAATAAAATCAAGGTTTGCAGCCTTCTCCCCAATCAGGTTAGACATGAGCATGTAAGCCCGCCGCGTAACGGTCTCCTGCTGTTTTTCATTCAACCAACTGCTTACCCCGCGACTATGGTATTTTTCAAAAAGATGCACAAAGATGGCATCCTGTCCCATGTACTTCGGGCTGATATATTCATCAGTGAACCAATTCAACAGGTATTTAAACATTTCCGGGCTGCTCCTCGCCAAGAGGAGCCGGTAATCAATATCACGTACCAGGCTGTCGGTAGATTGTGACATCACCTGCCGGTAATAGGTTTCCAGTTTAGGCAAAAAGAATGGCGTGCGTATCACCCTTTCATCCAGGAAGCTGATGCCGTCCCAATACCGGCTTTTATAAAAATTATAATTTGCGATAGAGTCATCGTGGGTGACAGCGGCCTTTGCCGGGTAGGGCGGGTCCTTCATTGCATTGAGCAACACCGCCATCATAGAACCCGGTTTGTTGTTGATGATATTTTCCCGGTAGGTATTCAGTTCTTTGCTGTATTGTTTGTATGCGGCCTCATGCAAAACAGAATCCGCATGGGTCCTTGATGCATTATACGCCATTCTCTCCTGTTGCAATTGCTTCCCTTTCAGGTTTACAAATGCGCGGTAATCTTTAAACAGGGTGTTAGCAGGGGAGCCGGTCACCTGCATTTTATCCAATTGATTGGAGTCTGCTTTTATGCTGATCTTTTGTTCCTTATCTACCAGGAAATCAGCCGTGAGTCTTTTGCCGGGAAAGACTAAAGCATAGATACCCCCCGGAAGTTTTTTGTCTCCTTTAAAAACGGCCAATCCTTTGTTGCTCACCACGGCAGAATCCTGCAGGAAATAATCTTTACCGAGATAATAAGTGAGGTAAGTCATCCCTGCGCGATAGTTCGTTTGCAGGATGATATCATACCCCTGTGCTTTGGCACTGCCGATGCTTAAAATGCAAATAATAAACGGTAAAAGTTTCTTCATTAGTCGGTATAAAAAGTTGACAAATGTATTCAAAAATAGGCGTTAAATGCGTTAAAGGACAGGTCCTCAGCCGTTTGTTATCCCTTTTTTAACAAACCGCCCTGCTCCCGCCGGAAAGTTTATTTTTGCGGCGTGAGAAAAAAGAAGAACCGTATCGTGCTGACCGATATCCTGATTACCGATTACGCGGCAGAAGGAAAGGCCATTGGTCGTTTTGAAGGAAAAGTAATTTTTACAGCAGGTGCCGTGCCCGGCGATACCGCCGATCTCCTCCTGACCAAAAATAAAAAAGACTGGGCAGAAGCAAGGGTTCTGCGCATCGGCTTGCCTTCACCGGACCGGGTGGATCCGTTCTGCCCGCATTTCGGGGTATGCGGCGGGTGTAAATGGCAAATGCTTCCTTATGAAAAACAATTGCAGTATAAACAGCAGGAAGCAGAACAGAATCTTCGTCGAATAGGTAAGATCACTAATGCGGAATTCCTGCCTATTGCCGGTGCAGAGGAGCAGGTGTATTACCGCAACAAACTCGAATTTACTTTCAGCAATAAAGAATTTATACCGGCACCACCACCACCCGAAGGGGGATCATACACTGACGATGTTCAGATCCCGTTTCCTCCCCGGGCGGAGAGAGGGGCCGGTGCTTTAGGTTACCACGTACCGCGGATATTTGATAAGACCATAGATATCTTTCAGTGTTTCCTCATGGATGAGGTGAACAACCGCATCCGGAATACCGTGCGCGACATTGCGAAAGAAAATGATTTTCCGTTTTATGATATTAAGGAGCATACCGGCTGGCTTAGGAATATTATACTTCGGTATTGCACCACCGGTTAACTGATGGTGAACCTTTGCATCAATTATGAAGACGAAGCCAACACCAAAAATCTGTTGGATGCTTTGTTGGAAAAAGTACCTGAGATCAGTACCATGCTCTATACGGTCAACCCGAAATGGAACGATAGCATCTATGACCTTACACCCATAGTGTATCACGGAAAAGGCTATGTGACGGAGAAGCTCGAAAATTTTGAATTCATCATTAGCCCGAAATCATTTTTTCAAACCAACACCAAACAGGCTGAAAAATTATACAGCATCACCCGGGATTTTGCGCAGCTCACGGGAAAGGAAGTGGTGTATGATCTGTATTGCGGTACGGGCAGCATTGGTATTTTCCTGAGCCCCGGCGCGAAAAAGATCGTTGGGGTGGAGCTTATAGAAGAGGCGGTTGCCGATGCAAAAAAGAATGCCATAAATAATAATATTGACCATGCGCATTTTTTCAGCGGGGATGTGATTAAAATATGCAATGATGAATTCTTTGCATTGCACGGCCATCCGGATGTGATCATTACCGATCCGCCGCGGGCAGGTATGCATGAAAAACTGGTCATTAAATTGCTGGAGATAGCCGCACCGGTGATCGTATATGTAAGTTGCAATACGGCTACCATGGCCAGGGACATGTTGCTGTTGGATGAAAAATATACCGTGGAGAAAGTACAGCCGGTAGATATGTTTCCCCATACCCATCATATAGAATGTGTGGCGAGGTTGGTGAGGAAATGAGTGAAGGTTGGCGGGTGAAGGGTGGCGGGTGAAGGGTTTGCGGGTGGCGGGTCGTCGGTCGTCGGTCGTCGGTCGTCGGGTTGCGGGTTGCGGGTTCAATTTAAAATTTTCAAGATCTACTTTATATGTCATTAAATCAATACGAATCCAATTCCCGAATTACGCCGGCGGTGCTGAACCTGGTCATCATTAATGCCATTGTGTTTTTTGGGCAGCGTATGTTCGGCGGCGTTGACGGGCCTGCAAGCGACTACTTCGCGCTGCACCATTACCGCTCCGATTATTTTCAATGGTACCAGCTGATCACACATATGTTCATGCATGGCAGCCTGGCTCACCTCTTATTCAATATGCTGGCCCTTTGGATGTTCGGTACGGTCATTGAAAAAATATGGGGAGTCAAAAGATTTCTGATTTTTTATTTCCTCTGTGGTATCGGCGCCGCCCTCGTACAACTGGGTTCCTATGCTTATACTTACCGCGCTATTGACGGGGCTGTTCTAAGCCTCGACCAGGTTATTCAATACCAACGAATTTTAAGGACGCAGGCCACAGTAGGTGCTTCGGGTGCCATCATGGGCGTTGTGGCAGCTTATGGTTATCTCTTCCCGAACACACAAATGATGATCATCCCGATACCGGTGCCGATAAAAGCAAAATGGGCGGTGATGGGCATTATAGCCATTGATGTATTCAGCGGTATAGCAGGCGACCCCGGGGATAACGTCGCGCATTTCGCGCATGTGGGCGGTGCACTCACCGGCTTCTTAATTGTATATTTTCAAAATAGGAAGAGCAGCAAAACTTTTTTTTAAGATTGTTGAGCATAATTGCCACAGATCTACAAAAGAGAACTTTTATTTATACCCTGACAAATGACTAACTATTTTTCTATAATAAAATCAATAAGGCAAAAAGTATTTTTTAAATACTTTTTCATGGTTTTCATACTATTGAATTTTTTCGCTTGCCTAAATAGTGATGACTACAAAGTCGGAAATAGGATTACTTTAGATTACCCCATCAAAACAAAGATTAGCTTCAAAGTGATAAGGAAGTATTTAGACACGCTTATAATGACCCAAGGATATAATGTTCCTCAAAAATGGACTCAATACGATAAGTTAATTGATATAGATAGCACAAATGCAAAGAGGTTATATTTTAGAAATTTACCGGAAGAGATGTATTTAATACAATTTAATGGCGAGCTTCTTTTAGCTGACATATATAATGAAAATATCGTAAGAGGAGATTGGGTTGCAACGCCCGAAAGAATGCCACAGAAAGAGGAAGCTCGTGTTAAAAAAAGGTTTAGAGAAGAAATTTTAGATGCGATTGAAAAATTGGCTAAAAAAAATGGAGTGCCGGATTCTATTTTGTACTATAAACCCATCTAAAATGAATTTTGACTGGAATGACAACCCCATTGCACAGGATGCGCCGGGGTAATCATTTTCAGGATCCTGCGGCTAAGAAAAATCTGATTCCCTACGACGCGCGTTGTACTTTCGCATAATTAAAGGAAAAAAAATGGGTGAATCGGAACGCTATCACAGGGAAAGTTATAAGCAAAAAAACCGCAGTCGCTTTTCATTGGGTGCAGACGGAAATGCGCTTATGAATCTTTTTGCCATCAATGTCGTTTTCTTCCTGATCCTGATGGTGATACAGGTCGGGGTTCTTGCCGGGCAGCATACACCCGAATATTTTTATCAAAACGTGGTACAATGGCTGGAAATGCCCGCAGACCTTACGAAACTGAGTGAAAGGCCCTGGACATTTTTATCCTACATGTTCACAGATACGGGCGGCAATATCATTCGTGCCATCAGTAATATGATCTGGCTTTGGGGATTCGGTTACATCCTCCAACAAATGGCGGGCAACGATAAGATCATACCGATCTACATTTACGGTGGCCTCGCCGGCGGCGTTTTTTTTATTTTGGCCAAATATTTTATTGCCCCCTTAGCGCCATACCGCGAAACCGCTGCAATGCTCGGCGCCAATGCTTCCGTAATGGCAGTGGCAATGGCCACCACATCGCTGGAACCGAATTACCGGTTCTTCACACAGATACGCGGGGGCATCCCGATCTGGGTGCTCATGACCATATATATATTGATCGATTTTGCGGGGGTGGCAGGTTACGGTGCAGCACAAAGCCTTGCTCACCTCGGCGGTGCGCTGGCAGGTTTCCTCTTCGTTGTTTTCCTTCGCCGTGGTAAGGATGGTAGCATATGGATGAATAGTTTTTACCGATGGGTGATCAACCTTTTTGAGCCAAAAAAAACTTTGCGTAATCCTGCAAAGGATAAGATCTTTTACCGCACCGGGGATCGGAAACCTTTCACGATAACCACCGATGTTACCCAACAAAAAGTGGATGAGCTTCTGGATAAGATCAGTCAAAAAGGGTTTCATTTCCTTACAGATGAAGAAAAAGCATTCCTGAAAAAGGCATCGGAAAATGAAGACCTGTAATTAAAGTAGGGGGCAAAGGTATTAATCTTTGCCGCCCTCTCACACCACCGTATGTACTTGCGTGTACGGCGGTTTCCTTAAAGTGATTTACGATGTAAGGCTTTGTAGTTTTCGTTGAGGCTGTAATATCCTTGAACTGTAAACCATTTATTATTCATACCCATGCTGATGGCGGGGCTATTGCTTATCCGCCACCATCCTTTGCCGCTTAAGGCCGTTCGCCAACTCAAGGTTTCTTCTACGCCTAATTTTCGTAGCCATCTTACTATGCCTATCGTGCGCTTGCATTGCTTTAGCCTAAAGCATTTTAGCCTGCGTCTTAACCACCCGTCTATCGTTTCCATTTTGCTCTTCATGGTTGCATAGCGAAAGTATTGCAGCCATCCCTGTTGTATTGTCCGCAGTTTTGCTAACATTTCTTCCAAACTTATTCCTCGGTTTCTTTGAGTAACTTCTTTGAGCTTCGATTTTAATCTCGCTTCACTTTGTTTACTCAATCCTAAACTGCCATTGCCTAAAATGCTATGTCCTAAAAAGTTTAATTCGTAACCCTTGCATGTCTTGCTCTTCGTAATATTTACTTTGAGCTTTAGTTTGTTTTCAATGTAGCGGGTAATACTCCTTTTTACTGCTTCGGCTCTTTGCTTACTCCTGACAAATATCTTCACATCATCAGCATACCTTACATAGCTATGCCCACGCTGCTCTAACTCCTTATCCAATTCATCTAATACAATGTTGGACAGCAGCGGGCTTAGCGGGCTGCCTTGTGGTGTGCCTTTGATGCGTTGCTCGTTTAGACCGTTTTGCAACATGCCTGCTTTCAGGTAGCGGTGTATCAGTTGAAGCACTCTCTTGTCGCCTATCCGTGTACTTAACAGCCACATCAGGCGATGGTGATTTACTTCATCGAAGAACTTTTCTAAATCAAGGTCTATTACATATCCCTTACCTTGGGCTACATACTCCCCTGCCTCCTTTAATGCCTGATGAGCATTTTTATCGGGGCGGAAGCCATAACTGTGTGTTGAAAATATTCTTTCGTACCTAACACTTAATACCTGCTGTATTGCCTGCTGCACTAAACGGTCTTTTACCGTGGGGATGCCTAATTGGCGATGACCGCCTTGCGGCTTGGGTATTTGTACGCCACGAACTGACACGGGTTCGTATTTGCCGTCAAGTAATTGTTGCTGCAATTGGTTCAGGTTTTTCCCTAACCATGCCTGCAATTCTTTCACTGTCATGCCATCTACTCCGCCACTGCCGCCGTTTTGTACTACCCGTTGGTATGCCTTCTGTAAATTCAATGGGTCGGCTATTTGTTCCATTAAATTCCTCGTCAGATTGCGTTCTTCCTGGCATGCAGAAAGCCATGCAGGATTTACCTTTCCGCTTTGGGCGTACCATACGGGTACGTCCTCCGAAAAAAGGCGGCTGCCTGTCCCACGTTCTCCCGCTCCCGGCGGGTTCATCCGGGAACGCAACTCTTTTCTTTCCTGTTTGTTTTGCAACTTCTTTGGCTTTTACTACTTCTAAAAAAAAACTCACCTGCTTTAAAGATTCTGTCCTTCGCTCCTACTTCATTACAAAGTATTCTTCGCTACTATGACTTCTGCTGACTTCTGTTTATCCCTTTGCTTTGGCACTCGCTCGTACCTCCGCCTCTGAAAAAAAAACAGACCTCCCATGGTAAGCTGATAGTTCTTTCGTGATAAACTGTATGATTTACTACCGCTGTTTACGTCCAACTATCGGGCTTTGCAGTCTAATGCCCACTCACCCACAGCGTAAGCCTTGTATCATATTTCTGTTCGTCAGTTCATCAATTTGTCCGCCGCTTCCTTCAGATTCCACCTCACGGTGGACACCCTTGCTTTGGACTAACGATTCCCGTTGGATGGCTCGTTTAAGACTTGCACTCTAAAGAACTATCGCATGCATGGCGCACAAAGAAAAGGGCCGCAAATGCGGCCCGATTATATATAGGGAAAACTGTTTATTAATTTCTCGTGGTATCTACCCTGCCGGATTTTCTATCCGCTTTTCTACCCAGGATATATCCGCCCGCAGCACCGATCACGCCACCGATCACCGCCCCTTTCACACCTTTACCGATCACTGCTCCCGCTACCGCGCCGCCCACACCGCCGATGGTTGCACCTTTAGCTGCTCCGCTCCAACCGGTATTCTTTTTTTCTGCAGGAACCGGGGTTCCTGTAGTTGTACCCGTGCCCGTATTATCCGTGCCTGTTCCGGTGGTCGTAGTTGTTGTGGTACCCGGGGTAGTTGTAGTAACTACCGGTGGGGGCGTAGTGTTTGCAGGCGAGGGCGCCGGTTTTTCTTTCACTGTCACATATTTGGTAACGGTACGCACCCGAGGCGGAGCTACTGTAGGAGCCGGAGCTACTACCGGGGCAACGGTGCCCGTTGTCGCCACATCGGTACTTACATTGGTTTTGTTGAGCATGGATGTATCAGTAAATACAATTTGTTTATCTGTATCAAGGGTATTTTTCTTTTCGGTGTTACATGCAGTAAGCAGAAGCGCAGCTGCAGAAACGGTGAGTATTAAGTTTTTCATGACTGTAATTTTAGTTTTATGATTGTGTTCAGGCTATATAATGCAAAATAATGCCAAGAAATAAAAGGGTGCCGCTATTAAGGATTTTTTATGTTAACATTTTTTAACTTCCGCTTATCTTTAAACCATGGCAGGGGGTTTCAGAAGACTTACAAAGGGGTTTTTCGTGTTCAGCAACTTTACCGTTGCCGTCCTTTTCCTGCTGGGTTCCTATTCATCCCTGTTCGACCCCAAGTACTTCTGGTTTATCGGCCTTTTTACCTTCGCATCTATCTATCTTTTACTCGCTCTCCTTTTCTTTATTATTTTCTGGCTCTTCGTAAAGAAAAAATTCATGCTGATCAGTATTGTGGCCATGTTGCTTGCCTGGGTTCCTTTACGTCACCTGGTTAAAATAAAGATCCGCGATGATTTTAAAACTGCAAAGATCACCGGCAACCTGCGCGTGATGAGTTGGAATATTGAACATTTTAATATACTGGAGCATAAGACCCACCCCGAAAAAAAGGCCCTTATGCTGGACCTCATCAACCGTTACCAACCGGATATTGCATGTTTCCAGGAAATGGTCGGCAGTGAAAAAGATTCCAACGCGATCAATTATGTGCCTTTTTTAAAACAACGCCTGCAGTTCAATAATTATTTTTACAGCTACAATGAAAAACTGGACTTTGATAACCAACACCATTTCGGTATCATCATATTCAGCAAATATCCGATCATTCAAAAACATACGATCAGCTACGAGCCCAATACCTACAACTCCATTTTTCAATACGTCGACATTTTAAAGGGTGCAGACACTTTCCGGGTATTCAACCTTCACCTTCAATCCATGAAGTTCAGCAATATGAACAGGAAATACATTGATGGCCCGAGCCTGAAAGATGAGACCGACCTGAAAAAATCAAAGAACATTCTTTCAAAATTTAAAACTGCTTTCCTGAAAAGAAAAGAGCAAACTGACAGAATAAAACTGGCTATGGATGCAAGCCCCTACCCGATGATCGTTTGCGGCGATTTCAATGATGTGCCGAACAGTTATGCTTACAGCAAAATAGGAAAAGGGATGAAGAACAGCTTCGCTGAGAAAGGCAGCGGCATCGGCAGAACATTTTCCTCGATCTCCCCAACACTGCGTATTGATAATATTTTTACTGATGACCGGTTTACAACCGAACAGTTTACCAGGGTAAAGAAAGATCTCAGTGATCATTTCCCCATTATCGCCGATCTTTCGTTCAGGCGCTAAACAGGCAATCATTCTTAATAAAATATTAATTAATAATTTTGCCGCTATGCCACTGGAAATTTACAATACCCTTACAAGGAAAAAAGAAATATTCACCCCCATTACAGAAGGCCATGTCGGTATGTATGTTTGCGGTCCTACCGTATACAGCGATGTGCACCTCGGCAATTGCCGCACGTTTATTTCCTTTGATATCATTTACCGCTACCTCTTATACCTGGGTTATAAGGTACGCTATGTAAGAAACATTACTGATGCCGGCCATCTTGAAGGTGACCGCGATGAGGGCGATGATAAATTCAGCAAAAAAGCCAAGGCAGAGCAGGTAGAGCCCATGGAGATCGTGCAACGTTATACATTAGGGTTCCATGAAGTGATGCAATTGTTCAATGCACTGCCGCCTACGATAGAACCTACTGCCACCGGGCATATCAGTGAACAGATAAAAATGACGCAGGAAATAATAGCCACCGGTTATGCTTATGAGGTTGACGGAACCGTTTATTTTGATGTGGAAAAATACAGCAAAGAAAAAAATTACGGTATACTCACCAACCGGAAATTGGAAGACCTGCTGGAAGGAACGCGTGACCTGGACGGGCAGGATGAAAAAAGAGGGCGCCTTGATTTTGCGCTTTGGATAAAGGCAAAACCGGAACACCTGATGCAGTGGCCAAGTCCCTGGGGACAGGGTTTCCCCGGTTGGCATATTGAATGCTCTGCCATGAGCAATAAATACCTGGGCAAACAATTTGACCTGCACGGCGGCGGGATGGACCTCGCTGCTACACATCATACCAACGAGATCGCACAGAACGAAGCCTGCTTCAAAGCAAGCCCTGCCAATATATGGATGCATACCAACATGCTTACCGTGAACGGGACCCGGATGAGCAAATCCTTGGGTAACGGCTTTTTACCGGGTGAATTATTTGCGGGGGATCACCCGCTCCTGGAAAAAGCCTACCATCCGATGACAGTTCGTTTCTTTATGCTGCAAACGCATTACCGCAGCACACTTGATTTCAGTAATGAGGCGCTGCAGGCATCGGAAAAAGGATTGAAACGCCTTTGGGATGCCTATGAGATCCTGCAAAAATTACCCTACAGTCCGGGTGAGATAGATACGGAATTGAATGAGAAAGTATTGATGCATGTGCAGGGTTTTGATGAATCCATGAACGATGATTTTAATACTGCAAAAGTGTTGGCGAATATGTTTGAACTGGCCCCCGTGATCAATTCGATCAAAGACGGACTGGTGAACACCGGCGCCATTTCAGCAGAGGTTTTTGACATGATGAAAACCAAATTCAGATCTTACCTCGAAGATGTTTTCGGGCTACTGCCTGCTGCAGCCGGTCACTCCGACAAACTCGGGGAGGTGATGCAACTCCTGATCGATATCCGCAAAGAAGCCAAAGAAAAAAAAGATTTTGCCACCTCTGATAAGATCAGGAATCAATTGGCAGCAATGGGGATATTGTTGAAGGATGAAAAGGGAGGGGAGATGAGTTGGGGGGTGAGCTAGTGGGCTAAGAGAACAAGGAGAAAAAGAGAAAAAGGGCTAAGAGAAAAAGGAGAAAAAGAGAACAAAGGGGAAATGCAAGGGCGTATATAACCTGAAATTTTTAATCGTACCGTTATGGAAATTAATGAGCTCACCGGGCTTATTGTAAACCTATGTATCAAAATACATACAAAGATCGGCCCCGGGTGTTTTGAAAAGGTTTATGAAGAGATATTGCATTATGAGTTACAGAAGAATGGCATCCCTGTTCAAAGACAATTATATTTTCCTATTGATTACGAGGAACTTCATTTACAGAATGCGTATAAAATCGACCTGCTTGTTGATGATTCATTAATTCTTGAATTAAAATCAGTGTTCCCTTTACCAATCGTTTATTTTAAACAAATTAAAACTCAATTGGGTTTATTAAATTTAAAACACGGAATGATCCTTAATTTTAAAGTGGACAAAATGAAAGACGGAATTTTCAGGGTATTCAACAATTTCGCAGAAACAAATTAAACCCTTTGTTCCCTTTTTCCCCTTGTTCTCTTTGCTAAACAATTAAACCCTTTGTTCCCCTTTCCTCCTTGTTCTCGTAGCCAAACTTTTTAACCCCCTTGTTCTCTTTTTCTCCTTGTTCTCTTAGCCATGCCACACCGCCTCCACCTTTCAAAAGACAAAAAACTCCGTGAGATCATGGCCAACCGGGATACGCACGAGCTCATCAAACGGGATCATGTTCATCTCCGCCTCTGCGAATCCATCATCTCCCAGCAATTAAGTACCAAAGTGGCTGATGTTATCTATGGACGTTTTTTAAAGTTGTTCAGAAAGAAAACACCGGCAGCAAAAGATATCCTTGCTGTGGATATCGAAAGGTTGCGGAGTATCGGCTTATCTTATGCTAAAGCTAATTACGTCCACAACGTTTGTCATTTCTTTTTGGAAAAAAAGCTCACCGACGCACGCCTCCGGAAAATGAGTGATGAGGAATTAATGAACCTGCTTACACAAATAAAAGGGGTTGGGCATTGGACCGCAGAAATGATCCTCATGTTTACGCTTGGCCGGGAAGATATATTCCCCGCAGATGACCTGGTGATTCAGCAGACCATGGCCCTGGCGTATAAACTGGATCTGCAGGATAAAAAAGCACTAAAAGCGGAAATGCTTCGCATCGCTGAAAAATGGTCGCCTTACCGTACGTATGCCTGTAAATATTTGTGGGGGATGAGGGATGGAGGTTAGATATGAGTTATGAATTATGAGAGCAGAATATTTTAAATTTTGAATTTTGAATTATGGCAGTATTCACAAATTTAAAATTCAACATTTAAAATACAAAATAACCCTACTCATCATTTATTCCCGCAACAACATTTTCAAGGAAAAACTTATGATGAATTTTAAATTTTGAATTAACTCCCGTTCTTCATTCAACATTTAAAATTTAAAATTTAAAATAATTCTTCTCACCATTTTATTCCGGCAACAACATTTTGAAGAAAAATCTTATCCGTATCATCGAACGCTCCTAATGCTTCGCTGTCGACGTCAAGTACAGCCACTACGGTATTCTGCCTGATCACCGGGACTACAATTTCCGAACGGGAAAGGCTGCTGCAGGAAATATGGCCGGGGAATTTTTCTACATCATCCACGATCAGCGTTTCAGCTTTTACCCATGCGGTGCCGCATACCCCATGCCCTTTTTTTATCCTCGTGCAGGCGATCGGCCCCTGGAACGGTCCCAGCACCAACTCTTCCTCTTTTACAAGATAGAAGCCAACCCATAGCCAACTGAATTGGGTTTTTAACGCCGCGGAGATATTGGCCAGGTTGGCAATAAGATCCGGCTCCCCTTCTGTAAGCCCCGCTATTTGCGGCAGTAACATTTCGTATTGTTCCGCTTTTGTTCCCCGGTGAATCAACAGGTCTTCTGCCATGTAAAATCTTTTAATGGGTGCCATTATCCAAATGACATATCCGCGCAAATTTACTTGTTGTCATGATACCCTTTTCCTCTTTTATTCCCTGTCCGGCGCAAAATTTGAATGAATAACGTGACAACAGATTTCCTTTATTGCTTAAACCCCCGGACATGACAGGTTACCATCAATATAAGATCTGCATCGAAGCATGCCTTCGCTGCGCCGCCATCTGCAATCATTGTGCCTCTGTATGTACACATGAAGCGGATGCCGGGATGAGGGCACATTGCATCCAATTGAATATGGAGTGTGCTTCGATCTGTTATGCCGCAGCGGAATTGATGAGCCTCGGCAGCGACCGGATCAAAGATATATGTAAGCTATGTGCCATGCTCTGCGATGCCTGCGCAGATGAATGCGCCAAACACGATGATGATCATTGCCGCGAAACAGCCGAGTGCTGCAGGAAGTGCGCGGATGAGTGTGAGATCGTTTAAATTATGTGAACCTCCCCAATTCATAACTCATAACTCATAATTCATAATTACAAACCTCACGCACCAACTCAAACTCATACCCTTTGCCTACAAGGTAATTCTGCAGTTTTTTCTTTTTCGTGAAAACATTTTGTTCACCGGCCAATAATGCCAGCTTGGCGTTGAAAAGTTTACGCAGGGTTTCCCGGTAATCATCCTCCGGTATGGATGACAATGCTTTTTTGATGCAGTATTCACTGACGGATCGTTGCTTCAGTTCATACCGGATCTTGGTCTTCCCCCAACTTTTCATCCGGAAGTGGCCGCCCGCAAATGCCAGAGCATATCGTTCTTCATTTAAGTAGTTTTCTTCTATCAACCTACTCAGGATTTCATCCGCTTCGGTTTTATACAGTCCGAAACCATACAGTTTTTTCTTTACCTCGGCATGGCTCCTTTCCGCATAGGCACAATAATGCTTTATTTTCAGGAATGCCCGTTCGGTGCCGATATTCTTTTGTTCAAAAGCCATTTGCACGTAAAAATGTACATTTCCCCCCGGAAAACATAAATATTTTATCCGTTCATTATTTTATCTTTGGCACTACTAAACAAGCTATATGAAGTTTATCGTTTCTTCTTCAGCCCTGCTGAAACAATTGCAACAGATCAGCGGGGTCATTAATACCAATACCGTACTCCCTATATTGGAAGATTTTCTTTTTGAAATAGAAAAAAACAAACTGACCGTGACGGCTACCGACCTTGAAACCGTCATGAAAGTACACCTCGATATCGAAGCAAAGGACAGCGGTCGGGTATGCATTCCCGCCCGAATACTGATGGATTCCCTGAAGAATATTGCAGAACAACCCCTCACTTTCAACATCGACAAAAGTTTTGCGGTAGAGCTCACCAGCGATAACGGGAAATATAAGGTGATGGGCGAAAACCCGGATAACTTCCCTAAAGAACCGGCTGCAGATGATGCAAATAATTTTACCATGACCTCTTCCGCACTGCTAACGGCCATCAACAAAACCATTTTTGCTGTAAGCAATGATGACCTTCGCCCGGCCATGACCGGCGTTTATTTTGAGTTGGATAAAAAAGGCATCAGCTTCGTAGCTACGGATGCTCATCGTTTGGTGAAATACACCCGTACCGATGTAAGCTGCCCGCAAAAAGATAGTTTCATCGTCCCGAAAAAACCGCTCAACCTGCTGAAAGGCGCACTACCCGATAACGAAGACGAGCTGACCATTTCTTACAACAGCAATCATCTTTTTATCAAACACGGCGGTACTGAACTGGTCTGCCGCCTGATAGATGCCCGTTTCCCGGATTATAAAGTAGTGATTCCTGTAGATAATCCTTATAAGATGAATGTGAGCCGCGGTGATTTTCAAAATGCATTGCGCCGGGTGAGTGTCTTCAGCAATAAGAGCACCAACCAGGTAGCACTTACCATCAGCGGAAATGAATTGCAACTGGCCAGCCAGGATGTGGATTTCAGTTTTGAAGGAAATGAACGCATGGCCTGCACCTACGACGGGGAAGATCTTCAGATCGCTTTCAATGCAAAATTCCTGATAGAGATGCTGAACGGCGCAGACACGACCGAAATAAATATGGAACTGAGCACGCCTACAAAAGCGGGTATCATAAAACCAACCGGTCAGGAAGAAAATGAGGACCTGCTGATGTTGGTGATGCCGTTGATGCTTAACAATTAATTTATCCACGATAGATCTTACCGTTCTTTTCTAAAACTCAGGAGTATAAAGGATCAACTTGATCATTCACTTTGCTCCTGTTTGGTTTGGGGTTCCCACAGATTTTCACAGATACACTTAATGAAAGCAAAAAAAATCTGTGATCATCCGTGGAATCAGCGTCATCCGTGTTCAAATGCCTTTTGTCCTCAAACCTGCCGGCAGGCGGGTCCCTGTTCAAAAACTATTGCCACGAATACACAGATTTATTTTCCCGCAGATTTGGGGGGATTTAAAGCACGCAGATATTCGCAGATTTAGCCTGCCGAAGGCAGGTTCTTTGTGTAGTGTATTGGTGGCCTTAAACCTTTGTGATTAACCTTTCTTTCTGCTTACAAAAGTTTTACTGAACTTACACGTACTAAAACTTTCTCCATCATGCTCCTTATCATTTTAGGTGTGCTCATCCTCATTGGTTCAGTGGTGATCATGTCGCGCGACGAACGGCTCGCCAAATTTCGTTCAGCCGGCCGGCTAATCGGTTTTCTCTTTATTGTATTGGGGATCATGTCTGCCTGTATCGTGCAGATCAATGCCGGCTATATCGGTATAAAAGTGCTGTTCGGTAATATCCGCGGAGAAGTTTTGGGCAGCGGCCTTCATTTCGTAAACCCTTTACTCACGATTGAAAAGATCGATGTAAAAACACAAAACTATACGATGAGCGGCGTCAATGATGAAGGTGCTAAACAGGGAGATGATGCCATCAAAGTACTTACCAGCGACGGGCTGGAAGTTACCATCGACCTTACGGTCCTGTATCGCGTAGTAGCTGCTGATGCTCCGAAATTGCTGAGAGAAACCGGGATCGATTACCGGGATAAGATCGTACGCCCCATTACGCGAACTAAGATAAGGGACAACGCGGTGTATTACCAGGCAGTAGACCTTTTCGGTATTAAGCGCGACGAGTTTCAACAGCGGATCTACAAAACAATAGAATTGATTTTAAAAAAAGAGGCCTGATGCTGGAACAATTACTCGTAAGAAATATTACCCTTCCGAATTCCGTAAAGGCTTCTATTGAGTCTAAAATAAATGCCGAACAGGACGCGAAGAAAATGGAATTCGTTTTGCTCAAAGAAAAACAGGAAGCCGAAAGAAAAAGGGTGGAGGCGCAGGGGATCTCCGATTACCAACGCATCATTAATACCGGTCTTACAGATCAGCAATTACAATACGAACAGATCAAAGCGATGAAAGAACTGGCCCTCAGCAGCAATGCAAAAGTGATCGTGATGGGTAAGGGCGGCGCACCGATCATCTTAGACACGAAGCAATAAATTATTACATGCAGACCGTAACGGTAAAAACCTTTGATAATTATTTTTCAGCCAACATCATCCTTACAAGATTACAGGATGCCGGTATCGGCTGCTATCTTAAAGATGAATATACAGTCACCATTGATCCCATCATCAGTAATGCGATCGGGGGAATAAAACTTGATGTAGATGTGCGGGATGCCGAAAAAGCGCAGGACATGTTGCGCAGTTTTCATGAAGACTATATGCGGGCTGCTACCTGTCCCCAATGCGGGAAACACGAGATCATAGAAGTGCCGTCGCAGGCGCCTAAAAATATTATCACCGCCATTCTTACCTGGGTTTTCTCAAGTTATTCTGTTTCAGCAGAATATATTTATGAGTGTCAGCATTGTCGGTATCAAAGCAAAACATTGCCTTTTAATACAGAACAGCTTAACTGATAATGGTTTAAAGTTTGGTGCCCGGTTCCCCACACCCGGATTTCTGCCGGGCAGCAAAAACCCGCATGAAAGCACCTATAATATGAAGCGACAAGATCCGGGAGACATTGGCTGAAGATGTTAGCCTGTGTGCGAATTGGATGGGTTGTGCATAAAGATGTTGTAATAACTGAAAAATATTTAATAAGTTTAAATACGATTTAGTCACCTCAACCAAACAACATGAAAAATCTATTGGAAAAAGACGGCTTCGAAGACATCACCAACCGGGTCTTCCATCTGCAGCCCGAACAACAGGCCCAATGGGGAAAGATGAATGTGGCCCAGATGATGGCACACCTGCAAAAAACATTTGAAGTGCCACTCAGTGAGAAACCGATGCCGCGCATGATGATCGGCCGGCTGATCGGCTGGATGATCAAACCGAAACTGTATAATGAAACGCCCTGGAAGCCCAACCTGCCGACTGCACCGAATTTTATTATCAATGAAGAGCGGGATTTCGCAACAGAAAAACTCGGGTTGCTCAATTTAATAGAAGAGTTTCATACTGCAGGACCCGAAAAAATTGGGAGGTACCCCCACCCTATGTTCGGAAATATTACAAAAGATCAGTGGGGTAAAGCCATGTACAAACATGCAGATCATCACCTGCAGCAGTTTGGCGTAAATTAAAAAACGGGATATAATAATCTTACTCAGATCAATTTTAATTTTTCTGCAGCGGCTTCGAGCGTCTCCTCTTTTTTAGCAAAGCAAAAACGCAACACTTTATTTTCCGCCGGCTGTTTGTAAAAAGAACTCACGGGGATCGTAGCCACGCCATGTTCCTTCACCAGGTGCACGGCCATATCATATTCATTCCTGTCGCTCATCCCTGTGCTTCTTGAATAACTTCCGAATGAAGGCAGCGGCCGAAACCCGGTCGGCGCCATCAGCCCGAGGAAATGATCCCGTTTTTGCTGAAGTATTCTTCCCAGCCCGGTATATTCCTCTTCCTTTTGCATGAAGTCCGCCAGGGCATATTGCACCGGGCCGAATACCGTAAAGGCGTTGAACTGGTGGATCTTCCGGAATTCCTTCATCAATGCCGGGGGTGCGATACAATAGCCGGTCTTCCATCCCGTGCAATGGTAAACTTTCCCGAAGGAGAAACACACAAAACTCCGCTCATATAAGCGGGGATATTTTAAAACAGATAAGTGCTCCTTATCATCAAAAATAATATGCTCATATACTTCATCGCTGATGATAAATATGCCGGTGCCATCTGTGATCTCCTGAAGGAATGCCATATCCGTTTCATCCAACACAGATCCCGAAGGATTATGAGGTGAATTGATCATAATCGCCTTGGTTCGGGAATTTATTTTCTGAAGGGTAAGTTCTTTATCTATTTTGTAATCTCCGGAAGTGAGCGACACTGTCACTGCTACGGCACCGTTCATTTCTATAGCGGGAATGTAACAGTCATATGCCGGTTCAAAAACGATCACTTCATCGCCGGGTCGGAGGATTGCTGTGAGTGCGGTGTAGATCGCATAGGTACCGCCGGGGGTTATCGTTATCTCCTCTGCAGGGTCAGTATCGGTTCCGTATAATTTCTGAACTTTTTCAGCGATCCTTTCCCGAAGCAGGGGCAGGCCGTTCATGTGCACGTATTGATTATGTCCCGCCTGCATGGCACGGTTCACCAATTCCGGGAGTGTTGCATTCATCGGGAAGTCCGGGAATCCCTGTCCGAGGTTGATGGCCCCGTGTTGCGCCGCGAGGGAACTCATCACGGTAAAGATGGTAGTGCCCGCGTTGGCAGCTTGCTGTTGATGGTAGGTAGCATGTTTGTATAAGACGGACAACCCGCAGCTTGCTTTATAAAAATTTATCGCCTTTATTTCTTTTTACTTCCGCCACGTAAGCTTTGATCTCCTGCTCTTTGTCTTTCTTACAGATCAGCAATACATCCTCAGTATCCACTACGATAAAATCATCCAATCCCTGCAGCACCACGAGTTTTTCATGCGGCACCTGCACCATGTTTTTCGTGGCATCAATGATCATCACCTGGTTGCCGCCAACGGCGTTGTCCAGGTAATCTTTATCAAATGTTTCATACGCACTGGCCCAGGTGCCCAGGTCGCTCCACCCGAAAGATGCCGGTATCACGTATACATTATCGGCCTTTTCCATTACGGCATAATCAATGGAAACGTTGGTGCATTGCGGGTAGATCCGCTCGATGGCTTCTTGTTCTTTGGGGGTATTGAAATTTATTTTTTCGCCGTCAAATACATCGTGTATCTCCGGCATGTTTTGCTCAAAAGCTTTAATAATATTTTTTACCTGCCACACAAAAATGCCGGCGTTCCAGAGAAAATCTCCGCTGGCGATAAAAGTTTTCGCCAGTTCTTTATCGGGCTTTTCGGTAAACAATTTTACTTTATAAATATTTTCGCCCGCAGCCAGTGATTCGTATTGGATGTAGCCATAGCCCGTATTGGGATTCACCGGTTTGATACCCAACGTCACCAGCGCCTTAATATGCGAAGTAAAATGCAATGCACTATTACAGATCTCAATAAAGGAAGGTACATCGGTGATCAGGTGATCTGCCGGCGCACAAATGAGGTTTGCATTGGCATCCAACTGATGCAGTTTGTACGACACATAAGCAATACAGGGTGCGGTATTTTTCCGGGAAGGTTCACAAAGGATATTGCTCTTAGGTATTTGCGGCAGTTGTGCTGCTACAATTTCCCGGTATTGAAGTGACGTGACAACGTATATATTTTCGGCGGGGATAAATTGCGCAAAGCGATCATAAGTGGCCTGGATCAGGGTGCGGCCGATATTCAAAATATCGAGGAATTGTTTTGGCAGGTCCGTCCGGCTCATCGGCCAAAACCTGCTGCCGATACCGCCGGCCATTATCGCCACATAATTGTGCTTGTTCATAGTTACCCATCTTTAAATAATGCCCTCACGTACAAGATCGTGCAGGTGCAGGATCCCTTTGTATTCGCCTTTTTCCGTAATGATCAATTGGCTAATATCGTTTTTGCGCATAATATCCAATGCTGCTATCGCTAATATGTCCGATTCCGCGGTTTTTGGTGATAAACTCATCACGTCCTTCGCTGTTAGGTCATTGAAATGATCATGTGATTCCATCATTCTTCTCAGGTCTCCGTCTGTAATGATCCCGGCAATTTTATTCTCCGACAACACCACTGCAGCCCCCAACCTTCTTTTGGTGATCTCCATGATCGCCGTTTTAATACTATCCGTGGTTAAAACAGCGGGCTTGTCATCTGCTGTGATCATATCCCCGGCCCGTAGATACAGTATCCTTCCCAGCGTACCGCCGGGGTGGTATTTTGCAAAATCATCGGCATTAAAACCTTTGGCTTCCATGAGGCAAATGGCCAATACATCGCCCATCACCATTTGCGCGGTTGTACTGGTGGTGGGGGCAAGGTTATTGGGACAGGCTTCCTGTTCTACTGTCGTGTTTAATACAATATCAGACTGGGCGGAAAGATACGATGACATATTACCTACCATGGCGATAAGGGTATTGCCGAAGCCTTTTACCAAGGGAGCCAATACTTTGATCTCGGGGCTGTCGCCGCTCTTGCTCACTACTAATACGATATCAGCGGGTTGGATCATGCCCAGGTCGCCGTGTATGGCATCTGCCGCGTGCATGAATATGGAAGGAGTGCCCGTGCTGTTCATCGTGGCAACGATCTTTTGGGCAACAATGGCGCTTTTACCGATGCCGCTTACGACCAACCGGCCGGTGCCGGCAGCAATAAATTCCACTGCTTTTACCAACGGCGCTGAAGGGAAGGCGCTGAGCCCGGCAACAGCAGCTGCCTGCAGTTCAATAGTACGTTGTGCACTTTTTATTATAAGATCATGGGTTGCTTTCGTCACAGGGCGCAAATTTATTTTAATTAGTGCATAATGCAAACATTATATCCACTAACAAT
>JBBJLU010000055.1:0-19528 GCA_037719665.1 Ferruginibacter sp.
CGCAGATTATCGGGGATTTAAAACCACGCAGATTTGCGGGGATTGTTTCCCGCAGATTTAAGATGATATAAGAGCAGATCACGCTGATTCGCCTGCCGAAGGCAGATACTTTGTGTATTCGTGGTTTAATTTTTTTACCACAGAGTTAGAGGAGTTTTTTCACGGAGTTTCACAGAGTTTTCCATTCGTGCTAATTTGTGCTATTCGTGGCAACCCTGGCTTATCAGGAAACGTTGTGGATCCCTTCCCGAACCTCTGTGGTTAATTCCTCTTTTCCTTTCCTGATCCGTGTGATCCGCGCTATCCCTGTTCAAAATATCTCAAATTTACCTGCCGAAGGCAGGTACTTTGCCTTGGCCTTGGTGGCCAAAAACCTTTGTAGTTAAACCGCGCCTCTGCGGTCCCTCTGCGTCTTTGCGTGAAATTCTCTGCCCCTTTGCGTGAAACTTTGCCCTATTGCGTGAAACCCTTTTCTTTATTTATCTTGTAAAAAAATAACGGATGACGAACGATATTAAATGCCCCAACTGCGGGCATACTTTTGATGTGGAAAATGTGCTGGCTGCTGATATTGAAAAGAAATACCAACTGGAGTACCGGCAGAAACTGCAACAATCTGTTTCGGGCCTGGAAGAAGATAAAAAAAAGTTGGAAGCAGAACAATTGCTTTTTGAAGAAAAAAAGAAGAAAGAGAATGAGCTATTTCTGCAAAAAATGGATCAGGCCAAAATAAAAATGGAAGCAGAACTACAGGAAAAATTAAGGAAAAGCATTTCGCAGGATTATGATAATCAACTGCGGATCATGAAGCAGGAAAAAGAAGAAAACGCAGAAAAGCTGAAAGAAGCACGTCGCATGGAATTGGATTTCCTCCAAAAAGAACAGCGATTGAAGCTGAAAGAGGAGGAAATGGAGATCACAATTGAGAAAAAATTACAGGAAGGGAGGATGAGCCTGGCCGAGCAGATCCGCCAACAGGAAAAAGACAAAAATGCGCTGAAAGAAAATGAGCAGACCCTGCGCATGCGGGAGTTGGAAAAACAACTGGAGGCCCAGAAGAAGCTTGCGCAGGAAGCCGTCCGTAAAGCAGAGCAGGGTTCCATGCAATTGCAGGGTGAGGTGCAGGAACTTATCCTCGAAGAGATGCTCGGCACAGCATTTCCGTTCGACCTGATCAGTGAAGTAGGTAAAGGTATCCGCGGAGCGGATTGTATACAAACTGTGCGCAACCATTTGGGACAGGAATGCGGTAAGATCATTTATGAAAGTAAAAGAACCGAAGGATTTGCGGGTGATTGGATCGACAAATTAAAAAAGGATATGCTGTCTACCGGGGCAGATATCGCGGTGATCGTCACGAAAACAATGCCTAAGGACATGCAACAGTTCGGCGAAAAGAACGGCGTCTATATTTGTACATTTCCGGAAGTGAAGAGTCTTGCTGTAGTGCTGCGCAACGCTATTTTGAAATTGAGTGAAGCGAGGAGAAACCAGGAAAATAAAGGCGATAAAATGGTGGCGATGTACAATTACCTCACAAGTCCCGAATTTATGGGCAACATGAATGCCATGCGGGAAGGCTTTCGCAGCCTGCGTACGATGATGCAGAAAGAAAAAGAGGATTTTGAAAAGAATTGGAAGAAAAAAGAGAAACATATCGAACTGATCATCCAGAATTCTTTACATATCTCCGGTTCAGTAGAAGGTCTTGCAGGGCAGGACCTCATCAATATGCAGTTGTTGGATGAAAATGAAGAGAGCGAAAATTAATATCATGCCCCAGGATACTGTTTACTACAATGATGGCACCACGGTAGAATATTATTCGGGCTATGACAGCCTTCCGGAAAATGTAAAGCATATTATTGATAGCATATCCGGAAGGACATCTGTTATTGTCGATCCGGAGTTCAAAAAAAAACAGGAATCGTATAGTGAGATGGCATTACCGCTTACCTTATTGCTTCTTGCGGTCACATGGCTATTGGTAAAATATTTCAGCACGAATCCTCTTCACTTAAAGTTGGAAGAAATTCCTTCGTCCGCTACGACAATGTCGGTTATAGGCAATGTCTGTCTTACGTATAAAGGAGCAGACCTTAGTTTGCCTGAAGAGATCATCCGGGGTATATTGCTGAAGAGGTTTCCTTATTTTAACGGGTTGGGCCCGGGCGGGCAACGGCGTTTTCTCATGCGACATAAAAGATTTATGCAGGATAAGATCTTTAAGATCCATGATGCAAAAGGTTTTCGTGAAATGCCTGTGCTGGTGAGTGCAGCTGCCATACAGCTTAGCTTCGGGCTTGAAGAATACATGTTGCCGTTTTATAAATACATCAATATTTTTCCGCAGGAATTTATTCGTACCGGACCGGATATTTGCTTCCTGCAGGGCAATGTTTCCGGCAACAATATCAAAATTTCCTGGAAACATTTTTTGGAAGGTTATGCATTACCGGATAACGGGGAGAATGTAGGCCTGCATGAAATGGCGCATGCTTACTACTGCCAGAATTTTGTTTGTGGCGATGACACAGACCGAAATTTTACAAAAGGATACCCGGCATTTATTTCTTCCGGTGAAAAAGCTTTTAAAGCAGAAAAAAATTCAACCACAGATTTTTATTCCGATTATGCGCTGAGAAATTTCCAGGAATTTTGGGCAGAAAGCGTAGAACGTTTTTTTGAAAGGCCTGCAGAGATGAAACAGTTCTATCCCGATGTTTATGATTCCTTAAGCGGCCTGCTTAATCAAGCACCATAGGATCCGTCACGATCCGTGAAAGATTATTATTGCCGTGCATCGTGCTTTTTACCCGCAATAGAACGGGCCGGTCTTTTTTAAAAAGACATTCTGTTGTATATCCTGTTGCCGTTTTATTTACCGCAGTGATCTGCATATGCCCGATAAAATCCACTTCACCCTCACCGAACCATTTAAATACTGCCTCCTTTACGCTCCATGCCATGGTAAGCCCCGTGATGTCATCCGAATGTACAGCCGAGACGATATGCTGCTCCCCGGGTGATAAGAACTTATGTTTTATGTTCCCGATCCTGGGGTGCGGTATCTCTATATCCACGCCTACCCTATTCTCCATGCTCACAATGGCCGCCGCATAATTTCCGCAATGAGAAATGGAAAAATGAAACGGCTCCCCGGGCAGGAAAGGTTTCCTCGTATCTGCGATCTCTACCAGCTCAAGAGGAAACGCCGGGAAAAGTTGAGGCAGCAGGTAGCGTCCCGCAAGATGTTGCAAACGCTTATGCGGATGGGTGATCGTTCTCTGCAGCGGGACCTTTTCCAAAAAAAAATCTTCGGCTTCCGTAATATGCCAAACGCCTATTTTTGTGGCATCATTAATTTGCTTTTGGAAGAGAGCGGCATTTACATTTTTTAAACCACGAAGGCGCAAAGTACATAAAGCCACCCTCACGGCAATGCAGGGTACAAAAAATACCGGCTTCACTTTCTGCTTCTTCTTTCCCTTCGTGGTTCAACCAATAATAATAGCATGATCCTAAGCGATAAACGCATCTTGGAAGAAATAGAAACAGGTA
Organism: Ferruginibacter sp.; assembly: GCA_037719665.1. Taxonomy (GTDB): domain Bacteria; phylum Bacteroidota; class Bacteroidia; order Chitinophagales; family Chitinophagaceae; genus Ferruginibacter. The sequence continues at coordinate 3,562 of JBBJLU010000055.1, forward strand.
CGATCAAAATTTCTCCGTACGACCGGGAATGCCTGGGCAGCAACAGCTATGATGTACACCTCAGTAAGAACCTTGCTACCTATGAGCATGCAGAGCTGGATGCGAAAAAACACAACACGATCAATCATTTCGAGATCCCGGAGGAAGGCATACTCCTGCTGCCGCATATGTTTTACCTTGGCGTTACTGAAGAGTATACTGAGACGCATGCCCATGTACCGTTCCTTGAGGGAAAATCTTCTACCGGCAGGCTGGGAATAGATATTCATGCTACCGCAGGAAAAGGAGACGTCGGTTTTTGCGGCCACTGGACCCTGGAAATTTCCGTTAAACAACCCGTACGCGTGTACCCCGGTATGCCCATTGGCCAACTTATTTATTTTCCCGTAGAAGGAGAAATTGAAGTGAAATATAACCAGAAGAAAAACGCTAAATACAGCGGCCAGCCTGATGTACCGGTGGAGAGCATGATGTGGAAAAATAAATTCTAAAGGCAAAAGTGAAAACCTAAAAGTTGAACAGCTTAAAAATGTGAAAATTTAAAAGTGAAAACCCAAAAAGTTGAACAACCTAAAACTCGAAGCTTTTATTGGTTTTGACCTGTTACTTTTCAATTTTCAAATCTTCCCGAACGTTTAAAATCTACGAAAGAGTGACTTTTGGGTTTTGCCTTTTTGCCTTTGCCTTTTTCAATTTTCCCGAACTATTAAAATCCGCGAACGAAAGACTTTTAGGTTTTCACTTTTAACTTTTGCCTTTCCCCTAAATCTTCCCGAACTTTTTATAATACGCAATAATAAACCCCGTTACCTCATCATAACTCAACATCCCCATCGGCTGCTGATTGCTCTTCAGGAATACACCATAGATCCCACGGAAGACGGGCTCCAAAAAGCTTCTGTGTGCCAAATTAAATTCCCGCCTTTCTTTAAAATCCGCAATCACTTCCGGCAATAACATTTTTCGGTAAAGTTGTGCCGCACTGCTGTCGGCAAAATACAACGTGCGGTTGGCATAAGTAAAAAGATCCGTGTAAACGGAATAATGGAACAGCGTATCCTTAGATGCTGCAGCAGCAAGATAGCCAACGAAATTTGCTTCCATCTCCTTTGCATAGCCCAACTGGTGAGCGGTTTCATGGCATGCTGTAAATGGCTGCGTGAATTTCGATACCGTAGTATTCACCTGGGCTTCACCGGTAAACGGGTTGTAGTACCCGAGAAAGCCGGTATAATTTCCGACCCAACTCCATAACGAAGGTTTTATGGAAACCCTGCGGTATGTCAAGAAAGGATATTGTTTTGCAACCGTTTCATAGGCCCTTGTTGTCATCGCAAAAAGTTCCTTATTCCCGGGATAAGCCGTCTTGCTCCATAATAAAGATCGTTTGGAAAAATTGACCTTCTCAACAAGTACAGCATTGATCGTTTTTAATTCTTCAACGGAATATTTTTTGATCTCCAGGTTCAATTGACCCGCAATGCCAACACGATTATAGTTTATTCCCCAAAACAGGTTGAACAGAATGTAAATAATGCTGCAAACTGTCAGTAAGCTACCGGCCCCTCTCAAGAAATGTGGCGCAAGATTGTTTTTCCTGAACCTGAACAGCCATTTGCTGAAACGAATGAGCAGCATGATCAGGAAAAATGCGGCGGCACCGTACATAATATCCCCTATACTGAATGGCAGCCAACCGAAGATCGCCCGCAGGAACCCTGCGATCCGCGGAAAAAGAACCCTGCTGTACCCGTTTTCCACCCGCGAAGGATCCATGGAATAGAGGTGAACCGCCACCGCAGAAAGCAATAAAACAGCGAACCAAAAAAGCTTTTTTCTGTGCGGCATAACCCCAAATAAGTGTTTCGGCCTCAAAAATGCAGCATTTTCGCAATTATCCGGCTTCTTTACGAATAAAATCCCAAAGAAAAGCCGTACATTTGCAATCCTTTAAAATGAGCGCAATGGGAAGCAGAAGGAAGTTTGAAATAGCTTTTGTGGGGTTGAAACAGGGCGATCATGAGTTTAATTACGAATTAGACACAGAGTTCTTTAAAGAAAAAGGGGCAGATACGGAAAATATCAGTGCCAATGTCAAACTGCTACTGGAAAAGAATGCGGGCTTTTTGCTGCTGAAATTCCTGGTAGGCGGAAAAGCGGAGGTCAATTGCGACCGATGCGGTAACCTTATTATGGTTGATCTTTGGGACGAGTTTAAAATGGTGGTGAAACTGACCGACGACCCCGATAAAATGAATGAGCAGGAAGAAGATGCAGACGCTTATTACATTTCAAAAACGGAGAGCCATATCGACGTAAGTGACTGGTTTTATGAATTTGTAATGCTTAGCATACCGATGCAGCATATCTGCGGAACTGACGAAAAAGGAGATTCACTTTGTAATGAAGATGTGCTGAACAGGTTGAATGAAATGAAAGTGAAAACAGATGAACAGGACGCTGATTCGATCTGGAAAGGGCTGGATAAGTTTAAAGACAACTAACAATAATTAACCGGCATTGAGATCCGTCTCAATACTTAATTCTAAATACTAAATAACATACAATGCCAAATCCAAAAAGGCGCCATAGTCAGCAACGGAGTGCAAAAAGAAGAACGCATTATAAAGCTACCGCGCCCACCCTCAGCACAGACAGTACTACAGGGGAAACGCATGTTCGCCACCGCGCACATGTAAGTGAAGGAAAATTATATTATAAAGGAAAGGTTGTTTCTGAAAAAGCACCCCTGAGAGCTGTATAATATCCGCTGAATACATTTTTAATTCCGGAACCGTCCTGATCTTTTAGGTTCGGTTTTGGAATTTTTCATTTTAAATTTCCCGGGATGATCACGATCGGTCTGGATATGATGGGAGGCGATTTTGCTCCGCGTGAAGCAGTAAAAGGGGCCGCCGCATACCTTACACAGCACCCGGAAGACGTTCGCCTCCTGCTCATAGGCGACGAAGAAAAAATACATTCCGCTTTAAAAGAAGATCCTGTTCCGGGCAATCATTATGAGATCGTGCATGCACCGCAGGTGATCGAAATGCACGAGCATCCCACAAAGGCCCTTAAAGAAAAACCCCAAAGTTCCATAGCGGAAGGATTTCGCTTATTGGCCACCGGGAAAACAGAAGCATTCATCAGTGCGGGCAATACCGGTGCAATGATGGTGGGGGCGCTGTTTTCCATAAAGACCATTGAAGGGGTACTTCGTCCCACCATCGGTGCCTACATCCCCCGGGAAGACGGTTCTCTGGGATTGCTGGTAGATGTGGGACTGAACGCCGATTGCAAACCCGAGAACCTGAACCAATTTGCTGTACTGGGCTCTTTATTTGCCGAGCATATCCTTAATATAAAAGAACCCCGTACAGGATTGGTCAACCTTGGTGAAGAAGAAGGTAAAGGCAATATTCTCACGCAGTCAGCTTACGCGTTGCTTAAAGAAAATAAACATATTCATTTTGTGGGCAACATTGAAGGGCGGGATATCCTCACGGGCAAATCAGATGTGATGGTTTGCGAGGGCTTCACCGGGAACGTGGTACTGAAATTTGCAGAAAGCATTTATGATATCATTAAACGCAGGAATATTTCCGACGAACATTTTGAGCGGTTCAATTTCGAAACTTACGGCGGGGTGCCGGTGCTCGGTGTGTCAAAACCGGTGATCATCGGCCACGGGATCAGCGGCAGCAAGGCTTTTGAGAATATGATCAACATTGCTTCGCGAATGATCTCCACCGATCTCACAGAAAAGATCAAAGAAAGTTTTAAAGGGTAATGATCACTTGCCTTTCTTTTTGCCTGATACAAATTTAATAGAAAAAAATATGATTAACAGACGTAGAAATAACTACTGCTGCTGAAGCCACAGTAGTGCAAAAGCTTAATCAGGGAACCAACCGCCAATCGGGATTTAATCGATTGGTGGGGTCTTTTTTTGGTTCTTTTATGCACGCCCCGCTTATTGCGGGGGACAAGCAAAAAAGAACAAGCAAGTAAAGATGTTTTCGAAAAAATTAAGTACTTGTCGGTCGGAAGTATATATACTCCACCATATCCGCTTATTGCGGGAGAGAAGCAAAAAAGAACAATATAAATAAAAGTTTACTTAATAAATAAGGCCGCCCTTTTATAATGTACAGCCGTCCCGACTTCCCGCCGAAACGGCTGTAAAACATTTTACCTCACAAGGTATTTTCGCTGACCCGCATAAAGTATAATGAATACGATCGGGATAATGAACATCACATAGCTCCATACGCTTGTAAATTGTGCCATTCCCATTAATGCAAAATTGCCCGCGAGCGGTAAAACCTGGCCGCCGACATATATCCAAAATCCGTCTTTCTTTAATTTTCTCATCATCAAGGCCCCCACAAAACAAAGGATAATTCCGAGTGCCCCGATCAACAGTAAAGGGAGCATATTGGATTGTGTAAGTTCTATTGCCTGCCGGCTCTTTTCCATTTCCGTTGCCTGTTTTGCAGAAAGCTCATCACCGGACGCAGCCGCTTTATCCATCATTTTTATGGAAAAATTCATTATCCATGGCGTGATCAATGTAAAGATCGCACCGATAGCACAACCGATAAAGGTGAGGATGGTAAGCACGTTCAGCCCGGAAGGCAGGATGGGTTTTTGATAATCATTTTCATTAAGATTATCATTGGTGTAATTTACTTCAGGCATATAAGTTAGTTTTAGTCTTCCAAATTAAGCAACTGTAAAAACATTACAAAAAAGACTTTGTGAGAAACGGTTGCCGGTGGGTAACTTTGCGCCCCATGCAGGGCTTTATTCCGCACAAAATCTTTAATGATACCTTTCTGCTTTCCGCCAACCGTACGGTGTTTTGGGAAGAAGAAAAAACGCTTATCCTCTCCGATCTTCACTTGGGTAAAAGCGGGCATTTCCGCAAAAGCGGCATAGCCATTCCGCAGAATATCCTTAAAGAGGACCTGCAGCGGCTACATGCGGAAATACAATATTACAATCCAAAAGAACTTATCATTGTAGGGGATCTTTTTCACAGCAGTATGAACTTTGAACACGATCTTTTTCTCCGCATGAGAAAGGACATCAGCAGTTGTACTATTAACCTTGTAAAAGGCAATCACGATATTTTACAGGATGATTGGTACGATGCAGCGGGTATTGAAGTGCATAAAAAACACTACGCGATCCGCAACTTCAGTTTCACCCATGATATTGAAGAATGCGATACCGGTAAAGATCATTATTGTTTCAGCGGACATATACATCCCGCGATCTACATGACGGGCCTCGCAAAACAATCAGTAACCCTACCCTGTTTTTATTTTAAAAAAGAGTATGCAGTGCTACCGGCTTTCGGAAAATTTACCGGTACTTTCCCGGTGAAACCGGCGGCAGGTGATGCGGTCTTTGCGCTGATAGAAAATAAGATCATGCAAATACAGTAATTATTAATTAATAATTATTAATTAATAATTAATAATCACTTCCTTCTTTTCAATTCTTTCTCTATCAACCCCAATTCCCTCCCCGTTTGGCCGGCAACAGAACTGTTCTCACGGGCCCTTCTCATCAGGTAAGGGATGACATCTTCAATGGGCCCGAAGGGCAGGTATTTGCTTACACTGAAACCGCTCTTGGCGAGGTTGAAAGTAATATTATCACTCATCCCGTATAGCTGCGAGAAATGAATATGCTTATGGTCATGCGGAATGTTTTTTCGGTCCATTAACTGCGTAGCCAACAGGTTGCTGCCTTCGTTATGTGATGCTACGATCACTGCGATCCGTTCAACCTGTTCAATGCAAAATTCCAAAGCGGCATTATAATCTTTGTCTGTACTAACTTTATCTTTTTGAATAGGAGAATCATATTTTTTTTCTTCCGCACGTTTTCTTTCCTTCTCCATATATGCACCGCGCACGAGCTTGGCTCCGAGGATAAAATTCCGTTCAAGGGCTGCGTCAAAACTATGGCGTAAAAAACTATAGCGGTCGTGCCGGTACAGTTGAATAGTATTGAACACCACCGCTCTTGTTTTATTGTACTTATCCTGCATCAGCATAGTGAGTGCATCTACCGGTTCCTGTATCCAGGACTCTTCCGCATCTACCAATACCCCGATTTGCTTTTCATTCCCCACAGCACAGATCTTATTGATACGGTCTTCCACGCGCGACCATTCTGCCTGTTCTTTATCCGTGAGCGCATCCAGCACTGCGCGGTATCTTTTCATCAGCGTTCCCTCTGCTCGGTGCATGCCGGCGTCGATGATCTCCAACAGCCGAAAGCGTACCAGTCCCGTGACCTTAATGCTCATGAAAGGGATATTCTTTTGCGTAGCAGCATATTCAATTACCCGAATGAATTCTTCCGCTGAATGATCAAAACCGGCCTCACCGTCGTCACCGCCTTCCACACCGTAGTCAAGGATAACGTCTACATGGTACCGACCGAGTTTCTCCGCTACCGCAGCGGTTTCCTGCAACGTTTCGCCACCAACAAACTGGCTGAAAATGGAATTCCTTATTAATTTTTTAGTGAAGGGAATATGCATTTTTATGGCTGCAGGAGTCACGGTTAATCCGAGGTTCACCAGCCATGGCTTACCCATTGATGACAAAAGAAACTTCGCTATTTTCAGTTCTTTATTATTCTTGTAAGCAAATGCGTATTCCGTATTATCAAAAGAGACCATAGTGTAAATTGAGAAAAGCTAAATTAATTAATAACTCATAACTAATAACTAATAATTAATCCTCTTAAGGCAAGCATCAAAACAGCAGTGCTTTACAGCCGCCATACTTTAAGTAACTTTGCAAAAAAAGCACATGGAAAAAAAGGCTAAAGAATCATTAGTGGTGATGACGGAATTGGTTCTGCCGAATGATACAAATAATTTCGGCAACCTGATGGGAGGACGGCTGATGTATTGGATGGATATTGCCGCAGCATTGGCAGCCATGAAACATTGTGCAGCGCCGGTAGTGACCGCTTCTGTTGATAATATTTCATTTGAAACGCCTGTGAAGATCGGCAACGTTGTGCATATTGAAGCCAAGGTAACAAGGGCCTTCAACAGCAGTATGGAAGTGCACCTGAATGTATGGGGAGAGGATGCGATACAACAGTATAAATATAAAAGCAACGAAGCCTACTATACTTTCGTGGCGCTTGACCCGAACGGTAAGCCCCGCGGTATCAATTCCCTGGTTCCCGAAACGGAAGATGAAAAGAAATTATTTGAAGGCGCATTGCGCCGGAGACAGATCAGGCTGATCCTCGGCGGTAAAATGAAGCCCGAAGATGCAGAGGAACTGAAAGCGTTGTTTGTAAAATAAATTTTTGATCAGGAGCAAATCCGAAGGGTTCCCACAGATAAGCACAGATTTGTTTTTCCCGCAGATATTCGGGGATTGAATCCGCAGATTTACGCAGAAGGTTTCCCACAGATGAACACAGATTTTGTCCACAGATTTTCGCAGATTTTTCCCGCAGATATTCGGGGATTGAATACCGCAGATTTTCGCAGATACGCGCCTTTGCGTTTCCTTTGCGCCTTTGCGTGAAGCATTTTTCCTAAGACCTTTCAGTTTCTATGCAATAACCTTCGCACCCGGCATAAACTTTTTGCTTTGCTCTATCGCATCCATGATCTGCTCCATGATCGCGTCATTGGAATGACTGAGGTCAATCGGGATCGGCGGCTTAAACTTTACAGAGAGCGGTGTACCTTTTCTCCGCAGTACCAATCCTCTTTTGTCAAAAGCACGGGAAAATCCGTTGATCACCACCGGGATCACGATTGGGTTGGTTTGCTTAATAATAAAAGCGGTTCCTTTTCTACCCGGCGCAAATGCTTTGGTGGTCCCCTGCGGAAAAGTAATGACCCAGTTTTTTGTAAGTGCATCAAATATTTTACGCGTGTCTGAAGGGTCAAGGCCCCGCCTGATCTCCTTACCGCCTTCGTTCCATGTTCTTTTCACGGTAAGCGCGCCGGCTAAAGAAAAAAACTTTGTCAATAGGCTTTTTTTCATCGTCTCCTCCGCTGCCACATATTTTACGCGGACAAAGGGCCAAAGCAGGTAAAAAGGAATCCCCAATTTATTTTTGCGTCTCCAGGAATGCGCACAAAAAATATGTATAAAACACATTACATCAGCAAAATAAGTCTGATGGTTACTTACAAAAAGAACATTACCCTTAGGCAGCCCGTCCAGGTTTTCCATCCCGGAGATACGAAGGCGATTAAGCATATTCATACCCGGGTAAGTGATGATCCCTACAATGCAATAAATTATTCTTTTTACAAATGCCGAATTTTTGATCGTGCTCAGAACGCCGGGCATAAATGTTGATTTTGCTTAATAAAATAATAAACGTAGCCCGAAGGAAGAATTATAGAAACCGTAAATTTAATTAGGATAATTGATTTGGAATCCGGTTGAAGAAAAAGTATATTTGACGTTATAATAACAATTATTTTACTTTTACTTTCTGATATCCCAAACCCTTAGACAAATTATTAAAAGTTTTGTTCCTCCCTTACGTTTATCCATGACTCTTTTTATAGAAAATTGAATTATCGCTTTATTAATAATTATTCAACATCAAACAAACCATTATGCAATCCAACATTACACTAAAATCTATTTCGCGGAGGGTTTTAGGCGCCGCCCTTTCGTTATTAATTCTACTGGCCCTTTCCAACGGATCAGTATTGGCGCAGGGCACTATCACGACAACAAATGCAAATGTCAACGGTTCTTCCGTGGTTACATTCAACCTCACAAACAATAATGCATTCGGTGTTATTATTACAAGTATTTCAAGTGTTCCCGGTGCTACCAGTGCCTCGATGGCAGTAGCAGCATACTTTAAAACAACCCCGGTAGCGGGTCCTCCAATTGCTATTAATACAGCTAATGGTTGGACACAATTCGGCTCTGCAAATGTTCCTACGGTAGCTAATACTACAACAAACGTGGGACAACCATTTATGTCGGGCCTTTCTTTATTGATACCCGCGGGTGCTACATATGGTCTGGCAGTTTTCGCTACCAACCTGCGGTACGGCGGCACAGGTACTACAGGCGCGACCACTACAATTACTAATGGAGGGGTTACTTATACAACCGGTCCAAATATCGGTTATGGTGGCTCATTAACGTTCCCTACAAATAGTCCAAGGTATTTCTTAGGTAGCATAACATTTATTGCAGCGGTTCCATGTTCAGGAACTCCAACACCTGGTAACACAACTTCTACTGCAACTTCTGCATGCCCGGGAATACCTTTCACATTAGGTACGCAAAATGCAACTGCTGGTACAGGAGTTACGTATACCTATCAGTCAGGCCCTTCAGCTACCGGGCCGTTCACAACGATTCCGGCTGCATCGGGCCCTACATTTACCACCACTCAAACTGCCGCAACCTTTTACCAGGTGATCGTGCAGTGCGGCGCCGGAACACCGGTTACCGCAGCACCCGTGCAGGTAGCACTTACTCCGCCTTCAGCATGTTATTGTACCTCTACTGCACTTCAAATTGCTGATGAAGACATTTTCAATGTAACCCTCGGTACCCTTAACAATACCTCTACCTGCGCTTCTGTAGGTCCCGGACCGGGATCGGTAACCAGGTTATATGCAAACTACACCAGTGGTACCGGCGCTCCCGCAGCACCCAACCTCGTTCAGGGATCTACAATGCCTATCAGCATAGCGGTGGGCACATGCGGGGGAACTTTTGGAAACGGCACGGCCGTATTTATTGATTTTAACCAGGACGGAGATTTTGTAGTGCCGGTGAAAAAGTTTGTAACGGCTACAACCACACCGGTCGCGCCTCGATCAGGCTTATCCTCATTCCGCCACTGCTACCTTGGGAATAACCAGGATCGCGTGCGGTTGTTTTCCGCCGGTACGCGATCCAACCGGCGGTACTTATACATGGGGCGAAACGGAAGACTACAGTGAATATTGGACCATGTGTACCGCCCGCATTAACTACCCAACCGCAGAATGCATCTATCAGTTGCGGCGGTACAGCCACATTTACTGTTGCAACATCCGGTACTGCCTCTACATTTACATGGCAATTCCGGCCCACAGCTTCAGGCGTATGGACTGACGTACCGGCTCTTGCGCCTTACTCCGGCCAAAATACCGCAACACTAACCATTACAAATGCACCGATAACTTTAAACGGTTACCAGTACCGTGCGATTTTTACAAATCCATGCGGAGGTCCTGATGCTTCCAATGCAGCAACATTAACGGTGAATCCGCTTTCGATATCCATTACACCAACGACAGCCAATTATTGCACAGGCAGCGGTACACCTGTTCTTATTACCGTTCCCAATTCAAGCAATACTTTACAATTCACCAACACAGCATCAGCCACTATCCCGGACGGTGTTCTAGCCGGCCTGACGAAAACATTTACCGTGACCGGTGTGACCGGCACAGTGACCGGGGCACGTCTTATATTGAACGTAACACATCCGTATGTAAGTGATGTGATCGTTGCACTGAAAGCTCCAAACGGAAATGTACTTAACCTCGATTACGGTGTTTCCGGTACTTTCGTGGCAAACACGGCTAATTTGGTAAATACGACATTTACTTCTGCTGCCGGCGCTCCGTTAATGAGCAGCGCACCTGCCCCGTATACCGGCAGTTTCCGCCCGGATGCCCGGTTGGTTCCCATCAACCCCGGCATACCTACAGGTCCTACCGGTTTTGCAGCAAATGTGAACACTTTTGCGCAATTGTTTTCTACGCCGAACGGTACTTGGACATTAGCAATGTATGATTACGGTACTCCTGATGTAGGTACATTTAATAATGCAACGCTTGAACTCACCTTCGGAGCAGCTCCTGCAACGGGTGTTTTCTCGCCGCTAACCGATTTATTTACTGATGCTGCTGGTACAATTCCAGATACAGGAACTGCAGTTAGCCATGTTTATGCAGCCCCGGCCGCCACTACAACCTATACCGGAGTAGTTTCTACAGCGACCTGCGCCGCAGGATCCTCCACAACAACCATTACTGTAAATACTGTAGCCGGCGGAACTCCAACTGTAGCCAATGCAGGAGGTTGTACAAACGGTAATACTTCTTTTACTGTTACAGGATTGACGGGCGGACCTAACTTCACGTACGTTTGGGAAGTAAGTACAGACGGCGGTACAAGTTATACGACCGTAACTAACGGTGGCGGTGTCAGCGGTGCTACTACTGCAACGCTTACCATTGCAAATCCTACTGCTTCAATGGCAGGTAACTTATACAGGGTGAAAGTTACCGGTGCGGGTTGTGCAGGTACAACAACATTGACCTCCAATGCAGCAACACTGACCACAGTTTCAGCACCCGTGGTGGTAACCTCTGTTGCACCGACGACTTCAGTTATGCCCGGTACAACAACTACCCTTACTGCTGCTGTTTCCGGTACAAACGGGACGGTTACTTATCAATGGTTCCGTAACGGCGTAGCCGTTCCGGGTGCTACTTCAAACATGTTGGTGGTAGGTGTTGACGGATTAGGGACTTATACGGTAAGAGTTAGTGATGCAAACGGTTGCAGCGCGGTATCCTCCACTCCGTTGGAGATCTCTATCTCTGCTGCCGCAAGCAATAATTTCTTTATCTACCCAAGTCCAAACAACGGGGTATTCCAGGTGCGGTATTATAATGCAACAGCCACCGCTACCTCTACGGATGCAGCTATGATAAATGTATTCGATGCCAAGGGAACCAGGGTATATACCCAACGATACGCTCTTACCGGTCCATATACCCAAATGAATGTAAACATGGGTACACACGGTGGAGGTGTTTATACTGTTGAATTGTCAGATTCAAGAGGGGATCGTCTTAAAACAGGCAGTGTGATCGTTTATTAAGAAATATTCATCAAATGAAAGGGACTGTTTAATTACAGTCCCTTTTTTTATGGTGTCCGGTTCATCATCCCCGTTAATTTGCCGCTCAGGCTTCCGAAAATTATCGTCACCGGGACGAATAATGAGCAAACATTATGGGACCGGGTTCCACATTGTGAAAAAGTGGAAAAAAAACTATTGTTAAAAATTGGATTCAGTAAATTACAAGGTATATTTGTGAATAACCATTATCCTTAATGAAGGTATCCGGTTATACCATTCATTTATTTAAAACAAAAAATTATGCAATCTACATTTACGCTAAAAGGCGGATTGAAGTTCCTTAAAGGCATTTCTTTCGCTCTTCTTTTGCTGTGTTTCACGACAGGATCGTTGAAGGCACAGTACTGTGCTACCACTGTTACCTTCCAGGATGAATTGATCTCTAATGTTACCTTTAACGGAACACTCAGTAACCCCTCTACAGGTTTTGGAACGGCCGGTTACCAAAATTTTACGGCCTTCCCGGGTATTAATGTGAACCAGGGAGGAACTTTAACTGTAGCCACAACTTATGCGCCCCAGTATGGCGGTGACCAGGTTTTTATCTGGATAGACTACAATAATGACCTTGATTTTCTTGATGCCGGAGAGCAGGTTTTTACAAGCCAATCTACGGTAGTTCAGACTGAAATAGCAACGATCCTTGTTCCCACTTCAGTTAGTGCAGGTCCGAAAAGAATGCGCATTCGTTTGATCTATCAACCGAGCAATCCAACCGGAACAACGGCATGTGGTACTACAACTTACGGACAGGTTGAAGATTATACCATCAATGTTTTAGCAACGCCTCCTTGTTCAGGTACACCCACACCTGGCAATACCATCAGCAGTGTAGCCTCTATATGTCCCGGTATTCCTTTTAACCTTTCCCTTCAAAATGCGACTGCGGGAACAGGGGTAACTTACCAATTCCAACAATCTTCTACAGGAGTTGCCGGTTCATTTACCAACATCGGCCCAAATACTTCACCTACTTATACAGTACCTGCCGGGATAACTGCTACTACTTATTACCAGGCAATTGTTACCTGCGGTACCAATCCGCCGGCTACTTCTATTCCTGTTACAGTTGCGCTTACTCCTCCATCAGGTTGTTATTGCGCCTCCTCTGCAAACTTTACGGGAGATGAAGATATATTCAGGGTGCAGTTTGGTACATTAGACCAGATTTCTACCTGCGCGACCACTGCTCCCGGCTTCGGGTCTGTTAAAAACAGGTATTCAAATTATACTTCAGGTACCGGTGCTCCTACAGCACCCGATGTGGCCCAAGGCGCTCCTTATACTTTATCAGTTACGGTAGGTCAGTGCAATGGATTTCAATATACCAACAGCGTTGCAGTATTTATTGACTATAACCAAAACGGTTCTTTCCTTGATGCAGGTGAAAAAGTATACAATGCTTTAAGCGGCTCAACTGTCCCGACTCCGTTCACACATACAGCGCCTATCACTATTCCGGCTACTGCGGTTCTCGGCCAAACAAGAATGAGAGTTGTGAATGTAGAAACAGGCACTCCGGGGGGTATCTTACCCTGCGGCACTTATGGATATGGCGAGACAGAAGATTACACGATCAATATCATTCCTTGCGTTCCGCTTACAGTAACTACCCAGCCTACACCTCAAACTGTAGTGTGCGGCGGGACAGCTACTTTCAATATAGCTACTACCGGAACTGCACCGAATTACCAATTCCAGATCCAGCCTGCTTCAGGTGGCACATTTACGAATGTTCCAAACTCGGGTGGTTTCTCCGGTGGTAATACCAATACACTTACTATTACCGGTGTTACACCGGCGATGAACGGTTCTTTGATCCGTGTAGTGTATTCCGGCGGTTGTACCAGCACCAACTTCAGCAATGCTGTTGCGTTGACTGTTACGCCTATCGCACCTTCGGTTTCTCAAAGCCCTACATCACTTTGTACAGGTGCAACAGGTGCAAGTGCTATCCAAACGATCACAGTTACGGGCGGCGGTACTGCGGTATTCACTCCGTCAACGGACCTTTTCACTGATGCCGCTGCAACGATGCCTTATACAGGAACAGCAGTTACAGTAGTATATGCTAAGCCTGCAGCCACCACAACATACAGTGTTGTTAGAACTAACGGCGCTTGTGTATCTACAACAGGTACCGTTACTGTTACGGTTAACAATCCACTGGCAGGTACTCCTACACTTAGTCCTGTGTTTGATGTTTGCGCAAACGGAACAAGCTCATTGTCCGTAACAGGCATTACAGGCGGTGCTGCTCTTGGCTATCAATTCCAAGTGAGCACCGACGGTGGCTTAACATATAATAACATATCTAACGGTACGGTTTATTCCGGTGTAACTACATCGACACTGACCATTCTTAATCCAACTACCCTTATCAGCGGATTGATGTATAGAGTAGTTGTTTCCAGCGCATCATGCGGTACCGGTGTAAATTCTAACCCTTCCGTTCTATCTGTAAACCCGACACCGGTAATTACACTTAGCGCAATACCGAATCAATCAGTATCCCCGCTAACACCGGTAACGTTGTCTGTAGGTGTTGCTTCAGGAACTGCACCTTTCACTTACCAGTACTTCCTGAACGGTAATCCTTTGGGCGGTTCTTCTACCAGCAATACCCTTGCGGTAGATGCAAACAACGTCGGCGATTACTCTGTAAGGGTTACCGATGCAAAAGGTTGTACAGTAGCTACAAGTACTACGCTTAATATCACGGCATCAGCTACAAATACCTTATTTATTTATCCTAGTCCCAACAACGGTAAATTCCAGGTAAGGTATTTTAACGGTACAGCTTTGCCTGCTTCTTCTACTGCTGCTATGCTAAATGTATATGACAGCAAAGGAACGAGGGTATTTACTCAGCGTTATAGTGTTAACGGACCGTTTACACAAATGAATGTGAACCTTGGCACACACGGTGCAGGTATCTACAGGATCGAAGTATCGGACTCTAACGGAGATCGTCTTAAGACCGGATCTGTTATGGTTTTCTAATATTTCAGTTTTAATGATTAAAAAAGCCACCGCTACGGTGGCTTTTTTAATTCCATTTATTCAAATATTTCCTTCACAGGGCTATTGCCCAAAGGCGGAAATTTTAAGAAAAAGCTGTACATTTGCACCCCCGTTAAAAAACCACGGGATTTATTATGTCATTCAATATTAACAAACAACTAAACGCAGAAGATCAGGAGCCGATGGCTTCG
Organism: Ferruginibacter sp.; assembly: GCA_037719665.1. Lineage (GTDB taxonomy): Bacteria > Bacteroidota > Bacteroidia > Chitinophagales > Chitinophagaceae > Ferruginibacter. The sequence goes on from JBBJLU010000055.1 coordinate 18,744, forward strand.
GATGCTACCGGGGAAACTGCGACACCAAACACACCTGAGGAAAACGGAACAGAAGTAGCAGAAATGACTGCTCAAGAAAACGAAACGGAAGTAGCAGAAATGACTGCTGAAGAACCGCAAATTGAAATTGAAACTGCTCATGATGATTTTGACTGGAGCAGGGATAAACGTAATGTATCAGCTTATTCCAAAGAGGAAAAAGAAAAGTATGATTCCGTTTATGACAACACTTTCAAGCAGATCAATGACGGCGAAATGATCAAGGCTACTATTGAATCCCTTACTAAAACGGATGCAGTAGTGAACATCGGCTTTAAAAGCGACGGGCTGATCTCTCTGAATGAATTCAGGGATATCCCGGGCGGTATTAAAGTAGGCGATATCGTGGAAGTAATGGTAGTGGAAAAAGAAGACAGGGAAGGTAACCTTAACCTGAGCCGCAAATCTGCCCGCATTACACGTGCATGGGAAAGGATCGTGGAAGTGAACAAGACCGGTGAGATCGTTACCGGCCTGGTAACCAGCAAAACCAAAGGCGGATTGATCGTAGATGTTTTCGGTATGGAAACATTCTTACCGGGATCCCAGATCGATGTTAAACCTGTGACCGATTATGATCAGTTCGTAGGTAAAACAATGGAATTTAAAGTAGTGAAGATCAACGAAGCCATTAAAAATGCCGTTGTATCACATAAGGCCCTTATTGAAAGCGATATCGAAGCTCAAAGAGCAGAGATCATCGGCAAAATGGAGAAAGGACAGGTATTGGAAGGAACCATCAAAAA
>JBBJLU010000012.1:0-55832 GCA_037719665.1 Ferruginibacter sp.
TTGGATAAGGAGTTAGAGCAGCGTGGGCATAGCTATGTAAGGTATGCTGATGATGTGAAGATATTTGTCAGGAGTAAGCAAAGAGCCGAAGCAGTAAAAAGGAGTATTACCCGCTACATTGAAAACAAACTAAAGCTCAAAGTAAATATTACGAAGAGCAAGACATGCAAGGGTTACGAATTAAACTTTTTAGGACATAGCATTTTAGGCAATGGCAGTTTAGGATTGAGTAAACAAAGTGAAGCGAGATTAAAATCGAAGCTCAAAGAAGTTACTCAAAGAAACCGAGGAATAAGTTTGGAAGAAATGTTAGCAAAACTGCGGACAATACAACAGGGATGGCTGCAATACTTTCGCTATGCAACCATGAAGAGCAAAATGGAAACGATAGACGGGTGGTTAAGACGCAGGCTAAAATGCTTTAGGCTAAAGCAATGCAAGCGCACGATAGGCATAGTAAGATGGCTACGAAAATTAGGCGTAGAAGAAACCTTGAGTTGGCGAACGGCCTTAAGCGGCAAAGGATGGTGGCGGATAAGCAATAGCCCCGCCATCAGCATGGGTATGAATAATAAATGGTTTACAGTTCAAGGATATTACAGCCTCAACGAAAACTACAAAGCCTTACATCGTAAATCACTTTAAGGAAACCGCCGTACACGCAAGTACATACGGTGGTGTGAGAGGGCGGCAAAGATTAATACCTTTGCCCCCTACTTTAATTCAGTCATGAGCAAGATCATCATACAGACAACCTGTAAAAAAATATCAGCCGACCTGTTTACTCCGGTGGGGATATACCTGCGTATGCGGGATAAATTTCGTGACACCATCCTGTTGGAAAGTACGGATTCTCATGCGGGCGAAAACAGCCGTTCCGTGATCGCCATCAATGCTATCGGCGGTATTGAGATCACTGATCTGCAAAACGGGGAATATAAATACCCGGGCCAAAAGACTGAGCAACTGGTCATCAGCAAAAAAGAAAAACTTGCAGAGATACTGAATGGTTTTACGGAAAGCTTCGGTGCGGAAAAGCCGACAAAAAAAATAGCATTGATCGCCCAGGGGCTGTTTGGCTATACCTGTTATGAAGCCGTGCAGTTTTTTGAAAATATAGAACTCGGGAAGCAACGCAGCCCCGGTGAAGAAGCTATTCCGCTCCTCCGCTACCGGTTATACCAGTATGTGATCATTGTTGATCATTTTAAAGATGAATTATATCTCTGTGAAAATAGCATTGCGGGAATTGAAAGCCACGTGGCAGATATCCTCAGTATTTTAGGAAACAGGGATGTAACGATGTTCCCTTTTACCGTAAAGGGAGACGAGTATTCGGATATGGATGATCAAACCTACCGCGATATGGTACAAAAAGGAATAGATGCCTGCAGGAGAGGCGATGTTTTTCAAATTGTACTGAGCAGGAGTTTCCGCCAACATTTTACAGGAGATGAGTTTAATGTATACCGATCATTGCGCAGCATAAACCCCGGGCCATATTTGTTTTATTTTGATTACGGAGATTATAAACTGATGGGCTCGTCGCCCGAAAGCCAGGTAGTAATTGAAAACCATAAGGTCCTTGTGCATCCTATCGCCGGTACGTTTCGCCGCACCGGGGATGATGAGGCAGATAAAGAACTAGCCATATCCCTGGAGAATGATCCAAAGGAAAATGCGGAACACGTTATGCTGGTAGACCTTGCCCGGAATGATCTTAGCCGGGTCTGCAATAACGTGGCGATCAAAGAGTATAAAACCATTAAATTTTACTCGCATGTGATCCATATGGTCAGTGAAGTGGAGGGAATCATCGGCGAAGAAAAAAATCCTTTTAAAATAATGGGTGCGCTGTTCCCGGCCGGGACCTTAAGCGGTGCTCCGAAATATAAAGCCATGCAGCTCATCGATAATATTGAAGGAAATTCCCGCGGATTTTACGGCGGAGCCATCGGGTACATCGGTTTTGATAAAAGCTGCAATCATGCGATCATGATCAGAACATTCCTGAGCCGAAACAATACGCTCACTTATAGGGCAGGAGCGGGTGTAACAGCAGCAAGCATTCCGCAGGCGGAACTGGAGGAAGTTCATCATAAATTAGGTGCATTAAAAAAGGCCATCCTGCAGGCAGGGTAGCACATTAAATAAACAGAAATGAAAATACTCGTCTTCGATAATTATGATTCGTTCACGTATAATCTTGTTCACCTGGTGGAAAAGATAACCGATGTGAAACCGGACGTTTACAGGAATGATGCCATCACCATCGAAGAAGCGGGTGAATATGACAGGATCATTTTATCTCCGGGGCCCGGCATTCCCGTGGAAGCCGGATTATTGTTGCCCCTCATTAAAGCCTATGCCACTTCAAAACCTATACTGGGCGTATGCCTTGGCCACCAGGCGATCGGTGAAGCTTTTGGTGCAACGCTGATCAACCTGGATACCGTGTACCACGGGGTCGCCACAAAAATGTTGCAAACCAATCACAGATCTTCTTTGTTCACAGGGTTGGAAGATTCTTTCGAGGCAGGGAGGTATCATAGTTGGATCATTGACAAAAAAACACTTCCCCCTGCATTTGAAATAACCGCGGAAGACGAGAACGGCTATGTAATGGCTATGCAACATAAGGAGTATGACCTGCAATCGGTGCAGTTCCACCCGGAAAGTGTATTGACACCTGACGGCGAATTGATGTTGCGGAATTGGTTGGGGAGATGAAACTTACAAAGTATATAAGTTTATAAAGTTGATACGTATATAAAGTAGTATGAAAAAAATCCTGAACCTTCTTTTTGAATATAAAAGTCTCACCGCTCAGCAGGCAAAAGAAGTGATGATCAATATCGGCAGCGGGGTATATAATGATGCGGAGCTTACTGCCTTCATGACCGTTTTCCTAATGCGCACCGTAACGATCGCAGAGTTGAGCGGTTTCCGCGAGGCATTGACGGAGATGGCTGTTCCTGTTGAGTTTGAAGGGGAACTGATCGACATTGTAGGAACCGGCGGAGATGGGAAGAAAACATTTAATATCTCCACGATCAGTTGTTTTATTGTTGCGGGTACCGGAAATAAAGTTGCCAAGCACGGCAATTATGCCTCCACATCCGTTACCGGTTCTTCCAATGTAATGGAAGCGTTGGGTTATCATTTTAAAAATGACAATGCCCTCCTTAAAAAAGAACTGGAGATCGCTAACATTACCTTTTTGCACGCACCGCTTTTTCACCCGGCTTTAAAAAAAGTAAGTCACCTCAGAAAACAACTGGGTGTACGTACGCTCTTCAATATAATGGGACCTTTGGTAAATCCTGCATCCCCGTGTGTTCAAATGCTGGGTGTGTACAATGCAGAACTCGCAAGAATGTATAATTATTTACTGCAGGAAACGGGAATTAAATATTCAATAGTTCATAGCCTGGACGGCTACGATGAGATCAGCCTTACTGCAGATACAAAAATTATCAACCATGCCGGTGAAAAAATATTCACCCCTTATTACCTCGGTAAGCGCAGCGTAAGCCCGGAAGATATTTCCGGCGGCAATTCGGGTGAAGATGCTGCTGCAATTTTCCTTAAGATCTTAAAAGGCGGGGGAACATGGTCCCAAAATGCCGTAGTGCTGGCTAATGCAGCCATGGCGCTGCACACTAAAGGGAAATACGAAAACTATGAGACTTGCATGAATATTGCGATCGAAAGCCTGGAGAGCGGCAAAGCTTACGCTTCGTTACAAAAAATTATATCGGGATGAATATTTTAGATACCATTGTTGCGCACAAAAAAAAGGAGGTCGCAGGGCGGAAAAAAACTTTCCCGGTTAGTTACCTGGAAAAACTGCCTTTTTACAACCGTGAATGTATTTCATTGAAAAAAGCATTGCTTACGAAAGATTCGACGGGTATCATTGCGGAATTTAAAAGAAAGTCACCTTCTAAGGGATTCATAAATGAACATGCTGATGTGGCCACCGTTACCAAAGGATATACCGAAGCCGGTGCGGCCGGTTTATCTGTGCTAACGGATAACTTTTTTTTTGGTGGGAGTACGGAGGATCTAATCACTGCAAGAGCGAATGACCTCTCGATCCTGCGGAAGGATTTTATCATTGATCCGTACCAGGTCACCGAAACAAAAGCGATGGGTGCTGACCTGGTGTTGCTGATCGCGGCCTGCCTCTCACCCGATGAAGTAAAAAAGATGGCTCAATCTGCTGTGGCCCTGGGCATGGAGGTGTTGCTCGAGTTGCATGAAGAAAATGAATTGGGGCATATTTGTGAGGAAGTCTCCCTCATAGGGATCAATAACAGGAACCTGAAAGATTTTACCGTGAATATCAATGCCTCGCTGCGTTTGGCGGAGCTGCTGCCTCCCGGAACAGTAATGGTAGCAGAGAGTGGAATAGATGATCCTGAAGTCATTGAAACGTTTAGGGAAAAAGGGTTTAAAGGTTTCCTGATCGGCGAAACATTTATGAAAGAAAATGATCCGGGAGCAGCATTTGGTAACTTTGTACAAAATATGAATGCATGATAAATATTAAGGTCTGCGGGATAACAACACTCAAACAACTGCAGCAACTGGAAGGATTGAATATTGCATTTGCCGGCCTGATCTTCGCGAAGGAATCACCGCGGTATATGGGCGATAAACTGAAGCCTGAAGAAATTGAGGGACTTGATCTGGACATTAAAAAAGTGGGCGTATTCGTGAATGCCGATTACGAGGAGATCATGCCGATAGCAGAAAAATATGAATTGGATATTATTCAATTGCACGGTGATGAGAGCCCGGAGCTATGTGCAGATCTTTCTGACGACCTGGAAGTAATGAAGGTGTTCCGAATAGGGGTGAATACAGAATCCATCGATAAAAAAGTAAAGGAATACGATGATGTCTGTGATTATTATTTATTTGATACCGTATCGGATGAGGCCCGCGGGGGCACGGGTCAGAAATTTGATTGGAAGAAAATAACAGACAGTAAAATAGAAAAACCTTTTTTTCTGAGTGGCGGTATTGGGCCTGATGATGTAGCTGCTGTAAAAAAATTCAAACACCCTGATTTCTTCGGAGTGGATATCAACAGCCGCTTTGAAAAAGAACCCGGGGTAAAGGATATGGCGTTGGTGTTGAAATTTATGCGTGACCTGAAATAAAGGGTTACCGCAGAGAGCCGGAGAGGCGGAGGTTCGCAGAGACTATTTACGGTATTAGCTAAACCAAAATCTTTTAAATTGAATCCTTGGAAAACATTCATTTGAAAAAAACTAAAATTTCTTCATTTTCTATCCCGGATAAGCGGGGTTATTACGGCGAATTCGGCGGAGCATACATACCGGAGATGCTTCACGCAAATGTGGAGTATCTGCGAAAGCATTATCTGCAGATCATCAGTTCAAAATCATTTAAAAAATCTTTTAAATTATTGCTGAAGGATTATGCCGGTAGGCCCACACCGCTATTTTACGCCGCCAATCTCAGCAAAAAATTCAATACAAATATTTACCTAAAACGGGAGGACCTCTGTCATACCGGTGCCCATAAGATCAATAACACGATCGGGCAGGTGTTGGTAGAGGAAGCGTTGGGGCAGAAGCGCATTATAGCCGAAACAGGAGCGGGACAACATGGAGTAGCAACTGAAACTGTATGTGCCCTTCGCGGTTTGGAATGTATCGTGTACATGGGGGCAAAAGATATGGAACGGCAGGCCCCCAATGTAGCCCGTATGAAAATGCTCGGGGCGAAAGTTATCCCGGCAAACAGCGGCAGTAAAACCCTGAAAGATGCTACAAACGAGGCGATCCGCGACTGGATACAACACCCGGAAGATACCTATTACCTGATAGGGAGTGTGGTAGGACCGCATCCTTACCCCGATATGGTGGCCCGTTTTCAAAGTGTCATCAGCAAGGAAATAAAGAAGCAGTTGCTTCAACAAACAGGGGAGGAACTGCCGACTCATGTGATAGCCTGTGTAGGCGGCGGCAGTAATGCTGCAGGCGCTTTTTATCATTTTACAAAAGAAAAAAAGGTGCAGTTGATTGCTGTTGAAGCCGCGGGTTGCGGAATAACCAGTGGAATGTCTGCCGCTACAACGGCATTGGGAACACCGGGGATTTTGCATGGCAGCATGAGTCTCCTCATGCAAACCGAAGATGGCCAGGTAACAGAACCGCACAGCATTTCCGCAGGACTGGATTACCCGGTATAGGACCGATGCATGCCAATCTTTTTAAGACTAAACGTGCAACATTTTTGAGTATAACAGATGAAGAGGCGCTCACGCAGCATTTGAACTTTCAAAAACCGAAGGCATCATACCCGCACTGGAAAGCGCCCATGCATTTGCGGCGCTGCATAAAATGAATTTTAAAAAATCAGATGTTGTGGTGATAAACCTAAGCGGCAGGGGAGATAAAGACATGGCCACCTACATGAAATCCATGAATAGCGATGCATAATAAACTCACCGCCCTTTTTGAAAAGAAAAATAAAGGCATCCTGAACGTATTTTGCACGGCGGGTTTCCCGGAATTCAATAGCCTGCCGGAAGTACTGGTTGCCTTGCAGGAAAACGGTGCCGATATCATAGAGATAGGGATACCATACAGCGACCCCTTGGCAGACGGCCCGGTCATTCAGCAAAGTAATATGGTGGCATTGAAAAACGGCATGAGCCTTCCGGCACTTTTCCGGCAATTGAATGATGTAAAGGAAAAAATACAGGTGCCGGTGATCCTGATGGGTTATCTCAATCCCGTGATGCAATACGGGTTGGAACAATTTTGTAAAGATGCATCCGCTGCAGGAGTTGCCGGCATCATCATACCGGATATGCCGATGGACGAATATGAAAAAAGCTATCAGTCATTTTTTAAAGAACATGGGCTTTCTTTCATTTTCCTTATAACCCCGCAAACTTCTGAGAAAAGGATCAGGAAAGCAGATAAGCTCAGTTCCGGTTTTATTTATGCCGTTTCTTCCTCTGCGGTAACAGGTACTGCTTTTAATATAGCAATCCAAACCGGTTATTTTAAAAAGTTGGTTTCCATGGAACTGAAAAATCCGATCCTGATCGGGTTTGGTATCGGGGATAAGAAAAGTTTTGATATTGCCTGTGCTTTTGCTGCCGGTGCTATCGTAGGCAGCGCCTACATTAAAGCATTGTCGGGGAGTAATAATATCGCGGGTACCACTGCGGAGTTCATTAAAACCCTAAAAGGATAGATTTTAACAGGATTAACATTCAATTTTGTATGCATTTGGCCGGATAATTTTATATTGCAAACTAAATTTCTTTGATGAAAAAATATCTATTCCTTATCACACTGTTCCCTGTTTTTGCCCTCGCCCAGGTTAAAAAGGCGAAAACGAAAACAACTTCTTCTAAAACAGCAACCACCAAAGCTAATAAGACTACATCTGTTACAATTTCAAAGCCCGCTGACGGATTTTTGATCGACGGAACGGTTACCGGTGCGGATGACGGCACTGTGCTGAAAATGCTGAATGGTAATACCGGTGCACCGGAGCAATCCGCAACGGTTCAAAAAGGCAGATTCCAATTCACCGGGAAAGCAGCAGCGCCCGACTTTAAATTGATAGGTATCAACGGGCAACCGCCTTTCTTAACGCTTTTCCTGGACAACAGTGCTGTGAACATCACTGCAAAAAAAGAAGCCTTCGCTGATGCAGAAGTGACGGGCTCAGCTTCTCATTCAGACTATGTTGCATTTGCGAAAGCTACCAAACCTTACGAAGACCTGCTTAGCGGCAAAGGAAGATTTGATATACCGTTCATGGATAAAGGCGCAACGGCGATCGAAGGTTTTGTAAAAACGCACAAAGATTCTTACGTAACTCCTCTTGCTATATTCCGATTTAACCAGATCACGGGCGACTACGCAAAACTGGAAGAAATGTACAACAACCTTTCTCCCCAGGTGAAAACTTCCCCGATGGCAGCATACCTTGCCCGGCAGGTAGAGGAGAATAAACAAGCTTCTTACGGTAAACCGGTAGGAGAATTCAGTCAGCCGGATACAAGCGGCAAAAATGTTAGCTTATCTTCTTTCAGAGGTAAATATGTATTGATAGATTTTTGGGCTAGCTGGTGCGGACCCTGCCGTGCCGAGAACCCGAATGTCGTGAACACGTTCACAAAATACAAGAATAAGAACTTCACTGTTCTTGGTATATCCCTCGATCGCGATAAACAGAAATGGTTGGAAGCTATTGCTGCCGATGGCCTTGCCTGGCCAAACCTAAGCGATCTTAAATTTTGGAGTAATTCCGTGGCACAGCAGTTTGCCATTACCAGTATCCCCCAAAATCTTTTATTGGATCCGCAGGGAAACCTGATCGGTAAGAACTTACGTGGCGCTTCGCTGGAGTATAGGCTGAGTAAGGTGTTGAAATAGTTATTTTAAATGTTGAATTTTGAATGATGTATGCTTCACCTTCTTGTTATAATAATTAGTCGCGTATTGATAATTCAACATTCAAAATTCATCATTCAAAATTTAATTGCCTCTTATACATCTGCACCGTATTTTCCAATCCATAATAAAGGGCGTCGGCTATCAGGGCATGGCCGATGGAAACTTCCAATAAGCCGGGAATGTTTTGAGCAAAATATTTCAGGTTATATAGGTCAAGGTCGTGACCGGCATTAATACCCAGGCCGAGATCACGCGCTGTTTCTGCCGCAGCAATATAGGGTGCGATCGCTTTTTCTTTTTCCCCTTTACCATATCCCATTGCATAGCTTTCTGTGTATAGCTCAATGCGATCTGTTCCTGTCTCTTTTGCTGCTTTGATCATGTTTACATCAGGATCTACGAAAATAGATACGCGAATACCTTCGTTTTTAAAAACAGAAATGATCTCCTCCAGGTATTTTCCATGTGTTATGGCATCCCATCCTTTATTGCTGGTAAGCTGGCCTTGTGCATCGGGTACAAGCGTAACCTGTGCGGGTTTGTTGGCAAGTACCAGTTTCACGAATGCGGCTTCCGTAGGATTTCCTTCAATATTGAATTCTCCGGTCACAACTTCTTTTAAGGCATACACATCACTGTAGCGAATATGGCGTTCATCAGGTCGTGGATGTACGGTAATACCATGCGCACCGAAACGCTCGATATCTTTTGCAGCTTTAATGATATTGGGGTTGTTCCCGCCACGGGCATTGCGGAGGGTAGCGAGTTTGTTGATGTTGACGGAAAGATTGGTCATACACAAAAGTATTAAAACTTCACCGCAGAGCCGCAGAGAGCGCTGAGTAATGCGCAGAGTAGAGCCCATCTGCGTAAACTCTTCTATCTCCGCGTCTCTGCGGTGAATCTTTTCTATGATCACAGCTCAATAAAGATACACAGCACAAGAGTGCGACGCCAATGCTGCTGACCAATTGCACCGCTGCCCGCCAACAAAAAGAAAACCCGCTCTTACGAACGGGCTTTCATTATTACTTATTAATTATTAGCTATTAATTAATACCGATACATTTCGGCCTTGAACGGTCCTTCTTTCGGAACACCGAGGTATTCAGATTGAGCAGTGGTGAGTTCTTCCAGTACCACGCCGATCTTAGCAAGGTGAAGGCGGGCAACTTTTTCATCCAGGTGCTTAGGCAATACATAAACCTTGTTTTCGTATTGAGCAGTGTTTGTCCACAACTCCAACTGGGCAAGGGTTTGATTCGTAAATGAATTGCTCATTACAAATGACGGATGACCCGTTGCACAACCAAGATTTACCAAACGGCCTTCAGCCAATACGATGATGTCTTTGCCGTTGATCGTATACAGGTCAACCTGCGGCTTGATGGTATTCTTGGTAGAACCGAAGTTCTCATTCAACCATGCCATATCAATTTCGATATCGAAGTGACCGATATTACAAACGATCGCTTTATCTTTCATTACTTTAAAATGCTCTGCAGTAATCAGGTCGCGACAACCGGAAGCCGTAACAATAATATCCGCTTCTTTCACCGCATCGATCATTTTATTTACTTAAAAGCCGTCCATAGCCGCTGCAATGCGCAGATCGGATCGATCTCGGTAACAATAACCCTTGCACCCGCTCCGCGTAAACTTTCCGCACTTCCTTTACCTACATCACCGTAACCACCTACTACGGCCACTTTGCCGGCCATCATTACGTCTGTGGCACGACGGATAGAATCTACCAATGATTCTTTACAACCGTATTTGTTATCGAATTTTGATTTGGTAACCGAGTCATTTACATTGATAGCCGGGATCAGCAAAGTGCCTTTCGCCATGCGCTCGTATAAACGGTGAACACCGGTAGTGGTTTCTTCGCTGAGTCCTTTGATGTTGGAGATCAGTTCAGGGTATTTATCAAATACCATGTTGGTAAGATCACCGCCGTCATCCAGGATCATATTCAAAGGACGATCTGCACCGCCGAAAAATAAAGTTTGCTCTATACACCAATCAGACTCTTCGTTTGTTTGTCCTTTCCATGCAAAAACACCTTTGCCGGTCTCTGCGATGGCTGCTGCTGCCTGGTCCTGTGTAGAGAAGATATTGCACGAACTCCATTTAACCTCTGCACCTAAAGCGGTAAGGGTTTCAATAAGTACTGCAGTTTGGATGGTCATGTGTAGACAGCCTGCAATGCGGGCACCTTTAAGCGGTTGGCTATCGCCGTATTCCTCACGTAGACTCATCAGGCCGGGCATTTCTGCTTCGGCAAGCATAATTTCTTTACGGCCCCATGCTGCGAGGCTCATATCTTTCACCTTGTTCTTAAGGCTGAAATCGATACCGGTAGTTGTTGTTGCGATCATGATTATTTATTTAGAATGCAAATATACAGCAGTAGGAAATTTTCCTTTGTTAATATTGATATTTGGGATAAATGCCATTAATTTGCTAATTTGGTAGAATAAATACACATATAGTAATGGCAAAATCAACTCTAACAGAAAATACCGCTACGCCCGATTTTACATTGGACACCAAGGACATTTTGATCCTCGGCCTGCTGCAGGAAAATGCAAGAATAACAGTAAAAGAGATTTCCGAAAAGATACACCTGAGCACGACACCGGTACACGAGCGGATCAAGCGGATGGAGGCAGAAGGGGTGATAAAACAGTATGTAACGTTGGTGGATCCGGGGAAGGTGAAGCGTGGGTTGATGGTGATCTGTTATGTATCGCTGAAAGTGCACAGTAAAAATGCGGGTTTGAAATTCATTAAAACGATCAATGAACTGAACGAGGTGAAAGAATGTTTCAGCATTTCAGGAGAGTTTGATTTTATGCTGAAGGTGGTGGCAGAAAATATGGATGCTTATTATGATTTTCATGTGAACCGTCTAAGCCCGATCGAAAACATGGGGCATGTACAGAGTGTGTTTGTGATGGGGATCATTAAGGAGACGCATCGACTTGTTTTTTGAAGGGAATTAGCTAATTAGCTAATGTGCTAATTTGTAAACTTTAGCGCGAATTTTTAACGCAAAGTACGCAAAGAGAAAGCACCGCAAAGAACGCAAAGCGAAACTACGCAAAGCCCGAAAACTGTTCACAGACCGAGCAGCGTAGACTGCATTTCCATCTCCAAATCTCCAAATCCTCAAATCAACTAAAAATCAAATTACCAAATTATCAAATTGATCTCCCCATAACATAATCATCCATAACATACCCTTCCCCAATATCAATGACCTCATCCCGCAGAACGGTAAACCCCTTTTTTTCGTAAAAGTTTTTTGCAGGATTGTATTTATTTACATTCAATTCGAGCTGCCCTGCACCGTCATTTTTGCTTTCTGTATAAATATAATTCAACAGGCTGCTTCCTACGCCCTGCCCATGCTGGCGGGGAAGCACATATAATTTATGTAATCGAAAAACGGTGGGTTCTTCGGAGGATTTTTTAGAAAAAGAAGCAAAGCCTATCGGGACAGTTTCATGCATTGCCAAAATAAAGCAGTGGCCATTTTGAATCTGTTCATCCAAGGCTTCTTCGCTGTACAGCAGGTTCAGCATATACCGCAGCTGCTCCGGGGAAATGATATCCCTGTACGTCTCCGGCCAAATGACCTCTGCCAGGTTCCTGATGATCGGGATATCTTCCTGCAGCGCGGGCTTTACCGAGGTCACTTTACAATTAGTTTTAGATCGGGGGAATACATCACACGGCCCTGTGCGTCTTTTGCGATCACGGCAAAGAAGATATACTCTTCCCCCGGGCGAATGCGTTCCCTGATGGTAGTAAGCCAAAGATCGGGGAGGGGAGAGTTTTTAAACAAAGAGGATTTTATAGAAGTGGAATTCGAAGGTTTGCCGGTCTGTTCATCTTCAGTAGTTACAATTTGCCGGTAAGCGAATTGATAAGAAGAAACGGTGTAAGGATTATTCTTAGCATCGGTGATCTTCAGAGGCATACCGATAACGGTCAGGGCTTCCGTCGGCGTGATGTACATCGTGTCTTTAAAATTGCCGAGAGAAGTCGTCAGTTTGGGAACTTTATATCCAATCGCTTTCTTAACCTTAACAGGCGTGCGTTGTGCGGATAAACCGCTGCTTACCGTTAAAAAGACAACTGCAAAAATGATCCTTAAAAAATTCATGTACGGGAAATTTAAACGAATTTAGATCATATCAAAAAGATAGGGGATAGGTTTAACAAATTTGGTTTTCCCGCAGATTCACCTTTAGATTTGTTTCCCGCAGATTTTCGGGGATTTAGAACACGCAGATTTTCGCAGAAGACTCCCTACAGATTTGCACAGAAGAGTTCCCACAGGGCCCATCCCCCGCCTTCCCGAGAGGAAGGAGCTGTACCTGTACAATTTTTTGAATTAATTTTATTAGTGAAATTACTTTTCTCCTTGTTACTCTTTTTTATTCTTTTAGCTCCTTTTTAATCTTTTAGCTTTTCTTTCACCGCAGAGCCGCTGAGTTTGCAGAGTTTTCGCAGAGGCTTTTTTCTCTAATTAATTATTTTTTCTTTCAGACCCCTTGTTCTCTTTTTCTCCTTGTTCCCTTAGCTCAAATACTTTTCCCCCCTTTTTCTCCTTTTTTAAACTTTTAGCCCGTTAAATCATAACAGATCAAGACTCTCCACCACGATCTTTAATTTTTCCTCCGCATCTGCTTTCTTTTTCTGTTCCAATGCTATAACCTCAGGCTTTGCATTTTGAACAAATTTCTCATTGCCCAATTTTTTTTCGATCGTAGCGAGGAACCCGGTAAGATGAGCACGTTCTTTCTCCAAACTTTCTTTTTGAGCAGTAGTGTCTAAAGGCTTCTCCGTTTCGATATAGAACTTATCTCTCCCGATCAAAACGGCGATAGTGTCGGGTTTTGCTTCTTCAGTATAGGTTATGGCAGCGGTATTGATCTGCTTTGCCAGGATCTTTTCAATATGGCCGTAAGTACCGCTATCTGCAGTTTGGATATGAAGCTTTATAGCTTCTTTCGGCTTCAGTTGATTTTTAATTCTTGCATCCCGCAGCCCGGTGATCACTTGTTTCAGTAACAAACCGTTCGCCAAAATTTCCTGATCTGCTTTTGTTTCATTCCCGGCAGTTTTTACCATAAGATCATCACTTCTTTCCTCCAGTAAATGATATATTTCTTCCGTAACAAAGGGCATGAAAGGATGCAACAGTTCCATCAATGCTGTAAAAAATTCGATCGTTTTATCATATACCCCTGCTGCGATAGGTTGCTCATAACCGGGCTTAATCCATTCAAGGTACCAACTGCAGAAATCCTCCCGGATCAATGAATACACGATCTTCAAAGCCTCACTCAGTTTAAAACGATCCAGCAATTCATTAACTTCTGCACGCACCTCCCTCAATCGATTCTCAAACCAGGAGATGGCAAAGATATCCGTGGGATTCTGCAAGCCATTGCCGGTGACGTTAGCGTCTTTTCTTCCTTCCCACATCTTCACCAACTTAAGCGCATTCCACATTTTATTATTAAAATTCCTTCCCTGTTCCAATGCCCCTTCCTCGAACAACAGGTCATTGCCGGCGGGTGCAGCGATCAGGATCCCGAAACGGACAGCATCTGCACCGTACTGATCCAGCAGGCCAAGCAGGTCCGGCGAATTGCCCAACTGTTTGCTCATCTTTCTTCCCTGCGTATCCCGCACCATTCCGGTGAAATACACGTCGGTAAAAGGTTTGCGGTCTTCGAATGCATAACCGGCCATCACCATTCTTGCTACCCAGAAGAAAAGAATATCCTGTCCCGTCACCAATGTGGAAGTGGGGTAATAGTATTTAAAATCCGCGTTGCCCGGATCGCTGATCCCTTTAAACACCTCCATCGGCCAAAGCCAGGAAGAGAACCAGGTATCGAGACAATCTTCATCCTGTTTCAGTGGCGTGTTGCGGGTTTCGGGTTGCGTGTTATGCAAAGCTTCCAGGCTTTCTGCTACGTAGTAATTGCCCGCCTCATCATACCAGGCAGGTATTTGCTGGCCCCACCAAAGCTGGCGGGATATGCACCAATCTTTAATGTTTTCTATCCAATGACTATAGGTATTCTTCAGCTTTGCAGGATGCAACCGGATCTCATCAGACATCACGGCGTCAAGTGTTTCTTTGTTTTGCTCCATGAATTTCTTCATGTTCATGAACCATTGCATCGAGAGACGGCTCTCAATGATCGCCCCGGTCCTTTCGCTTGTGCCCACCTGCCCTTTGTATTCTTCCGTTTTTTGTAATTGCCCGAGTGCAGCGATATCCTCCGAAATTTTCTTTCTCATGACAAAACGATCCAAACCCACGTAAGAACTAACCGTGTCATTTGTTTCGTCTTCACTTAATTCTTCAGCGGTGAATTTCCCTTCCGCATCTAATGTATTTAATGAACGGAGATCATGTTTTCTCCCGATCTCATTATCATTCTTATCATGGGCCGGCGTTATTTTCAATGCACCGGTACCGAATTCCGCATCCACATATTCATCTGCTATTACAGGTATCTTCCGATTGATGATGGGCACGATCACTTCTTTCCCTACGAAGGATGCATATCGTTCATCTGCAGGATTTACACAAATGGCTACATCTCCCAATATCGTTTCGGGCCTTGTGGTGGCTACTGTTATAGAGCCCGAGCCGTCTGACATTTTATAGGTTACATAAAATAATTTCGAATCGATCTCCTTAAAGATCACTTCTTCATCGCTCAATGCGGTAAGGCTTACCGGGTCCCAGTTCACCATTCTCAGTCCGCGGTAAATGATGCCTTCTTCATAGAGGCGAACAAATATTTTTATCACTGCGTCATAATAATCTTTATCCATGGTGAATGAAGTGCGGTCCCAGTCAGCGCTGCAGCCCATCTTCTTCAGTTGTTCCAAAATGATGCCGCCGTATTTTTCTTTCCATTCCCATGCATAGGCCAAAAATTCTTCGCGGCTGAGGGAAGATTTTTTGATCCCTTTTTCGCGGAGCATCCCAACTACTTTCGCTTCTGTAGCAATGGATGCATGGACTGTTCCCGGTACCCAGCAGGCATTCTTCCCCTGCATCTCGCCCGGCGGATGAGGATATCCTGGATCGTATTATTCAGGCAATGGCCCATATGCAGCACGCCGGTCACGTTCGGCGGTGGCATCACGATAGAGTAAGGCTCACGGTCGTCGGGCACACTTTTAAAGTATCCCTTATCTATCCAGTGTTTGTACCATCTCTGCTCTATCGCCTGCGGTTCAAAATTTTTCGAAAGTTCCATGCTCATTCCTGCTTTTAAAGTTGGCGAAGTTACAAAAACGTTTACAGGTGGGTTGATAGGTGTCAGACATCTTAGAATGATATGTGTCAGACACCTCCGCAGGTGTCAGACACCTTAATATGATATGTGTCAGACACCTCCGAAATTTGTATGGCGGCAACTCTAAGGTGTCTGACACATTTGAAAATGTATGTGTCAGACACCTCCTTTAGGTGTCAGACACATCAAAGATCAGGTGTCAGACACATAATTTCATTGGTCCCGGCTTTAGGTTTTCATAGCAGCATCCTTGCATCGCCCTCTTGTACGGCATACCGGTGTTCAGCGATGTGTCAGACACCTCCCCTGGTGTCAGACCCATCAAATATCAGGTGTCAGACACCTGCGAAAGTATATCCACTGTAGGGTACCAAGGTGTCAGACACATCAAAGATCAGGTGTCAGACACATCAAAGATCAGGTGTCAGACACATCAAAGATCAGGTGTCAGACACATAACAAGGTGTAGAACTATTTTGCAAATCCTAAATAAATTAGTAATTTGCCTCAGTATAGACTGCACATCTTCAAATCACCAAATTTCCAAATCTCCAAATCGGAAAAATTATCAAATTAGCGTGTATGCAATAGTAGACATAGAAACCACCGGCGGCCATGCCGCAGCAAATGGCATCACTGAGATCGCCATACATGTGCACGACGGTGAGCGAACGGTTCAGCATTTCACCACGCTCATTAACCCCGAAAGGTCTGTCCCGTCGTTTATCACGGCGCTTACCGGTATCAGTAATGCTATGGTGGCCTCTGCACCGCTGTTCAGTGATGTGGCAGAGAAGATACATGCACTGTTGATTGATAATATTTTCGTGGCGCATAATGTAAACTTTGATCACTCTTTTGTTGCGCATCACCTGAAAAAATGCGGCTATGAACTGAATGTAAAAAAACTTTGCACCGTTCGCCTGAGCCGAAAAACTTTTCCCGGACTGCCTTCCTATAGTCTTGGAAGGCTATGTTCAAGTTTGGGTGTATGCATCGAAGACCGCCACCGCGCCGACGGGGATGCAAGGGCCACGGAGATCATCTTCAATAAAATATTAAAAGAAGGCGGGAAGGAGCATATCGATAAGATGCTGAAAAGAACCTCCTCCGAACAGTGGTTGCCGGTGCAGTTGGAAAAACATAAAATAACCGCACTTCCGCCCGCGCCCGGGGTGTATTATTTTCACGACGGTAAAGGGAAGGTTATTTACGTAGGCAAGGCGATCAATATCCGGAAAAGGGTAAGCAGTCATTTTACCCATAATGATGACGGCCACCGCCGCCAGCATTTCCTTCGGTTGGTTGCGGATATCACGTATAAGGAATGCGCAAATGAATTGCACGCGTTGGTATTGGAAAGCACCGAGATCAAAAAGCTTTGGCCGAAATACAATTACAGCCAGAAGCAACCCGGTCAGAAATATGCGCTGTACAGTTTTGAAGATAACCGTGGCTACCTCCGCCTTGCCATAGATAAGCGAAGAAAAAACCTCGCTTCGGTATATAGTTTTAATTTATTGCATGAGGGGCAGGTATTGGTGCGTAAGATGATCGAAGAGTTTGGCCTGAACCATAAACTTTGCTACATCGATAAAACACCTTTCAACGAAACTGACCTGGATTTTACGGATGAGCCCGATTTATATAACAGGAAAGTGCAAAATGCTTTGCAAAACCTGGAAGCTGAACTGCCAACTTTTGCACTCGTAGACAGCGGTAAATCTGAAAATGAAAACCTTTGCTTTCTTGTGGAACGGGGTAATTTTTGGGGCATGGGGTATATTCCTTCGAATACAGAACCGATCAACATTCATTCGCTGAAAGATTCCCTGCAGCCCTATGCCGACAATGATTTTATCCGCAACAGTATTTATGCATATGCAGAAAGAAACCCGGGGAAAAAGATAGTGTTGAGTAATTAAATATTTTTATATAGCGAAAGAAAGTCTCTTTTCGGGATCAGATCCAGGGCAGGTCTGCCCCTTAATCCTAAGTATATTTTAGATTCACCAATCCTGATTTCCTTATCGGAAAGTATCTTTATATATATTTCTAAACAATCGATCACACCGGGAAAAGCCCGACATGAAAGGATCCTGCAGTTATGAACAAATAATATAGGGATACCTGTCGCGTTTCATCAAAATATTAAGGTAAGGGAACCCGGGGTGATACGGTGCTGCCAATTTTTATTTATAATGTTATAAAAAGATACCTGATGAAAGAACAATTAATAAGTGAAAGAAAAAAGCTGCTTACTTTTATAGAAAAATTGTTGGAGGGGCCCATGATCTTCTTAGGTTTCGTATGGCTTATTTTACTTATCGTAGAATTAATATGGGGTTTATCAAAAGCATTGGAATATACAAGTCTTGGTATTTGGTTTGTTTTTATAGTTGATTTTATCATCAAATTTATTCTTGCACCCGCTAAACTTATTTTTCTGAAAAAGAACTGGCTTACTGCCTTTTCTCTTCTTATTCCTGCCTTGCGCATCTTTCGCATTTTCCGCTTTATACGTTTGCTGAGGGGCTTAAGAGGCATTCGTGTTGTGAGGGTTGTTTCTTCAATAAACCGCAGCATGAAAAGCCTTGCTGCTACTATGAGACGAAGAGCTTTTGGTTATGTTTTTTTACTGACCGTTGCGGTTACGTTTGCGGGTGCGGCAGGGATGTATGCCATTGAGAGACCTGCTCCCGGTTTTGACAGTTTTGGTATAGCGTTATGGTGGACAGCCATGCGGGTTATTACTGCAGGCAGCGAATACTATCCTTTAACTCCCGAAGGGAGAGGGCTCGCTTTTCTGATAGCGGTGTTTGGCTATGCTATTTTTGGTTATGTAACCGCAACGTTAGCCACTTTTTTTATCGGCAGGGATGCCGAAGAAAAAGATGCACCGTTGGCCGGCGCAAAAGATATATCTGAATTAAAAAAGGAAATTACTGAACTGACAGGAGCCATTAACGACATGAAATCCACATTGAAATAATTGCCCGGAGGAACTAATATTTCTGCACAGGGGGTTGCCGCTCATTCAGATGATTTGGGATTTACGGGTTCCCGTGCTATATTATAATGATCATAATTTAAGTCGATGAGTGTTTGTAAAAATCTAAGGGGAGTTTATTTTGGCAGAGCAGTTACCCTTACTGACCGGGCTGAACTCCTTCCCGGTTCCGGGCATTCAGGCTAAAAATTCAATGGGCGGGGCTTTGTTCAGTGGGGAATTAGCCAATTGTTAGACCGGAGCTGAAGCTAAAATTTAGAGTTGCCGTTTCGGTGTTTCTTCCCGTCAATTTAAATCCAATTTAATTCTTTTATTGTTATTTCACTTTCAACATTACCCGTGTGTAAGGTCGCTTTGGGTTCAAAAAGCAGATTAAACACAATTTCTCCGTTGGTATGTGGTCTGTGTTCTATCCCTTTAGGAACTATTAATATTTCTCCCTCATTAACTTCAACAGTTTTACCATCTCTAAAATCCATTAAAAGTGTTCCTTTGAACACCATAAAAAGTTCGTCTTCATTTTCGTGACAATGCCACACAAAATCGTCTTTTAATTTACAAAGTTTTACATATTGTCCATTTAGTTCTCCTATGATGTGAGGTGTCCACTGTTTGTTAAACAAAGAGAACTTCTGCAAAATATTGATTGGTTGAATTTCTGTCATTTTTATATTTTTAAATAATTGCTTTAACGATTGCTTTGGCAATATCTTCGATGTTTCTGATGAATTATTGCAGCTGACGTTTTCCTTTCCTGAGGGTTAGGGAATTTGACATCGGTCTTGCCCGGAACAAACGCAAAATTGAATTGAATTACAAGTTAAGAACTAAATATCCAACAGAATTCTGTCGGGCGCAGATGAAGTACAGCAGCAATTCGCGGCCGATTGATTCAACGAAATAACCCGATTACACAAAGCATATGCGCTGCGAACCGCTCTCAATCATTGTCAGGTCTTGCCGTCTTAAGTGTTAGTCTTAAACTTATAAACCCGATCAGTCCGGCTATTAACGAGGAAATTAAGATCACAAACTTTGCGTTATTAATGAGGGGTTCATTGTCAAAAGCAAGAAGTGTTATAAAGATCGACATGGTAAATCCGATACCGCCTAAAAAGCCAACTCCAATCATTGATTTCCAATCCATATCGTCCGGAAGTTTGCAAAGCCCGAATGTCACCGCCAAATATGTCAATAAGAATATGCCTACCGGTTTTCCCACAATTAGTCCCAGTGCAATTCCTATACTGTAATCCTGCGTTAGGATCTTCCCCATGTCAGAACTTAAAACAATCGCAGTGTTGGCTAAAGCAAAAACGGGTAGAATAATAAATGCTACCGGCTTATGTAAGATATGTTGCAAGATATAGGAGGTCGATTTTTCGCCTCCTTTGCCAAACGGAATGGCAAATGCCAATAAAACACCTGTAATGGTGGCGTGAACGCCGGAATTCAACATGAAATACCACATCGCAACGCCACCGATCAAATATGGAAAGAGATTCCTGATCTTTGCGCGGTTGAAAACCAACAGCATCGCAAAAATCCCTAAGGCAATGAAGAGGTTTGACCAAAGAAGGGTTTTGGTATAAAATATTGCAATGATTAAAATGGCCCCCAAATCGTCGATCACTGCCAATGCGGTCAGAAATATTTTCAATGATGTCGGCACGCGGTTCCCTAATAATGATAAAATTCCCAGTGCAAATGCTATATCAGTCGCCATAGGAATGCCAAAACCGGAAACTGTTTCTGTACCAAAGTTAAACAGCAAATAAATTCCTGCCGGGATCAGGATACCACCTATTGCCCCGAAAATCGGCAATAAAGCATCTTTAAAATTTGAAAGCTCTCCCAGGTAAATTTCCCGTTCTAATTCTAAACCGATCAATAAAAAGAAGATGGCCATTAGTCCGTCGTTTACCCAATGTTCAATGCTGAGTCCCGCAAATTTCGTTTGCCAAAAATCATGATAACTGTCCCCTAAAGTGGAGCTGGCAATTATTAATGATAAAATGGTGGCACCGATCAGGATCAGTCCGCCTGTTTTTTCACTGTTAAAAAAATCTTTAAATAATTGTGTTAATTTCATATGATCTGTGATAAAAATGTCCACTGAAGGTTGCGGTAAACAGGGAATATAAATTATGCCCTGGACGGTGTTTTAACCGATAACTGCAACGCAGGCACCTCCCCGCGAACTATATTTCAAACTTCAAGATACCGGTTGCATTTTCATTGGCAAACAACTTTTGCAGGAATTTTCTGCATTTTCAGAAATGATACCATTAAAGTTGAAAAAGTTTTTGCTGTAAAATATTTACACTTATATTTGCACTCCAAAATAAGGGGGCATAGCTCAGTTGGTTTAGAGCATCTGCCTTACAAGCAGAGGGTCCGCGGTTCGAACCCGTGTGCCCCCACAAAGAAAGCCTTTTAGATACTATATATAGTATTTAATAGGCTTTTCTAGTTTATGCTTGTTTTAAATACCTCCAAAATGCTTTTAAAAGCCAATTCTATTTCAAATAATGAGGGTTTGTTTTCTATAATACCTTTTTTGGATAGTTAATATAAATGATTATAATAGGGAGTTTTTATTTTTTAAAGCAATAGCGTTAAATGAATAAAGCTCTATTTCCGTTATCGGTTTTTGCTAACTTCTCCGTTAGCAAATGATAAATGTGTGTATAATCGATTCTCTTATTCTTTCCTTCTTTTTCCAAAACTTATTAATGATATAATGCTCATCATTGAATTATATACTGGCAAAGGGTTTCCACAAATCTTTTTTAATCTCAACTAATTAAATTTTCTACGTTGATTATTAAATTGAGTTCTTAGTTGATGTCTAAACTGAAAACAACAATAAATACGTAAAACCTTAATGATTATCGTAAATCAAGTCGTAATTTTAGTTTTACCAAAACTCGAACAATCATAATAGCTAATCGGCTATCCTTGATCTTCTATTATTAGAATAATCTTTGTAAGGTTTGGGTTAGATTTAGAAAAATAATTCAGTAATCAATAAACTTTTAGAATGCGGACTAAAAACTATTACACATGCCTCATATCGTCACCCGGTAACTGCAAACAGGAGAGAGATATTTGCGAGGAGGTAATAACTCAAATTAACAAGGGGATCGCTAGTCATCTCAACGTTCATTTCGATTTATTTAAATGGGAAAATGACGTATTGCCTGATATGGGTAGTAATGGTCAAGAAATTATTGATAAATCAATAGAAAAATCTAATTACGATATTTTTATTGGAATAATGCAATATCGCTTTGGAACCCAAACCAAAGATGCAGGATGCGGGACTGAACATGAATATCTGAACGCCCTTAAAAGAAAATCAAACGACACGTTACCCATCATTATATTTTTTTTTAACAATGAAAAAATTGACCCGACAGATTTTGATGGTGATCAATATAATTTGGTGACTACATTTAAAAATGGCTTACAAACAAAAGGTCTATATGTTGATTACGATGGAGCAGAAAACTTTAAAGAAAAATTAGAAGAGAAATTGAATTTATTTGTTAAAGAAGTTTCATCATTACATTCTTCTAGGGAAAATGTAGAAAAAGTTGATTCGATAAGGAAAAAACTCGAATTAGACTTAAAAGATTCTTTAAAGTCTTTTAATGAAGATGCTCCTGTTTGGATAGAACCAATTATTAGTACAAAAAGGAATGTTGATAGGGATGCATCTAAAAATTATGATAATAAAATAGAAATTTCTACAATTGTCGAAAATCCTAAAGATGTTGTTATTCAAGCTCCTTCAGAATTTGGACTTACTTCATTGGCGCATTATGTAAAACTGGAAGCTTGGAACAACGGTAAAACTTTTATATACATCGATTTAAAATTTTCCAAGAAACATAAAATTGTTACCGATATACAAAATCTTATTAAGAATGATTATGGAAAAACCACAAATGACATTGACTGCATTATTATTGATTCTTTTATATATGAAGGGGATGGCAATATGAAAATGGTAAAAAATGTAGCAGATGCTTTTAAAACGATTCCTATTATACTTATGGGTACGATTGAGAGTCAATTTATAATTGCACCTGAATCTGAGCAAGAAAACATAAGATTGGAAAAAGATTTTACTCGTTATTATTTACTTCCGTTACCTCAGAGTGAAATTCGTAAAATCGTAACTGGATTCGCCTTGTCTAATACTTTAGAAGAGGATAATGATATTATCTTAAATAAGGTTACTAAAGACCTTCAAGTTTTAAATATCCATAGAACACCCAAAAACTGCATCACGGTATTAAAAGCTTCATCAAAAATTGGATCGGATTATTCAGCAGTAAATCGAACAAAATTATTAGATACAATTCTTTCAATAATATTTGAAGAATATGAAATTCCCACTTATAAATCACAGAAGCCTGATATAAAGGATTGTACATTTGTTTTGGGATATTTTTGCGAATTATTAATTAAAAAAAATGACTATGAGTTCAACGAAGATTTCTTTAAGAAAGAATTGCGAACTTTTTGTGAAGCTAGTTATATCGAATTAGATTTGAACTATCTCTTTCAGGTTTTACTTGATAATTCTATTTTTACTCAAAGGTTCGGAACAGTATATTTTAAAAGTGCTTATTGGCTTTTTTATTTTATAGCACATCGAATGAATATCAATAAGGATTTTTTGAATTTTATTTTTGAAAAGAAGAAGTATGTTGATTATCCTGAAATTATGGAATTCTATACTGGAATTGATCGAAATAAAGAAGACGCTCTCAGATATTTATTAACTGACATTCAAGAAACATTAAATGTTGTCAAGTCTAAGGTTAAAATTGACGGAAATTTAAACCCTTATACAGCCGTTAAGTGGGAACCAGTCTTAGCAGATTTTGAAAAGGAAGAAGAAAAAATTAGTAAAAACGTTCTTTCCTCTGGACTTCCTGATGAAGTAAAAGATCGATATGACGATAATTACTATGACCAAATACGGCCTTATAGTCAGGTGATACATTCAGTTATGAAAGAATATTCCTTTCTTATATTAATGAGACAAATTTCAGCTTGCTCTCGAGCTTTAAGAAATAGTGATTTTGTAAATTCAGAAATTAAGAAAAGTATTTTAAATGAAATTATTGCTGCTTGGAATGAGGTATCAAAAATTCTAATTATACTCTCACCAATTTTAGCTGATAAAGGAAATGTTGCATTTGAGGGCGCAGCATTTGAATTAAATCAGGGTGATTTTGAATTTGATAGTGCAGAAGAAAAGAGATTTGCGGTTTTATTAAGTATCCCAAAAAATGTTGTTGATTTTTATAAAGATGATTTATTTTCAATTAAAATGGGTCCATTGATTATTGATAAAGCAATTCATGAGACAAATAGTTTGCTTAAACATGAACTAATGCGTTTAATAGTATCGGAAAGACCGAAAAAATGGAACACAGTGATAGATAATTATATTGTTAGCCTAGACAAAAATTCTTTTTTCTTATCTGATATTGCTTCGGCTTTAAATACTCAATTTGACTATCATGTGACAGAAATAGAAGCTCGAAGAATTTTAGGAAATCTACTACACAAATGTAGAGCTAAACATATTTTTAAGACAAACAATCCAGATTTAGGTTTAATTAAAAAGGCTAGAGAAATATAAAACCTTTTAATTTATATACACAGATTCAATACTGTCCGGTAAAAGTATTATGATTTCACAAAGGAGTCTCCTGGAGCCTCCTAATGGTTATTTTTAGTTTGCCAAAACAAAAAAATAGCCATGAGAAAAGGTAACTTTTTTACCAGACATCCAATCTTTAATCATTTTTTAAATTACATTTTCCGCAGAATATTCAATTGAATTGCGCGTGGGTTACAAAAACGGAAAGGGTACAAATATGGCAAGGCTTCATTAATGCAATGAATTAGAACTTAAAATTAGAAGGTATCAGATTCGAACTTTTCCCCGCTACTTCCCTCACAAATCTGAGGCTTTCCTGATTTACATATATAAATGTATTTTTCAACTATTTGCCATACGCGAAAAATTTTTTATTTTTGACATGACATGTACTACAAAAATCTATCATATAATCCTCAATCTGATCCCCACGAGGATATTGATGTGCTCACTGAAGAGGCCGTCAACCATAATCTCGTGGTATGGAACGATGAAGTAAATACTTTTGAATGGGTGATCGACACCCTCGTGGATATTTGCGGTCATCAACGGGAGCAGGCAGAGCAATGCGCGATGCTCATCCATACGAAAGGTAAATATGCTGTTAAACAGGGATCATACGAATTGCTGAAACCTCAGTGTGATGCAATTACTGAACGCCTGATCAATGCAACAATAGAGTAATTTTAACTTCTACCTGCATTAAGCTCCCAATCATCGCATAGTTCTTGTTTACCATGCCGGCAGCCTTATTTTTACATTTTATTTAAACAGTTCTATATGTTCTACGACCACTCCTCTTACAGGATCCTTATTGTAGATGATGATGAAGATGATTTTTTCATTACGGATCAGTATATAAAGAATATCAAAGGGGTGAATTTTGAAGTGGAGTGGCGCTATGATTACAAAAGTGCCATGGAAGACATCTGTGCCCGTAAGTACGACCTTTACCTGGTGGATTATTATCTCGGTGCAAAGACGGGATTGGATTTTATTAAAGAATCCTTTGAGAATAAATGTGAAGACCCGATCATCATACTCACCGGTAAAGGCACGCCGGAACTCGACGCCGAGGCCATGCACGCCGGTGCGGTTGATTACCTGATCAAAGGGGAAATGGATACAGAAAAACTGGAACGCTGTATCCGTCACGTAATTGAAAAAAGCAAATCGGTACGCACACTCAAATCCAACGAAAGGAAGTTTCGGCATATTTTCGAACGCTCCAAAGACGCCGTCTTCCTCATGGATGCCGATAATTTTACATTCGTGGATGTAAATGCAGCCACAACAGGCATCTTTGGTTTTGAAAGAGAAGAGATCACCGCTATGTCGCTGTTTGAGCTGCTGGCAGATCCCGGGAATGAAGAGTTGATCCGGAAGCACCTTGTTAAAAGTGAAATTGTGGACCGGGAATTTGAAATGAAAACCAAGACGGGTGAAATGCTGTTCGGTATTCTTTCTTTATCAAAGGAAGTGGATAATAACGGGAAGATCTTTTTGCAGGGTATCATTCATGATATTACCGATCTTAAAAAAGAGGAAAAAGATAAGCTGCGCCTCGAAAAACTGGGAATGGCAGAACGGCTTGTACGCACACTTGCACACGAGGTGAGAAATCCTTTGAATAATATCAACCTCTCCCTGGAACAGTTGGATGAAGAAATTAAATCGGATGATGCCAGGATGTACATAGAGATCATCACCCGCAACAGCAAAAGGATTGAAACATTGATCAAAGAATTGCTCGGTGCATCCCGGCCCGAGATCGTGCTTCACCGAAACGACCTGAAAGATATATTGGAAGAAGCCATCATTGCTGCTGCGGACCGCATTACCCTGCGGCATATGACCCTCATCAAAAATTTTCCTACGCAGGAAATGAATATCCCGGCAGATAAAGAGCAGCTGAAGATCGCTTTTTTAAATATTATTATCAATGCACTTGAAGCCATGGAAGACAATGGTGTTCTCTCTGTGGACCTTTCAGATACGGGGGAAGATTACCGGATCCGGATCACTGATACCGGCTGCGGTATAAGTGAAGAAAACCTTTCCCGCCTTTTTGAACCGTATTTTACGGCTAAAAAGAACGGCTTAGGACTCGGCCTCGCAGCTACAATGAATATCCTTCAGTTGCATAAAGCGAAGGTAGAAGTAAAATCACGGCTGAAAGAAGGCAGTACATTTATTATTAATATTCCCTACGGAGAATAACTTACCGGAATGAACGGAAAGCGCTTCCATATGGCAGGGTGTATTTAAATCGAAGGCCATGTATAGTGTGGATGCAGGAATCCAAAAAGCTATTCTTAAAGGGAAAGGAAATCTAAAAGTATCTGTCAGTGATATTTTCAATATGATGAGATGGAGCGGCAGCAGCAATTTCAGCGGGCAAATAAATCATGTATCTGCACGCCGGGAAAGCCGCCGGTTAGGATGAACTTTTCTTACCGCTTTGGCAACAACCAGGTAAAAGCCGCGCGCCGGAGAAAAGATGCAGTAGAGGAGGAGCGTAAGAGAACACAGGCTTCCGGCGGGTTTGGCGGACAATAATATTTTCAATTAAAGGACCATTGATCAAAGACCGCCCCCCGAAAGGAGGGCGGTCTTCTTTATAAGACTATATGGCGTGAATTATGGGATCAGTGCATATTTGAATTCCGGTCTTCCCCTTGTTCCGCCGTCTGAACCGATACCCATTGCCAGGCATTTGAATTTGTAATAATTTCCATTGGCATCTTTGATAACATAGAACTTATCTGTCCTGGCACCCGTTGCGGGTTGTGTACTTCTCCAGGTACTGCCGATCGTCCAACGACGTAGCTACAGGATTCACATTGATACTGTCGCGGTTAAAAGCAGTATAAGCTGCGTTGGCCGCAGCGGCGTTTGCGTACGTTTTTTCTTTTACCTGTACGTTGCCAAGGTAATTTATTGCAATAAGATCGGAGAAATTATAAGGAACAAACCCGGCTCCGAAATTTGCACGGTATACGGAATAACTCCATACAATATCCCATTTAAGTTTTTCCGGTTCTACATTTACGATCCCGTTACTAAAAGAGAGGTATTGAAAATTAAAAGCATCGTTTTTTGCAATGGTATAGGTTTGGAAAGTTGTTTCCTGTATGCCGGCATATTGAACAGTGTACCCGTTGCCGTTACGGAGAATGCGCATTTTTATCCAGGCACGTGGAGCAATGCTGCCACCGGTTCCCCGGTTCAATATGATAACCGGGTTAGCGGCATCTGTAGGGGAAACAGCAGGAATGGCTGTTTCAGAAAGATCACCGTTTGTATTATCAAAATACGCCAGATCCGACGGTACAGGGTTGGTTTGGCTTGTAGAAAGGGTAAGGCCGATGGTATCTGCTGCACCTACGTTATTCAGATCAAATTTTGAAGTAACCTTCGCACCGGCACTTGAAGTATTATTGAGGATCACCCGAAACTCCGGCCCGGAAAAAAATCCGAGATCCCATCCCGAACGGAGCACTGCTGTTGTTTTTTCCGTACTGAAATCCAGGTAAACTGAATTACCCGCTACGCTGCCGGCCTCATTACCCGCTATACCGTTGAACTGTACACGCTCGCTCCCTGCAGATGCAGGGTTGGTGATGATAATGGTAGGATCTGTATCTTTTTTACAGGCTGTGAAGGCCGTAAATGCCGCAATCCCAAGCATTATTTTTTTGAAAGTCATAACCATAGTTCCTGTTTTTTGTTTTTTATATGAATATTATTTTTTATCAAATTGAAGTGCAAGTCCTAAAAAGAAGGAGCGGCCGTAGTTTACAGAAAGTGCACCGGCGTTACTGTGCTGCGCATTAGAGCTGATAATAGTTGTGCTGCCCACCTGCGTTACATCAAAAATATTTTTTACACCGGCAGATAGCGTTAGAAATTTCTGTACGGCTGTTGTAACGGTGAGATCCGCAAGATTATACGGGTCGGTTTCTGTAACATTTACCGTGCGTTGCGCGGATGTGGTCGCTGATTCACTGAACGAAGGTTTTTTGCCGATATATTTATAGAAAAGGGCCAGCGAAGTTTTCAAACGGGTGAGACGGTAAATGATATTGGAATTGATCTCCGGTGTCCATAAATAATCACGGTCGTCGGTTTTTACTGTTGCGGGATCATACGCACGGTTAAAACCGGTATAATTCAAATTGAGGGATGCATCAAACTTTTTACTCACCATTCTGTTGTCGAGACTGATGCCGTACGTCCGTATATGATCCGCATTAAAATAAGAATATTGAGTGCCGTTTGGCGGGGCCGTCTGCAGCAGGTTTATCTGGTTTTTGTACACGTTATAAAATCCACCCAATGCAGCCGTGACATTCACTGCTTTCAGATGCGACGGGGTCCAGGTCAGTGAACCGTTGAAGCTGTTAGAAGTTTCTGCTTTCAGGTCAGGGTTCCCGATCAGGTCGTGATTCGCGTCTTTAAAAAGGAAGAACAACTCCCTTAACACCGGTGCACGGAAGCCATAGCCGTAAGCCAGCCGCAGGTCCAGGTTTTTATTTAATATGAATTTTGTATTCAGGGAAGGAATAGCCGGCGGGGCGTCGTACTGTGTGTTTTTAGTAAAACGTAGACCGGGGCGAATGCTTATTTTATCTGTAGGCTTATATTCCGAAGAAACGAAAAATGCATATTCATTTATCGAAGGATTTCCCGTGATCCTTGCCCCTGTTGCTTTTTCGTAGTTGATATCTAACCCGGGTTGAAGGGAAACCTTATCAGAGATCCTGTATTGCAATGTGTTCTTAAACGAAAATCCTTTCAGTATGGAAAGATCCTGCTGACCGTCTGCTGTGCCCGGCTTCAAGGTATTGGTAACAAAATCGATGTAATTTGTTTCCGTTCTGCGGGTGAGATCAGTGTATGCTGCCATGGAAGACAATTCCAACTTTTCATTGAACCGATAGCTGCTTTGAAGCTGGTGCATAAAGCGGTGGGTTGTAAATTGCTGATCGATGGATTGTGCCAATGCAACATCCAAATCAATATTGATCCTGTTCCTGTCTTTTAAGATCTCTTTCATAGCGTCAATGCGGTAGTAAATGCTGAAAGCATTTTTTGTATAGCCCAGTTTTGCATTGGCGAGCCATTGTTCCTTTGGCAACCAGGATTTAGCTCTCCCGTACTCATCGCCGCCGAACCCTGAAAAATCGATATGAGTCCCGCCGGTATTGAAACTCCATGCATTTTTGTTATAGCCAACATTCAGATTTTGAGTGTGCACACCTTTAAAACTAAACGGGTGATATTCTTTCCCCGCCGTTTCTTCCTGTGCCTTTGCACTGATCGATAATTTATTCAGGGAGCCTTTTTTGGTTATAAGGTTTATGACGCCCGCCATCGCATCAGAACCGTATGAGACCGACATTGGGCCCTCCGCGATCTCAATGCGGTCGATGGTATTGATATCTATTTGGGTTAAACTTACCCGCTCGTCAAACCGATCGGTTACCGGGACACCGTCCAATAAAATTTTAACATTGCGCCCGCTCATGCCGTTTAACTGCACATCGGTAATGCCCAGCGCACGGTCATTTGTAAAACGAAAGCCTCCCTGTGTATTGAGTACCTGTTGCAGATTAACAGCGCCGCTTAATTTTATTCTTTCATTGTTGATGACCTGAACGCGGTACACAGAATTTTTAAGGGATTGCGGACGGTACTGCCCGGTTACAATAACACCGTTAAGGGATTTAATATTTGTACTGTCCTGTGCTTTTGAAGAATTTACCGCAAGAATGAAAAGGAAAACAGGAAAAAGGTTGAGAATTTTTTGTTGCATATGTTATTTTGTGGCGCAAAATTCACTCAACAACATTTCATATTTGTCACTCTCCTGTAAAAAGCAAAATTATTTTTTAAGATCCGGGTCCGGCATCAGCGTTCTAAAATTCAAAGTGCTTGTCCGAATTTAAAAACCGGTGTAATAGTCTTTCAGCAAACGAAAACTTTCAGCAGAATATTCTGCAGTATTATCTTTTATTATAATTTCTTTTCGCAAACCGGTTTTTGTTGAAAAGGAAGAAAGCATAAAACTTCGAAAAGGTTTATGTTTTGGTGAATGAGCAATATGTATGGTTTCACTCAATGATAATCCAAGATCCTGCAGAAGAGTCTCCCATTCGGAATGCCTGTCGAAAGGCAACAGGACTGCAGCGTGCCCGTGGGGATTTAATAAATTCCTGATCGTTACTGCCAATTCTTTAAGCGTCAGTGTTGAACTGTGCATCGCCGCATTCCTTTTTGTATCGGGGGAGGATAATTGATTTTCATAAAAGGGGGGATTGCAAATGATCAGGTCGTATTTTTTTGTATGCGGTAGTTCTGCTACAGAAGAATGATGAACAAACACCCGCTTATCCCAGGGTGAAGCATGAATATTTTCTTTGGATTGGAGAAAGGCTTCTTCATCAATTTCAACTGCATTGATTTGCGCGGTTGTTTTCTGTGCAAGCATGAGGCTCAGCAAACCTGTGCCTGATCCGATATCGAGGATCTGGTGCGGGCGTATTTCACCTGCTTCAAGTTTGTCTGCCACCCATGCGCCGAATAAGCAAGCGTCTGTACAGACTTTCATGGCACATTTATCCTGGTGGATTGTAAATTGTTTGAAGGTGAAGGACAATGGTTATTAGTTGATTGGTTGATTAGTTGAAGGGTTGATTGGTTGAAGGGTTGAAGGGTTGAAGGGTTGATTGGTTGAATTGTTGAATTGTTCAATGATTGAAATATTCATCGTGGTTGGAGATCCTGCCTTCATTAGCACATTAGCACATTAGCACATTATCAAATTATCAAATTACCCCTTCGCCCCCGGTACAACATCCAATCCCGCAAAGTCCCCGGACAAATATTTATAATGCCCCGCGATCGCGATCATGGCGGCATTATCGGTGCAATATTCAAACGGCGGTATGTAAGTATTCCAGCCCTGTTGATCACCGGTTTCTTTAAAAGACTTTCGCAGTCCGCTGTTCGCACTTACCCCACCGGCAAGGCAGATCTCTTTTATACCTGTTTGTTCGGATGCTTTTTTTAATTTATTTAATAATATGCTGATGATCCTTGATTGCACCGATGCGCAGATGTCAGGAAGATTTTTATTGATAAATTGCTTTCTTGCCTCGGGTGTAGCGGTGAATTCTGCTTTGTACATATTCGCAGCACCGGCATTATTCAGAAAATATCGATCAACGTCCCGACGCGGTAGGGCTGTACAAATACTTTAGCGGTATTATCAAAGGCTTCTCCTGCAGCATCATCAATGGTTTCGCCGATTATTTCCAGGTCAGCCGGGGAACGGCAAACCACAATTTGAGTATGTCCGCCGCTTACTGTCAGGCAGAGAAAAGGGAAGGAAGGAGCGGGTTCCTGAAGGAGATTAGCCAATACATGCGCCTGCATATGATGCACTGCTATCAATGGTTTATTGAGGGCCAGTGAAAGTGATTTGGCAAACTGTGCACCTACCAGCAATGCGCCGATCAATCCCGGCGCTTGTGTAAATGCAATGGCGTCAATATCCTTTAGTGAAACACCGGATTCCCGGATGGCTGTATCCACTACAGGGACAATATTTTCCATATGCGCCCTGCTCGCCAGTTCGGGTACCACACCACCGTATTGCTCATGGATCTTTTGTGTGGCAATGATATTGCTTAATATTTTTCCGTCGCGGCAAACAGATGCTGCTGTTTCATCACAGGATGATTCGATGGCGAGGATGGTGGGCAATTTGATAATTTGATAATGTGCTAATGTGCTGATTGCAAAAATAGCGGAACTGCATTTCTCATTATCAAATTATCGAATTATCACATTATCAAATTATCATGAGCGTATAGCGACCACCGGGTCCATCTTCGCCGCTCTTCTTGCAGGAATAATACCTGCGAGTATGCCCACGATGATGCAAATAAACAATGTCGCAATCATGAGGGGAACGGATATAAATACAGGGAATTCAAGCGGGCCGGATAAAATAAGGGTGAGGATCCAAACGAAAAACAGTCCGACTGCACCGCCCAAAATGCACATCAGCGCGGCTTCCATTAAGAATTCCAATAATATGGACGAGCTTTTTGCACCGATTGCTTTTTTGAGCCCGATCACGGAGGTTCTTTCTTTTACCGTTACAAACATGATGTTGGCAATGCCGAAAAGGCCAACGATGAGGCTGATGCCACCGATAAAGCCCCCGATAACATTGAGGGTTCCGAAGAATGTGGCGATAGCTTTGCTGAAAGCCTCTACGCTGTTGAGTGAGAAGTTGTCTTCCTGCCTTGGCCCTAATCTTCTTACCTGCCGCATGATCCCGCGCAGTTCCTGGTACAGTGCATCAGTGGTCACATTTTCTTTTCCTTTTACGATCAGTATCGGCGCAGAATTTTTTTCATCAAAGATCTGCCGGCAGTATTTGTAGGGCAGCATGATGCAATTATCGTAATTCCAACCGATCATATTCTTTCCTTCTTTTTTAATAACGCCCACCACGGTTACCTTCCTTCCTTTGATCTCTACGAGTTTCCCCTCTGCCCGGGCAGCATTGCCAAAAAGGGATTCAGCATTTTCAAAACCCAGCACGCAGACATTCGATCCGTTATTAAACTCGGAGGCGGATAAATACCTTCCTACGGTAAAACTTAATGGTTGTATAGCGATCTGTTGCTCATTGATGCCATACACAGAAACATTTTGAAGGATGTCATTTGCGTGTGAAACGGTCCCGCCGGTTTGCATGAGAAAAGTAACATCCTGCGTAAGTTCGGAACGTTCCCTAATCATGCCGGCCTCTTCAAATTTCATCAGGCCCACCGCTGTAATCCCATTTATCGATATAGATCGTATTGCTCCCAAGGCTGCTCACTTCGTTTTGGATATTCTGCTCCAGGCTGTTCACCGTTGCCAATACCCCGATGATACAAAAGATACCGAATGCGACACCCGTAAGGCTTAGCGCAGTACGGGTCTTATTCACTTTGAGTTCCTCCAATGTGAGGCGAAGTGAATTAGCGAGGATGGAAAGCATTGCCATCCGGTAAAGTTAAGAAGAGCGCCCGGCGTTCCCAAAGGTTTAGAATGTAATGCTTTGATCAGCGGTACAGAGCCCTCACAAATCAGCACAGATTTTTTCCCGCAGATATAAGATGATTTAAGAGCAGATTTCGCAGAAGGGTTCCCACAGATGAGCACAGATTTTCCCACAGATCTTCGCGGATTTAAATGCACGCTGATTTGCGGGGATCGTTTCCTGCAGATAAAAGCTGATATAAGTGCAGATCTCGCAGAAGGGTTCCCACAGATTTTCCCACAGATCATTACAAATTTTTTCCCGCAGATATAAGATGATTTAAGAGCAGATTTGCGCAGAAGAGTTCCCACAGAATACACAGATAAGATGTCCAAATAAATCTGTGAAAACCCGTGTAATCAGCGTTATCTGTGTTCAAAAATAAGCCTGCCGAAGGCAGGTATCTCTGTGAAAATCCGTGTAATCAGCGTCATCCGTATTTAAATGCCTTTTGCCCTCAAACCTGCCGGCAGGCAGGTCCTGCCTCTGGCAGGTTCTTGGTGGTTTGTGGTTCTAATCAACCTTTTCTGTCTTTCCGCTCAAACCTTACCTTTGCACCCGCAATGAAATACAATTCAGAGATCGAAAGAAGGAAGACCTTCGCCATCATATCCCACCCCGATGCGGGGAAGACCACGCTTACTGAAAAATTCCTCCTTTTCGGCGGTGCCATACAAACCGCCGGCGCGGTAAAAAGCAATAAAATAAAAAAACACGCCACCTCTGATTTCATGGAGATCGAGCGCCAGCGCGGTATCTCTGTTGCTACCAGTGTGATGACTTTTGAATACGACGGGCACCTGATCAATCTCCTGGATACCCCGGGCCACCGGGATTTTGCCGAAGATACTTTTCGAACCCTTACGGCAGTAGACAGTGTGGTATTGGTCATTGATTCGGTGAACGGGGTAGAACCGCAAACGAGGAGACTGATGGAAGTGATCTCTATGCGCAAAACACCGGTCATCGTGTTCATCAATAAAATGGACCGCGACGGTAAGAACCGCTTTGACCTGCTGGAGGAAATTGAAAACGAATTAAAGATCAACCTGCACCCGATGACGATCCCGATAAACAGCGGGAAGGATTTTAAAGGTGTATATGATCTTCACAAAAAAAGCCTGGTGCTTTTTACCGCCGGCACAAAGGCTAATGATGAAGATGTGGTGGAGATCACCGATCTCAGCAATAAAATATTGGATGATAAAATAGGGGAGAAGGATGCTGCGGTCCTGCGCGAAGACGTAGAACTGGTAGACGGTGTCTACGGTGAATTGAATGAAGCGGATTACCTTTCGGGTATGACAGCGCCCGTGTTTTTCGGAAGTGCCGTAAACAATTTCGGGGTAAAAGAAATGCTGGATACTTTTATTCGTATAGCCCCTACACCGCGGGCGAGGCACACTAGCACGCGTGATGTGTTGCCGCAGGAAGATAAATTCAGCGGATTTATTTTTAAGATCCATGCTAATCTTGATCCGAAGCATCGCGATCGTATCGCTTTCCTTCGCGTTTGCAGCGGCAGGTTTTCGCGGAATACTTATTACAAACATGTGCGCCTGGAAAAAGATATGCGCTTCAGCAATCCTTACAGCTTCCTGGCCCGGCAAAAAGATGTGATCGAAGAAGCTTACCCCGGGGATGTAGTAGGATTATTTGATACCGGCAATTTCAAAATAGGGGACACCCTTACGGAAGGAGAAAAATTTTATTTCACGGGCATCCCGAGTTTTTCACCCGAGATATTTAAGGAAGTGGTAAACAAGGACCCGATGAAGACCAAGCAACTGGAAAAAGGTTTGAACCAGCTGACGGATGAAGGCGTGGCGCAGCTTTTCACACAATTCGGCGGTAATAAGAAGATCATCGGCTGTGTGGGTGAACTGCAATTTGAGGTGATCCAATACCGGTTATTGCAGGAGTACGGTGCCTCGGTACAGATGACCACGCTGCCGTTTTTTAAAGCATGCTGGATAACATCAAATGATCCGAAGAAGCTGGATGATTTTACAAAATATAAACAGGCCAACATTGCAGAAGATAAGGACGGGCACCCGGTGTATTTAGCGCAAAGTGAGTGGTTCTTAAATACGGAGATCACGAATAACCCGGATATAGAGTTTCATTTTACATCGGAGATACATAAGTGAGGATTCGCCTTCGGGGAATTTTTTTGAACACGGATTACGCTGATTACACGGATTTTCACAGATCTTCTTGCCTTCTTATCAGTGAAAATCAACGGGAAAATTGTACAGAAAAGATTTTAGCCGAAAAGACGATAAGGCGTTAAGGCAATAAGGCGCTTAGGACCTGCCTTCGACAGGCGATATCTGGACTTATATCAGCTTTTATCTGCAGGAAAAGATCCCCGCGAATCAGCGCGCATTTAAATCCGCGAATATCCCCGGGAAAAATCTGTGACGATCTGTGTAAAAAATCTGTGTGAATCTGTGGAAAAATCTGTGAAGATCTGTGGGATCACTTCTGCGAGATCTGCTCTTAAATCATCTTAAATCTGCGGGAACCCCTTATTTCACCCCTGTATAATTATGCGGCGTTATCCCCTTTAACTCCTTCTTTAAAGCTGCGGATATTTTTAAAGAATTGATGAAACTATGCATCGCATTTTTATCGATCCCATTCTTTCCTCTTGTAAGTTCTTTCAATGCCTCATAAGGTTGCGGGTAATTTTCTCTTCTTAAAACTGTTTGCACAGCTTCCGCCACAACCGCCCAGTTGCTCTCCAGGTCTGCTTTTATTTTTGATTCATTCAGGATCAGTTTACCCAGGCCCTTTTCAATAGCGCTGAAGGCAATCGTCACATGCGCCATTGGTACGCCTATGTTCCGGAGCACCGTACTATCTGTAAGGTCGCGCTGCAGGCGGCTTACAGGTAACTTTGCTGAAAGATGCTCCAGTATTGCGTTTGCCATCCCCAGGTTGCCTTCTGCATTTTCAAAATCAATAGGATTCACTTTATGTGGCATGGCACTGCTGCCTACTTCTCCTTTCTTCGTCTGCTGTTTGAAATAATCAACGCTGATATAGCTCCACATATCCCGGCAGAGATCTATAAAGATCGTATTGATGCGCTTGATGGCATCGAAATGAGCAGCCAGCGTATCATAATGTTCGATCTGCGTGGTGTATTGCTGCCTTTGTAAACCTAACTTCTGTTCAAGGAACTCATCGGCAAATTTCATCCAGTTATGTTTCGGGTAGGCCACAAAATGAGCATTAAAATTACCGGTGGCACCGCCGAATTTCCCGGTAAAAGGAATATAGCTGAACAACTGAACTTGATTTTCCAATCGCTCCACGAAGACCAACAGTTCTTTTCCTAACATAACCGGGGAAGCCGCCTGGCCGTGCGTACGTGCCAACATGGGCACAGCTTTCCATTGCTGCGCAAGTTTATAAAGGAAATGCTGCAAATTGATCAAAGAAGGCAGGTACTCAAATTCGATCGCATCTTTCCATAGCATGGGCACCGCTGTATTATTGATATCCTGTGAGGTAAGTCCGAAGTGAACCCATTCCTTCAGACCGCCAGCGCCGGTCTGTTCCAGTTTTTCTTTTAAAAAATATTCCACCGCCTTCACATCATGATTGGTAATGCGTTCTGTTTTTTTAACCTCCTCTGCATCCGCTTCAGAAAAACTTTCTGCAAGCGCGCGTAAATTATTTTTCAATTTAGCATCGATTTTAAAAAACTTTTTCTCCCCCAGGGCAATGAAATATTCCACTTCCGTTTTAAGCCGGTAGCGGATAAGGGCATATTCCGAAAAATATGCGGCAAGATGCGCAGTAGCTTTGTTATAACGGCCATCAACGGGAGAAACAGCTGTGAGGGGTGAAAGTTGCATATGCGTAAAGAGGTTTGAAGTAGATTTGCGCAAAACTAAACCAAAGCAGTTGGACAGAAAAATAAGGGTTGCGGCAGTAAGTTATCTCAATACCAAACCTTTGATCTACGGGTTTGAAAAAGGAATGATGGAGGAGGAGGTCTCCCTTATCACGGAGTTCCCGTCCGGCATTGCGGATCTGTTGATCAACGATGCCGTAGATATCGGGTTGGTGCCGATAGCTGTCCTTCCCCTGCTCCGTGAATATCATATTATATCAAATTACTGTATCGGTACGGAAGGCGAGGTAGCGAGCGTTTGCCTTTTCAGTGATGTTCCGTTAGCGGAAGTAAAGACTATTCTTTTGGATTATCAAAGCAGGAGTTCGGTTGCTTTGTTGAAAATTTTGCTCAGGGATCATTGGAAGGCAGATCCCCGGATCGTTCCGGGGATCCCCGGTTATGAAGCAACAATCGAGGGTTCGGTTGCGGGTCTTGTTATAGGAGACCGTGCATTTGCACAACGAAAAAAAAATAAGTATGCATATGATCTCGGCCTTGCATGGAAAGAACTCACAGGCCTTCCTTTTGTATTTGCCGCCTGGGTCGCCAATAAAAAGTTGCCCGAGGATTTTACCTCAGCATTCAATGATGCCACGGGATACGGTTTGAAACATTTGAGTGAGGTCATTTCGGAAAATCCTTATGCTGAGTACGATCTGCAGGAATATTATACCAACAATATCAGCTATGAACTTACGGATGAAAAGCGCGTAGGTATGGAGGTGTTTTTACAAAAAATACAATATTTATGAATAAGGGCTGATAAACTATCTAGTTCTATTTTCTTTTCAACCTCATTTTTTTCATGATCTTTCCTGCTGTAGAATTAAATTCCTCGCTAACATTCATGCCCAGTATTGCCGGCACAAATAAGGCAGAAAAAAGTACAGTGCGGAATACGCTGTCGGCGTAAATATTTGAAATGAACGGCACTGCATACACTGCCAAAAAAATGATAATGCTCACGAGCAATATCTTAACATGCGGAAACCCATAAGGCTGCCAACCATATTTTCGAAAGATAAAAATATAGCGGGTGAGGTTAAAGATAAATACAGAGATCAGCGTTGCCACTGCACCTCCCACGATCCCGATCCGGGTAATAAGGATAAAATTAAGCGGGAATGCCAGCAGGGTCAGCAACACATTTGTATAAAAATCAAATTTCCAGTTGCTCGATGTCGCGATGATCTGCCCATTCACGCCCGAGCCGAGGTCAATAATTTTAGCAAGTCCCATGATCAGCACGATAATCGGGACCTCTGCAAAATTTTCACCGAGAAACACAGATAGGTTATTTACATTTAGCATGACAAGGTTGAAAATGAACAGGGCGGCTACCAACAGCGTAACTGTGCTTTTTTCGTATATCGTTTCAATATTTTTATAATT
Organism: Ferruginibacter sp.; assembly: GCA_037719665.1. Lineage (GTDB taxonomy): Bacteria > Bacteroidota > Bacteroidia > Chitinophagales > Chitinophagaceae > Ferruginibacter. Next base: position 38,907 of record JBBJLU010000012.1, read on the forward strand.
CTTTTCCCGCCAGGATTCTGCAATAACAGGAGTAGCTATTGAATTGATACTTCGTAGCGGAAGGTCCATAAGTGAGGCTAAATAGGAGCCGAGCAAAAATACTGCTGTGGCCGCCAGTCCTTTGAGACCCAGTACTACAAAGGAATCCACCGTTCTTGATGCTATATTAAGGAATGTTGCACCGAAGACAAATAACCCGAAAGTGAACATTTTATTTTTGAGCCTTAAGGTCACTTTGCTGATCCGCATTGTAAAATTCCATTCACCTGTCCTTCGTAAGATCATGAACAATGCGATCACCGGTATCACATACAGGAAGCAAAAAAGGTCTATGAATTCCTGCGTACTGATCAAACCAAACCATAAAGCCAGGATAAGCATAGTTGTCAGGATTCGGATCAGCGTTTCTTTCAAAAAATTACTGTGTACGGATTTTTTCAATGCCCATGCAAAAGATTCCATCCATGCATAAGCCAACATAAAAAATGTAAGGGGGTAGACCAGGTTAAAATTTTCAGCAAATAAAGGAGCCTTACCCAGTTTCCGAATAATAAAATCACGAAAAAAAAATCCTCCCGCATAAATAAGGATGAAACCTCCCAGGCAGATCAACCCGGTCACAAACGGGAGATCGTTATCTTTCTTTTCCAGGTGAGTACGGTAAAACGGGGAAAATTTATAAACGATGGGTAGCGTTCCTAAGGTAGCCAACAGGGATAAAACGGTTCCGACATCCAAAAAGGCGCGTGTAAGACCATTTACGTCCAGCGAAGTGAGCTTTGGAAAAAGAAACAGGATATTAATTCCGCCGATGCCGAACCCGATCAATAAGAAAACCGAAGACTTTAGTGCCTGTTTTTGAATTATACCCATCAGCGAAGAAGTATGGTTTGGTATTGTTATTTTTGCAGCCTTAAAAGTAACGATAAAAAATATGGCAGAAACATTGGGAATGCTCTGTGATAAGCTAACCATCATTAAGCTTAAGCAATACCATACGGAAGAGGCAGAGAGGTTGGCTAGCCTGGACAAACAGGCCGGGCAATTGCAGGAGGAGATCGATGATTATATTAATGACGCCATTGCCGGGCGCATCCCGGCTGAGAAAATGACCTTTGCATCCAATAAGGTTTTTAAAAAGGAAGGTAACCTGGTAGACGAGGTAAGCGGGGGATTCGGGGAAATTTTCCTGCAGCTTGCCGATGTAAATTGCCGCCTGTGGCACGAGCAGGAAAAAGTATATGAATTTGAACAGGTTCCTGCCCATCAAAAGGATATCGTTGTCCGGCAGCTGGCCCGCTTAAACCTCGAAAGAAATAAATGCATTGATGCCATAAACGGTCAATTCATGCAATTGGTTTTACAAAATAAAAACGCTCAATAGATGCATATCCGCAAAAGAAATACCTGCCGTGTATGCGGTTCTGCTTCACTCAAAAGAGTTATCGACTTGGGGCCGCAATACCTTCAGGGCAGTTTCGTGAAACCCGGGAAAGAAATGCCCAGCCGCAGAAAGATCGATTGCACGTTGGTGCGGTGCAATCCCGAAGCGGATGAGAACGCATGCGGTTTGTTGCAGATGGAACATTCCGTACCCCCGGAAATATTATATGCGGCCTATTGGTACCGCAGCGGCACAAACGATACCATGCGTAATCACCTTCGGGATATTGTAGACAGTGTAGTAAATACCGTTGGTGATGCCAAGCATCCCTCCGTGTTGGATATCGGATGTAATGACGGTACATTGTTGGGTTGCTATCCTAAAACATTTATTAAATACGGTTGCGATCCGAGTGACGTGGCGCAGGAAGTAAAAGAGGCGACAGTGGTGCAGGATATTTTTCCATCGGAAGAATTATTCCGATTATTGGAGGGAAAGAAAATGGACGTGATCACTTCGATCGCCATGTTTTACGACCTGGAAAACCCGGTCGAATTCGTAAAAGGTATAAAAAGATTTTTAGCTTCTTCAGGCGTGTGGGTATTTGAGATGAGTTATATGCCGCGGATGTTGGAGTTGGACAGTTATGATACCATCTGCCATGAGCACCTGGAGTTTTACAGCCTTGCCGTACTTGAAAAGATCATGACGATGGCGGGGATGAAGATCTTTAAAATTTCTTTTAATGACATCAACGGCGGAAGCATCAGGTGCTATGCTACGCATAAAGAAAACAGCCGCCACGACAGTAAAGAAAATAATAATTTACTGGACGAGATCAGGCACCGGGAATTTGACCTCGAACTGGATACGGATAAGCCATATACCGCATTTCAGGAACGCATCAGTAACCTGAAGAATGAATTGCACGACCTGTTGGTAAAGTTAAAAGACGGGAAGGTTGTACATGTTTACGGTGCATCCACGAAAGGGAATACTATATTACAATGGTGTGATATCGATCATTCCCTGGTAGAATATGCTGCAGAACGTAATCCTGATAAATACGGGGCCAGCACTTTGGGCACCAATATTCCCATTATCAGTGAAGCGGAAAGCAGGGCAATGGATCCTGATTATTATCTCGTGCTTCCATGGCACTTTAAGAGTGAATTCGTGGTACGCGAAAGAGAGGCGCTGGAAAAAGGGACGGGCTTTATCTTCCCGGTGCCGACCATTGAAATTTTAAAAAAAATAGGAGCGGATGTTGAAAGGGCTCTTTATAAATAACCGCAAAGCGAAAGACAGCATTCATGAATCCGGGTATATGGTTTATCAATGCCTGAAACTTTCTGATCATTATTCACTGGACTATATCGAAGTAGATATCAATAACCGTGATATTCGTTTAGGGTATGATTTTTATTTTTTTAATTATCATGATGTCACCCTGAGCTGGCTTAATACTGGCCCGCTGAAAAAGGACCTTGGATGTGCCATTACGATGATCCTGGAAATACTACCCGGTGATGCATTTGTGAGAATGCCGGGAAAGGGTTTTCATATTTATTGTGCATTGGATCCTACTATCCGCTCAAAAGGCAAACTGTATGCTTTCCCCCGCCCATTAGAAAAAATGGACTTCGAAATACCATCGGCTAAGAACGAAATACCCGTAATTGGAACTTTCGGTTTTGCTACAAAAGGCAAAGGCTTCGAGCATGTGGTGGAAGCAGTAAATAAAGAATTTGACCGCGCCATCGTAAGGATCAATATTCCTTACGGTGATTTTGTACCGGATTCAAAGGAGTACAGCAATTATCTAACAGACCTCTGTAAAAAAACGGCAAAGCCCGGAATAGACGTGCAAGTGACTTATGACTTTATGACGAAGCCGGGGTTGGTAGAGTGGTGTGCAGCAAACGACCTGAATTGTTTTTTATACGACCGGAATTTCCCGGGGCTTGCAGCTACTACAGACCAGGCTATTATTACGGGAAAACCCTTGTCTGTTTCTGATAATCCTACTTTCCGTCATATTACTGCATACCTGCCGCCTTATCCTCATTTTAGCTTAAGAGACTCCCTGGAAAGATCCGTGCCGATCGTGAAGCAGATCAATGAAGATTGGTCACCGGAAAAATTCATGAAAAGATTCGAAGAAGTACTGTCTGCAAACAATATTACGGCAAAAAATAAAACGATAGGGGAAACATATCAATTGCCATTATTTAAACCCGGGGTTAAAAATACATTTAGCTTAAGGGTAAAAAAATACAATAGAAAAATAAAGAATCTATTCAAATAGCATAAGATGCAATAAATATGCTATCGGGGTATACTCTTATAAATGGTTATGAAAAAGTACAGGTTTAAACGATTGCTGAAAAAACTTGCCGGTAAATACCTCATCCCGCATGCACAATTAAATTACGCTCAATTCGGGGAAGATCTCATCATAAATCATTTTTTTACGCTAAGGGGAATTGCCGCACCGTCGTATTTAGATATCGGCGCAAATGAACCTAAGTTTATAAGCAACACTTTTTTCTTTTACGAAAAAGGTGCCAGTGGAGTGTTGGTGGAACCTAATCCTATTCTTTCTGCAAAGCTGAGAAAAGCAAGACCAAGGGATAAAGTACTGAATATGGGGATAGGGTTTGAAGCTGAAGCCGAGGCAGATTTTTATGTATTCCCTGATTATGCAAACGGGCTTAGTACATTTTCAAAAAAAGAAGCAGAACATTGGGAGAAAATCGGAATGAAGCATTTGGGTAAAATCTCCGTTGAGAAAGTGATTAAGGTACCTTTGTTACCTGTAAATCTGATACTTCAGGAAAATTTTCCCGGAACCGCTCCTGATTTTATTTCTCTTGATGTCGAAGGTCTCGACTTAGACATCCTGAAAAATATGGATTTTACCCTTTATAGGCCTTGGTTAATTTGTGTAGAGACCTTAAAATATGATGATTGCCAAAATGGGTATAAGGATCATACCATTACCGAATTCATGCAATCGGTGAATTATTCCATATATGCCGAAACGTATGTCAATACAATTTATTTGAAAAACGATCATTGATCCTTTATGCAGAAAGCAATCATTTTCGGCGCAGCAGGGCAGGACGGAATATTTCTTCGTCAATTGTTAGAGAACGCAGGGCTGAAGGTGATCGGTGTAAGCCGCAGCGCTGAGTTTTTAAAAACGGATATCAGCAACTATGCAGAAGTGAGCGCATTGATACAGGCAGAACAACCGGAATATATTTTTCATCTCGCTGCGAATTCTACAACCGGGCATGAGGCCCTGTTCGAAAATCATCAGACGATAGCTACCGGCTCGTTGAATATTTTAGAAGCAGTAAAAAACTTTTCTCCTTCTACAAAAGTATTTATTTCCGGCAGCGGACTGCAATTCCTCAATAGAGGTCTGCCCATAAAAGAAACCGATCCTTTCGAGGCCAATGATGCGTACAGCATCAGCCGGATCCAAAACGTATACGCCGCAAGATATTTCCGGAGTCTGGGGCTTAAGGTATATGTCGGTTATTTTTTTAATCACGACAGTGAATTACGCAGTGAAAGACATGTAACCAAAAAGATAAGTGAAACTGTTAAACGTATCGCTGCGGGGAGTGATGAAATATTGCAAATAGGGGATATGTCAGTGATTAAAGAATGGTCATATGCCGGTGATATTGTAAAAGGGATATGGTTGCTGGTGAACCAGGAAAAAGTATTTGAAGCCAATATCAGCAGTGGTGAAGGCCATTCTATAGAAGAATGGATCGTAGCCTGTTTTAATATCGCGGGCGTTTCCCCGAAGAAGTATATCACCGGCGTACCCGGATTTATTTCCGGTTATCGGAAATTGGTTTCAGATAATACACTCATCCGGTCTTTGGGTTATCAGCCTGCAGTTTCATTCCCTGATCTTGCCAAAATGATGATGCAGGCATGAGTGCCCAACAGAAAATATTACTCGTCCAGCTTTATGCTAACGGCGATTGTCTGTATGCAACAGCCATTGCCCGGCAAATAAAAACAGACTTCCCCGGTTGCAGGCTTACATGGGCTATTGCTCCCTTTTGCAAAAGCATCTTATCCGGTAACCCTTATGTAGATGAAGTTTCCGTATGCAATGAAGTAAAGAAAGATGATGTAGCTGCTTTCAGAAAGTATGTGAAAAAAGTTTTTTCGGAGAAAGCACTCGGCATTTGGGATGAGGTGTTTGTAACAACAACGATGGATACAAACCTTGCCAATTATGACGGTACGATCCGCGGAATGATCATTCGGGGATATCCGCATAAGATGACTGTTCCGTTAGAGCCCGTGCTCACACTCACCGATGCTGAGCGCTCAACTGTTGCGGCTTTTGCAGAAAAACATGGACTTCGTAAGTTTAAGCATGTGATCCTTTGGGAATATGCACCCCAATCCGGCCAGTCTTCGCTTACCGCGGACCTGGTGAAAACTGTTGCCGATCGTTTAACGGCGTTGCCTTCCGTCTGCATTATTCTTACGTCAGGAAATAAATTCCCCGAGACAGATCCCATCATTGATGCCAGCGTGTTATCTGTCCGGGAAAATGCCGCGCTAACGCATTATTGCAACCTGCTCATAGGTTGCAGCAGCGGGATAACCTGGATCAGTACTTCCTCTGCTGCTAAATTTTTACCGATGGTACAATTACTGAATGCACGGGCAGATTTCAGGAATGCCCCTTCTGAAGATTTTAAAAGATATCATATTAAGCATAAAGGCCTGATCGAAATGTCGGAATTTGCTGTTGATACCATTTTTAATTGTGTTGCGGAGATCATAAAAAACGGTTTCGATTCTGCTATGAAATACCACGAAAAACTTCCCCTTCAGTTTAATACCACTAAAAAAATTGTATACAATTTGTTGGTTTACCGTGAATTTTCTGCCATCCGGAAACATTATCGGATCATGACCGGCATATACGGCCGACACCCGCTCTTATTAAAAGCCTTTGCTGCAGGATTTGCCGGTTTTCCGTTTAAGTTGGTCAACAATCTTTGGAGGAGGAAATTCAATCCGGGGATTTTTTCCACAAAAAAGGCATAAACTGTTCAAATCTAAAATTTTGCATATAACTTTACCAAAACCAACTAACATGCGTGCATTGATACGTACAGGCCTGATGGCCTTCTTTTCCGCAATGATCTTCAGCAGTTGCCAAAATGAAGCTGCCCAACTCATTAACCAAATAAATCATCCGGCCCCTGTGGTGGATGCCGGACCCGCAAGAATAGTATATCTCCCCGTTGCCACTACAACGATGAATGGCTCCGCTACTTCTGTGAACGGAACCATTTCCGGGTATTTATGGAGTATGGTTTCCGGACCCAATGTTCCATTGATCATGACACCGGGTTCCTCCACAACGGTTATTTCAAACCTCGTTCAGGGGACTTATCTTTTTCAATTGATGGCGGTAGACAGTGCAGGGTATACCGGCGTAGATACCGCAACGGTAAAGGTTTTCGGAACAATTGTTCCGCCACCGCCACCACCGCCTGTACCGGTTACGTTAACACTTCAACCTGCCACCAATGTTAATGAATTTCTGTTTGCAGGCGGCACCGGCTTTAACTCAAGCGGGCATTCCCCTGACCTTCCTGTCGGAACCTGGACAACCGGAGGAAATAGTTTTTATCACAGGAGTGCATTAAGATTTGATATCAGTTCTATTCCTGCTGCCGCAACGATAGTTTCCGCAAAATTAACCCTCTATTCCTCGCCGGCACCGCAGGCCGGAAACCAGGTCAACCCGAATTCAGGAACAGACAATTCTTTTTTTATCAGGAGAATTTCAAGTCAGTGGTCAACCTCCAATGCTTCGTGGAGCGTGCAACCTGCAACAACTCCCGTTAATCAGGTTTCCATACCGCATACTAATCTTTCTGTGTTAGATCTTATAGACATTGATGTAAAGAATCTTGTAATAGATATGAGAAGTTCCGGTGATTACGGGATGATGATGCTCCTGCAAAATGAGGTGTTTTATAACATCCGTCAATTTGCATCGAGTTACAATTCCAACGCATCTAAACATCCTAAATTAGTGGTAGTTTACCAATAATGATAACTGAACAAATTGAAAACGGTTGCTGAAAAAGCAACCGTTTTTTTAATGCGTATTTTTAGCCTGGTATTTCAGTTCGTCGTTCATCATTTCCGTGACCAACATAGGCAGATCATAGACGGGGGTCCATCCTAATGTTGTTTTTGCTTTTGTTGCATCACCTATCAACAGATCCACTTCGGCAGGGCGGAAATAACGGGGATGAATACCGATCACCTGTTTACCTACAGGGAGTTGATATGCACTGTTTGCACAGGACCGCACAAAAGCTTTTTCATCAATACCCTCCCCGGTAAAATCCAAAGTGATATCCAGATGATTAAATGCCATAATGATAAAATCGCGGATCGTGGTGGTGATTCCCGTGGCAAGCACATAATCTTCCGGTATATCCTGCTGCATCATCAGCCACATTCCTTCCACATAATCTTTAGCATGGCCCCAATCTCTTTTTGCATCCAGGTTGCCCAGTAATAACGGCTCATCATCAAAGCCCAGTACCAAACGGCTAACACCGATCGTGATCTTTCGGGTTACAAAACTTTCTCCTCTCAGCGGACTTTCATGATTGAACAAAATTCCGTTCACTGCAAACATATTATAGGCTTCACGGTAATTCACCGTTATCCAATACCCGTAAAGCTTTGCCACGCCGTATGGCGAGCGTGGATAGAACGGGGTGTTTTCTTTCTGCGGTATTTCCTGTACCAGGCCGTAGAGTTCGGAAGTAGAAGCCTGGTAAAATTTTGTTTTTTCCGTAAGGCCCAATATTCGTATGGCTTCCAGGATCCTCAGTACACCGATAGCATCGGAATTTGCAGTGTATTCCGGTGTTTCAAAACTTACCTGCACATGACTTTGCGCAGCAAGGTTATAGATTTCGTCCGGTTGAGTTTGCTGGATGATCCTGATGATGCTGCTGCTGTCGGTGAGGTCACCGTAATGAAGGTGAAACCGGTCTGCTACGGATTTATTGAAGATCAGGTGGTCGATCCGGTCTGTATTCATCAATGAACTGCGACGCTTTATTCCGTGAACCATATATCCTTTCTCGAGGAGCAGTTCTGCAAGATAGGCACCATCCTGCCCGGTGATACCTGTTATTAATGCTGTCTTCATTATTTTTAAGCGAAAATTTGAAACAGCAAAGTAACATAATTAAAATTAAAGTCCGGGCGACTGCCGGCCATCCTGCACGGTTGATAAATAAGATTTGTACATTGAGATAAATATTTACCGATAAATGGATATTAGCCTGAACCTGACCGTGATCACGATCTGCTTTGATAACCTGGAAGAACTTCTGATCACCTGCAGGTCGGTGGATGATCAAAGCAGGAAGCCCTTTGAGCATTTGGTCATTGACGGTTCTACAGATAGTGCCATCAGGTTATACCTTGAAAATAATCCACAGCCATCGTATCGGAAATGGATATCCGAAAGGGATAAGGGGATTGCAGATGCATTCAATAAAGGCGTTGGAAATTCGCGGGGAAATATTTTGGTGATGCTGAACTCGGGTGACGGATTTTTTGATGCAAACAGTTTGAACATTGCCCTAAATGCCTTTAAAGATCAACCCGGGATCTCCTGGTTGCACGGGAAGTATAAACTTTCCCGTGGCGATCAGTGGGTGATCATCGGGAAACCCTTTGAAAAAAAGAAATTATACCGCGGCATGAGAAGTATATGCCACCAGAGTTTATTTATCCGCAAATCACTGCACGACAAACACGGGTTGTATAATACAGATGAGAAAATTGCAATGGATTATGATTTCCTTTGCCGTATAAGTGATGAACCTTTTGTTTTTTTGAATACGCCGCTGATCCGTTTTGCGCCCGGCGGTATAAGCAGTGCCAATTACCTGCAATCACTTCGCGAGTCGAAGAAAGTATACGAAAGGCATTTCGGGAAAAGCTTCAGGCTGGCTCTATGGCAGGTGAGGCTAAGAATATTATTCCGGTTACTGCAATCGCCCGCCGGCAATTTCTTATATAAAATAAAAGCAGGAATGAAAGCGGAAAACCTTTGATCTATCTGCGGTTGGTCAGGCTATGTTCTAATATTTCACCTGCTTTCCGTGCTATATTCCCCCAATAAAAATGTCCGAAGAATGCATCAGGGATGTTGGTTGCAACGCTGCGACCTTTAAATATGGCATCGCAAAAGGCCGCGTCATTATCGTCAGCCAATACGGTGAGACTGTTACCGGTTATCGATAAAGGAACACCGGCCGCACCGGATTCGGTACTTATAGCAGGTACATTGAATCCTAATGCTTCTACCAGTTTTGTTTTAATGCCGCCGCCGTCTTTTACCGGGTTAATAAAAATATCCGCAGCAAGAAAATACAGGCTGATGTCCTCAACAAATCCCGGATAGATGATGTTTTTTTCGTGGTATGCTTTAAGTTCATCGTAAGAGTCGGGAAGATTTTTGCCGCAAATGATGATGCGGTAATCAAAATCATTGCGTGCATCCAGGACAGGGTTGATCTTTTTTAAAATCGTATCTACTGCATCAAGGTTTGGCCGGTAATCCAATACGCCGTTGAACAAAATGATTGTCTCGTTTTTTGTGATCCGATGTGTTGCTGCGATCTGTTTTCGCGCTGATATTCTTTGTTCTTTTTGCGGTATCTTCTGCAGATCGGTGCCATAAGTGATCACATGGCAATTTTCTTTTTCTAATTTGAAATCAGACCGGGCATGATCCAGGTCTTCCTGTGTGATAAAAAAATTAATGTCAGCCTGTTGATGCGTCCATCTTTCATAGCTACGCAGAATCCGCCACCACCATTTACCCATACTGCGGAACCTGAGCCCCTCTATGTTATGAGAGTGAACAACCAACTGAACATTACAGGACCTTCTTAACATCCAACCGAGCCATCCGAAATAAGGATGCTCCAGGACAAGGTGAGTACAGGCGTTTGCTTTAATAAAGCGCAGGGCCCGGAAAAACAGGAATGGGTTTGCATAACGTAAAAAGGAATTGCCCATGATCTTTTTCAATACCACGTTGCTCTTTTCAGGAGCACTGTTGGAATCCACGGAAAGCATCATTACGGGAAGGCTCTCAGAAAGATATTTGTATAACAATGCAGTACAACGTTGACCGCCGGATAGGGCAGGATAGATCCTGTAGGGTGCAAGCACTGCTATTTTCAGTTGTTCTTTCAATCAGGTAAAGTGTAAGGAGCACGTGTTTCCTCTACAATTTGACAGTAGTTTTATTTTTTCTCCGGACTTCAGTGAACACAGCAAATAGTAACAAGCCGATCATCAACCAAGTAGTGACCGCAGTGATCGTTTTACTCGTAAAAAATATAGCCGGTTCAAATTTGAAATTGATCGTATGTTTCCCCCCGGGTATCACCAATGCCCGCAACACATAGTTTGCCTTTACATAAGTTGCCGGTTTGCCGTCTATATAAGCCTTCCAGTCTTTGTAATAAATTTCACTGAATACCGCCAGGTGATTGCCCGCAGCATTTGATTCATAGCTGATGGCATCATTGTCAAACGCCGTCATCCTGATGGATGCACTGCTGTCTGCCGGCGTAAAGGCTGTCATCCCCGTGCGAAAGGATTCATCGATCACCGCGGTATCTTTTGAATTAAGTCCCGTTAGCGCTCTCATTTCGGCGACAGGGCCTTTTACAAATACAACTCCCTTAACAAACCAGGCATTGCCGAGTGCGTAAGGATTTTGCATGGCTTGCAGTTTATCTCCCTGACCGGTTATGATCCATTTTGCATTCAGCATATTGAGCACTGCCGGGTTAGGGTTCCCACTGAGTTGGTAACTGCTGAGGTCATCATAGATCCCCATTTTGGCAGCATGGTAACCGCCGATGGATTTATGGTAGTAGGAAGTCTTTGATTCTTCAAAAGGGCTGCCTACCGAGGTATTAAATACCCTGAAGTTGGGATCCTTGTCCGCCGCGATCACGCGATCAGCATCGGTTATCGGGAATTCTACTGATTCATAATTTTCTTTATTGTCGAAGCTTTTTGCATTTAGGTAATTGGAACCGATCATCAGCAGGTCGATAGCCGCAGCGAGGGTAACCCCGACGAGCATCAGTGTTGCATTCAGCTTCTTTTTTAAATACAGCCCGATCAGTGCAGCCGCTACCAGCACAAACAACAGTGCGCGCCAAATGTCTTTCAGTAACATTGATGCCCGGTCTTTTCTCAATTCTGTAATGATGTTCCTCGAAACCTTACCTGCATCGGGGTTTTGCTGAAGATTAAGTACCCAGCTTTCATAGGTCCTGTTATCCCTTTGCGCTTTGTACTGCCCCTCCAACGTATTATATTGGATTTGAAAATCTGCCGGTTTGGATTCAAAAAGTTTATTGAATGCTGCAGTGCGGCTGCGGTTCTCATTTCCGAAATCGGATGTCATATAAAAGGCAAAAGCAATAACGAACATAGCGCCGGTGGCCATTAATCCGTACCGGAATTTTTTCCAACCTTCCGGATCAGTATTATCTACCAGTTTATTGATGGTTAGAGCAGCGATAACGGGAAATAAAATTTGGGGGATCACCAATGCCATAGTGGGTACGCGGAATTTATTATACAACGGCAGGTAGTCGAACATAAAACCGTTGAACGCATCAAAATTGCTTCCCCATGACAATACTATTCCTAACAGTGAAGCTGTCAGGATCCACCATTTATGACGTCCGTCCAGGTAGAACATGCCGAACAGGAAGAGGAAACAGATAACAGCACCCAGGTATACAGGTCCGTTGGTAAAAGGTTGGTCGCCCCAATATATGGACTGGCTCATTTGTTGCGCGATCCCGTCGGGAGGGGCCTGAAAAACGCCCGTCATATAATTTACTACGTTCGCATCTTCTTTGAGCGTAGGAAAAACGTAATTTTCACCGTCGCGCTGTGCGTAATAAGAACCGTATCCCATTACCCCGGGAAACATCAGTGTCATGGTCTCTGCTTTTCCGTAGCTCCACTGAAATGCATATTCTTTACTGAGGCCGGTAGTTTTGCCATCAGTTGTTTTTTCTTTTTTGAGGTTGCTGTCATCCATCACCAATTGCCCGCCCCGCTTGCTGTATTTAGCATAATCATAGGTCGGAAAAAGGCTGATGGCATTCACCGCTATTCCCAGCAAACCTGCTCCCACCAACAGGCCGATGCTTTTGAAAACCCCCGCCGTTTGTTTTCTTTTTACGGAGTCAGCAATGAAAAACAGGGTCATTACGGCCAGGATCAGGAATACATAATAGCTGATCTGCTGGTGGCCCTGTCCCACCTGTAATGCCGTAAATAAAGCGGCTAGTGAAAAACCGGCTAAATATTTTTTATCGAATATCATGATCACCGCGCCGATCAATGCCGGAGCATACGCCAATCCCAACATCTTCGTATCATGGCCGGCGGTGATTATAATAGGAGAGTAGGTACAAAAAGCAAATGCAAGGGCACCGATAATAGATGCATAGGGCCTGATGCGAAGGCAGATGCATAAAAAATAAAAACTTATACAGGCTAAGAAGAAAAAATTCAGGGGTTTGGGCAGCCAAAGCTGGAACGTTTTATCAATCGCAATTAAGGGAGACCAATTCCCCTCGATCGCGATCTGGTAAGCCGGCATCCCGCTGAACATGCTCGTGATCCATAACGGGAAATGGCCGGTCCGTTCTTTATATTCCATGGATTGGTGACTCATGGCCTCCCAACTGGATACATCCGCCTGCTTCAGCACTACACCGCTTTCTAATGCGGGTTTACAAAAAATGACTGTAACGAGTAAAAATATGCCGATTGCAACAAGGTGAGGAATCCATTTCTTCAAATCAAAATTTTTCATTTTCCGGTTTTGTGTAGGCAAATTAAGGTTAAAAATCCGGGATATCAGACGAAGGAACAGACTTCAGATTACAGACGTTAGAATATGACAACAGATAAGAGACATCAGATTACAGACATCAGATTACAGACATCAGAAAAAAGATAATAGAGAACAGACCTCAGATTGCAGATTCAAATACGGGAAATAAGGGCGGAAATGGGGTGATCGAAAGATGTTGTCAGGATAAAAATTTAATTTGAAGTTGTAATCTGCCATTCGTTTTCGGAAAACTGTCTTTGAAAGGTCAATTCTATTTTGCACCGCAAAAGTTTTTATATATTTTTGCAGCCGGTTAAACGGTAGTCGTAGCTCAGTTGGTTAGAGCATCAGATTGTGATTCTGAGGGTCGGGGGTTCGAGCCCCCTCGATTACCCCGAAATTAAAAGCCTTTCGTCATTTCGGAAGGCTTTTTGCATGAAGCAATTTGATCTTGTGGAAATTTGATCATTCGGCGGTGTGGTACGGGTTTTTCAAAGAATTCAGCCGGAAAGGGCTGCATTTTTATTATCAAATTTCCAAATTATCAAATTATCAAATTACCCTCCCGTTTAACAAAACATTATTACCGTTTGGCGTTTTCGATAAACTTAATATTTTGATTTTACGTTAATTTTACTACATGCAACAAATTGCATCATTTATTATGAGCAAAAAATTTTTCCCGATAATGCTTGTCCTTATGGGCACAGGTCTTTTCATTGGATTTAAGTCCATCGGAAGCCCGGAGAATCCGAATGAGGAGAATCCGAAAGCCAGGTATGCCAAGGTGCTGAGGAATGTAGGTATCCTTTTGGAAGAAGGTCATTTCTCTCCGAAGAAGATCGATGATGAATTCAGCAGGACGGTATTGAAAAGGTTCCGGGAGGAATTGGATGGTGAAAAAAATATTTTTTTTGAATCGGATATCCTTGCCTTAAGCAAATATGAGAACAGGATCGATAATGAGATCCACGGGGAAGAGATCGAATCCTTTTTTGCCGTGAACGAAATTTACCTGAAAAGAGAGAATGAAGTTTCGTTGTTGTACATCACATTACTTTCCAAGCCTTTTGATTTTACCCTCAATGAGACCATTGTAATGGATCCAAAGAAGTTGGCTTTCCCGAAAAATGAAACAGAACGTATGGATAAGTGGCGGAAGCGGGTTAAGTTCATGACGCTTGGAAAATATTCAGAACTCCTCCAGGATCGAGCAAAGAACAAGGATAAAAAAGACTTCAAATACAAAGCAGACTCTACGCTGGAGAAGGAAGCCCGCGAGTTTGTAAAGAAGCAGATGCAGCGTTACTTCGCTACGAAAAAAACGGCTGAAACTACAGACCGGAATTTCGGGGTATTTGTGAATGCTATTTCAGGTACCATGGATCCGCACAGTGATTATTTTGCCCCGGTTGACCTTCGTTCTTTCAATGAATCCCTGAAAGGAAGTTTCTACGGTATCGGCGCCCAACTGAAAGAAGAGGACGGCAAGATCAAGATCGCATCTGTTATCAGCGGTATGCCGGCATGGAAGAGCGGAGAGATAAAAGAAAATGATGAGATCATAAAGATCGGCCAGGGTAAAGAAGAAGCGGTGGATGTGACCGGCTATTCCGTTCCTGATGCGGTAAAACTTATTCGCGGGGCGGAAAAAGGTTCTGAGGTGCGCATCACCATTCGCAGGATAGACGGCAGTATTAAAGTTGTGCCGTTATTAAGAGATAATATAAACCTGGAAGATACTTATGCAAAATCTGTGATCATAAACGGTGATCATAAGATCGGGTATATCTTCCTGCCGGAATTCTATGCGGATTTTTCCGACCCGAAAGGAGCAAGATGTGCCGTTGATGTTGCCAAAGAAGTTGAAAATCTTAAAAAAGAAAATGTTGAAGGTATTGTGCTGGATCTGCGCGGCAACGGCGGCGGCTCGCTGTATGACGTTGTGCAGATGGCCGGGTTATTTATAGAAGAAGGGCCGATCGTGCAGGTAAAAAGCCGGGGTGAAAAACCAAGCGTATTGCGTGATCGCGACCGGTCGGTACAATATTCCGGCCCTTTCGCAGTGCTGGTTGATGAGACCAGTGCATCAGCATCAGAAATTTTTGCTGCTGCTATACAGGATTATAAAAGGGGCGTAGTCATCGGCAGTACTTCCAGTTACGGTAAGGGTACGGTGCAAAGAAATATCCCGCTAAACCCCGAGAGCGAAAACAGCCTTATTGCCAATCGTAAATCCGAGGATCTGGGCTCGCTTAAGTTAACGCTGCAAAAATTTTACCGTATCAACGGCGGGGCTACCCAAATAAGGGGAGTTACTCCTGATATCGTTTTACCCGACAGGCTGGAGTTCCTTAAATTCCGTGAAAAGGATAACCCCTATGCCCTGAAATGGGATGAGATACCGAAAGCTGATTATAAGACATGGACGGGTTCTTCCGACTTCGATGCGGTAATCAGCAGTGCAAGAGCTGAAACCGCTGCGAGTACTAATTTTAACAAGATCAAATCCAATGTACAATGGTTGGAAAAGAATTCCGACAGGGAGTACAGCCTTAATCTTAAGATGTATGATGCGGAACAAAAAGATTTAAAAACAATCTATAAACAATTGGAAGAAGCGTATAAACTTCCGAAAGCGCTGGATGTAAAAAATGTGGTAGCCGATACTATGGAAATAAAGAGTACGAAAGAGAAAACAGACCGTAACAAACAGTTTGTAAAGAGGGTCGGTGAAGATATTTATATCAGCGAATCGGTTAAGATTTTGAGTAAGATGATCCGGAATGACCGAATAGCCGGGAAAAATTAAAGATCACATTTCGGTATTTTAAAAAACCGTCCACGGCTAAAGGGACGGTTTTTTTATGATGGTATTTTATTCCCGTATCAGGCATTTACGCCGTAGCGGTCCTTTGCAACATTGATATGGTGATAGGTATGCCCCACAATGATAAAACCGAGTTTCCCGCTACTGCCCGTATTATTATTGAACCTCCCGGAACTGTTCAGCATTTCTTCCGAAAATGACCCGAACAATGACTTTACAGAGGCTCTTACAGCGGTCAATTCTTCAGTAAGTGATACCCATGAACGCCTGTTAGCCATAGAATTCACAGCATAATCATTCTCTTCAAACCCCGGCAGGTTTGCAGGATCTTTTCTGGCGATTGCGAGTGCCCGGTATGCAAATATCCTTTCGCAATCTATCAGGTGCTGAAGCATCTCCTTAAGCGTCCACTTTCCTTCCGCATAGGCATATGCAGACTTTTCTTCTGAAATGGCCAAGAGGAAATCATTCAGTGGTTTATCCTGGTTATTCAATGCATCTGTTATAGTTTGCTCCGGTACAAGGGCAGTATACCTGTCAAAATAATCTGCATAGATGATAGGATCATTCATGGTTGTAAAGTTTTATCAAATGTAGGAAGTTCTTTGTTCAAGGTTCAAGGTTGAAGGTTCAAGGTTCAAGGTTGAAGGTTCAAGGTTCAAGGTTCAAGGTTCAAGGTTCAAGGTTCAAGGTTGAAGGTTCAAGGTTCAAGGTTCAAGGTTCAAGGTT
>JBBJLU010000089.1:0-5855 GCA_037719665.1 Ferruginibacter sp.
ACCTGACCGATCTCAGCAAATGGGTGATCCTTCAATTGAACGAGGGCCGGTACGGTGAAGGCAAAACCCTTTTTACAAAAGCATCCCATGCTGAAATGTGGAGCCCGCAAACTATTTTGCCTACCGGGCAGGGTGGCCCGTATAACACGCATTTTGCTTCATATGGCCTGGGTTGGTTCCTCGCTGATGTGAAAGGATACAAACAGGTTTCGCATACCGGGGGCCTGGCGGGCACGGTTACACAGGTCACTTTATTACCGGAACTTAAACTGGGTATCATCGTCCTCACCAATCAACAACAGGGTGCAGCATTCAGTACCATTACCAATACGATCAAAGACAGTTATCTCGGTTACCCGGACAGGAACTGGTTGAAGACCTATACTGCAAGGTATATTGCCGGCAATGCCGAAGCTAAAAAGATCATGGATGGGATCGCAGCAGATATTGCGGCGCAACAAAAAAATAATATTAAAGTAACAGACAGCCTTTTTACCGGGACTTACCGGGATAAATGGTTTGGGGATGTGATCATTTCAAAAAAGAACGAAAGCTTATGGTTTGCATCGGTAAAATCCCCCCGCCTAAACGGTCCGGTAGTTCCGTATAAAGGAAATACCTTTCTTGTAAAGTGGACGGACCGCAGTTTTGACGCTGATGCTCTAATGTTGTTCGGCATCGGCAGGGACGGTAAAGCAAACGGGTTTAGTATGGAAGCGATCTCCCCGCTCACCGATTTCAGTTTTGATTTCCAGGACCTTGACCTCAAGCGGGTAAAATAATCTCAGGAGCAATAAAAAATATGTGTTTATGCCCTGCTTTTTAAGCGGGGCATCTTTTTTGTGTAATTCTCCGTACATATAAAAACAGTTTTAACATTAATAAAAATCTTATCATGAAATTATTTACAATGGCGGCCCTAGCAGCTGCTACTTTAACACTAAGTAATTGTTCACCTTCAATGATGGCGGACGATTCTTCAAAAACAGTAATGGTAGGCGGTGCAGCAATGTATCCCACAAAAAACATCGTTGAAAATGCAGTGAATTCTGCTGACCACACTACGTTGGTTGCTGCAGTGAAAGCCGCAGGATTGGTAGAAACACTTTCAGGCCCGGGCCCCTTCACCGTTTTTGCTCCTACCAATGAAGCATTTAATATGTTACCTGTAGGCACGGTGGACCTTTTAGTAAAGCCTGAGAATAAAAAAACCCTCACCCATATCCTTACCTCCCATGTTGTTTCGGGAAGGTACAGCGGCGCTGACCTGATGAGAATGGTGAAGGACGGTAACGGTATGGCTTCTCTTACAACCGTATCGGGGCATAAATTGATGGTCACCCGCCAGGGGGATACGCTTTTAGTAAAAGATGAGAACGGCGGTACGGCGATCGTGAGTACTGCAAATGTTTTTCAAAGTAACGGGGTGATCCATGTAGTGGATCATGTATTGATACCGTCATAGTATTTTGGATCTTATGTTATGAAGACGAAAAATGAGCACGGGGAATTTAATTCCCTGTGCTTTTTTTATGGGAGAAAGGATTTCTGTAGAAGGGTTCCCACAGATCCGCACAGATATTCCCACGGATCAACACAGATTTGTTTCCCACGAATCAGCACAGATTTGTTTCCCGCAGATCATCACAGATTTAAGTGCACTCAGATTTTCGCAAATTTGCCTTCAGCAGAAAAAAAGGTTCCCACAGATCATTACAGATTTGTTTCCCGCAGATTTCGGGGATTTAAATGCACGCTGATTTTCGGGGATCGTTTCCCGCAGATATAAGATGATATAAGAGCAGATTGCGCAGATTGCCTGCCGCAGGCAGGTACTCAACGCCTTCGCGCCTTTGCGGCTCAAAATCTTTAAGGCTAATTTTCCTGCAGATTTGCCTGCCGAAGGCAGGTTCTTTGTGGCTTAGTGACTTTGTGGCCCAAACCCTTTGTGGTTAACTCTGTGAAACTCTGTGAATATAACTCCCTAACTCTCTGGTATTCCTTGCGGTTCCCTCTGCGCCTTTGCGTGAAACCTTCTCCTTAGCTTTGCACCATGATATACACCTCCATTATCACCATCGGCGATGAACTCCTCATCGGCCAGGTAACGGATACCAACAGCGGTTTTATAGCTCAGGAGCTAAACAAAGCCGGGTTCGCTGTATTGCGTCGTGTGGCGGTGGGCGATGATGCCGCACAGATCATCAAAGCATTGGACGAAGAAAAACAGTCGGCAGATATAATTTTGATCACCGGTGGCCTTGGCCCCACAGCGGATGATATCACCAAGCCCCTGCTCTGTAAATATTTCGGCGGAAAGATGGTCACCGATGCCGCCGCATTGGCAAATGTGAAGCACCTGTTTGAAAATATCTTTAAGCGCCCCCTTACCGACCGAAACCTGAAGCAGGGCGAGGTGCCCGACAGCTGTACTGTCATTCAAAATAAACGCGGCACGGCACCGGGGATGTTGTTCACGCAAACGATAGCAGAAAAAGAAAAGTTATTTATCAGCATGCCCGGCGTACCGCACGAAATGATGGGCATGATGACCGATAACGTGATCCCGGAATTATTAAAAAGATTTACAGCCTCGCATATCGGCCACCGCACCTTGCTCTCAGCCGGTGTGGGTGAAAGTTTTTTAGCGGATATGATCAAAAACTTTGAAGAAAGCCTGCCGGCAAATATGAAGTTGGCCTATCTCCCGGCTACGGTATGGTGAGGTAAGGCTCACCGCAACCGGTAATGACGCCGCAACAAATGAGAAAGCATTAGATGAAAAATTTTTAATACTACAGGATTTGGTCAAAGATTACCTGGTGACCAATCAGGATGAACCGCTGCAAAAAGCACTGGGCAAATTATTGGTGCAAAAAAAGAAAACAATGTGCACTGCTGAGAGTTGCACCGGCGGGTATATTGCACACCTCCTCACTTCTGTCCCCGGCGCATCTTCTTTCTTCGACGGCAGCGTGGTGAGTTATTCTTACAGGGCAAAAGAAGACCTGTTACAGGTTGAGAAAAATATGTTGGAAACGAAAGGTGCAGTAAGTGAAGAGATCGTCCGTCAAATGGCAGCGGGGGCCCTGAAAAATATTGGTTCGGATTATACCATTGCCGTTTCGGGTATCATGGGGCCGGATGGAGGTACGCCGGATAAACCGGTTGGCACCGTTTGGATATGTGTGGGTGATCGGGACAACTTAACCGCAAAGAAATTTAATTTTCGTTTTGACAGGGAGAGGAATATCCGGTTTACGGCGTTGAATGCAATGTTGATGTTGAGACAGTTTGTTTTGAAAAGTTGAGGGTATGGTTGTGGGGTGACGGGTGGCGGGTTTAGCGGGTTGCGGGTTGTCTGTGGGCCTTGATGTTTTTTTTTACCGCAGAGCCGCAGAGATAAAAGAGGTTTCGCAGAGAGTTACTTGTGGTCTGTGGTCTAAAGTCTTTTCGGGTTCACCGCAGAGCCGCAGAGTTAAAAGAGGTTTCGCAGAGAGTGATTTGCCGTCGGTGGTCTGTGGTCGGTTGTCTGTAATCTGAGATCTGTCGTCTGTTGTCTTCCCAATTCCCAATTCCTAATTCCATTTCCCCAATCCCCCCTACCTTTGCCGTGAACTAATTTAACTTCATTTATATGAGCGTAGTTGATCTGATAATGCCGAAGCTGGGTGAGAGCATCATGGAAGCCACGATACTGAAATGGCATAAGCACCCGGGGGATAAAGTGGCGCAGGATGAAACGATCCTGGACATTGCAACAGACAAGGTGGACAGTGAAGTGCCAAGTACGGCAGAAGGGGTGATCGAAGATATCTTATTCAAAGAAAATGATGTGGTGCCCATTGGTACCGTCATCGCGAAAATAAGGACCGGTGCTGCGGAAACAATGAGTGCAGTTCCCCCGCCCCCGGCTTCTAAAAAAGAATATGAAGACGCAAAGGTGGTGGAAGATATTCCTTATGTTCCTTCCGGGAATGCAGTGGTTCCGCAAAGCGGCGGCGTACGTTTTTATTCCCCGCTGGTATTGAATATTGCACAAAGCGAGGGCATCAGCATGAGCGACCTGGAAAATATACCGGGTACGGGGCAGGACGGCCGTGTGAGCAAGAAAGATATTTTATCTTTTATGGCAAACAGGGGTAAAGGATCTTCGTCTGCACCGCAACAGTCGGCACCGGAGGAATCGCAGCAGGCTGTAGTGATGCACGCTCCTGCAGTTTCCAACAATACCAATAATAATAACAACTTACCGGCTGTATATACCGGTAATGTGGAAGTGATAGAAATGGACCGCATGCGCAAGCTCATCGCCAAGCATATGGTGGACAGTAAGCATACCAGTCCGCACGTGACGAGCTTTGCGGAATGCGACGTGACCAACTTAGTATTGTGGCGCGAAAAAGTGAAGAAGGATTTTGAAAAAAGAGAAGGAGAGAAAATAACATTTACACCATTGTTCATTGAAGCGATCGTAAAATGCATTAAAAAATATCCATGGCTCAGCAGTTCTGTAGATGGTGATAAGATCATTGTAAAAAAAGATATCGGCATCGGTATGGCCACGGCATTGCCTTCAGGCAACCTGATCGTACCGGTCATCAAAAATGCGGATCAGTTGAATCTTGTGGGCCTTACCAAACAGGTGAACGGCCTGGCCAATGCCGCACGAACCGGGAAGCTCAGGCCGGATGATACAACGGGCGGGACCTTTACCCTTACCAATGTCGGCACGTTCGGCAGTATAATGGGTACTCCCATCATCAACCAACCGCAGGTGGCGATCATGGCGGTGGGTGCTATTAAGAAGAGACCAATGGTAATAGAAACGCCGCAGGGCGACAGTATTGCGATCCGTCATATGATGTACATTTCATTAAGCTATGATCATCGGATCATTGACGGTGCATTAGGATCTACATTCTTAAATGCAGTTAGTAAAGAGTTGGAGAATTTTGAAGGCGGCCGGGCGATCTAGTTAAATACGAAAACCGGGCACGAATTATTCTAAACACGAATTAGGTTCCTTAATAATATTTTTTATAAAAAAGCTGTGCAATGCACGGCTTTTTTATTTCGAATACAAAGAGTCAAATAGAATTAATTTCAGGGATAAAAAATAAATTATTATTTTTATTTATAATACTACTTCGGATCTTCCTAAATCATAACTTAAACCAACTGACATGAAAAAGATTCTTCCTGCCTTCATTGTGCTGTCGTTATTCATAACGGGTTGCAATGAAAAAGATAAAAAAATCGGAGATATTTCTATTGTAGATTCTACCATTTTAATTGGTAGGGATTCATTAGGGTCATTACCTGATTCCATTGCAGGCTTAATTAAGATGACTTCCGATGAGGTTTTAAAAATGTCGGATAATTACCGCAAAGCAGTACAAAGCGATCCTATAAAGGGGATACTTATCATTAATCTAAGTTGCCCACGGTTAATGGAGTTTGCAAGGCTGGGTGAAGGTATGTCATTTATTATGGGAGCAGAAGATAATGGAAAAATAGTGGTCATAATGGAAATTTACCATGCCGATGACGGGGAATTAGAATTTTATGATGCATCCGAAATTTTCAAAGATTATATGACCGGGATGAGGAACAGGCCGGTTCTTTGTCCGCCGCCGCCCGGCTGTGATATCCCATAACGGAGATCTTTTTTCAGAAACCCGGAGGATGGATGAATAAGAGGAATTTTTGAAAAGCATTTCATATTGTAGAAGCCGCGGACCATCCCCGGCTTCTTTGTATAAATATTACACTGGTATTTTCACTATTCAGAGGACAGCTGTAGAATCTACAAAAGATTCTTCCACACCACTAACAGGATCTATCTTTATTCT
>JBBJLU010000056.1:0-18732 GCA_037719665.1 Ferruginibacter sp.
AATTTAATTTGATAATTGGTCAATTTGGTAATTTTATAATTAGGCGGATTTGGAGATTTGGAGACAAGGGGATTTGGAGATGAGTCGATTTGGAGATTTGGAGATGGTGATACTATCAAAATTTTCTATACAGTAAAAAAAAAGAGGTTGCAATTTGCAACCTCTTTTTTGTGTCTCGAACCTCATTTTTGTTTCTCGAAAAAAACCATCGGCAATTACGAACTTCACATCTCCAAATCTTCAAATCTCCAAATCATCACATTGTGCATAATTATCAAATTATCAAATTACCAAATTACTTCATTTCTTTCTGCATCGGGTTCCCCTGTCCTCCCGCCGCACCGCGGGCATTACCGCCGGTACGCGCTTTGAATAACTGGAATTTGGAAGGTTCTGCAGTAATATTCCATACATTGTTCCGCTCATCGATATCGGCTGTCTCTCTCAGCGGATCGAGTTTGATAGAAGCTACTTCCTTATCTTTTACAAAAGTTTTGATCACTTTGTTCTCATTCTTCCGCCATACCTGGGCTACAATGCGGTCAACCTGTTTTGTACCGTCTTTAAATGTCCACTCAATGATCAGCGGCATTACCAGCCCGCCTTTGTTGCTGAACGTTAGTTCATAAATACTTTTGCCGCCGGCGATCTGCTGCTTCTGCTCCGTGGTAAAGGTATCCGGTACCGGCGCGGGGATAGTAATACTGAAAGGGGTGCTGTCTACTTTTGCCAATCCGCGATCGTAACGCCAGTAAAAATCACGCAGGCTCAGATCAGCATCTGTTTCAAAAACGATCTTTTTATCTTCCCTGTTTCTCTTCTTTGAAATATCATCAAAACTGTTCAACAGCGGCCGCGCTACCGGTTGGGAAATGGTACTTGGTGTGGTCCTTCCCGGCGCTGCAGCTTCTGTACTCAGGTTGGCCCATTTCACGGTATCTAAAGAAATATCGCAGGGGTCGGTATTATAGAACCATCCGCGCCAGAACCAATCCAGGTCATCGGCACTCGCATCTTCCATCGTGCGGAAAAAATCTGCCGGTGTCGGATGCTTAAATGCCCAACGCCTTGCATATTCGCGAAATGCGTAGTCAAAGTTTTCCCTGCCCATCACCGTTTCCCGGAGAATGTTCAGGCCTGCGGTTGGCTTGCTGTATGCATTAGGGCCGAATTGTATAATGTTTTCACTGTTGCTATGATCGGCTCCAACTGGTCCTTCGGCAACTTCATATAATCCACGATCTTGTAGGCGGGGCCTTTGCTTACGGGGAATTTATTGTCCCAGAGCTCTTCGGTCAGGTATTCACAAAAAGAATTCAATCCTTCATCCATCCATGTCCATTGGCGTTCATCGCTGTTGATGATCATCGGGAAAAAGTTATGTCCCACTTCATGGATCACCACTCCAAGCATCCCGTTCTTCGTGCCTTCGCTGTAAGTGCCGTCTTTTTCCGTGCGGCCGAAGTTGAAACAGATCATCGGGTATTCCATACCGTTTGCCGCTTCCAGGCTTTGAGCTACGGGGTAAGGATAGGGGATGGTGAATTTAGAATAGGTCTTAATGGTATGTGCTACTGCTTTAGTACTGAATTTGCGATAAAGGCTATAAGCTTCTTTTGCATAGCCGCTCATGCACATCACTTTTTTTCCTTCTACAAAAGTTGGCATCGCATCCCAAACAAATTTCCTGCTGCTGCCCCATGCAAAATCACGGACCATCTCTGCTTTGAATACCCAGGTTTTCTTCTGTGTGGCTTTTTGTTTTTCTCTTGCAGTAGCTTCGGCCAATGTTACGATCTCCGTTACATCTTTTGCATTTTGTGCGTTCTGCCATCTTGCATACTGCGCAGGGGTGAGTACCTGTTGGAAATTCTGTCCCTGTCCGGTCGCCATCACCACGTGATCTGCCGGTACGGTCATGGCCACTTTATAATTTCCGAAGGTGAGTGCAAACTCCCCGCTGCCGGCGAACTGTTGGTTCTGCCATCCCTGGAAGTCGCTGTATACACAGAGGCGGGGAAACCATTGCGTCATCGTGTAAAGGTCATTCCCGTCTTCCGGGAAAAATTCAAATCCTCCGCGGCCACCGTATTTGGTGCGTTCAATGATATTATAGTTCCAATCTATTTTAAATACAAATTGTTGTCCCGGTTTAAGTACCTGCGGCAGTTCTACCCGCATCATGGTCCGGTTGATGGTATATTTTAAGGGGCTGCCCAACGCATTGGTCACCTTTAAAATGTTTACACCGTATTCCCTGTCAAGCTTACCCGTGCTCATTCTTGCCAGTTCCGCATCGTTAAGTGACCGCGGCATGGTATTGCTGCTTTGATACCCCGCACTGTTCACGGAACTGTGTTGGTTCTCGTCCAACTGCAGCCAGAGATAGGTCAGGTTGTCGGGAGAGTTATTATAATAAGTAAGGGTCTCCTTACCGTTCAGGCGGCGATTGGGTTCATCCAGTTCGCAGGTGATATCATAATCACAACGCTGTTGCCAGTACTTCGGCCCCGGGGCGCCACTGGCAGTGCGGTATTCATTCGGTGTAGACAGGATCGTTCCGAGCTGCTCGAAACGATTACCGTGATTGCTGCCGGGGTTGTTGCGGATATCCTGTGCAAAGGACCCGAATATGCCGGTGCAGAGGAGCATTAATACAATTAGTTTTTTCATGGTTGATTTTTTTCCCTTGCTGTCATGCAAAGAAGATGGTAAAGTTAAAAAGAATCAGGGACCGGTTAATTTGATCCCGGAATTCTTTTAAATAAAATGCTAAATCATTTATACGGTCCACAGCATTGTTTAATTTTGCAGATTGCCGGTTTCAAATATATAAGTTAACCTCAATTTTCTTTCAACATGACGGGTTTATTATTTAAATGGTTA
This sequence comes from Ferruginibacter sp., assembly GCA_037719665.1. Lineage (GTDB taxonomy): Bacteria > Bacteroidota > Bacteroidia > Chitinophagales > Chitinophagaceae > Ferruginibacter. The sequence continues at coordinate 2,887 of JBBJLU010000056.1, forward strand.
TTTATCCCTTTTATATGGTTATCTGCCGTGGCAAAAACCGATCATCATCCCATCTTTGTCAGTGTTACGGAAATAGAACACAATAAGGAAGAGAAGACACTCGAGATCAGTTGTAAGATCTTTACAGATGATTTTGAGAAGGTTTTGCGCAATTCGTATAAATCGCGTGTGGATCTTTCAGAGGAAAAAATGAAACCGGCCATGGAAAAGTTAGTGAATGACTATATGCAAAAACACCTGCAGATCGCAGTTGACGGGAAGAAGGCCGGCTTACAGTTTATCGGTTTCGAAAAAATTGACGAAGCGATCTACAGTTATTTCCGCGCGGATAATATTGCTGCTGTAAAAAAGATACGCATTACCAATGATGTACTGTTTGAGTATAAATCGCAACAAATGAATCTTATTCATGTGACAGTGGGTGCAAACCGGAAAAGTACAAAACTGAGTAACCCGGACAAAGAAGCAGTCCTCAGTTTTTAATAAAAAAGCATTCAGTCCTTAACTTTTAAGCATTCTCTTCCATCATATCTTTCAGCTCCTCAGAAATATTTACGAAGATCTTATCGATCCGCTGTCCGTCCATATCGATGATCTCGAATGTGAAATCTCTCCACTCAAATTTTTCACCCGTACCCGGGATATGTTTCAGTTCATGTAACACGAATCCCGCAAGGGTGTCAAATTCATGCTCGCCTTCATTCATCCAGTCTGCCCTTTCAAAATAAGTGAGGAAATCATAAAACTGGATCTGGGCATCCACGAGGAAACTGCCATCATCTCTTTTGATAATTTCATATTCTTCCTGGCCGGTTTGCGGCACATCGCCGATGATCGCTTCCAGGATATCATTGAGGGTGATCATCCCTTCCAGGGTGCCGTATTCATTTACAATAAAGGCTGAATGGATCTTTGTTCCTTTGAATTTTTCCAACAATTGGTAAGCCGTGTTATTTTCCGGGACAAATAACGCCGGTTTGATCATTTCGCTGAGGACCATGCCCGGCGGTGCTTTGAAGAGGTCCTTTACGTACACGATACCTTTTATATTATCTACTGTATCCTCGCAAACCGGGAAAGTGCTGTAGATGATCTCGCCTGTTTTATTTTTTACTTCCTCCACCGTTTCTTTGCAATCATGCCAGATAATATCGGTCCGGTGTGTCATGAGGGAAGTGATGTTGCGGTCGCCTAAATGAAAGACCCGCTCAATGATCTCTTTCTCATCTTCCTCGATAGAACCGTATTCACTGCCTTCGGATATCATCGCCTTGATCTCTTCTTCGGTAACGGCACTGTCCGTTGCTTTCTTGATATTGAACAGTTTAAAAATAATATTGGTCACACCGGAAAGCAACCATACAAACGGATGCACGATCATGGATAAGACATTCATCGGTTTGGCCACGGCCTTTGCAATTCGTTCCGCGCGGAGCAAACCGAATTTTTTCGGGATCAGTTCCCCGAAAATAATGGATAGGAATGTCACCAGGATCACGACTATTGTTGTAGAAATGCCTTCAGCATATTTTTCCGTGAGGGGAAATTTTTGAAAGAAGGGTACGATCAGTTTGCTGAATTTTTCGCCGGAATACACACCCGTAAGAATGGAAATGAGGGTGATGCCTATCTGTGCGGTGCTGAGGAATTTTTCAGGGTTGGCTGCCAGTTCCAACGCGGCTTTTGCCTTGTCATCCCCCTTGGCTGCCTGAGACTCCAATCGCCCTTTTCGGGCACTTACCAGGGCTATTTCACTCATTACGAAGAGCGCATTCACGAATATCAACAATAACAGTATTAAAAATGCGGCCATAATTTCCCCGGGATTAGTGAAACAGGGATGCTGCAAATATCTGTATTCTATATTAAATGACTATTATCAGTGGTTTTTGCCTTTAGTGATCGTCCCGGATCGGGCTTCCGGGTTGGGATATTCTGCGGTTGAAGCAGGGAGTTTTGATGTAAACCCTGTGCTTCGTTTTAATAGCCATGCGGTAAATGCACCAATCAACATTCCCACGATCCCGCCGCCGATCACGTCCAGCGGGTAATGCCTGCCCACATAGACCCGCGCATAACAGATCAGGAACGCCCATACAAAAAAGAGGTAAATGAATTTCCCCAAATATTCTTTTTTAAAGTGAAATAAAGGAAGAACGCAAGGCCAAAATGATTGGCCGCATGTGAGGAAGTGAAGCTTGAATTGCCGGAGCAGCCGGATAATACCCTTCTCCAGGCGCTTAAGGCTTCTTCGGCACAGGGGCGAATGCGGTGAATATTATGCTTGATCAGCGTACTGCTTACCTGGTCCGTAAGCCCCACGGTCAATACCCCGAAAAAAATAAGCCAACCGATGTTGTTTTTTACATTGAAGAGAATAAAAAGAAGCAGGAAGATATAGAGTGGCCCCCAAAATTCCGGGATACGCAGGAGCGGCATCAGCCAATCGAAAAAATCGTTGTGCAAAGTATAATTGATCAGCCGGAAAAATTCCCGGTCAAATTGAATGATCGCCTTCATGAAATTTTTTATTAAGAAAAATTAAAAGTAAAGAGAATCAATGATACGCTGTGCTTTAGTTAATGACCCTGCCGTGATAAAAAACCCGTGAACAGGGGTTTTTCTGTTATTTTTACGTGAATCAACTATAGTCAGGATGCTCATCAGATGGCGTGTGCCAAAAACAATTCAGTGGCTGGTAAAATTATTCCTGATCTACCTGTTTATTTTTACAGCCTTCCGGATCGCCACGGTAATTTGTTTTAAGCCGGATAACCTCGGATGGAGTGATCTTTTTCCTTCTTTTTGGCTGGGACTGAAATATGATCTGCGTTGGATATCGTTTATCCTCCTGCCGATCCCGGTATTATCTGTCTTCCCGCGGCTTTCGCCTTTTTATAATGAAACCTCCAAAAAATACTGGACCGTTTACCTCGGTATTATAACATTATTGGTTTTGTTTTTTTACGGTGCGGATTTCGGTCAGTTTGCCTATATCAACGCCCGCCTCAATGCCGACGCACTGATCTTTGCGGAGGACCCGCAGGAAAGCCTTCAGATGATCTGGCAGAGTTACCCGATAGTATGGATATTGCTGGGCCTTTTCGGTGCGGTACTGATGATGACCTGGGTCTTCCGCCGCACACATGTAACGGTAGTGGGAAAGAATATCAACGTACATAAATTCGGTTACCGCCGCCGCTGGCATGCTGCTGCATTGGGTCTGCTTATTTGGTTCATGTATGGTTTCTTCACGGCAAAGCCACTGAATTTTTTCCGGGCATTTCAATTAAACGATGAATTTAAAAGTAACCTGGCACTGAATCCGTTGCAGAATTTTTTTACAACCCTACGCTTCCGCGACCCGGATCTTAACACTCATGCAAAAGAGTATTATCCTCAGATCAGCCGGTTCCTGGGGATCCAAAATAAATTAACCCCTGATTATTCGCGCGAGGTGCATCCGGAAAGCGGTGCGCCGGAAAGCAGGCCCAATGTGGTGTTGGTCATCTGCGAAAGTTTTAGCATGTATAAAAGCAGTATGAGCGGCAACCCACTGAACAGCACCCCTTATTTTAATTCACTGACGACGGAGGGTGTATTTTTTAACCGTTGTTTTTCTCCAAGTTTTGGTACTGCCAGGGGAGTATTTGCCCTTATCACCGGTATACCGGATGTTCAGCTTTCCAAATTTTCCACGCGCAACGAAGCAGCAGTGCACCAACGCACGATCATCAATGATTTTGAAGGCTATGAAAAATTTTATTTCATCGGCGGCAGGAGTGAGTTTAATAATTTTCGCGGCCTGGTGCAAAATATCAAAGGTGTGAATATTTACGAAGAAGGAAAGTATACCTCGCCAAAACTGAACGTATGGGGTATCAGCGATAAGAATTTATTCCTGGAGGCCAATAAGGTCATGGCCAAACAGACCAAACCTTTTTTTACGATCATTCAAACGGCGGATAATCACCGCCCGTTCAACCTGCCGGAAGAAGACAAAGATTTCATTGCTAAAAATATCCCGGAAGAGCAGTTGCTGAAGTACGGGTTTGAATCGCTGAAAGAATACAATGCCTTTGCTTACACGGATTATTGTTTTAAGAAATTCATGGAGGCTGCCAAAACGGAAGCTTATTTTAATAATACCATTTTTGTTTTCGTGGGAGACCACGGTGTGGAAGGAAACGCTTCTGCCCTTTACCCAAGGGCCTGGGATGAGCAGCGCTTATCCGATGAACATATCCCGCTCTTATTCTATGCTCCTGCATTGCTCACGCCAAAGCAACATGAAGAGGCGGTTTCACAGATCGACGTGTTGCCTACTGTTGCTGCAATGGCCGGGCTTAGCTATACTAATACCACCCTGGGCCGGGATCTGCTGGATACCGCCACAAAAACGGAGAATGCTGCTTTCATTATTTATCATGCGCCGGGTTGGATAGGAGTGGTGAATGATCATTTTTTTTACCGGAAGAACATCCGGATAAAAAAAGATGAATTGGTGCCGGTCACCAAGCGGGCATTTGTCCTCACTGCTGCTCAAACCGACTCGGTGAAAAAAGAAATGTCTGCGCTCACTTCCGCGATCTATGAAACGGCAAAATGGATGCTATTAAATAATAAGAATAAATAAGAAAGTTTTTCTTTAGACGTTTCTCGTTTCTCGTTTCTTGTTTCTCGTTAGACATTATTCGTTTCTCGTTAGTCGTTCCTCCGCTCTCTATTTCTTTTCTGCGATCATGATCAATCGCGGAGAAGTTTGTGCATGATAAGTATTGAAATGATAATCTCCGTATACTTCAGTAATTTCCAGGGATTGCCGGGCAAACATCTTTTCAAAATCATTCAAAGAAAATTTGGAAACCTTTTCCGTGTACTGCAGGGGCTTCGCCAATGCCGGGTCTTCTACGGTGATCTTTTTGTAAAAATGTCCCCGGTCCGTCCATTTGCAGATCGAATATTTTGCTGCTCCCAACTGCTTTTCCGTTTCTTCGATGCCGCGTTTCTCGGAATAATTCACATTCAGAAAATCCATGACGAAGATACCGCCGGGTTTTAATGCCTGTGAAATGGTGCGGATGGCGTTATCATGTTCCCGTTGTGTATTGAAGTATCCGAAGCTGGTAAAAAAATTAAACGCATACCTGTAGTAATTGATCCAAAACGGAAGGCGCATGTCATGTTCGTAAAAATGCAGGTTGTCCGATTCATGTTTCAGTGCCTCGCGGATGCTTTCATGACTCAGGTCAATGCCGGTAACGTCAAACCCTTTCTCAGCGAGTTGCATGGAGTGGCGGCCCTTGCCGCAGGCTACATCCAGCATTGTTGCCCCTACTGGAGGTTTTAAACGCAGGATAAGTTTATCGATAAAATCGGCTGCCTCTTTCTTATCACGGTAGGCATACAACTGATGATAATAAGGAGAATTAAACCAGCCTTTGAACCAGGTGTCTTCCATATGGTAAAGTTAACAGATAGTTTAGATAAGACAGAGACAGCTCCAATTATCCATTATCCAATTATCCATTATCCATTACATAATTATCCATTATAAAGTTATCTTTGCACCCTTTAAAAAAAGTTCTCAAAAATGGCATTGATCAAAAGTATTTCCGGGATTCGCGGAACGATCGGCGGTAAGCCCGGTGATAACCTCACCCCGGTGGACCTGGTAAAATTTGCAGCGGCATACGGCAGTTGGATAAACGCCCAACCCGGTATGGAAAGCGGGAGGAAAAAGTTGGTCATCGGCCGCGACGGGCGTATCAGCGGTGAGTTGGTTCAAAATATTGTTTCATCCGTTCTATGTTCGATGGGTATTGATGTGATCGATACCGGCCTCAGCACCACACCTACGGTAGAAATGGCGGTAGTATCACTGAAAGCAGACGGCGGGATCATACTTACGGCAAGTCATAATCCGAAAGAATGGAACGCCTTAAAATTGTTGAATAGTGCCGGTGAGTTTATCAATGCTGCAGAAGGAGAAAAGATCCTGCAGCTTGCAAAGGCAGAAAAATTTGCATTTGTCCCGGTAGATGAATTGGGTAAGCTCACCGTAAATGATACAACCCTGGCGGATCATATTAAAAAAATACTGGCGCATAAGGCCGTTGACACTGCTGCCATTGCTGCGGCTGACTTGCATATTGTAGTGGATGCGGTGAACAGCACGGGTGCTATAGCTGTACCGTTGTTATTGGAAAAACTCGGTGTGAAAAAATACAGTGTGTTGAACAGTGAGATCACCGGTGATTTTGCACATAACCCGGAGCCCCTGCCGGAAAACCTAACAGAACTCAGTCGGGAAGTGGTAAAGCAAAAAGCCTCGTTAGGTATAGCTGTAGACCCGGATGTGGACAGGCTTTGCTTTGTATGTGAAGACGGTACGATGTTCGGGGAAGAATATACTTTGGTAGCGGTGGCAGATTATATGCTCGGCCTTACGAAAGGAAATACCGTGAGCAATATGTCCTCTACAAAGGCATTGAAAGATATTACCCTCAATCACGGGGGTGAGTATTTTGCCAGCGCGGTAGGAGAAGTGAACGTGGTCGATAAAATGAAAGAGGTCAAGGCCGTGATCGGCGGAGAAGGAAACGGCGGGATCATTGTGCCGGAACTGCATTACGGTCGCGATGCGCTGATCGGCATAGCTTTGTTCCTGACCCATCTTGCCAAAACTAAAAAAAGCATCCGCCAGCTTCGTAATTCTTATCCCGATTATTTTATCAGCAAGAATAAGATCAACCTGAATAAAGGAACGGATGTGCAATCTATATTTGATAAGATCAAAGATAAATACAGCAACCGGGAGATCAACACCGAAGACGGATTGAAAATTGAGTTTGATAATGATTGGGTTCACCTGCGTACCAGCAATACGGAGCCCATCATCAGGATCTATGCGGAAAGTAATTTTGAGACAACCTCGGAGAATATTGCATCAAGGTTGATGAAGGATATCAGTGAGGCGATGGTTTAGATTTAAATTAATTATGAGTTTTGAATTTTGAATTTTGAATTTATGGGAGAGCCGCAAGGTATTATAAACTTCACCCAATTCCCAATTCCCAATTCCCAATTCCCCATTATAAAAAAATGAACCGAATCTACTTCGATAACGCCGCTACCACTGCTTTAGATCCTGAAGTGCTGGATGCGATGATGCCATACCTCACGGAAAAATTCGGCAATCCTTCTTCTATATATTCTTACGGCAGGGAAACAAGAATGGCAGTGGAAACCGCACGGAAATCCGTAGCAAGATTATTGAATGCCAACCCCGCAGAAATATTTTTTACCGGCGGCGGAACAGAAAGCAGCAATACGGCGATACAGGCATCCATCCGCGATCTCGGTTGCCGGCATATCATCACCTCTCCGATAGAACACCATGCGGTAAAACATACCGTAGAGCACCTGGACAATATAGATGTGGTGAAAGTGAGTTATGTAAAAATTCTCCCGGACGGCCATGTAGATACAGAGGGTCTGGAAAAACTACTGGCCGGATCTGAAGAGAAGACACTCGTATCACTGATGCATGCCAATAATGAGATCGGAAATATGCTTGACCTGCATGAAGTGGGTAACCTATGCAAATTATACAACGCGATCTTTCACAGCGATACCGTTCAAACGGTCGGTCATTTTCCGTTGGACCTCCGCAATACACCGGTGCATTTTATCACCGGCGCATCCCATAAATTTCACGGACCAAAAGGCGTGGGGATCTTGTACATCAATGAGAACGTACGCATCAAACCCTTTATTCACGGGGGTTCACAGGAGCGCAATATGAGGGCCGGGACAGAAAATGTGTATGGCATCGTAGGTTTTGCAAAAGCGTTTGAGCGCGCGATGGCTAATTACGAAACGGACAGTGCTTACATAGGCACGTTAAAATATTATATGCATGAGCAATTGAAAAAACATATTCCGGGGGTAGGCTTCAACGGTGATGTGCTGGGTAACAGTTTGTATACCGTGCTCAGTACAAGCTTTCCTAAAACAGAAAGGTCGGAGATGATGTTATTCAATCTTGACATCAATAATATCTGTGCGAGCGGCGGATCTGCCTGTACAAGCGGTGCGGAACAGGGAAGCTACGTGATCCGCGCCATCAACAATGATCCGAACCGTATCACTGTACGTTTCAGTTTCAGCAGGCACAATACGAAGGAGGAAGTGGATGCCGTGGTGGAAAAATTGAAGGAGTTAATTTGACTACCGACCACCGACGACCGACCACCCGCAACTCGCAACCCGTCACCCATAACACGAACTCTCTGCGAAAACTCTTTTAACTCTGCGGCTCTGCGGTGAAAACCTAAAAGGGTCAATAAGAAAAAGAAAAAGGGCTAAGGGAACAAGGAGAAAAAGAGAACAAGGGTCTAAAAGATTAAAAAAGAGAAATAAGAGAAAAAGTAATTTCTATAATTAATGAATTCAAAAAAGATGTACAGGTATAGCTCCTTCCTCTCGGGAAGGCGGGGGATGGGCCGAAAAAAGGGCTAAGGGAACAAGGAGTAAAAGAGAACAAAGGGGTCTCTGCGGTGAAAAAAAGGCTAAAAGTTCAAGAAGGGGAAAAAGGGAAAAAAGTTGCTAAGGGAGCAAGGAGAAAAAGAGAACAAAGAACTCTCTGCGAAACCTCTTTTATCTCTGCGGCTCCCGTGAAAAAATTCTTTCAAGTATTGCAAACAACCAGCCACCCATCACCCGCAACCCACCAACCGCCGACGGGGCCAAAGCCGCCGTCGGGGTTTAACCAACCCGCAACCCGCAACCCGCAACACGTCACCCGCCCACCCGCAACTCTTACTTATACCCCAATTTATCCCTTACCTCCTTAGGCAACACCGGTAATTTCCTCCTGTCTGTAAGGAAACTATTCAACTGAGAGATCTCTTTAAAAATATAATGTTTGTCCATGGCACCCTGCAGGTAACCCGCGCCACTGCTGCCTCCTGTACCGATACGCGTGCCGATCATCCGGCGTACCATATTGATATGACGATAGCGCCAGTTGCCTAATTGATTATCGATCTCCAGTAAAGTATCCAACAATTGAAAAGGCAGTTCCAACATCGGTAAGCCGCGGTAGATCATGATGAACAATGCCGAGCGACAGGCTTCCGCGCTCAGCGTACGTTCGGGGTTTTGCGAATCATCAAAGAATATCCTACGGAAATGTTCCAGGTTTATTTTCTCTGCCTCGGCCAGCCCTGCGACATAAATATTTTCATAATCCCGCCAGAAAGGATGATTGTTATTTACCGGATCGGGAATGTTATACTCATGAGAGTCAACAAAATTCTTCCACAAACTTTCATCCTTGAAAAAAGGCATTCGCTCCAGCCATTTATTCACCAACTCCATTACCGACTGTCCCGCTTCGGTTTTTTTAATATCATCTACGTCGGCTTGCTTCAATTGCGAAGTATAATATTCCTGCCCGTGGCGCTGCTCAAACTTGAGGCCAAGCATGGCCTCTATTCTTTTGAACTGTGTACTCTGAAAACCCGATGCAGGCCGTAGCATATCCCGGAAATCAAGGAAGTCCATCGGCGTCATCGTTTCCAAAATATCGATCTGGTGTACCAATACTTTCAAAATCGTTACCACCCTATGCATCCGATGCACGATGGTTTGGAGGTCCGGGGAATTATCATCCAGGCCCGGCTGGCTCATGATCTCCGTTACCGAATCCAGTTCAAATAATATTTGTTTGAACCATAATTCATAGGCCTGGTGTATGATGATGAACAGCATTTCATCATGCGCGGATTCATTGCCTTCCAGGAAACTAACGGGCTTTTGAGCATCGATTATTTTCTCTAATGCTAAATATTCTTTGTAGTATACAGGGGGGTGTTGCATTGTAATGTTGCGTGTTGCGGGTGATGAGTTGCGGGTTGATCCATTACCCCGTCAGCGGTTGTAAACCATGACGGCAGTTATGATTATGAAAGAGCAAGTTACTATTTTTGGAGAAAGGAAAAGCTGAATAAAGAATTGCTGTACAAGAGTGCGACGCCACTGAAGTTGACCGCTGCTAAACTGCTTGGACAATGATTTTTCTTTACCTGATCAGGATCGTTGTGCCTTTTTGAAACACATGCGTACCGCTTTCGGAATTATCATACTCCAACATCCAAACATAAGTGCCGGGATCCTGTCCCAGGCCTTTGTAGCGGCCATCCCATTTATTCAACCAATTGGTAGAAAAGAATACTCTTTGTCCTAAGCGGTTATAAATGCTGAACCTGAGGTTTGAACTCCTATATGCTTTCAGCGGGTATAAAAAATCATTTAGCCCGTCGCCGTTCGGTGTAAAGGCAGAAGGCACGGCAATAAAACAACTGTACACAACGAGGATCGGTTTCCTGATCGTATCAAAACAATTGTAATCATTCATCACGATCAGCTCCGGCAGAGCGGTATAATCTGCGGCAGACAACGGCGGGAAACTTTGCGGTACAGGGTCCTTTACGTTTGCTGTCATTCCGTTCCCGAAATTCCATTGCCAGGTAAGTATCCTGCCGATAGTATTATTTTTAAATACTGCTTTTTTATCGGGGCATACCAATGGCGTAACTTCAAAATCCGCTTTCAGATAATTATCAAATTTGATGATTACGGTTGAAGTATCGCTGCAGACACCGTTGCTCACCATTAGGGTGGTCGTCTTATCTTCAAAATTGGTGTACGTGATCACGGGGTTCTGTGTAAAATTATCCGGTGCAGAGCCGAAGGTCCAATGCCTAATATTTACGCCGTTGCCGATGGGATGTGTGTAACTGACAATATTTTTTTCGCAGGAGTAGGCTATGCTAAAACTAAAATCTGCATTTACCGTATCGCTTACATGAAATGCCACATCATCGGGCAGGGGAGTTTGCACATCGCATTCGTCGAAGAGGGTGTTGCCATCCGGGCCGGTTTGCAGGTTCACGAAGAAATCGCCTGCCACCGTCAATGGGGCAGAGAGTTGCAAAATGATCCGGTCCGTTTGTCCGTTGATACAATTGCCCATAGCAGCCGTAATAGTTACCGGATAGGGCCCGGTGATAAAAAAATCTCCGCCACCCGGGGCAATGCTGTTGCATTTTATTCTTTTCCGAAATACCAACTCAAGCGTTTGCGGTGAACATTTAAGTTTAGTAAGGCTGTCCATCGGTGTGGGCAACAAAGGGAACACAGTGAATTGCACAGTTTCATCAACAGGGATCAGCTTATCACAATTATCCTTTAAGGTATTGCCGTCGCTACCGTTTTTTGCAGTGACCGTATAAGTGCCCGGCGTGAGGGGAGCAGCCATGAACAGGGAAAGCGTATCGAGGTCAAAGCCGTTGCTGCATTGAAAGGAGATAGCGGAGACCGGGTTGATCGTTGTCCCCGCAGGCGTGAGCACTTTAAAGTCGGAGCCATTTGCCGCAAGGCTGTTGCATTTCATTTTTTTATTGGTGATGACCCGTATCTCTGTTCCGTCACAGGGTGCTGTGGCACTTACCAGGTGCGGCTCCAGAGGATCTGTGATCACGGCAGTACCGCCACCGAAAGCAAGGGTATAACCGGATTGATTGTCGGAATAATGACTGATTAGCAATAAATAATTATGCCCTACGATCAATTGCGGCATGATGGCAAACCTAGGCCGGTTATCCTGCGGTGCAGAACCGCATTGAATAAAATTCACCCCGGATGCTGATGCACCGGTGGTTCCGTAAGATCCTGACCAGTTCCCGGAAACGATCGGGGGAGGCGGAGTGGAGAAAACACTGTTGGGATCAAGGCCGGTAACATCCCACAACTGCCAGTCATAATCTTCCGCGTTGCCGAAAGGTGTGATCACGAATCCCAAGGTGCCGCTTTGATAACAGGTGAATTTATACCAAAACGGATTTTTGTCGGAATATAAAGCGCCGTCGCCGCTGCAACCGGGTACGAACAGGTCGCCGCTGGAGCAGATCGGTACGCTTTGTTGCGTAAAGGTAGTGGTGCCGCAGATCGGGAATGCGGTAGGGGGAGTTTGCCCCAACGTGGTGCATTGAGAAAATCCTTTTCCCCCGATAAATGTAAATATGATTAAAAAAATGTATGCCCGCATCAATAGATATACGATAAAGTTACTTAAAAGAGGCGGAAGGAGAAACTAACGCTGCATTGAAGAGAGGGAAACCGGGAAAGGGACAAAAAGGGCCGGTTTCTATCGGATCTTACCCTTGATCTCCTGCAATTTTAATAAAGCCTCAACGGGGGTAAGGCGGTTGATATCAACCGTTTCGAGCACCTGCCGGATCTCATCGAAAGTAGCGGAATGCGCGTCAAAAATACTGAGTTGCATTTTGGGAATATTCAGGTCCTTAACCTTATCCTTCAGGTCGGCCGAGCGGGCGATACCTTTTTCATTTTCATCGGAATGTTTTTGTTCCAACTGCAGCAGGATCTCATTTGCCCGGTTGATGAGTTCGGGAGGCATACCGGCCATCCGGGCCACATGGATCCCAAAACTATGCGTGCTTCCGCCGGGTGCAAGTTTACGGAGGAAGATGATCTTATTTCCCGCTTCCTTATTGGTGATATGATAATTTTTAATGCGCCCGAATTTATTTTCCAATTCATTGAGCTCATGATAATGCGTTGCAAACAAGGTCTTCGGTGCAAATGCGGATTCATGAATAAATTCCGCAATACTCCAGGCAATGGAGATTCCGTCGTAGGTGGACGTGCCTCTTCCTATTTCATCCAATAAGATCAGGCTGCGCGAAGAGAGGTTATTCAGGATGCTGGCCGTCTCATTCATCTCTACCATGAACGTACTTTCCCCGCCGGTGATATTATCCGATGCGCCTACACGTGTAAATATTTTATCGGTGAGCGGAATTTTCGCTGAGGATGCCGGCACAAAACTGCCCATATGCGCCATCAGCGTCAGCAGGGCTGTTTGCCGAAGTATTGCACTCTTACCGCTCATGTTCGGTCCGGTCAGGATGATCAGTTGCTGCGTGGTATTATCTAAAAAAATATCATTGCTGATGTATGGCTCACCCACACCCAAATTTCTTTCTATCACGGGGTGCCTGCTGTCTTTCAGTTCCAATTCATATCCTTCATGGATCGTTGGTTTCTTATAATTGAATTGCAAAGCATTATTTGCAAAACAGCAAAGGCAATCCAACACCGCCATCACGTGGCCGTTCACCTGCATGGGGGCAATATAGTCCTGCAGTTCATTCAACAGTTCACCGAAGATCTGTTGCTCAATAGCCTGTATCTTATCTTCCGCGCCGATGATCTTTTCTTCATAGACCTTTAGTTCCGGCGTGATATATCTTTCCGCATTTGCCAATGTTTGTTTCCGTATCCAGGATTCGGGCACTTTGTTTTTATGGAGGTTGGTTACTTCCAAATAATACCCGAAAACATTATTGAAACTGATCTTTAAAGAAGAGATGCCGGTGTTGATGGCTTCCTTCTGCTGAAGCTCCAGCAGGTAATGCTTTCCGCTGCCGGCAATGTTTCGCAGTTCATCCAATTCTTCATGTATACCTGCAGCAATGAGCCCGCCTTTATTTACAGCGGCCGGCGGATTTTCAGTGATCTCTTTAATGATCTTGTGTAAAATATATTGACAGCTGTTCAGCGAATCGCCAAGTCTTTTTAAATATTCATTGGAGGAGGATTCACAGATCTTTTTTATTTCTTCCGTTTGCTGCAGTCCTCTCGCAACCTGCAAAACCTCCCGCGGATTAATTTTCTTCAGCGGTACTTTTGCCGAAAGCCTTTCCACGTCACCGGCCTGTTTGATATGCTTCGTTATCTGTATCCGCGTTTCGGTTTCTTTGATACAATATTCAACCGTATGCAAACGCTCATTGATGCGGGTAAGGTCATTCAGCGGCATGAGCATCCAACGTTTCATGAGCCTTGCACCCATCGGGGAAACCGTATTATTAACTGTTTTGAACAGCGTGTTGCTTTCATTATTCCCGATCAGTTCCAGGTTACGGATGGTGAAGCGGTCCATCCAAAGATGATCCTCTTTATTGATCCGCTGCAGCGAAGTGATATGTTGCAGGTTGGGATGCTCGGTATCTTTTAAATAATGCAGGATGGCCCCCGCAGCAATGATACCGGTCGTCATGCCGTCTGCACCGAAGCCTTTCAAACTATGCGTTTCAAAATGTTTCAGCAGGATATCATTGGCATACTGATCAGCAAAGATCCATTCATCCAAAGTGTACGTAAAAAATGAATTGCCGTAAAATTCCTTGAACTGCTTCTGCTTATTGCGTTGGAAGATCACTTCTGCCGGTTGCAGGCTTTGCAACAATTTATCCGTGTATTCACGGTCGCCTTCCGCTATGAAAAACTCGCCCGTAGAAATATCCAAAAAGGAAATACCGGTCTTCTCATCCGTAATATGCAATGCGGCTAAAAAATTATTATTGTTATGCTCCAGTAATTTATCATTGGTAGCCACGCCGGGGGTAACCAGTTCCGTCACACCGCGTTTCACGATCCCCTTCGCCGTTTTCGGATCCTCCAACTGATCACAGATGGCTACACGATAGCCGGCCTTTACAAGCTTATGGAGATAAGTATCGAGCGCATGATGCGGGAAGCCGGCAAGCTCGGCGGAGGCTGCATTGCCGTTGTTTCTTTTGGTAAGTGTGATGCCAAGGACCTGTGAAGTAAGGACGGCATCCTGTCCGAATGTCTCATAAAAATCACCGACCCGGAACAGCAGGATGGCATCAGGGTATTTTGCCTTAATCGCATTATGCTGTTGCATTAAAGGGGTATCGGATGCAGGTTTGGCCATGGAGGGCAAAAATATTGATTTTAGTTTTGTTTAAATGTTTGTTTTCAATAGGACAATATCCGGTAGATTAACATTTCCTTGCTTAAAAGTCTTAAACCAACCCGGCATAGTATTGTCTATAGTATATCTTTGCAAACCAAAAGAAAAAAAGATCTGATGAAGAAATTATACGCGGTTTTAGTGTTAGTTACGGGCTTATTTACTGCAAATGCACAGGTACCTAAAGGAATGGGCAGCAGCGACCCGCAGGCGAAGAAGATCCTGGATGCGGTGAGTGCAAAATTTAAAACGTACAAAACGGTGCAGGCAAAATTTTCCCTGAAGATCGAGAATGCATCCGGCAAGGCGTTGGGGACAAAGAGCGGTACAGTATATATGAAAGGTGGCCGCTACCGTATCAGCGTTACGGGCCAGGAGATATTCTCCGATGGCAGTAATGTGTGGACATTGGATAAAGCTTCAAAAGAAGTGACGATCAGTAAGATCGATCCATCCGCAAATTCCCTTACTCCGCAAAAATTATTTACCAATTTTTACGACAAAGATTTTCTCTATAAGCTGAACGGAAAATCAAAAGTAGGTGCAAGGACCATGAATGAAGTGGAACTTACGCCCATTGATAAGACCAAGCCGTTTCATAAGATCCTCCTGTATGTTGATAACAATTCCATCGCTTCTACTAAACTGTTTGAAAAGTCCGGCAACCGTTATACTTATAGTACATCAAGCCTTAGCCCGAATGCCAATGTGCCTGATGCGATGTTCGTATTCGATCCGAAGAAATACCCGGGGGTGGAGGTTGTGGATCTTAGATAATTTAAACCAATTTGATAATTTGATAATTTGGTAATTTGATAATGAGAAAATAAAAAATTGGAGATAATGTGATTGGGAGATGAGCTGATTTGGAGATTTGGAGATTTGGAGATTTGGAGATGAGCTGATTTGGAGATTTGGAGATGGCATACATCTCACATTTAAATATTACTAAAAAGAACCGAATCATTTGATTC
>JBBJLU010000057.1:0-18110 GCA_037719665.1 Ferruginibacter sp.
AACTATCAGCAGCTGTTATTCTGTTGTACTTCAGTTTCAGGCCTAACCACAAAACTCTGAAAGCATTTTTATCTTTATCAGTATAAGGCATATCGCATAATAAATGCCGCCCAACGACCCGATGCACAAGAGTGCGACGCCACTGAAGCCGGGTAAAAAACAAATGCCGGGACAACAAAATCCTATAGATAAAACACCCTCCTTATCTTTGCCCTGTAAAATGATCTTCATGCAAAGAGACACCGCGATTTTTGACCTCATCAACAAAGAAACCGAAAGACAACAACACGGTATTGAACTCATAGCAAGTGAGAATTTCACCAGCCTGCAGGTGATGGAAGCCATGGGAACCAGCCTTACCAATAAATATGCGGAAGGTTACCCCGGCAAAAGATATTATGGCGGTTGTGAGATCGTGGATCAGGTGGAGCAGTTGGCGATAGACCGCATTAAACAGGTTTTCAATTGCGAATATGCCAACGTGCAGCCTCATAGCGGCGCACAGGCTAATGCGGCGCTGATGCTCGGCATCCTGCAGCCCGGAGATAAGATCCTCGGGCTCGACCTGAGCATGGGCGGACACCTTACCCACGGATCACCCGTAAATTTTTCCGGCAAATTATATAACCCTTCTTTTTATACCGTCATCCGCGAGACCGGCCTGATAGATTATGAGATGCTGGAAGAAAAAGCGCGTACCGAAAAACCAAAACTTATCATCTGCGGCGCGTCTGCCTACAGCCGTGATATTGACTATGCAAGGATCCGCAAAGTGGCCGATGAGATCAACGCATTTGTGATGTGTGATATAGCGCATCCTGCCGGCCTTATTGCAAAAGGATTATTAAGCTCCCCTTTTGAACATTGCCATTTCGTAACGAGCACCACGCACAAAACATTGCGCGGACCACGGGGCGGCATCATCCTCATGAAAAAGGATTTTGAAAATACGCTGGGGCTAAAAGATATGAAGGGAAACCTCAGAATGATGAGCAACGTCATAGACATGGCCGTATTCCCCGGCACACAGGGCGGTCCCCTTGAGCATGTGATCGCTGCAAAGGCAGTGGCTTTCGGAGAGTTACTTACCGATGAATTTACCGTATATATTACCCAGGTGCAGAAAAATGCGCAGGCCATGGCTGCTGCTTTTACAAAAAGAGACTACCAAATTATCAGTGGCGGCACAGATAATCACCTTATGCTGATAGACCTTCGCAATAAAAATATTACGGGTAAAAAAGCACAGGAAACGCTGGATAAAGCACATATTACGCTCAATAAAAATGCAGTACCTTATGATGATAAGAGCCCGTTTATCACCAGCGGTATCCGCGTGGGCGTTCCGGCCATCACTACCCGTGGGATGAAAGAAGCGGATATGGAAAAAGTGGTCGTGCTGATCGACAGGATCCTGGCTGACATTGACAATGAAAATACGATCAACGAAGTAAGGGAAGAAGTGAAAATACTGATGAAGCAATTCCCGCTTTACGAAAAGAAATAAATTCTACATCATTAATATATTCTCATGTTACAACGTATTCAATCCATCTGGCTGTTAATCGCCTCCGTGTTTACTTTTTTGACTTTGAATTTCTCTACCTATAGCGGCACGAATAAAAAACTGATCCCTTCCTCTTTTCTTACCGGGAAGGAGACCATCCCGATGGTCATTATCACGGTTGCCATCGGCCTCCTTGCCCTGATTGCCATTTTCCTTTACAACAATCGCAAGTTGCAGGTAAGACTTACCGGGTTGGCTATTTTACTGGAATGTGTATTGATCTATTTGTATTACCGGGAGATACAGCTTTTTGTAGGCAAAGGCGCTATCTCCATCACAGCGTTGTTTCATGTGATCATCCTGCTTTTCCTGATACTTGCTGCGAGAGCGATCAGTTCGGATGAGCGGTTGGTAAAAGATAGTAATCGATTGCGGTAGATTGGTTCCCGCAGATTTAAGAAGATCTAAGAGCAGATTGCGCAGAAAGGTTTCCCACAGATTATCACAGATTCATTCAACACAGATATCCACAGATTTGATCTGTGAAAATCTGTGAAATCTGTGGGAGATATTTTATTACAGATATCTCCCCGTATGGCTTTGCTTATTTTTTTTCAGATCTGCAGGCTTTCCCGCAAATACTAAATTGCCGCCCTTATCCCCCGCTTCGGGTCCAAGGTCGATCACCCAATCACAACTTTTGATCACATCTGTATTGTGTTCGATCACCAATATAGAATGTCCCTGTTCAACCAATGCGTTAAAAGATGCCAATAGTTTTTTTATATCATGAAAATGAAGCCCGGTGGTTGGCTCATCAAAAATAAACAGGATATGCCCGGCTGCTTTTCCTTTACCGAGAAAGGATGCCAGTTTTACCCGTTGAGCCTCGCCGCCGCTGAGTGTATTAGAAGATTGACCGAGTTTCACATAACCTAATCCTACATCACTTAGCGGTTGGATCTTTTTGGCAACATCTGCTCCGTCTGTCGCTTTTGCTTTTCCCTTTTCTTCCCCGGCTGCAAAGAATTCACCGGCTTCATCCACACTCATTTCGAGTACATCATGAATGCTTTTCCCTTTATACTTCACTTCCAACACTTCTTCTTTAAATCTTTTGCCGTTGCATACATCACAAATCAAATGCACATCTGCGAGGAACTGCATTTCTACGAGTTGTTCGCCTTCGCCTTTACAGGCATCGCATCGGCCGCCATCAACGTTAAATGAAAAGTGTTTGGGCATGAAGCCCCGCATTTTGGAAAGCGGCTGTTTTGCATACAGTTCCCGGATCTCATCATAGGCTTTGATGTAAGTGACCGGGTTACTGCGGCTGCTCTTCCCGATAGGATTTTGATCCACCAATTCTATTTGACTGATATAATCAATATCCCCCGTGATCCGCCGGTACAGTCCCGGCTTCTCCGACACTTCTCCTTTTATTTTTTGCAATGCCGGGTACAGTATCTGTTTTACCAACGTTGTTTTACCGCTGCCGCTTACACCGCTCACCGCACACAAAACATTCAGTGGAAATTCAACAGTGATATCTTTTAAATTATTCTGTTTAGCGCCTTCAATTTTAATGAACCTGTTGGCGGTCCGCAATATTTTCGGTGGCACGATCTGCAGGTTACCGGAAAGATACCTGCCCGTAAGGCTTGTGTCATTTGCAATGATCTCATCATAATTACCTGCAGCAACCACCTCACCACCCAAGTGACTTGCAAACGGCCCCATATCAATAATGTGATCCGCCTCGCGCATCATCATTTCATCATGTTCCACTACCACTACCGTATTTCCAAGGTCACGCAATTCTTTCAACACAACGATCAGCCGTTGGGTATCACGGCTGTGAAGCCCGATGGACGGCTCATCGAGGATGTAGAGTGAATTGGTAAGATTGCTTCCGAGGCTCCGTGTAAGTTGGATGCGTTGGCTCTCACCGCCGCTCAATGAATTAGCCAACCGATTAAGGGTAAGGTATCCCAAGCCTACATCGATCAGTGTTTTGAACCGAAGGTGAATCTCTATCAGTATTCTTTTGGCTACCTGTTCATCATATTTACTCAGGGTGAGTTTATCAAACCATTGTTGAAGATCTTTAACCGGCATCTCACAAAGCTGACCGATATGCATTCCCTGCACCTGTACATACAGCGCTTCCTGCCGCAGACGATAGCCATGGCATTCCGTACAAAGTGTTCTTCCCCGAAACCTGCTCAGCAATACACGGTATTGCACCTTGTATAAATTCTGCTCTACTTCTTTAAAGAAATCATCAATACCGTTTACATATTGATTTCCCTTCCACAGGTCATTCAATTGTGCATCGGTAAGGTCCATCACCGGTTTGTGTACCGGGAAATCAAACTTTTTTGCAGCGCGGATAAAATTTTCTTTCCATAGGCCGAGCTTCTCTCCTTTCCATGGAGCCACGGCTCCTTCATAAACACTTAACCGTTTATCCGGGATAACCAGGTCTTCATCCAATCCCAGGATCATAGAAAATCCTTCACAAACCGGGCAGGCACCGAAAGGATTATTAAAAGAAAAAAGATTGGGAACGGGCTCTTCAAAAACAATTCCGTCGAGCTCAAATTTGTTGCTGAATTTTATTGGCTTAGCGGCATTCACCTGTATGAACATCGTACCGTCTCCTTCGTAAAAAGCGGTACCTGCAGAATCGGCAATGCGGTGAAGGTCATCTTCATCAAATTCTTTTTTTATCAACCGGTCAATAAGAATATACACTTCCGCTTTTTGTTTTTTCGGAAGCCCTTCTTCGGGAAGGTCTTCAATATTAATAATTTCATTGTTGATATACAACCGGGAGAATCCTTTTTGAAGCAAAATATTCAACTCTTCTTTTACATCACGGTTGGCATGACTTTTAAACAATGCAAGCAACATGATCTTATCACCCGTTGTTGCTTCATTCACCGCCTTTACCACGTCAGGCACATCATCTTTTTTTACGATCCTGCCGCTTACCGGGGAAATTGTTTTACCCGCACGGGCAAACAACAAACGGAGGTAATCATAAATTTCCGTCATGCTTCCCACGGTGCTGCGAGGTGTACGGGTAATAACTTTTTGTTCTATCGCGATCGCCGGGCAAAGGCCTTTGATATAGTCCACATCCGGCTTATTCATCCGTTGCATGAATTGCCGCGCATATGCGCTCAGGCTTTCCGCATAGCGGCGTTGGCCCTCTGCAAATAACGTATCTATGGTTAACGAAGACTTACCTGAACCCGACACACCCGTTACAACGATGAGCTTATTTCGCGGAATAGTTACGCTAACATTTTTAAGATTATGTACCCTTGCACCTTTGATGAGAATATCCTGTTCTGCCTTTATTCGTTTGGTTATATTTTTTTCTGAAGCGATCTTCAACATATTTTTTTTCTGTTTGTTTTTCACCCTCTTTTATGCAATAAAAGGTCCGGGGAAATACGTGTCGTTCTGTAAAAGTACGTGCATTTAAAAGTAGTTCTACGTATGCCTATATGAAGGAAAAAAAATAGTCAAAAAATAAGTTAAGAAAAATTTGGAAGTTCAAATTTTGTGATTATGTTTACACCACAATACCCAATTGATTGAAGAACGGCGAGCCTTTCCTAAAATCCTCTGCAGTTATTTCCTTCTATTGGCAACATTAACCAATGTCCAAAAAAATTCAAATTTCAAACCATGAAAAACCAACTCCAACTGAGCGATCAGCAGATCGTTCACATGTACATCAATGGCGATACCGCCGCTTTCTCAACCCTTATTACACGTTACAAAGACAAAATCTTCACTTCCATTTACCTGTTGGTAAAGGACCGTTATCTTGCTGAAGATATTTTCCAGGATGTGTTTATCCGGGTGATCGACACGTTAAGATCAGGACGTTATACAGATGAAGGCAAATTCCTTCCCTGGGTAATGCGCATTGCACACAATCTTTGTGTGGATCATTTCAGGAAAGTTAAGCGTAACCCGACCATCAAAACAAGTGATGACCGTGATATTTTCGAGGTCCTGAATTTTTCAGAACCCGGCATTGATGTACAGATCATGAACGGTCAAACTTCCGACAAGGTTCGTAAAATGATCGACATGCTACCCGAAGACCAAAGAGAGGTGATCATTCTTCGTCATTATGCCGACCTTAGCTTTAAGGAAATAGCACAGCTTACGAATTGCAGCATCAATACTTCCCTTGGAAGAATGCGTTACGGTTTACTGAACCTGCGCAAATTAATGACCGAAAAACAAATCGCTTTATAGATTTGTATGATTGATTATCATTATCCCCGTTTTTCCGAACGGGGATTTTTTTTACACTTTATTTTCGGAGTGCAGACCTTCCTTTTTTAGCACTACATTTATTATATGGATGTACAACAGGGATATGATCAATGGGCCGCACAATATGATACCGATGTGAACAGGACAAGAGACCTTGAGGCGATCGCGTTGCGCAGTATGTTGGAAAATATCCCTTTTGAAAATTGCCTGGAGATCGGATGCGGCACAGGAAAGAATACCGGTTGGTTAAGCGGGCTTGCAACAACACTTACCGCTGTGGATCTCTCGGAAGAGATGCTGGCGAAAGCAAAAGAAAAAACATTCTCACCGAATACCCGATTCATCTGCGCGGATATTACAAAACCATGGGAGTTTGGCAGCGATGAATTTGACCTGGTGAGCTTCAGCCTGGTATTGGAGCATATTCCTGACCTGCATACTATCTTCGGGCAGTGTGCCCGGGTTCTGAAAAAAGGCGGGCATGTTTATATCGGTGAGTTGCATCCGTTCAAACAATACAACGGCAGTAAAGCAAGGTTTGAGACCCCTGAAGGTACAAATCACTTACCCTGTTATACGCATCATATTTCCGAATTTACCGGTACTGCTGACAAGCATGGGTTCAGTTTATCAAAGTTCAATGAATATTTTGACTACGATGATAAAGGCTCTGTTCCAAGGATATTGACTATAGTTTTCCGGAAAAAATAAGCCCGGAATTATTTCTTCTCAAAACTGTCCAGTCCGCATTGCAGCCATTGGAGGTAATCTTTTTCGGAAGGCGTATAAGCTGCGGGGAAAGTGAGCAACTGCTCTTCATTATTGATAAGGGCATACAGCGGTTGGGCATTATTTTTAAAATTTTCCGTTTCAAACACAGACCACTTGTCTCCCACTGTCCTGATATCTCTTTGAACGCCATCTTTTGTAGTGTAGGTGAACCGTTCGCCGGAAGGCAGTAATTTTTTATCATCTACATACAGGGAAACAACAATGAATTTGTCTTTCATTAATGCATGTACCTCCGGTTTACTCCACACATTCTCTTCCATGCGGCGGCAGTTTACACAAGCATATCCTGTGAAATCTATAAGGATCGGCTTGCGTTGTTCTCTTGCCATTTGCAGCCCTTCTTCATAATCACGGGTACAGTTCAGATCCAATACACAATCGCTTTTACCGGCATAAACGCTGTAATATAAAGGCGGTGGAAATCCGCTGATGAAAGACAGGTTAGCATACTTTGTATTCGTAACACCCGGCAGCAGGTAGAGGGTGAACAGGCTTGTAATGATCGCAAAGATGATACGGACCACGGATAATTTTTTAACCGGGGAATCATGGCTGAAGCGATATACATTCCATAAATACAACGAGAGGCCCAGACAAATAAGAATCCATATCCCGATAAATATTTCCCGTTTAAGGATGCCCCAATGCATTACGAGGTCTGCGTTGGAAAGAAACTTGAATGCAAATGCAAGTTCAAGGAAACCGAAAACAACTTTCACGGTATTTAACCAACCCCTGATTTCGGAAGTGTTTTAAGCATATTTGGAAACAGCGCAAACAATGCGAACGGCAAGCCGATCGCCACACCGAAACCACCCATGCCAATACTTAGTCTCATTGCGCCACCTTCTCCCGTAACCACCCCCGCAAGCAGGGAGCCCGCCACCGGGCCGGTACAGGAAAAAGAAACAATGGTAAGCGTAAGCGCCATGAAGAAGATACCCCAAATACTTTGATGGCTTGATTTGCTGTCTGCCTTATTGGAAATACCGGAAGGCAAATTGATCTCGTATAATCCGAAAAAAGACAAAGCGAAAAAAATGAATATGGCGAAAAATGCCGTGTTCAAATAAACATTCGTAGAAATATTATTAAAGATGGCCGGGTTCAGTTTTTCAAACAAATGAAAAGGGACGGTGATACCCACATAGATCAGGAAAATAAAAAAGCCGTACAAAAAAGCATTCAGAATACCGCGGCGCCGGCTCCCGGCTTTATGCGTAAAAAAAGATACGGTCAGCGGGATCATCGGGAAAAGGCAAGGCAACAACAGGGAGGCCAGTCCCCCGACAAAGCCGATCAAAAATACCGTGAACAGGTTGGTACTTCCCGTTTGGGCAGTTGACTCGGAAGAAGAAGTTTTGCAATTGCTGATCGGGTGTTCAATATCTATTGACGGGATCAGGATCCTGTTGGTGGGTGCCTTTGCCGTTGTAGCACCCGTGTTTATTTTTACGGTAACGGATTCGGGGTAAAATGATGCTGCATCCGCTACTTCGTAATTGACCTGCAGCGCTATGACTGCAGGAACCGGCCCGGAAATCCGAATAGTTTGGGTAAAGACGAGGCTGTCTGTAACGATAGCCAGTTTTTTGGAAAATACCGGGTCGGGAAGAGTAGTACCGCCCGTTTGTAAAATAAGATCACCGGTCACTACAGCACTGTCATCTGAAGCTGTCGTAAGGCCGGAGAGTTCTGTTTCCGTATCGGGTAGCGGGTATACATGCCAACCTTTTTTTACTGCACCCGTAAATTTTACTTTGTAAACTCCTTCGGAAATTTTCTCTGCCGCAGATTTCCAGGTCACAATGACCGTTCCCTGGGCATACGCGAAAGAACAACTAACAATAAAAAAGGTTGATAAGAGATAATGTCGGAAGAAGCGCATATAAAATAAAAAATCCCGGTCGGGGACCGGGATGTAATTTAAAACAATTTGATGATTATGATTTAGGATCAATTTTCACCGTGAAATAAATATCTTTCGGCGGCAGGCATTTTTTATCATTACAAACCATATACAATATTTTCCCTTTTGCCATAGTTGCAACAGGTGTTTTCAGTTTTATCTTTTGCACAAAATCCACTTTCCCCGAATAAAACTTAAGCGTTGACTTAAAATTGGAATCATATTCTTTTTCCAACCTGCCGATCTCTTTTACTTTTCCGTCCGTTTTCAGAAGCGGGTTTTTAGTGAATTCAAAAGAAGTAGGCTGCGGGCCCTCCCCGGCATTTTGAGAGTAAATATGCCATTTACCTTCCAATACTGCTGTCATATGTAATTCATACATATCGCCCTTTATTTTCTTTGCTGCGTAAGACCATTTTACCGGGTTTTCGATCTGGGCGTGAGCTATATTGAAGAAAGTTAATAATGCAAAAAAGACTGCTGATTTTTTCAGGTAATTGTTCATTGGGTAAAGGTAGAACAATGTGAAAAAGGGAAATGTGAAAATTTCGGCTTCAAAACGGTAATTGCCTGACCTGCAATTGATAACGGGATGACATTCAAAATGGCACCGGAGTTTTAGCGGGCGACCAATGCACCTACTCCGAGCAATGCGTTGAAAACCTCCCGACCATCCACATTCCCTAATGCAGTATTGCAGGCTCTTTCCGGGTGGGGCATCATTCCGAATACATTGCGTGCTTCATTGCAAATACCGGCAATATTATCCGTGGTGCCGTTGGGGTTATGGTGATCATGCACATCTCCTTCTTTATTACAATAGCGGTAAATGATCCGGTCATTTGCTTCCAACTCCTTTAGTATGGCCGGTGCAGCATAATACCGGCCTTCACCGTGTGCAATAGGGATCATCAGCGGGCGGGCCAAGGGGTCGCTAGGATCTTTAATGTACACATTTTTACAAACAAACTGCTGCCCCGCATTAGCAAGGAGCACACCGGGTAAGAGGCCGCTCTCACAAAGTATTTGGAAACCGTTGCATACACCCAACACTTTTCCACCGGTATTGGCAAATGCGACCACGCTTTGCATCATAGGGCTAAAACGCGCAATAGCGCCGCAACGCAGGTAATCACCGTAGCTGAAACCGCCGGGGAGAATGATGCAGTCATCCGAGGAAAATGCAGCCAAATCGCTGTCTTTGTGCCAAAGCGTGATCACTTCCTGTTGCAAGTCATTTTGTAATGCCTCAATCATATCCCTGTCGCAATTAGAGCCCGGGAAAATAACCACACCGAATTTCATGGGAGAAGTTTTACTCGCGCAAAAATAGGTAAAGGGCTAAAGCAAGTCGTAAAAGAAATGAAGAAATAAGCAAATACTGAAAATTTCCCTGACGCTCTATGCTGAACATCCTTAAAAAAAGTTGAGCGCAATATAGACCGCTACCATGGACCAGTGCAGCAACAGCGGGACAATTTTCCTCTGAGGGTAGAAGAATGCAGCAGCAATAACAGCAGCGAGCGGAACTGCCGGCAAAATAAATGAAGATAGACCGCTGTTTCCGCTGATCAGGAGAACAAATAAGGCAACAACGAGGTAAAAAAACAATGATTGCCAGCTTTTGCGGGTTTGAACGACCTGGCGGCGCATATTGGCCTGTACAAAATAAATTCCCGCTATGAGCCCAACGGCAATAAGAGAAAGCGCAAGGTAAGTCAAACCGTTACCCGGTAGCCCGGGATAAGAAAGATCCAACCGGGGTAAAGGGAAACTGCCGACTTTTCCCGTTAAAAATAGCCAGGCATAAAAGAAATATACCGGCGTAATGATACCCACCAGGCCGGTTATCCATTCCTGCAACCTAAACGGACGGGCTATGGCTATACCGAACACTACCATTACCAGGAAAACCACGGAAGGAAAATAAAAAAAAGCGGCAATGCCGGTTGCAAGCCCGATATTAAATACCGCCGATTTAGGCGAAGGGTTATTGTATAAGGCAGATAGTTTACCCCAGATCCATATGATAAAACTATTTACGATCAGGGCTGCAGACAATCTGAACATACCCGGTAATAAAGAAGTGATGAGGAGGAAACTCATTCCGGTAAGATAATTAGTGTGCCGGTGGAGTTTTAAGCCATTTACAATTTTATTAAAATTGATCGCCTGTGTAAAAAGTAATACAAAACAAAGCAAGGGATAAATGAAAGGAAAACTTTTTGCAACAGGATCAGTAATATTCAGTAACCCTTTATACAACGCCCCGTCTGAAAGACTCTGCAACGGCGCGCCGGGGTGCAAGAAGACCGGAAGTTTCAATACGATCGCGTAAAAAAAGAGTATTGCGTTTCCTGAAGGATTATTGGCTCTGAAAATGCCTGTCACTTTAAAAAGTTGTTTAGGTAACCGTCAAATGCAAAACTAAAAATCAATTTTCGCAAAGGCAATATTGTTTCTTACAATGCAGGGAATGATCATTTGGTGCAACCCGGTTTGTCTTCCCAGCCTGGGCATAAAATAATACCCGGCTTCGCGACCTTTAAGCGTGGCATAACGATTCACAGAGCCGTTAGGTTGTAAAGCATGATCACTCAGTATCTGCCGGTTATTATCTTTTTGAAGAAAAAGAAAATGGATCTCTCCGCCTGCGTTCATATTGGTAAAGGAAAGGAAATTGTCATTCTCAATATCGGAAGTCGTTTTATTGATAACATTATTCCATTCCGGGCGCAGGTCTTTGGTTAAGCTGAAAGCGACAATATCATTGTAATTATAAATAATATCCCTGCTATACCCGTCATTAAAGGGCCTGTAGTAACCGTAATACCCGCGATTATATAAATAATAGTCCGACGCGGTCCCGTAATACCGGGAATTATAACTCCCCGGGGAATAGCGGTCATCAAAGTTGCCGAAACGCCTTTGTTTATAGTATTCTTCAGACAATACGATAAAGCCCCCGTCTTTTTTAAGGATCACATTCCGCAGGGATAAATTGTCATATGCCGTGCGCCAATCAGGCCTGCCGGATAATTTTGTCCTCAGGGAATCATCAAAAATATTGATCGTTTTTTGTGAGAGTTGCAAGGGTTTATCCCGGACGACAGCGGTAAACATGCCGTCAATATTTCCGCCGTTATTTTTGTAAGAAAAACTATTTACAATATACTGCCCGTTCCTGTTATCGATTTTTACAAGTGGGTCCTGGATAAGTTCTTTATCCAGGGGAATATTCAGGGTAATGAGGCTGTCATTCTTAAGTTTTTTAATATTAAGCCCGATTGAATTGATAAATTCCGGGCGGGCATTTTGTCTTACTTTGGTGAATACAATTGTGCCTTCGTTGCTGATCAGCAGGTCACCGAATACTTCCCGCCGGTCATTATAGGAGATGACCCTTTTTGAACTGTCAAGTAATAGCAAATTTTCGTCATAGACCTTTGTGACCATGTCGTACTCATCATTTTTAGAGTGCGTTTTATACATCAGTACTTTTTTCCTGTCCTCGCTCCAGGTCAGATCATAGAATACCCTGTTCGAAAAAAAACCGGTTTTTGTCGAATCCATGGTGATCACATTTCCAAGCATTTCTCCTGTTCCGGTCATCCGGGCTGCTTTGCACCAAATAACACTGCTTTTTTCATACTGCCATACCATGATAAAATAGTCCGGGTAACTGATGAAATCAATATTGGAGAAACGGTCCGATATAAAATCCAACTTTATGGTTTTCGTAATCGCCATATTGTTATCGTAAATTGTAAGTTCCCTTCGTTTATTAACACTTTTAAACACGGGGAAGTTGCCCGAGAAATTACCAAGGATCTCGAAAGTAAGATCGCGGTTATCTGCCTTTTCCACCTGGGAATAAGTAATGGTTTGGGCACCTGCGGAATACACGACGCTGAACAATAAAAGGCAGATAATTACCGGGATCTTCATGAGAAAATGATTTGTATAAAAATACGGTTTTTTTAAGGGCATCGTTTATTTTATAATAGCTGCACGCACCTTTATTCATTAACAAAAAACATAATCTCCGCATATGCAAACGATTCTTATCACGGGAGGTACGGGCCTTGTAGGCAGGGAATTGGTGAACCGGCTGATCAACAAAAATTACCGTGTTATCATTCTTACCCGCAGCTTAAAAAACCGTGTTTCGGCCGAAAATATCTCCTATGCACTATGGGATGTGAAAAAAGGTACGATCGACCCCGCTGCTGTAAAAGAGGCTGATGCGGTGATACATCTTGCGGGGGCCGGGGTGATGGATAAAAAATGGAGTGAGGCCTACAAAAAGGAGATCCTCGAAAGCCGTACGGAAAGCAGCAGGCTCCTGGTAAATACTTTACAACAAACGGCTCATAAAGTAAAGATCATCGTTAGCGCCTCCGCCACCGGATGGTATGGGCCGGATAACCGCGACGGGTATTTTCTTACGGAAACAGACCCGGCGGATCCATCCTTCCTCGGGGAAGTGTGCCGGCAATGGGAACATAGTATACAACCTGCAGAAAATATCGGAATACGTTTGTGTATATTAAGGACAGGCATTGTGCTCGCGAAAAGCGGCGGTGCCTATCCTGAATTTAAGGCACCGCTTAAAGCAGGGATCGCTGCGATCCTAGGCGGGGGCAAACAAACCGTCAGTTGGATCCATATCGATGACCTTTGCCGGGCATATATTTATGCGGTGGAAAATGCAGCGTTGAGCGGAATTTATAATGCCGTTGCACCGGTGCCTGTGAGTAATAAAACACTAACACTTACTATCGCAAATGCGGTGCGCGGTAAATTTTATATCCCGGTCCATATACCGGTATTTATTTTAAAACTAATGATGGGCGCCCGAACAATTGAGATCCTGAAAAGCACAAGGGCGAGTGCTGAAAAAATAAAAAGAGCGGGGTTCAGCTTTCTTTTCCCGGAAATAGATGCTGCGGTACATGCGCTTGAAAATACCGGGTCAAAGATCGGCACGCATAAAGCGCCTGCGGCTCCAATACATGAACAGGAACAGGTATAGCAAAGCAAAACCCGCAACAACCCATGTATAATCTGCGGGCATAAGGCTTTTTGCTGCCGCCTTCATCGGGTTATCCGGGAAGGTAAGTAACCCGTCAGACGAACTCAACGGTAAATAATCTCCCATACTCCCCAGGTCTCTTCCGTAAGTTGTTTTGATATTCCCGCTGGCAAAATCCAGCATAAAGGAAAGCAGGTTTTCGGCACCGAGGTAAATAAAATAAAGGCCGATAGCAAACCCGGTCTTCTTTACCAGGACAGATATAAAAACGGCGAACATATTATAGGAAAGGGCTTTCAGGAAGAAAAAGCCGATATGCGAAAAGCCGGAAAAAGAAAATGATGTACCCGATGTGAGCCCGAAACCCAGTGCAGTTAATATGACCAGTACCGTTGTGAATACTGCAGCAAGTAATGCCATTTGTAATTTAACCTCAATGAACTGACTGCGGCTCCAACCGTCAATAATATTCTGGCGGCTCGTACGGTAAGTATATTCATTAGTGAGGAGAATAATAATGAGCATCGCCGGCAGGATAAGCAAATAGCCTGTTGTATAGCTAGTAGTTTGCCAGGTTTTAGTAAACTCATAAGGATTAAACGAGGAGAGTATCATCTGGCCCGTAGGAGATTTATGGACTATATTTTTATTAATAGCATAAACGATATAGTTGGTAAGAATTACCCCGGCACCGAAAAAGATGGCCAGGATCTTAAACGCCATATAATTTTTAATTTTCAGCCATTCCGTTTTTAAAAGCATTGTCATGATTATACGTTGGTAAGTTCAAGAAATTTAGATTCAAGGCTGTTATGCTTCACCTGCAGGTGAGAGAGCACCAACCCGTTATTAAAACAGAATTGATTGATCGCTTCCAGGTCAGCGGTGCCTGATGCAAAAGCCATTTCAATATCATTACCGGTGGAAATAATATTTTTTGCGTCGCTGTATCCTTCCAGTACCAGCATTAGCTTCTCTGTATCTTTTGCACGGACCTGAACAATATCGTCGTGCGCAAATATTTCATTTACCTTACCTGAAGCGATAAGGTTACCCTGCTTTAAAATTGCAACGTGGGTACAAACTTTTTCCACTTCATCCAACAGGTGGCTGGCCATGATGATGGTTTTCCCGTTAGCAGAAAGTGTTTTGATCAATGTCCTGATCTCTGCAATACCCACCGGGTCAAGGCCGTTTGTAGGCTCATCCAATACCAGCACTTCGGGGTTTCCGAGCAATGCTGCACCGATTGCCAAACGTTGTTTCATACCAAGCGAATAAGTATTGAAAGAGGAATGCTTCCTGTGCGCCAGGTTGACCACCTCCAAAACCCTGTCTATATCATCTTCACCATGCCCTTTAATGGCTGCTGTTATTTTAAGATTGCGCACCGCAGATAAATAATGATAAAAATTCGGGGTCTCCAACAGGGTCCCGATCTTTTTACGATGATCATCAGTCGGCAGTTCATCAAAAAGTTGGTAACTGCCGCCGGATTGCTTCAGCACATTCATGATGATCCCCAACAGGGTGGTTTTTCCGCTGCCGTTAGGGCCCAGGATGCCGAAAACACTGCCTTTGGGCACTGAAAAGCTCACCCCTTTCAGGGCTTTTATCCTGCCGTAATTTTTAGAAAGATTGTCTGCTTTAAGAATGGCCATCATTAAAATTTATGCTCAAAGAAAAGGAATTGTTGAGTGAAAGGAAAAATTATTATATGAATGGGATCTTGAAGATGCTGGCGGTCAGGCAAATGCTTCACTGCTGTGCCGATAATGCCAAATAGAGGTAAATGCGCCTATTACGGCAAGGCCGTTACTGTTGAATAATAATCTTTCCACGTGTAGTCCGTCAATGTCGGATTGTAAAACCCGCCGGTGAAAAGGATTCATGGTGCCGCCGGGGGCAAGCGGTACGGAAGCAGGGTCATACTGAAATTCCGGGTCACATATAGTACCGCGCGGGTACATGATACCGGGAACGCCGTAACCCCGGATATCAAGATCGTCGGGGTGCACCAGGCCCAGGGTATGCCCAAACTCATGGGCTGCCGTAGTGGAATTATTCAACAGGTTATCTGTTTGAAAATAACCGGTGTTACTGTTTATGCCGTCTACAAAGGAAATATTGCCCGAAGCCACATCTTCTACGCGGAAATAATTATTGAGCGGATCATCATTGTCGTTTACATCGGATTGTCGGAGCCCGCGCGCATAGAACCCTTTGACGTTGAAGACCACGGAATATTTTTTCCCGGATATCATTGCATGTCCGTCAGGAATATTCCAATGTGCATTGATGTCTTCCGCTATGCGCAGGCATAAGCCTTCATTTGCGGCATCGCCGTAAAAATACAAGTGAGCATGGATCGTGATAGTATTCCTTTCATTATCAATTTCGGCAATGCCCATTACTGATTGTTTATTTTACGTATTTACGTAACCATTCATTTTGTTCCCATAGCATATGCAGGATATTTTCTTTACCGCGATAGCCATGTGCTTCGTATGGTAACATCACCAACCGTACTTTACCGCCATGACCTTTTATGGCAGTGTACAATCTTTCACTGTTGATCGGGAAGGTGCCTTGGTTATCGTCGGTATCCCCGTGTATTAACAGCAAAGGAGCTTTTATTTTATCTGCATAACTGAACGGGCTCATGGCATAATAAAGATCCGGTGCCTGCCAGTAGGTTCGGTCCTCTCCCTGGAAACCAAAAGGAGTAAGGGTCCTGTTGTAAGCGCCGCTGCGTGCAATGCCCGCTTTAAACAATGAAGTATGGCTCAATAAATTTGCCGTCATAAACGCACCGTAACTGTGACCTCCTACTGCCACGCGGTTCTTATCACCTACGCCCATGCTGCTGAGATGATCAATTGCCGCCGCTGCATTCATCTTTAATTGTTCTACAAAACTATCGTTTGGTTTTTTGGAGGTGTCTTTACTTACGATGGGCATTTCCGCATTATCCAATACCGCGAATCCCTGTGTCACATAAAACACCGGGCTGCCCCAACTGAGGCCTGTAAATCGATCATTGCTGCCACGGATCTGTGCTGCGTCTGCTGCATTATTAAATTCTCTTGGGTATGCCCAAATTAAAACCGGCAGCGGTCCGTCTTTTTCTTTATTATATCCTTCCGGCAGGTATAGGTCACCGGTGAGATCGACTCCGTCTGCACGCTTATATTTTATCTTGGTTTTACTTACCCCCGCCAATTCCGGGTAGGGATTAGTAAATGCAGTTATGGCCTGATCTGCTTTTTTTAATTTCAAATTTTTCAGGAAATAATTCGGCACGTCTTTCTGAGATTCTCTACGGGTAAGGAGAACAAGATTTTCGGGATCTATAACGGAAACGACATTTTCAAAACTCCCTTCCGCCGCACGCCAAAGTAACTCCGTTTTTTTGGTGTCGTAATCAAACGAAGCTAAAAAAGGAAGGTCCCCGTTGGGTGACGATCCCGTCTGGTTGTTCATCAGGATGGTATTGCCCTTTGTGTAAATGACATCCCGGTTGAATTTATTCTTCACCGTGACGGGGATACCGGGATCAGCATAAGCATTTAAAAAACTTCTCTCAGTTAACGCTTCCATGGTATTCTTGGATGGATCATACCGGCTGACCTTTACTGTCTGTTTACCGATCGATGACTGGGTAACCCATGCAAAATTTTGATTCCCCCAAATCACGCCGCGATACCGCATGTTTGTCTCAAATAATTTTTTAGGCTCTGCGGTGAACGGTGCTGCGAGGGCATACACGGCATCGTGAAATTCCATTTTCTTCGCTATCAATCCGCTGTCCAATGGCCGGGCCCAAATCAGCGTAGCCGGCTCATCGCTCCGCCATGAAAATCCGCGTGGCACATTTTGTACATTATCATTTCCTGAAGGTATGGTCTCTGCGCTTGGAAGTTCCGCAATCGTTTTCAGCAGTTTGCCGTTGAGATCTGTAATGCTCAGGGTTGCAGGGAAGCCGCCGGCAGGTACAGAATAAGAGAATGGCTTACTCAGATGCCGCCACATCAAATATTTTTTATCGGGGGACAAAGAAAAGAAGGGATAGATCACCGGCCGGCCGATAGGTTTTTCAATCCCGTTACGGTTCATGACTAACTGTGCTGTCGCCATGTATTGAAACAACTGTTCATCATACAAAGAGGATATCATGTCTTGATTGGTTCTGCCCGGGGAAGCTTTGCCCGTACTTTCCTGCACTGCCGGTCCTTTTGGTGTAACGGATTTTTTTGGAGCTGTGCCGGTACCTGCAGGGATCACTTTGTAGAGTATGCTGTTATCATCCAACCATGCAAGCCCTGCACCGTTTGTAACATTCAGCGGGCGTTTATTGATACGGGTGGCATTACGGGTTTTCACATTTATCACATAAGCATCTACCCGCGATGAAACGGTATTGGTAAATGCTATTTTTTGCTCATTATCGCTCCATACGATATTACCCGCGAGCATATTTACCGGCAGGCCGGAGATCGGGTACTGTTGTCCCGTTTGTATATTTTTCAGGGTGAAATTGTTGATATAAGTCTGCCTGCTCG
>JBBJLU010000058.1:0-17958 GCA_037719665.1 Ferruginibacter sp.
AAAAACAATAAACCGCAAAGAGCGCAAAGAAATACACGCAAAGGACGCTAAAGTCCGCTCATCCGATTCACACCGGCAATTGTTCAGTCCCCTATCCTTGCAAACCGGAATGCTTTTGAACTATACCCAATTCCCAATTCCTAATTCCCAATTCCTATTTCTTAAGCCCCGCCCTTAACAACACCTCCACCCCACTCTTCGACAGTTCGATCATCGGCTGAGGATATACGCCTAAAATAAATATCATAATGATGATCAGTCCCAAGGCGAGCTTTTCATTAAAAGAAATATCTTTTACATTTTCCGTAACGGCGTTTGTATTGCCGTAAAAAACTTTTTGGATCATGTTCAGGGTGTACACTGCAGCAAGGATTATACTCAACCCTGCAATAACCGCCGGCCAGATATTGTATTGATACAAACCGGCAAACATCATAAATTCTCCGACAAATGCATTCGTAAGCGGCAGGGCAATATTTGCCAATGCAATGATCACCAGCATGATCGTGAGAACAGGTGCTTTTTGGGCAATTCCACCCAGTTGAGAAATATTTTTAACACCGGTCTGTTTTTCCACCAGGTCGATCACTATCCACAGGCCTATAATATTAATGCCGTGATTGAACATTTGCACCATCACACCCTGCACGCTGAGTTCATTCATGGCAAACAGCGATGCACACATCAGCCCGATATGCGCAATGGAAGAATAGGCCACAAGTTTTTTTAGATTATCCTGCACCAGGGCTATACAACTTGCATAAATGATCCCCGCGATAGATAGTATCATTACCGCATTGGTATATTTTGTTACGGCCAACGGGAACATCGGAATGAGCCACCTGATCACGCCAAAGAGACCCATTTTTACCATGATCCCGCTCAACACCATGGTGACAGAGGTTGGTGATTGATCGTAGGTATCAGGCTGCCAGGTATGAAAAGGAAATACCGGCATCTTTACAGCAAAAGCCAGGAAGAACAGCCAAAACAACCAACCCTGCGCAGATTCACTGAGCGAAGCGTGGTAAAAAGATTGCATAGCGAAGGAATGCACAGCCTGCGTGCCGTCCGCAAAAAAACGCGGTGGCGTATGGAGGTAAACATATATGATACCGGTGAGCATCAGCAGCGAACCGGCAAATGTGTAGACAAAGAATTTGAAAGTCGCCCGGATCCGGTGTTCCCCTCCCCATTTACTGCAGAGGAAATAAACAGGGATAAGGGCAAGCTCCCAGAAAAAGTAAAAGAGCAGCGCATCCTTAGCCAGGAAAACACCCATTAAGCCGCATTCCGTGAGCAACATCAATCCGAAAAAAGCACCGGCATTTTGATATTTATGTTTTGCCGTTGCGAGAAAGATCAGCGGGAATGACACCGCCGTGAGTAATGCCAACAGGCGGCCTGTTCCTTCCAGTGAAACGTAAAAACCGCTGCCCAGGTGTTTCAACCAGAGGTATTGTACGGTATTGTAATCCCGGTATTGTGCATCGGTATACCAAAGGCTGGCAACCGTTGCCGCCAGCACCAGTAATGATGCGAACAGGGCTGTATTTTTTGAACCCTGCTTCAGGAAAAAACAAAGCAGGCCCGCCAGCAGCGGCAGCCAGATGAGCAATTCAGGAAATGTAATAAACGTACCCAAGACTAATTTTTTATAAACAGTTGTATAATAAATAACAGCAACATCCCAATCACCATCAGCAATACATAAGCGCCAACCTGCCCGCTTTGCAGCCAACGAAGCTGACGGCTTCCGTAATGCACAAATTTCCCGGTGCCGTTAACCAGGCCGTCTATGCCTTTTTTTTCGATGATATTATTAAAGAATACAGAAAGAGCGTACAGCGGTTTTACAATGATGCGATCGTATAATTCATCCACGTACCATTTGTTTTCCAAGACCTTGGAAATACCGGTGGCGGGGCTGTCATTTTCTTTCCGGTAATGACGGAATTTTTTTAATCCGAATAGTAATGCGGCGAGGGATAATGCAACAGATACACCCATGATGATGTACTCAGTAGCATGTGACATTTCATGTTTAACCTTTATTGCATTGCTTTCGCGAAACACAGGCTCCAGGAACGCTTCCAACCGATGCCCGCCGTGAAGAAATATTTCCGGTATCCCTATCCAACCGCCGATGACAGCAAGCACTGCGAGTATGATCAGCGGGTAAGTGATAGCAGCAGGGCTTTCATGCAGATGATGTTCCTGTTCATGTGTACCGCGGAATTTACCGAGAAAGGTCATGGCGTATAAACGGAACATGTAAAAGGCGGTCATCATGGCACCCAACACACCTACGATCCAGAGGGCCGGGTGTTTTGCAAAGGAAGCAGCCAGGATCTCATCTTTGGAAAAGAACCCGGAGAACGGCGGCATCCCTGCAATGGCTATACAGCCTACCAGGAATGTAATATTGGTGATGCTCATGTATTTTTTCAGTCCGCCCATATTGCGCAGATCCTGCTCACCGCTCATGGCGTGTATCACACTGCCGGCGCCCAGGAAGAGCAGGGCTTTGAAAAAAGCATGTGTCATTACGTGAAACACCGCACCGGTATAAGCACCAACGCCGAGGCCGAGAAACATATAACCCAACTGGCTTACTGTAGAATAAGCCAATACTTTTTTAATGTCGTTTTGTTTTATCGCAATAGTAGCAGCAAGTATAGCTGTAGCTAACCCGATCACCGCGATCATCTGCTGTGTCATCGGGGCAAGGCTGTACAAAATATTGGTACGTGCGATCATATAGATACCGGCAGTAACCATCGTTGCGGCATGTATGAGTGCACTCACGGGTGTAGGACCCGCCATGGCATCCGGCAACCAGGTGTATAAAGGGATCTGGGCACTTTTGCCGGCAGCACCTACAAACAACAGTGCTGTTATGCCGGTAACATCCGTTGCAGTAAGGCGTGCAAGATTAGTCGGGGAAAACACCTCATCAAAGCTCACCGTTCCCAAGGCGTTTATCATCCAGAAAATGGCCAGTAAAAACCCGAGGTCACCGATACGGTTCATGATGAAAGCCTTCTTAGCCGCATTCGTGTACTCATTGTTTTTAAACCAAAAACCAATAAGGAGGTAAGAACAAAGGCCCACGCCTTCCCAACCGATAAACATGATCACATAATTGGCACCCATGACCAGGAGCAGCATGGAGAAAACAAAAAGGTTCAGAAAGGAAAAATATTTTGAAAAGTCTTTGGCGGGCTCCTCCTTCATGTAGGATGTGGAATATACATGTATTAAAAAGCCAATGCCCGTAATGATAAGCAGGAATAAGGAAGAAAGCTGGTCGATCTTCAGGTCAAACGCTACCCGGAGTGCGGCAATATTGAACAGGTCGAAATAATGAGCCGTGTAAATATTTCCGCCTTTCACCTGCAGGAATGCAAACACGCTCAGGGCGAAAGAACCGAATATCATGGCACTTGCAATAAAGCCGGAAGCAGCCTTTGATAAATGGTTTATGCCGAGGCCCGTTACCAGGAAACCCAGCAGGGGTAGTACCGGGATGAGCAGGGCTATTTGTAACACATTGTCCATAAAAATATCGAATGACGACTGACAAACACGGCGGTGAAATGACCATCCGTTATATTATCTGTGATCAGTTCTTTAACCTGTTTAAAAAATTTACATCAATACTGTGCGTATTCCGGTAAAGCATAACGATTATGGCCAGTCCCACACTTACCTCTGCAGCCGCTACGATCATGATAAAGAAAACAAATATCTGCGCATCGCTTGCAAATGTCGGCAGTGCTTTCGCAGCAGGGCTGGCGGCATGCATATTTGAAAAAGCCACCAGCAAAAGATTCACCGCATTCAGCATCAGCTCCACGCACATAAATACAATAATGGCATTACGGCGCACCAGGACACCGATGATACCGATGGTAAATAACGTAAGCGACAGCGCGATGTATGCTTTGATATCCATAATTATAATTTCACGTAAATGCCGACACCCATATTGGAGGAAGCCGGTGCTACCGATAAAATATCTTTGATCTTTTTTCTTACAACGCCGTTAAAA
Organism: Ferruginibacter sp.; assembly: GCA_037719665.1. Lineage (GTDB taxonomy): Bacteria > Bacteroidota > Bacteroidia > Chitinophagales > Chitinophagaceae > Ferruginibacter. The sequence continues at coordinate 4,055 of JBBJLU010000058.1, forward strand.
ATATCTACTGCTTTGTATGATGCTTTTTTGGTGAGTACTTTCGTAACGACACCGGTAAGTACCGAAGTAATACCCGGCAACAAGAGAGCTTTTACGGTTTTGTCATTAAACTTATTTTCTGCCGCAATTCCCCTTACGGTGCTGTATGTAGCCGCAACGGCTCCCGCTGCAGCTAATACTTTGAAAACAACCAATCCCGTTTTATAGGTCTTATACAGTTTCGTTACATCCTGTACACCCTTGCTGTTGAAAATATCGCCAAGCACTTCAATCCCTTTCAGTTTTTCACCGAGGATACCTACATTATTGATCTGTAGCCTGCCCAAAGAAAATACGGGGCTAAACCCTTTTTTTACCGTAAGTAGTTCCTTTTTGCCCAGCAGGTCCTGTACTTTGCCGATAACATCTTCGATCTTTATCTGCGCATTTATCGAATTACTGAATACGGTGGAGAACAAGATGGCGACAACAATAATTTTAATTTTCATGATTCTTAATTAACGATAAATGATCCTCACCTGCATCTATGTTTTTTTTCCTAATACTACCGCTCCCACCATGGCACTCAGGAACAACACGCTGCTGATCTCGAACGGAAGGATGTAGTCTGTAAATAATGTTTTACCCAGGGTTTTGATCAGGCCGGCTTCGCCGCCTGCCAACATCACCGGGTGTTCCTGTTTTACTTTCATGAACGCCGATAACAATACCAACAGCAGGCTGCCGCCGGATATGACCCCTATAAACTGTAATCGATGATTTCTTGCGGGTTCTGTTTCCGCATTCAGGTTCATGAGCATTACTACAAACAGGAACAACACCATGATGGCTCCTGCGTAAACAATGATATTGACAACGGCCAGGAACTGCGCATTCAATAAAATATAATGACCGGAGATCGCAAAGAAAACCACGATCAGCCAGAGTATACTGTTGACGGGGCTTTTGCTGATCAGCATCATAAGGGCACTGCCCACCGCCAGCAGGGAAAGTAAAATAAAAGAGATCGTTGTGAGTCCCATTGCTTTAATTAACCGTTTCTTTTTTAGGCCTGTTGCCTAATGCTTTTTCGTATGCTTCCTTATCCGTTACCGGGTTCGGGATGAGCAGATCCTGCTTGTTATAAATGAATTGCTTTCGTTGATAGTCGGCCGGTGTGAACGTTTCGCTGAGGTAGATTGCGTCTTTGGGACAGGCTTCTTCGCAAAGCCCGCAGAAGATACAGCGCAGCATATTGATCTCGTATTTAGCGGCATATTTTTCTTCGCGGTATAAATGCTCTTCACCCGGGAGCCGTTCGGCAGCTTCCATAGTAATGGCCTCTGCCGGGCAGGCTACAGCACATAAGCCGCAGGCCGTACAGTTTTCGCGCCCTTCTTCATCCCGGTTCAATATCTGTAACCCGCGAAACACCGGGCTGAACGGCCGTTTCTGCTCGGGATATTGTATCGTAGGGTTTTTGGTGAAAATATGACGGAAGGTGATGAACATCCCCTTGATAATTGCGGGCAAATACAATCGCTCCCAAAAATTCATCGGGCTGCGATCCACCTGTTTTGTTCTGTTTGTTAATGCCTGCATATATTAATAAGGTTGCAAAAGTAAAGTTTATAAGACCGTTTAAATCGTTTCTCGTTTCTTGTTTCTCGTTAGATCGTTTCTCGTTTCTTGTTTCTCGTTAGAAACGTTTCTTGTTTCTCGTTTCTCGTTAAACCCGTTTCTCGTTTCTTGTTTCTCGTTATATTCGTTTCTTGTTTCTCGTTAGATCGTTTCTCGTTTCTTGTTTCTCGTTGGAAACGTTTCTTGTTTCTCGTTTCTCGTTTCTCGTTTCTTGTTTCCTGTTAACCTTTCACTTCATTTTAGAAAAAATTTGCTTCATTTCCAAATCACCAAATTATCAAATTACCAAATTATCAAATTGAATTAATGGTTTCCGAAATAAAGTATCCCCGCCCCCGTGGCCAACATATTGAATAACGCCAGCGGGATCAGGATCCTCCATCCTAAATGCATGAGCTGGTCATACCGGAAACGCGGCACTGTCCACCGCACCCACATGAATATGAAAATGAAAATTATGATCTTGGTCATGAACGCTGCGATCCCGATCAGTGCCAGCCAATTGCCCATGTCGGCATTTGCCGCTTCATTGAAGAATGGCATATCATAGCCGCCGAAATAGAGGCTCGCCATTACGGCACTGCTGATAAACATATTGATGTATTCGGCAAACAAATAAAAACCGAGTTTCATAGAAGAATACTCCGTGTGGTAACCGCCGATCAATTCCGATTCCGCTTCGGCCAAATCAAACGGCGTACGGTTACATTCCGCAAACGCACAAATGAAGAAGATCAGGAAACCCAGTGGCTGATAAATGATATTCCAATTGCCCACCTGCTGTTGTACGACCATTTCTTTCAGGCTTAGGGTGCCGGTGAACATCAGTAATCCGATCAGGGAAATACCCATCGCGAGTTCATAGCTGATGATCTGTGATGCGGCGCGAAGCCCACCCATCAGGGAATACTTATTATTACTCGCCCAGCTTCCGATCATGATCCCGTAAACGCCCATACTCACCACGGCAAACACATACAACACCCCGATATTAATATCTGCGATCTGCAAAGAAATGTCCCTGTCAAAAAAATGAACTTTATCTCCCCATGGTATAATGGCACTGGTCATGATGGCCGTAAGCATAGCTAATGCCGGTCCGAGGACAAAAAGTGCCTTGGAAGAAAAATTCGGAATGATCTCCTCTTTGAAAAATAATTTCATCCCGTCAGCTAACGGCTGCAGCAACCCGAAAGGGCCCGCACGATTGGGTCCCGGGCGATCCTGTAATAAGCCGGCCACTTTGCGCTCGCCATAGGTCATGTACATCGCGACTACCAGCGAACCCATCACCACGATCATGATGAGGACAAGCTTTTCAATGATTACCGCAAAGTCTAACGCTAAAAACATAGTTATCTAAAGCCCGAAGGCGATTTATTTATTATTGATTGCCGAATAATTTTACATCGGGTAAGTTTTCAAAATCCGCGGAATGTGCGGGGCCGTCTATTTCACTCAGGTCTCTTTCCGGCCTGTTTACCTCACTTACCGAATGGATATCCATCAGCAATTTCGGATCGCGGCCTTTCAACACTTCCTGTATCGTTTCCTTCGGCATTTCCAACACTTCATATTTATTAGCACTCATTACTGAATGTCGGCTGATCGCGGTCACACCTTCAATGACCCAATTGGCGGTTTCTTTTTTATCGAAGCGGCAGGTATTACAGATCCAACCGGGCTTACCGTCAAAACTCTGCACTTCTCCCCATTGGTCCTTTCTTGAGGTTACGCGGAATACTTCATTACCCCGGAGCCAGAGCGTAGCTTTTCCGCAACACTTGGGGTTCTCACAGTCACGATGCGCATCTACCGGTTTGGTAAACCAAACGCGGTTTTTAAAACGGAAGGTGCGGTCGGTCAATGCTCCTACCGGGCACACATCGATCATATTCCCGCTGAAATCATTGTCTATTGCTTTTGAAATATAAGTTGATAGCAGCATGATCGCCGCGGTCAACGATACCATGAACCCTTTTATCGGTAATCTGGTCTGCGATGTAGGTGCAACGATAACAGAGTATACACCGCGTCATATGCAGTTGGATGTACGGCCCGATATCTTCCCTTACAAATGTTCTTCTGGCAAATTTATAGCGCGTCCCTTCTTTCCCGTGATCATAACCAAGGTCCTGCAAATGACATTCCCCCGCCTGGTCGCAGATAGGACAATCCAGAGGATGGTTGATCAGTAAAAATTCCACCACACCGTTCCGTGCATCGATCACCCTGTCGCTGGTCATATTTTTTACGATCATGCCGTCCATGACGCCGGTGCGGCAACTTGCAACGAGTTTCGGCATCGGCCGCGGATCTGCGGTAGATCCCGCTGCCACTTCCACCAGGCAGGTACGGCATTTACCGCCGCTGCCTTCCAGCTTGCTGTAATAGCACATAGCTGGTGGGGTTACGTCGCCGCCGATCATGCGGGCCGCATTGAGTATCGTCGTACCCGGGGCAACATCGATTGTGATGTTGTCAATGGTTACTTTTAATGAAGTAGGTGCTTCTTTTTTTATTTCTTCTGCCATATATTATTTCACGCAAAGGCGCAAAGTGAACGCCAAGGCGCAGTTTATAATTTATTTACTATTCCATGAATTCCGTCCTTTATTAAAGCAACTTTAAAATTCACCAACAATCCTAATCTGAGATCCGTCAATTTTAAATAGGTCAATAACTGTTTGTAATGAACTTCGTTTAACGTTTCAATCGATTTTAATTCAATGATCAGTTTTTCACAAACAATCAGATCAGGAATAAATCCGATCCCCATGTCCACTCCATCATGAATGACTTTAATTCCTCTCTGTCTTACAAGCGGCAGCCCGGTTTTATTCCATTCATAACAAAAGATCTCTTCGTAAACTTTTTCAAAAAGCCCCGGTCCGTATTGCCGGTGAATTTTGAAGCATAGGTTTACAGCTATGCCGGCAATTTCGTTTTCATTCATATTATAAATATTGGGTACGATATTTATAATTCTTCTGCGCCTCTGCGGTTCCTTTGCGCCTCTGCGTGAAACATCTACACTGTTGCTACATGAACCTCGTCCGCATAATGCCTCAACCCGTAATTCTCCTTCAAACATAACTCCGGGTTCATCACATGCCATTCAAATTCATCGCGGAAATGCCTGATCGCAGCGGCAACGGGCCATGCAGCCGCATCACCCAACGGGCAGATCGTATTTCCTTCTATCTTTCTCTGTATGTCCCAAAGCAGGTCGATATCTTTTATTTCACCTTTACCCTCTTCCAGCCTCTTTAATATTTTTTCCATCCAGCCGGTACCTTCCCGGCAGGGACTGCATTGCCCGCAACTTTCATGGCGGTAAAATCTTGCCAAAGAATAGGTATGCCTTACGATACATTGGTCCTCATCCAATACTTCAAAACCACCGGAACCCATCATACTACCGGTGGCAAAACCGCCGTCACTCAGGCTCTCATAATTCATGAGACGCTTTTCGCCCTTCGCAGTGGTGAGCATCAGGTTTGCGGGAAGGATCGGCACAGATGATCCGCCCGGGATACAGGCCTTCAGCTTTTTCCCGTTTGCAATTCCCCCGCAATATTCTTCGCTGTAAATAAAATCTTCCACGGTGATCGTCATGTCGATCTCATAGATGCCCGGTTTATTTATATTACCGCAGGCAGAGATCAATTTTGTACCAGTAGATTTCCCGATGCCGATCTTCGCATATTCTTCCCCACCCATATTTATGATCGGCACAACTGCCGCAAGGGTTTCTACATTATTCACTACCGTTGGTCTGTCCCACACTCCCCTTACCGCAGGAAACGGAGGTTTGATCCTTGGGTTGCCCCGCTTCCCTTCGAGGCTTTCGAGCAATGCGGTTTCTTCCCCGCAGATATATGCTCCCGCCCCGCGTTGCATGTACAGTTCGCAATCAAACCCGCTGCCTTGGATATTCTTTCCCAACCAACCGTTCCTGTTTGCTTCTTCAATGGCGTCTTCCAATATATCCGTGATCCAAGCATATTCACCGCGGATATAAATATAGTTCAGGTTGCTCCCCAGCGCGTATGCCGAAACGATCATTCCTTCTATCAGTAAATGAGGAATGAATTCCATTAAATAGCGATCCTTAAAAGTACCGGGCTCACTTTCGTCGGCGTTGCATACCAGGTGACGCGGTACTCCTTCGGGCTTAGCGATGAAACTCCATTTTAAACCCGTCGGGAAACCCGCACCGCCGCGCCCGCGCAGCCCGCTCTTTTTCACTTCTTCCACGATCTCTTCCGGCTTCATCTTCAAAGCTTTTTCCACGCTTGCATACCCGCCCTCCCGGCGATATACTTCGTACCCGCGGATACCCGGAACGTTGACCTTGTCTAATAATAATTTTTTGCTCATCATCACTAATAAGAACTTTTATACAGAACCCTGCTCCTGGTTGTTTTTATGCCTTTCCATTGTAGGTATCTATTATCCTGCTAATATCACTGTCTTTTTTCTGCTTCTTCGGTTTCTTATCATATTCCTTCAACAGGCTCGAAACTGCAGGTTGGTCTGAAATCATTTTTCTTAACCGCTGAAGCGAAAAATCTTCAACAGGCGCGCCATTACCTTTTTGCAAATAATAGAGATCATAGTTATAATTGTAAGCCCGGCCCCGCGAATCAATCCCGCGGTCAACAACATGACGATAATAAACATTTATCTTACCGCTCTTAATTCTTTGATAGAATCTTTTGCTTGCACCCGGTGCACGCTTATAATAGGTACTGTCCATCTGAAATTCTTCGACGTCTTTCATATTTTGAACAGAGCCATCTTCCTGGGTGATGCTGCCCTTTTTATCTAACAGGCCCATGCCTATTTTAAATTTTTTCAGGTCAGAAGTGATGGTTTTCCCTTATTTCAATTTTACAAAATCACCAACCCCTTCTTCTTTCCCTTTATCCCTGTCGAAGCTTAAATGATTAATTTTTTGGCCGCCGCCACAACTTATAATAACAATACTCAAAAAACTAAGCGCAATTAAGAAGAAGGATCTCATCGTTTTATTTTTTATCATGATTAAACATCCAATGCACACCGTATTTATCTTTTGCCATACCGAATCTTGCGCCCCAAAAAGTATCCTGCATCGGCATGGTGACGGTTCCGCCCCCTGACAAAGCGGCAAAAGTTTTCTCTATGGATTCCAAATCAGGGAAATTCAATGATAGACTCACCTGGTCCCCTTCTTTCACGCTTACACCCGGCGGGCAATCACTTACCATGAATTTCAGTTCACCTGCTTCAAATACCGCGTGGAGAATTTTATCTTTCATGCTTTCATCCTGTGCCATATTTGCACCGCCGAAGGTTTGCATTTGCACAACTTCTCCTCCTAATGCACCGGCATAAAAGTCCAATGCCTCTTTTGCATTGCCGTTGAAATTGAGATAAGGAATGATTGCCTCCATGATATTTTAATTGTTTTGGATCGTTTTATTTCGGCATTCCGCTATGATCGCATCTACTTTTTCTTTGGTAAGATGTTCCCGGTATGTTCTGCCCAACTGCATCATAGGCGCATAGCCGCATGCACCCAGGCATTCTACTGTTTTTAAAGTGAACATCTTATCCATTGTTGTTTCACCTACTGCAATATTGAGTTTCTCTTTGATATATGCTATGATCTCATCGCTGCCGTTTACCATGCAGGGGCCGGTCTGGCAAACCTCGAAAACAAATTTTCCTACCGGCTTTAGGTTATACATGCTGTAAAAGCTTGCTACCTCGTAGACTTCGATAGGCTCCAACTGCAGGAGTTCCGCCACGTAATCCATAACCGGTACATCCAACCATCCGTCGAATGTATCCTGCGCCATATGCAGCACCGGAAGCAACGCGCTTTTCTGCTTCCCTTCCGGGTAGCGCGCGATGATGCGGTGCACCTGGGCCAGTTTATTGTCGTCAAATTTTATCATATCATTCTAACTCATTCTAACTCAAAAGTTGAAAGTGAAAACCAAAAACTCTTTAAGGTCGAAAGGCTCAAACTTTTAGGTTTTACCTTTCAACTTTTGACTTTTTTCTCCCTTTCATTCCCGTCCTCTTTTAAAATTATTTTTATTCTAATCAACCGCCGTCAGGGTTTGCAACCGCTGACGGGGTTTCTCTTACGCGTCAACTCCCCTGCAATTAAATTCAACCACCATTGTTACAATGGCATCGCTAAGCATACTCCCCTTTATCAACTCCGGTATGCCTGGTAATAAATAAAACATGGCCGGCGGAAGTGAAGCCTGTACGGCGTTCTGCCGCCGTCGCTGATCAGGTAAAAGCCCAGTTCCCCGTTACCGCCTTCCACGGATTGGTACACTTCACCCACCGGCATCGCCGTTTCACCCATCACAATTTTAAAATGGTAGATCAGCGCTTCCATCTTCGTATACACATCTTTCTTCTCGGGGAGGTAATAAGCCGGTACATCGGCATGATATACTTCAGCTTCCGCCCCTTTAAATTCCTGAACTTTTTGATAAGCCTGTTTGATGATCTCTATACTCTGCCACATCTCATCCTGCCGCACTAAAAACCGATCATAACAATCGCCTGTTGTACCAACGGGTACGGTAAAATTAAAATCTTCGTAACTGCTGTAAGGGGTATGGATACGAACGTCGTAATCCACACCTGATGCACGGAGGTTTGGACCGGTAAAACCGTAGTTCAATGCCCGCTCACCGGTTATCGGTCCGCAACCGATGGTTCGATCCATAAATATCCTGTTTCGGCGAAGCAGGTTATCAAATTCTTTTAAGGTCTTTGGATATTCTTTAATAAATTTTTCCAGTTTTTCAAAAGCAGCATTGGTGAAATTTCTTTCAAAGCCACCGATACGGCCGATGTTGGTCGTAAGTCTTGAGCCGCATACTTCTTCATAGATCTCGTAGATCAGTTCGCGGTATTGCATCACGTAAAGGAAGCCGGTAAAAGCGCCGGTATCCACTCCAACAATAGAATTACAAATGAGGTGATCGCTGATCCTTGCGAGCTCCATGATGATCACCCTTAAATAATCCACCCGTTTCGGTAAAGTAACGCCCAGCAATTTTTCGCAGGTAAGGTGCCATCCCATATTATTTATCGGGGAGGAGCAATAATTCAGCCTGTCGGTAAGGGGTGTGATCTGGTACAGCGGTCTCCGCTCCGCGATCTTTTCAAACGCGCGGTGAATATAACCTACGGTAGAAGTAGCTTTCATCACCCTTTCGCCGTCCATCTCCAAAATATTTTGGAACACGCCGTGCGTGGCCGGGTGCGTAGGCCCCAGGTTCAGCGTGGTGGTCTGTTTTTCTAAACTTCCTTCCGGTAAAAGAATATGTTCGCTCATTTAAAAAAGTCAAAAGTGATAAGTCAAAACCAAAAACTACGCTGCTGTACAATGGTTAAAATCCATTTTCTTTTTGAAGGCCTGCAACTTATACCACAAAAAATATTGTACTAAATGCCGGACCAAAATTTAATTTTTCTTAAAAAAGTTCATCTCCTTATTTTGCTAAGTCATGACATTTTCAAATCTCCAAATCTCCAAATCTCCAAATCTCCAAATCTTCACATCTCCAAATTATCAAATTACCAAATTATCAAATTATCAAATTCTATCTTCCCGCTTTTTGAATGTTCCGATAAGGTTCCACACGGCAATCAGGGCCCAAGCCGACCATATAATTCCTCCGACCATATCCATCCCTTTCCCCGTCCTTGAAAAATCCATCCACTTTCCGACAGCTAATAAGGCACATACAAAAAATGCCATAATTCTAAGCGACACACGATATTTATATAAAAAGTTCTTCATGATCATCTTCCGAACATTTCATCATCCTTATCCAACCTTGTTTGTTCTTCCAACGGAAATTCTTTCCTCATCGGGAAATAATCCATCTCATCCACGTTCAGTATCCTGATCAGGTTGGGATGGCCCTTAAAATTCACCCCGTAAAAATCATAGGTCTCCCTTTCCATAAAATTCGCCGCTTCAAACAACGCGGTAGCACTGAATACATCAGGGGTATTGATATCTGTAAAAACTTTGAAACGTATCCGGACATTGTCACGCAGGTTGTGAAGATGATACACCACTGCGAGTTCCGCTCCTTTGTTATCCGGGTAATGAACAGCCTGCAGGTCGGTGAGGAACCGAAACTGAAGGTCCTCTTCATCAAACAAAAATTGCATGACCTTCAGGTTAATTTCTTTCGCTGCGGTAAAAGTAAGCATGCCGTAAGGCTCGCCCCAGGATGTAAGCAGATCGCCGAATTTTTCTGTAAGGCGCTGTTGTATGATTTGATTCGTTAAACTCATCCTGCTAAAGTCAAAAGTTATAGGTCAAAGCCCGAAAGTATTAAAAGTCGAATGTGTTTACCCTTTTGGGCCTGCCTGCCGTCAGGCTGGTTTTCACTTTTGACCGTTGAAATAATTATTGTATCCCGTAACTCGCCATCAGATCTTTATACTGATCACTGTTCCTTCTTCTCAAACCTTCCGAGTTCACCAATTCCCTGACCTTAATGATCCCGTCCAACACAGCCTCGGGCCGCGGCGGACAGCCGGGTACGTAGATATCTACAGGTATCACCTGGTCGATGCCCTGTAATACCGAATAAGAATCGAAGATCCCGCCGCTGCAGGCACAGGCTCCCATGGCCAGCACCCATCTTGGTTCTGCCATTTGAAGGTATACCTGCTTTACTATCGGGGCCATTTTTTTTGCAATGGTTCCCATTACCATCAGCAGGTCGCATTGGCGCGGGGAAAAACTCATCCGCTCCGAACCGAAACGCGCAAGGTCGTAATGGCTGGCGGCAGTAGCCATGAATTCAATGCCGCAGCAGCTTGTGGCGAAAGGCAATGGCCATATAGAATTTTTGCGGGCCAGGCTGACCACCTTCTCGAAATTAGTGGCCATAAAACCTTCGCCCATATACCCTTCCGGGATGCCGGCGAATTTTACAGTATTGTTATATTGAACAGGACGGCTCATTTATTTTGTATTTTAAATGCTGAATTTGAATAATAACCCATTTAAAATTTATAATTCAAAATTTAAAATAATCAATCTTCCCACTTCAACGCACCCTTCTTAAAGATGTAGATGAACCCTGCAAGGAAAAAACCGACAAACATCAATACTGCCATGAATCCCTGCCAACCCAACTCCCTGAAATTAACGGCATAAGGATAAAAAAAGATCACTTCCACGTCGAACAAAACGAATAGGATAGCGATAAGGAAGTATTTGACAGCCATCGGTTGGCGGGCATTCCCTTTTATTTCGATGCCGCTCTCAAAATTTGCGAGTTTATCGGAAGTCTTCCTTTTGGGCCCCAACAGGCTCGAACCGATGATCATCGTTGCCACAAAACCTATTGCGAAAATAAGTTGCAGCACGATGGGCAGGTAATTGATCGTTCCGTTGATTGTCTTTAGAAAAAAAAACTCCATTTTTATTTGAATTGACGGCACAAAATTAAGCCGTACAGGTGAATATACAATCGCTATGCGGAAATTAGCTGTATGAAAAAAGTCCCGGGGATTTCCGGGACTTTTTTTGCTATTTATTTTTGACTTTTACTTTTTTTTTAAAGGGGCCTTCTTAGGCTTGACCGGCGTTGCGGGCTTGGCCGGAGGAGCGGTCTTTACTACCGTAGGTTTATTCGGATCATATTTAATTAAATAATCCTTTAATGCCAATGCAGTAGGGTTTGCAGGGTCAACAGCGAGCGCTTTATCATTAAAGGCTATAGCAGATGCTTTATCCTTTTTGATGTCAAATGAATACTGACTCATGAATATATATGCACCCGCGAGCTGATCTTTGATCTTCACTTTATCAGCAGATTTTTCGCCCACTTCTATGGCTTTTAAATATGCTGCGGCGGCTGTACCCACTGTACGGGTAGTATCAATGCCGGAATTAGCCTTAGCGATCATATAATATCCGAAGATATCATCCGGGTATTTGGCAGTATATTTATTAAAGACCAAAACCGAAGAATCAAACATGCCTGCACGGAAATAGTCGTATCCTGCATTGTAAAGGTCCAGGTTGCTGTAATTTTTCCTGATTTGGAGTACATCATTGAACCATCTAGCAGATTTAGAATATTCGCTTTTACCTCGATAATATTCCCCAATTAATTTAATATAACCCACTTTATTAGGAATAATAGAATCCGTAAAAATGGCCTTTTTAATATAATTAATGGCGATTTCTTCTTCTTCTAAATCAATTGCAAATTTCAACAATATCCTACCGAATGAAGCATTATCTCCGGGGCTAATATATTTAGGATTTTGTTTTCGAAAATACTCTTCGTAAACTTGTTTAGCATATACATAATTGCCAAGGTTTTCTAACGCTAATGCCTTTAATCCATATAAAAAGGGAGAAGTTTTCTCTTTTTGTGTAATTATACAGTTATCTATTATTTCAATGGCTTGTTTAAATTTCTCTTCAATATATAATAAACGAGCTTGTTCAAAACATACTCCTCTGTTTAAATTATCTTTTATTTCAACAGGTTTATAATTTTTTTTGATAACCCTCTGATTATTGCCATAATCATAACCCCGTGCATCATTGAATAGTGTTAACGTATTCTTCTCTAAATTCAATTCAAATCTTCCTAACTGGGATAATGCGGATTGCCCTAAAAGAAGTGGTGCATTAGCGGTAGAAACAATTGTTGCCCTGACATTGTAAAGTTTTAATCCCCCCAAGACAATCTCTTTTAAATTAATTTGATATGCTTCTGATATCTTTCCCGTAGCATCAACCACACTGACTTTCCCGAGTATATCACTTTGTTTTAATTGCCCGTTTTTCAACATAAAAGAGGCTTCTGTTAAAGATATAGACACACTAGATGCACCTGTATCAAGAATAAAATTAAGTGGCAAACCATTAATTGTACAAGGAATCATCGATACACCTCCTTCTCTTCGCATTCTAATAACAGTTTGCCCTATAACTAGGTCTGTAAATAATAGAAAAAATAAAAAAGAGGAAAGAAATTTCATGATTAAAATGATTAATGGAAAGTTATAATAAAATTCTCATTAATCTTTTCTGAAATGAAACCCAGACCTCTTTTTTAAATGTAGTTTATTTTCTTATTTTTTTTGGGGCTTAATAGCCTGTACAGGTTTAACTGGCTTTTGAGGTTTGCTTAATTTAGGATCATTTTTTTTAATAATCTCTCTTTCATCTTTTAATTTTTGATTAAGAGAATCAAGAGCTATTCCTTTATCAGCAAATAGTAGTGCAGTAGTTTGATCTTTCTTTACATCGTAATAATAATTTCTTAAAAATAAATATGCCTCTGTAAGATTGACTTTTATTTTTTCTTTATCCGCTGCTTTTTCGCCTATTTCAACAGCTTTTAAGTAAGCAATTTCAGAAGTCCCTAAGTTTCCCGTAGAATCTATACCTGAAGTTGCTTTTGCTAACATATAATATCCAAACATATCTTCCGGATATTTAATGGTATACTTTTTAAAGGCAAGTATGGAAGAGTCATATATTCTTGCACGATAATAATTGTATCCTGCATTATAAATATCAACATTTGTATAATTCCTTTTAAATGCTAGAATTTTTTCATACCACCTTGCTGCCTCACTAAAGTTCTTCTGACTGACAAAGGCTGCTCCTAAAGCTTTAAGATAATTAACCCTGTTGGCTTCTGTACTGTCCAATGCTACTGCTTTATCTACATAAGATGCCGCCAGGGCCTCATTACCGGGAAACTTAAGCAGGATCATAGCATAAGCAGAATAATCACCGGCTCCTATTTGAGGTATCTGTTTTTTAAAGTATTCCTCATAGCTGGCTTTTGCCGTTACAGAATCTCCCAACCTGTTTGCTGCAAGTGCCTTTACTCCGTAAAGATTAGGATACACACTCATGCCTCCTACAGCGATACATTCGTTCGCCTTGGTGATCGCTTCGGCAAACAGCCCTTGGGCATATTTAATGCTTGCACGGGAGTAACATGCTTTCGGATCATCATCGGAAACGTTCAGCCATTTATTTAGGTATTCCGCACTGCGCGGTACATTGGTCTCATAATAATAATTATACAGGGTGTTATACACCGGTGCGTAATTGGCATCCTTTGCAATAGCGGTGTTGTAAAACCCGGTGTACAAACCTTCCTGACCCGGACCCTGCGATTGGTATAAACGACCTTTACGGTATATCGCTCTTACATAATTTGGATTGATGGCCAATGCAGCATCATAAGAAAGTATAG
>JBBJLU010000090.1:0-5352 GCA_037719665.1 Ferruginibacter sp.
TTGAACCTTGAACCTAGAACCTACAACCTTGAACTTTCCTGCACCACCACGCCCACCACATAAAAATAAATTGCAACGGAAATAACCTTACCCAAGCCAGCCAAAGAGGAATGCAGAGTGCAGGTTTGGGTCCCATACAACCACCTTCCTGTATCATAAAAACATGTGCGGGGATAAACGCGATCAGCATTAATATAATACCGTAGGCCGCTAACTTTCTTGTGGCAGGAAAAATAAGCAGTAGACCCAGGATCAATTCTGCTATGCCTGCAATGATATTAATGAGATATGGATCGGGCAGGTATGGCGGAATGATTGAATAATATCCCTCGGGGTGCCAAAAATGATTGATCCCGGCACCCACGTAAAGAATGATCAGTAAAATAAGTGCAACCTTTTTTATCATGCCTGAAAATATAATAACAGAGATACGATATTTTTCCGGGGAGCGTTGCCGTTGAAATAATATTGTTGGTCCTATTCAGTAAAGGGTATTTTTGAAAAAAATAACCTTTGGGATTACAGGAAATAGCTGAGCAGTTTTTGAGGGATATCCGGCTCACCACATGGTATGAATACCTGGCAGTAACTGCGGGTGTCATTAGTGTATGGTTTAGCCGCAAAGAAAATGTACTGGTATATCCCATCGGGCTCATCAATACCGTCATTTATATTTACATCAGTATCAAAGGGCACCTTCTCGGTGAGGCGGCGGTAAACGGGTATTATACCGTAATGAGTTTTATCGGTTGGTATATGTGGTCAAAAAAAGATCTCCTGAAGCGGCCGGAATTGCATATCACAAAAGCAACCCGCAGGGAATGGTTTCAACACCTTGCGTTCTTTTTCTTCTTTTATGCAATTATATTTTTTGCGCTGAGTTGGTTCAAAACTGTATTCTTTCCCGGCATTATTCCATGGGCAGATGCATTAGCAAGCGCATCTGCTTTTACCGGAATGTGGCTGATGACCAAAAAGAAAGTGGAAAGCTGGTATTGGTGGATACTGACAAACATCACCTCTATACCGTTATATTTTGTAAAGCATTATGTTTTTACAAGTGTGTATTACCTTGTATTACTCATCATGTCGGTTGCAGGATTGATGGCATGGCTGGATAAAGAAAAAAGAAAGGATACCGCTACCTGATGGTAAATGTTCCCGAATACTGAGCTTAACTATTCTTCGATATGTCCTATTGTACAGCCATACCAAACATGAAAGATGCAGACCGTGCATTGCATCAACAGTACCATGATATCTTGTATGGTTTCCCTATTGAAGACGACAATGAATTGTTTTGCCGCCTGATAATGGAGATCAACCAAGCCGGCCTGAGTTGGACAACGATCCTCAAAAAAGAACAAACTTTCCGCAAGGCTTACAGCAATTTCAATATTAAAAAAGTTGCTGCATACCGGGAAAAAGATATAGAACGGTTGCTGAATGATGCCGGCATCATCCGGAATAAACTCAAAGTAAATGCAGCAGTTGAAAATGCAAAAGCGATCATCGCTTTACAAAAAGAATTCGGCTCTTTTAAAAAATGGTTGGATCATCACCATCCGAAAACAAAAGAAGAGTGGGTAAAGCTGTTCAGACAAACCTTTCGTTTTACAGGGGGCGAGATTGTAAATGAATTCCTGATGAGCACCGGTTATCTTCCGGGTGCACACGATACCGGCTGTATTGTATATAAAAAGATCCTCCGTACACATCCCGCTTGGAAACAATGATTCAAATGAAAAAGATAGTCGTTATCGGGCCCGAAAGCACGGGAAAGAGTACCCTATGTACGCAACTGGCAGCGCATTTCCGCACAGAATGGGTGCGGGAATATGCAAGAGAATACCTGGAGGAAAACGGTACAGCTTACCGGTTTGAGGACCTCTCAACCATCGCCACAGGTCAGATAGAGCTTGAAGAAAAGACAGCCGAATTATTAATTGCCATCGATCCAAATTCAGCAGCGCCTCCCTATCTCTTCATTGATACCGATCTCTATGTCATAAAGATCTGGAGTGAATTTGTTTTCAATAAAATTGATAACAGCATCCTTAATAAAATCACCAAAAGAAAATATGATCTCTACCTGTTATGTGATACCGATCTTCCCTGGGTGGAAGATGAACTCCGCGAATACCCGGACCCCGCTGTAAGGAAAAAATTATTTAAGCATTATAAAGAAGAGATGACCGAACAATCGGTCCCTTGGGTGATCATACGCGGAAATTTTGAAGAGCGCTTAGCAGCGGCCATACGGGCATGTAACAAATTACTCTAAGATCTTTTGTATATCGGGGTCGCGGGAAAGGTTGCCCATCTGCCGCATGATATAACCGGAACGAACGGATACATATTTACTTAAGGGTTTTACTGTAAACCGAACAGGGTTGGGCAGCGCCGCCGCTATCTGTGCGGCCTCATTCCGCGTTAGGTCTTTAGCATCTTTACCGAAATAACGGCGCGCCGCGGCCTGTATCCCGAAAACGCCTTTGCCGGTCTCGGCCACATTCAGGTACATCTGCAGGATCCTTTTCTTACCCCAGAACGTTTCGATCATAAATGTAAAATACACCTCCAATCCTTTTCGGAAATATCCGCCACCCTGCCAGAGGAAAACATTTTTGGCCACCTGTTGGCTGATCGTACTGGCACCCCTCACTTTACCCGGGTGTCGCTTATTATATTTAACCGCAAGCTTGATCGCTTTCAGATCAAACCCGTTATGATCCGGGAAGAGTTGGTCCTCGCCTGCCATCACTGCCAGTTTCGCTTCCCGGCTCATTTCATTGTAGGATACATAATCCCTCTTGATGCCGTTGCCCCGCATAATGCTCACGAGTTGCGTTACCGTAAAAGGAGGATTGACCCATCGCAGGATAATAATATAAACCAACTGGGCAATAAACATCCACAGGAAGATCTTACCTGCGATGCGAAAAATATTTCTACGCTGTTTTTTCTTTTTCGGTAAAGGCATCCGTAAAGCAGTTAGCTGATCATTTGTTGTGAAGTTTTGCATACCAAACACCGAAGATCAGGGCAACGCCGAACGCAAGAAACATCAGCCCGGAGATCTTATTCACGATCACAATGTTCTTATCATTCAGTTTATTCCGGAGTTTGCCGGCAAGATTGATCTTAAAAAAATCAGCACTGATATTCATCGCAATGCAAATAGAGAATGTCACAATTTTTTCATTCAGTGTATTGCTGATCGACTTGGTAGCGGCAGCCAGCCATAACGCGATCACACCGGGATTAAGTGTATTGATCAAAAACCCGGTGAAAAAAAGACGGGCATGTGTGGCATTGCCGATCTTTACCCCTTCATCCAGCTCTGCCTTGGAATGATATTTTTTAAAGAAGAGATAGTACAAACCGAGGCTGATCAAAAAAACACCGCCGGCACTGCCTATTTCCAGCCGGTAGGTCTTCAGGCTTTCCAACAGCGACCCGAAAAGGTTGGCTGCGATGACCCAAAGCAGGTCACTAAGCCATACACCGCCGATAAAATAAAATGCACTGCTGAGGCCGTAATTGATGCGCAACTTCAGGATAGTAAAAATGACCGGGCCCACGGAAAACACCAATGCAAGGCCCAACAATAATCCTGAAATAATAGCCTCGGTCATGCGCTGTTATTTAACACCGGATAAGGTCTGGCCGGCATTTAATTTACTGAGATACCCTTTCCAATCTTCCAGCATTTTTCCTTTCAATACCCGCGGGAACTTGTGCTGACCGCCCATTTTTCCCTGCGACTTCATGAAGTCCATGAACACTTTTTCCGGCAGCACGTTTACGGTAATTGCTTTTAAGGCATGGTTCCTTTCCACTTCGTAATCGTCATTGAGGGTTTTTAGGTATCCATCCAATAACTGTGCGAACTCTTCGGGATCAGCAAAATCATCTGTAGCAATATACCATTCGTGTGCAAAGAAATTCCCGAACGGAACGCCGGCAACAGTAAATTCCGGGATGCTCAGGTTCTTTTTCTCCGCCACCAGTTCGATAGCTTTATTCATATTATCTACGCTCAGGTGCTCACCAACCAGACTTAAAAAATGTTTGGTCCGCCCGGTGATGATGATCTCGCTCCGCTCGCGGTCCACCAGTTTGACAGTATCGCCTATCTGGTAACGCCAGGCACCGGCATTGGTACTAATGAGTACCGCATAATCTTTATCTTCCTCTATTTCGTGGATCATATAAGCCTCATGATCCTCTGCCATATTTCCTTCCGAGTCGAAATTCTTATCATCAAAAGGTACAAATTCAAAAAAGATATTGTTATTCAGAGCAAGGTGCATGCCCTTTGCATCGGGTCGGTTTGGTATGCAAGGAAACCTTCGCTTGCAAGGTAAGTTTCCACATAAGTAACCGGCTTGCCCAATAGCTTTGAAAAACCTTTTTTATAGGGTTCCATCGCCACACCTCCATGGACATAAAAAGCAAGGTTCGGCCAGATCTCATGGATATTTTTCAGTTGATAGCGCTCAATGATCTTTTCGAGGCATAGCTGCAACCAGGCAGGTACACCCACCAGGAAACTGATATCCCAATTCGGTGCATTCTCCACCACTTCATCCAGTTTTTTAGACCAATCTCTTTCTTTCGCAATTTTTTTCCCGGGCTTATACAAACCCATGCCGCGGAACCAGAAGGGAAGATTTTTCTGCTGGATGCCGGTAAGGTCGCCTGCATAATAGGTAGCGCCTTTTTGCAATTGCGTACTTCCTCCCAGGAGAAGCCAGCCTTTACCGATAGAACTTTTCGGAACGTTGTCATAACGGGTAAGACTCATCAATTGCTTAAGGCTTGTGATCGTATTGCTTCTTATTAACTCTTTGGTGATAGGGATATATTTACTGGAGGCATCGCTGGTGCCGCTGCTTAATGCAAAATATTTTATCACCCCGGGCCAACAGACATCCGGTATGCCTTCTACTGCTTTATACCACCATTCGTTGTAAATGCTGCTGTAATCAAAACTGGGAACATTCAACTGGAATTTTTTACCCGGGTGCCTGCTCAGTAATATCTCATCGAATTTATATAACTGGCCGAATTGGGTAAACCTTGCCTTACGTAACAATTTTTTTAAAACTTTTAATTGTTGCCGCCGTGGATCGCTAAGGGGAATATGCAGCGCTTTAGCAACAGATGCAGGAAGCTTAATATCAAAAATTGCCATTAATACCTGAATTGTTAAGGACGACAAATATAGTCAATGGCAGCGAGGATTTTAGCTTATTATCGCTTGGCGGCAAATGCAGTAAAAAAAATTATGTTGTCTCATTTAAGAGCTTACCTCGGATGTGCATGTTGTTGCCTAACACGATACGA
>JBBJLU010000013.1:0-51867 GCA_037719665.1 Ferruginibacter sp.
AACCTTGAACCTTGAACCTTGAACCTTGAACCTTGAACCTTGAACCTTCAACCTTAAAAAGGTGCTTCATCATCAAAACTTCCTTCATTCATCTTACTCCCTTTCTGGATATACATTTTAGCCCCGTCTCCGCCGCCGCCCTGCACCGGGCGCCAGTTTCCGCCACCGCCGCCGGCATTCGGGTTGAAGTCTGCACCACCTTCTTCCTCAATGAATTTCTGGATATGTAATAATGCTTTCAACTTGATCGTATCGAGGCTACCGTTACGATGCTTGGCGATCTTTACATGTGTTTCGCCTTTATTGCTTTCGCCCATTTCATCCGTGGTTACATCATAATATTCGGGGCGGTAAAGGAACATCACCATATCCGCATCCTGCTCAATGGCACCGGATTCCCGGAGATCACTAAGCTGTGGCATTTTATTTCCTTCTTTTCTTTTCTCCACTTCACGACTCAATTGCGAGAGGGCTATGATGGGCACCTGTAGTTCTTTTGCAAGCCCCTTCAGATCCCTTGATATTTTACTGATCTCCTGCTCACGGTTGCTGTTGCGGTCTGCACTACCGCTCATCAGTTGCAGATAATCTATTATGATCATACCGACGTTATGCTTGTTCTTCAAACGACGGCATTTTGCGCGCAGTTCAAAAATATTCAGTGCAGCGGAATCATCAATATAGATCGGTGCTTTGGAAAGCCTTTCAATACCGCGCTTATACAATTGCTTCATCTCATGCTCCTCTAGTTTACCGCGTGCAATTTTTTCGAGCCATATTTCACTCTCTGCACTAAGTATCCTTTGCACCAGTTGGCTGCTGCTCATCTCCAGGCTGAAGAAGCCTACAGCCGTGGGTTTGGTGGGATGCAGGGCTGCGGTACGCGCAAGGTTCAATGCAAATGCCGTCTTACCCACAGAGGGCCTTGCAGCAAGAATGATCAGGTCAGTTGGTTGCCACCCGTAGGTAAGCCGGTCCAATGAAGGGAACCCGGTAGGCACGCCGGTAATATCTTCCTGGCGGTTTCTCATATCCTCAATACGGTTGATGGTCTTCACCAACACCGTCTCGATATCATCAAAATTTTTGCGCAGGTGATTGTTGGTGATCTCGAACAATTTTGTTTCGGCATCATCCAACATATCAAATACATCAATGCTGTCTTCATACGCATCACCGATGATCTCCCCGCTGATGCGGATCAGTTCTCTCTGAATAAATTTTTGCAACACGATGCGCGAGTGTGCCTCAATATTTGCAGAGGAAACCACGGAATTGGTAAGCCTTGTAACAGCATATGGTCCGCCTACCATATCCAGTTCATCGCGCACTTTCAGTTCTTCCACAACAGTAAGCAGATCTATAGGTAAACTTTTAATGGCCAGCGATTGCATGGCCTTATAAATTTTCTGATGTGCCTCCACGTAAAAGCATTCCGGTTTCAGGATCTCCACTACGGTATCGAATGCACTTTTCTCCAGCATCACTGCCCCGAGTATGGCTTCTTCCAGTTCCTTAGCCTGCGGCGGTACCTTTCCGAAAACCATGCTTCCCAGGTCCGCCTTCAACGATTTTGATCTTAATTTTTTGTCTGTATTGAATTTTTTCAGCTCCATGTATCTACACCCGTATTTATCAGTTGATTGGTAATAATTTCTCCGAAGCAGGAATAAGCAGTTCTTTAAACCCCGGGCCGGCTAAGGTAACAGCAATGGGATAATATTAAATTAACATTGGCCTGTTATTCACTTCATTTTTATAATTATACACCGCTAATTCACACCTAAAGGTAGCTTATACACGGGTTGTTCACGGTACAATTAACATTACTATTTCAATGTGGATTTGTTATTCCCTCTTTTTATCAACAAAAAAAGAAATAGCGGCACGGCATTTTTACACGACAAAAGATAATTTTCGGTGCAAATAAAACCGGTCATTGATCAATTTTCCCCTATTAATTTTTTAGGATAAACGCCTTAAATAAAATGTTTAAACTTTAAAATTAAACGGAAGATATGCTGCTTCTGCTTTTTGACGTTTTGCCGTGACTGAAAGGCAAGACCCGTGTATGAATATCTTATCTTTGCGGCCAAATTTTACAGCACAGATGATCATTTCTTATAATTGGCTGAGTGAGTATTTTCCCCCTGCACAGGCGGGCGTTCCTGTGTTCCCGGAGCCGCAGCAGTTGAGTAAGATCCTGACAGCTATTGGCCTTGAAGTAGAAAGCCTGGAACAATATGAATCGCTGAAAGGCGGATTGGCAGGGCTCGTGGCCGGCGAGGTCATGACCTGCGAAAAACATCCCGGTGCAGATAAATTAAAAGTCACTACTGTAAATATTGGCGGTGAAGCACCGCTCCGGATCGTGTGCGGAGCAATTAATGTAGCAGCCGGGCAAAAAGTGTTGGTAGCCACTGTAGGCAGTACACTCTACCCTTTTCAGGGTGAGCCTTTGCAAATTAAAAAAGCAACAATTCGCGGGGAGGAAAGTTTCGGAATGATATGCGCAGAAGACGAGATCGGTCTCGGAGAAAACCATGACGGAATCATGATATTGCCGGAAGATACCGTGCCCGGCAGCCAGGCATCACAGCTTTTTCAAACGTATACAGATCATATTTTCGAAATAGGACTTACTCCAAATCGCATGGATGCCATGAGTCATCTCGGTGTGGCCAGGGATGTATGCGCATATTTATCGCACCATAATAAAAAGGAGCTGCGGGCCGTCACGCCGTTTAAAAATAATTTCACAGCAGACTACAATAATTCAGGCGTTACAGTTAAGATCGAAGACCCCGAAGGATGCCGCCGTTACAGCGGGGTATCGATCAGTAATATTACCGTAGCGGATAGCCCGCAATGGCTGCAGCACAGGCTCCGAAGTATCGGTCTAAAGCCGGTGAACAATATCGTGGACATCACTAATTTTATCCTGCATGAGACCGGTCAGCCCCTTCACGCCTTTGATGCCGATACCATAAAAGGAAATACTATCCTTGTAAAAAAAGCAACTGCAGGAGCCGTTTTTAAAACACTGGATGAAAAAGAAAGAAAGCTTTCCGATGCTGACCTTATGATCGCAAATGCCGAAGAAAATATGTGCATCGCCGGGGTTTACGGCGGATTGGACAGCGGTGTTGCTGCACAAACAAAAAATATTTTTTTAGAAAGCGCATGCTTCAACCCGGAGATGATCCGCAGGACCTCTTTAAAGCACGGACTTCGCACAGATGCTGCTGCGCGTTTTGAAAAGGGAACGGATATCAGCAATACCGTCAATGTGCTTAAAAGAGCAGCGTTAC
The DNA here is from genome assembly GCA_037719665.1 of Ferruginibacter sp. Taxonomy (GTDB): domain Bacteria; phylum Bacteroidota; class Bacteroidia; order Chitinophagales; family Chitinophagaceae; genus Ferruginibacter. The sequence continues at coordinate 3,312 of JBBJLU010000013.1, forward strand.
TGGTAAAAGAGATCGCCGGCGGTGTGATCAGCAGTGATATCATTGACATTTATCCCAATCCTGCAGAAAAAGTTTCTGTCGGATTAAAATATCATTACCTGAAAAAACTCAGCGGGAAAAATTATCATCCCGATGCCATCAAAAATATTCTTACCTCGCTGGATTTTGAGATTCAAAAAGAAGGAGCTGATGAGATTTGGGTAAATGTTCCGTTCAGCAAGACCGACATTTCTATACCGGCAGATATCGTAGAAGAGATCATGCGTATAGACGGCCTCGACAATGTAGAGATCCCTACAGCTATTACCATTTCCCCGGCAACGGACCAACATGCCGCCAAAGAAAAACTCCGGGAAAGGGTGGCGGATCATCTTACAGCAAACGGATACAGCGAAATTTTTACGAATAGCATTACTGATTGTAAATATTACCCGGAAGAGATATTGACCCATTCCGTAAAAATGATCAACAACCTGAGTGCGGATCTTAATATGCTCCGTCCTGCCCTTTTGCAGACGGGGCTGGAAGTGATCAGCTATAATATCAACCGGAAAAATAACGACCTCAAATTATATGAGTTCGGCAAAACCTACGGCACCAACGGTCCTGATCGGTACACGGAATCAGATCATCTTGCGGTGTATGCATGCGGAACGGTTGTGCAAGGCGGATGGCAGGGCAAGGACCAAGCTTCGGATTTTTATTATCTGCGCGGTTTATGCGAAAAGATCGCCGCGCTTGCTGGTATCAAAAATATGACGGTAATGCCTGCCGAAAGCGTGGACCATATGGCTGCGCTCAGTGCAGGCAACACGATCTTCGGCCGTCTCGGTCGGGTGCAGCCGCAAACGCTTAAACAATTCGGGATAAAAGAAACCGTTTGGTTTGCAGACCTGCATTGGGATAAGATCCTTGAGCTGTACGCGGAAAACAATATCCTGTACTCAGAAATTTCCAAATTTCCCTCTGTAGAAAGGGACCTGGCCATCATTGCAGATAAAAGTATATCTTATGCTTCGGTAGAAAAAGCGGTAAGGAGCAATAATATCCCCGCATTGCGCTCCGTGAAATTATTTGATGTTTTTGAAAGTGAAAAACTTGGCCCGGATAAACGCTCCCTGGCGATCAGTTTTACCTTTGCAGATGAGACCAAGACCCTTGCAGATTCCGAGACCGAACAGATGATGAATAAAATAATTTCATCCCTGGAAACACAGGTGAACGCTACAATACGAAAATAATATGTCGGAACTCAGCGCACATATCACCGGGCTTAGCAGTAAACTTCAACAGTTGCTGAAGCAGTATGATCTGTTGCGACAGGATAATTTGCAGCAAAAAAAAACCGTTGCCCTGCTTAAAGACAAACAGAAGTTGCTGGAGGAAGAACTGGTGATGCTTCACCAACAGCAGCTTATTCTAAAAGCTTCGTTAGATAAATTAGACACAAAAGAAAAAAAAGAACTGGAACAAAAGATAAACGGTTACACCCGGAATATTGATAAATGTATTTCCCTCCTCAGCCATAAACAGAATGTATGAGTGAACTGATTCCCGTAAATATCGTGATCGGCGACCGCACTTATCGGATACGGACCGCCCAAGCTGATGAAGAAGTGATCCGCAAAACCGTAAAAATGATCAATGATAAGATCGTGGAGTTTAAAACGCAGTTTGCCGGTAAGGATATGCAGGATTACATTTCTATGGTTGTAATATGGTACGCCACTCAAAATGCCGGCGGTGAAGGGAATACCATGCTAAATGATGAATTATCGGCTGCTTTGCTTAAAATGGAAAAGCAGATCGAAAATAGCCTGGAGAAGCAGTAGTGCTTATCGGGTGTTCCTCCTTTTTTTCATATATGTTCTCTGCGGGTTTGATTCTGCCCGCAAAAATCTTATCTTCGCCACAAACTGCTTTCCCGCTTAAGGGATTGAATATTGTGAATAAGATAAAAACACTAAAACTTAATGGAACCTATTATAATTTACCTCATCATTGGTGTGGTCGCCCTCATTATGGGCCTGATTGTCGGAAAATTAGTATTCGGGAAGAACAGCGATAACAAAGCCCGGGAAGCCGAAGTAGAAGCTCAAAAGATCATTTCACAGGCACAGTTAAAAGCCGACACTTACAAAAAAGAACGGGAAATAGAGGCGAAGGAACGTTTTGCCCAAATGAAGATCGATAGTGAGAAAGAAGCACTTGTGCGGAATCAAAAGATCGTGGAAGGGGAGAACCGTATCAAGCAAAGGGAACAGGGCATCAGCCAAAAAGAAGCCAACCTGGACAAGCAGGTAAAAGAGAACGATGCCATTAAGGACAACCTCACCAAACAAACGGAGATCGTCAATAACAAGCGTACGGAACTGGAAAAACACCAGGAGGAGCATATCCGTCGCCTCGAAAAAGTGGCCGGCCTCAGCGCAGAAGATGCAAAGGCGCAGCTCATAGAAGGCATGAAACAGGAGGCGCATTCCCAGGCCCTCACCATCCAACAGGAGATCATTGAGGATGCTAAATTAAAAGCCAATAAAGAAGCGCGTAAGATCGTGATCCAAACGATACAACGCACTGCCGCAGAGCAGGCCATCGAAAATTCCATAACGGTATTTAACCTCGAGAGTGATGAGATCAAGGGATCGATCATCGGAAGGGAAGGAAGGAATATCCGCGCTATAGAAGCCGCTACCGGTGTAGACCTCATCGTAGATGATACTCCTGAAGCCATCGTACTTTCTTCTTTTGATCCGCTTCGCCGTGAGATTGCCCGTTTATCCCTTCAGCGACTTGTGGCAGACGGACGTATACACCCTGCCCGTATTGAAGAAGTGGTGGAAAAAACGAAACGCCAATTGGATGACCAGGTCATGGAGATCGGAGAAAGAACAGCAATTGAACTCGGTATTCACGGGCTTCATAAAGAACTGATACGTATGGTGGGCAGAATGCGGTTCCGCTCTTCCTACGGACAGAATCTGCTCATGCACAGCAGGGAAACGGCCAATCTTTGTGCGATCATGGCCGCGGAATTGGGCATGAATCCAAAGCTGGCCAAACGTGCAGGCCTGCTTCATGATATCGGTAAAGTACCGGATGAGGAAACAGAACTGAGTCATGCATTATTAGGCGCAAAGCTGGCGGAGAAATACGGTGAAAATCCTGCGGTAGTTAATGCTATCGGGGCACACCATGATGAAATGGAAATGCAATTTGTGATATCCCCTATCATCCAGGCCTGTGATGCCATCAGTGGCGCACGCCCGGGTGCAAGGCGCGAGATTATGCAACAATATATCCAGCGTATCAAGGACCTGGAAACCCTGGCAGCTTCTTACCACGGGGTGGAAAAAGCCTATGCGATACAGGCAGGCCGTGAACTGCGGGTGATCGTGGAAGCGGATAAAGTAACCGACGGTGAAAGTGATAAACTCAGCTTTGAAATAGCGCAGAAGATCCAAACTGAAATGACCTTCCCCGGCCAGATAAAAGTTACTGTTATTCGTGAAAAAAGAGCAGTAAATATCGCGAGGTAATTTTATAATTTGATAATTAGGCAATTTGGTAATTTGATAATTCGAAGATTTGGAGATTTGGGGATTTGGAGATGGAAAAACCTCAATCTTATCAAATCTCACGGTTTAAGGGCACTAATTATCCATTATTTCATTATCCATTATCAATTAATTCCCCTACCTTTGCCCTCCTTAAAAAAAGAACAGTAATGGACGCAGTAGCATATATACACGAGCAGTTAACGGCAAAGCCGACCCTGCCGACTTTCAAAGCGGGTGATAACGTAACCGTGAATTATAAGATCGTAGAGGGAACCAAAGAGCGTATCCAGAGCTTCAAAGGCGATGTGATCACGCGCCAGGGTACCGGGTCTACCGCCTCTTTCACTGTACGTAAGATCAGTGACGGTGTAGGTGTAGAGCGTTTATTCCCCGTATTTTCTCCGAACATAGAAAGCATCGTGCTCAATAAAGTAGGACGTGTAAGAAGGGCTAAGCTTTATTTCCTCCGTGAAAGAAGCGGTAAAAGTGCACGTATCAAAGAAAAAAGAATGGCTGTCGGCCTTAAGAAAGCGAAATCTTAATTTTCCTTTTATATTTTTTGAAAGCGGGGTTATGGCCCCGCTTTTTTATGTAAAGTTTGCTGTAAGTTATTGAGACTGAGTAGAACCCGGCACTATATTTACTTAGTTTAACTGAACATCCGGAATAATATTCAAACCGCTGTCCACCTAAATTCGTTTATCTTTGCATCTTAAATTAATTATATGATACTTAATATTTTCAGCAATGTATTATTGCTTTCGATGCCCGGGGGCAGCGAGTGGATCCTGATCATTCTGGTCGTATTGCTTTTATTCGGAGGTAAGAAGATCCCGGAATTAATGAGGGGCGTAGGTAAAGGAATGCGGGAGTTCAATGACGCAAAAAATAATGTGAAGAACGAGATCGAAGAGGGAATGAAAGATAAAGAAATGCGTGCCACATCTGACGATGAAATAAAACTGCAGGAACTCAAATTGCAACAGTTGCGGGAGCAGCAGGCTCAAAAACACCCATAAAGGAATTAAAGCTTCTAAGCCGAAAAGTACGTCTCATGTAAAAGAAGATGTATTTTTCGGCTTTTTCATATCAGGAAACCGCTAACATGTTTTTTTTCACCACCATTCGGGATTATCATCAACAACTGCAGGCAAATGAATCAAGTTGCAGCGAAGCGGTATCTTTCTACCTGGATAACTGCAAACGCCATGAGCATCTCAATGCATTCAGGGAATTGTATGCTGAGGAGGCTATCCAAAAAGCAGCACTCCTCGACGAACAAAGAAGCGGCGGTCTTCCTTTAAAAAAAATGCATGGTGTGGTAATAGCCATTAAGGACGTTATCTGCTATGAAGGTCATAAAGTTTCTGCTGCATCCCGGATCTTAAAAGATTTTACCTCGCTGTATACCGCATCCGCTTTACAATACCTAATCGATGAAGAGGCGATCATCATCGGCTCCTGCAACTGCGATGAATTTGCGATGGGCAGCAGTAACGAAAACTCTGCTTATGGTCCCGTAAAGAATGCACTCGATGAATCTAAAGTACCGGGCGGCTCTTCGGGCGGAAGCGCCGTAGCGGTGCAGGCAAACATGTGTATGCTTTCCTTGGGAAGTGATACCGGCGGTTCTGTAAGACAACCCGCAGATTTCTGCGGGATCATCGGTTTAAAACCCGGCTACGGAACGATATCCCGCTACGGCCTGATCGCCTATGCATCCTCCTTTGACCAGATCGGGATATTCGGAAAAAATATTGATGATGTATTTTTAGCCTTGGAAGTAATGGCAAAACCGGATGTCATGGACAGCACAATGAATCAATCAGGATTCACTCCTCCCGCTCCGTTGACCGAAGAGAAAAAATATAAATTTGCTTTCTTACAACAGGCCACCGCACACCCATCACTTGATCCCGAAATTGCAAAAAGTATAGATTCTTTGCAGGATGATTTGGAAAAAGCCGGTCATGAAACAACATCGATCGATTTTGACCTGCTGGATTATATTGTACCCGCCTATTATGTGCTTACCACTGCAGAAGCAAGCAGTAACCTCAGCCGGTACGACGGTGTCCGTTATGGCTACCGGCCGGAAACTAAACCGGAAAACCTTGAGGCATTTTACGCAGAGAACCGTTCGGAAAGTTTCGGCACAGAGGTTAAAAGAAGGATCATGTTGGGCACCTTTGTGTTGAGCACCGGCTACTACGATGCCTTTTACACCAAGGCACAAAAAATAAGGGCCCTGTTGGTAAAACGCATGCATGAAATATTTGAGAACTATGATGCGGTGATCATGCCCGTAAGTCCTACAACAGCATTTCCCCTGGGGCTGCATGAGAAGGATCCGCTTGCCATGTACCTGGCTGATATCTATACCGTATTTGCAAACCTTACGGGCATTCCTGCAATAGCACTCCCCCTATTTTCACATAGTAATAACATGCCATTCGGAGTACAGGTTCTTTGTAACAGCGGCAGCGAAGTAACTTTGCGGGACATCTCCGCCGGGTTGATGATGCTGAAGAAACAATGAATTATAACGCTTTAATGAAAGGATATCGTTTTATATTTTTTTTACTTTCCTGTTTGAGTGCGCATACGGTACATGCTCAGCACATTAACGGTGTCATGCAGGATACATTAAAAGTAATACCGGATACTTCGGTACAGGCTGCTAAAGCAGAAAACGAGATCATAGATGAGATCGTAGAAAAAAGATCGGTTCCGCAAAAAGATAAGGTCCAATATTTCAGTAAACTCACCCGCTACGGTCTGAAGAATCTTTTCCCTGCTTATGGTTATAATTCTGCCATGCCTTATTCAAGCCAGGTAAACCCCAATGCAGAAGCATATATGCAGGATTATTTGCGAACTCACAGTAAGGGGCTTAACAATATGAAGACCTGGGGCATGCCTTATTTTAACCTGATAGATAATATTCTCACCCAATACGGGCTACCCAAGGAATTAAAATACCTGGCTGTGATAGAAAGCAACCTAAGTACAGCTGCCACCAGCAGTGTAGGTGCAGGCGGCCCATGGCAGTTTATGTCGTATACCGCGAGGGAATACGGCCTTGCCGTGAATACCATGTATGACGAAAGAAGGGATTATTTGAAAAGTACCCATGCGGCAGCACGTTACCTGCTGGCACTTTACCGGCAGATGAAGGATTGGCTGCTGGTGATTGCCGCGTATAACGGCGGACCCGGTCGGGTGAACTCCGCTGTTCTGCGAAGCGGCAGCCGGAATTTTTGGACCCTGCAATATTTCCTGCCCGAAGAAAGCCGAAACCATGTGAAGAAATTTATTGCGACGCATTATATCATGGAAACCGGCGGCGGAATGAATAACGGCGGGTTTCGGATGACTACGGGAGGCAGCGCTGTTAATCCATATAACAATAAGCCTACGATCACCGTGCAGGAAATGGAAAATGCAGAAACGCAAACCGTCACCGGCAAATTCAATTCTGTGATCATTGCCAAGAATCTTTCCATGGACATCCTCAGCTTCAACCGCTACAACCCGCTTTTCGACAATCAAATCGCCACCAATGGGAAATATGAACTCATTTTACCGGGAGATAAAATGCAGCTTTTCCTCTCCAATAAATACCAAATCCTGAACGAATGTGTGCAGATGCTGCTCGGTGACACAGAGGTGCCTGATAATATTACAGTATACCCGGACAAATACAAACGTAAAAAGAAGAACTGATCACCTCAGCTCTCAGTGAGGATCTTTATTAGGGCTTCCGCTTTTGCAGTACATTCATCATATTCATCTGCAGCGTTACTTTTAAAAGTTATTCCGCTGCCGGCATAAAAAGCAATCTTCTTTTCGGTACTGTCAAAGAAAATACTTCTTATCACGACATTAAAATCAAAGTCTGCTGAAGGGGTGATATAACCGATAGAACCGGAAAATAAACCCCGCGCGGATATTTCAGAAGCTTCAATAAGCGCCATTACTTTTTTCTTAGGGGCACCTGTCATCGAACCCATAGGGTAACAGGCTTTCAGGGCCTCTGTAAAATGTTTGTCTTTGGAAAGTAAACCTTCTACTGTACTGATCAGGTGATGTACCTGCGGGAAACTGTATACTCCTGCAAGTTCACTCACCTTTACGGATCCTTTTTCGCAGACCATGCTCAGGTCATTCCGTACCAGGTCTACGATCATAATGTTTTCCGCTCTTTCTTTCACATTCAGCGGAAGATCAGTTCGGTTCCGGTCGTCCTGTTCGATGTTGATGTGGTCCCTCCTCCTGGTCCCTTTGATGGGTTGGGAAATAAGGCGGTTACCGTCTTTTTTTAAAAATCTTTCGGGGCTTGCGCAAAAACAATATTTATCATGCAGTTTATAAAAAGCCCCGAACGGAGAAGGTGACAGCGCTGAAAGTTTTTGGTAAGTAGCAACAGGGTCTACGAAAGCGTCATGGACGGTGTACTGTTGACAGAAATTTATCTCGTAACAATCGCCTCTTTGTAAGTGATGTTTTAAAATGTCCAATTCCTGCAGGTAAGCCTCCCGTGTAAAAGCATGCACTACCTGCAATGCCGCAGGCGGATAAGCCGGGGGTAGCACCGTATTGATGATACTGTCCCATACTTCCCTGCCGGTTCCCGTATTTTTTACGATCTCCAGGCTTTGCGATGTTAATCGAAGGACCGTTTCCGGTTCAAAAAAAAAGCCGCGGCCAAAATCTACGGTCGCCGGTTTTTCTATGGCATAAGCATTACCGGCAGCATTATAGCCGAGGTGGCCAAACAGCCAGGAAGGCGCAGACTCAAAAAATGTACGAAATGCAGCAAAGTTGTTTTTTTCAGAAAAGGAAAAAGATCGGGTGCATCCCACACCTACCAGGCATTCGAAGGCTGTATCCCTGACAGAATACCCGTTGTTATCCAATAAACAAAAAATGTCGAACCGGCTTGCCCAATTCAACATTTTTGCTTTAAGATCGTGATGATCTTTTACCGAAAAAGTATTATTATTTATATGCTTACCATCAGAAATCATCATCATCATCAAAGCCACGTCCGCCGCGCCCGCCCATCTCTTCATCAAACAGCCCGAATTCTTTAAAGTCATCATCAGGCTTCAGGTCATCTTCTTCTTCCTTGGATTTTTTACCGGCAACTTTTTTAATTTTTGAAGCCGGGACGTCAAACTCATCAAAATCAGGATCCCAATTTTCCTCTTCCTCTGTTTTTTCCCAATCGTCATCTATAACCGCATCATCTGCATCATCATCACCGTCGTCCGGATCTTTTGATTTGGCTTTACCCCCTTTTTTCATTTTGGGAAGTTCCGTTTCCGGATCATCGATATCTTCTTCATCTTCAGGGTCTTTCTTTTTAGAAGATTTATTATTTACAGATCCGTCTTCTGCCGACGATCCCTTTTTTGCCGGGGTAGTTTTCACTGAATCTTTTTTTACTGCCATAACCTGTTTATTAAGTCCCAAATTTTCAATTGTAATTTTAATCTGCCAAATATTTTTGATACTTTTTTAAAATTATTTTACACATTAACCAACTGTTCCCGGCCCGGGCCGTTGCTGATATATTTTACCGGCACTTTCAGAAATTCATTTATATAATTGATATAGGTGCCCATTTGAGCGGGCATCTCACTGAATTTTTTTACGCCTGTAATGTCCGTATTCCAACCCGCAAAGTTTTTATACATGGCTTCAATGTTTACGCGGTCCATCCTGAAAGGTACCCTATTCGTTTCTTTTCCGTCAATGTTATAAGCCGTACACACCCTGAGTTCTTCCAGGCCGTCAAGAATGTCGGCTTTCGTCATCACGATCTGCGTTACACCGTTTACCATACAGGCAAACTGCAAGGCCACGAGATCGATCCAACCGCATCTCCTCGGGCGTCCCGTAGTGCTCCCAAACTCGTTACCGGTATTGCGCAGAAAATCGCCTGTTGCATCGGAAAGCTCCGTGGGGAAAGGCCCGCTGCCCACTCTCGTACAATATGCTTTAGTGATACCGATCACTTCTTTTATTTTTTGAGGAGCTATCCCCAGGCCGGAACATACTCCTGCAGAAATCGTATTACTACTGGTTACAAACGGGAAGGTTCCGAAATCCACATCCAACATACTGCCCTGTGCCCCTTCTGCCAACACTTTTTGCCCGGCGCTTATTTTTTCATTCAGGAAATACTCCCCGTTCACAATTTTAAAACTTTTTAAAAAATCCAATGCATCAAAAAATTCTTCTTCCCATGCATTGATATCTTCCCGGTAGTCAAAATTATCCAACAGGCGTTGGTGCTTGAGCCGGAGTTTTATGTACTGCGTGGTAAAATTCTTATCCAGCAGGTCGCCGACCCGAAGTCCGTTGCGTCCTGTTTTATCCATGTAAGCCGGGCCGATACCCTTTAACGTACTCCCTATTTTTTCGTGGCCCTTCGAAAGTTCACTGGCCTTGTCGATCGCACGATGCGTAGGCAGGATCAGGTGGGCACGCTCACTGATGAAAAGATTTTTTTTATAATCAACGCCCATCGCTGCTACAGCATCACATTCTTTTTTCAGCGTCACCGCATCCAACACTACTCCGTTACCGATGAGGTTCACCTTATTTTCATGAAATATGCCGCTCGGGATCTGGTGCAGTACGATCTTCTTATTATCTACATATAGCGTATGCCCCGCATTCGGCCCGCCCTGGAATCTTGCGACAACATCATAATCTTTCGCAAAAAAATCCACGATCTTCCCCTTTCCTTCATCACCCCATTGCAGCCCCAGAATAACATCCACCATGTTGATAATATTTTATAGTAAACCCTTTATTGAATTATTTATTAAATGGATCTGTCTTTTTCGCTGTCGATCAGGGATGCCAACTTTTTAAAAGTTGGCATCCCTGATCGTTGACATTAAATTGACCGTAAACCCCCGGTGAAAATTATACGCGCAAAAAGTTTCAGATCTCCGCTCATTTGAGAAGTTAAAAGTAAAGGTTCCTGAAGGAATAAAACTTTTTTAATTACAAAAAAAAGCAGTCCGAAGACTGATTTTTTTGAATAAGATATTATGCCTGTTATAAAACAGGTGACTAGGCCACCTTAAGCAAACTGAGCTTGCTTGTATTAAATTTGCGCTGTGCATATTCCAGCGTTACATCAAAGTTTTTGACTTTCTGGCTTGGCAGTTCATACATCGCATCTGTAAGAATGCTCTCACAAATACTCCGCAGGCCACGTGCACCCAATTTGTATTCCAACGCTTTCTCCACCATAAAATCCAACACCGTCGGTTCAAATTTTAAAGCGATCCCTTCAATTTCAAACAGCTTCGTGAATTGTTTGATCAGTGAATTTTTTGGTTCCGTAAGGATATTCCTCAGGGTTTCCGCATCCAACGGGTTTAGGTACGTGATCACCGGTAAACGTCCGAGCAGTTCAGGGATCAAACCGAAGGTCTTAAGATCCGGGGCACTTACATATTGAAGGAGGTTATCCTGCTGAAACTGGAGAAGTTCTTTATTTACATTAAACCCTATGGCATTAGTATTCACCCGGCGGCCGATGATCTTATCGATACCGCTAAAGGCTCCGCCGCAAATAAAGAGAATGTTCTGTGTGTTTACTTTTACCAACTTTTGCTCGGGATGCTTACGCCCGCCCTGCGGCGGAACCAACACTTCACTGCCCTCCAGTAATTTCAGCAGCCCCTGTTGTACCCCTTCACCGCTTACATCTCTGGTGATACTGGGGTTATCGCTTTTACGCGCCACCTTATCGATCTCATCAATAAAAACAATTCCTTTTTCCGCCGCCGTTACATCATAGTTACAGGCCTGCAACAAACGGCTCAGCATACTTTCCACATCTTCGCCTACATAACCTGCTTCCGTAAAAACCGTGGCATCTACGATAGCGAAAGGAACGTTGAGCATGCGTGCGATCGTCTTGGCCAGCAATGTCTTTCCGGTACCGGTCTCTCCCACCATAATGATGTTGCTCTTTTCGATCTCAATCTCCGGGTCTGCTTTCTGGTTCAGCCTTTTATAATGATTATAAACCGCTACAGCCAAAATCTTTTTCGCATCGTCCTGCCCGATCACATATTCATCCAGGAATTTCTTAATTTCTGTCGGCTTTTTTACGGTTAGCTTGTAAGCGCTTGCGGGTTTGGTATCTGATACAACGCCCAATTCCTGCCCGATGATCTCGCGGGCATGATCCACACAATTCTCACAGATATGACCATCCTGCCCGGCAATGAGGATCTTTACTTCATCCCGGCTCCTGCCGCAAAATGAACAATGTAGTATAGGTGTTTTAGGCATAATGAAGAATAAGCTTATTCAGCGCCTCTTTAAAGGCATCACAAAGATACACGCTGTCAACGCTTTTGAAGACAATATATTTGATTTTCTGCTGCACACATACATAATTTAACATACATAAAAAAAGGTTTTGCAACCTTTAGAGACTGCAAAACCTTTTCTAAAAACAATTGAGTAATTATAATTTATTAATGACCCCGTCTACGATCCCGTAGGAAACAGAATCTTTTGCATCCATCCAATAATCACGGTCAAAATCCTTTAAGATCTGTTCTTTTGTTTTGCCGCAATTCTTTGCCAGGATCTCTGCGCCCAATTCTTTGACCTTCTGCATCTGAATGGCCATGATCTCCAGGTCAGCACTTACGCCCTGGCCGCCGCCGCTGGGCTGGTGTATCATTACTTCCCCGTTGGGAAAAATAAAGCGTTTCCCTTTTTGTCCTCCGCTCAGCAGGATACTGCCCATGCTGGCTGCCATTCCCATGCACACCGTACTTACCGGGGAGGTGATCATCTGCATGGTATCATATACGACCATGCCGCTTGTAACGCCGCCACCCGGGCTATTGATGTAAAAAGTAATTTCTTTACCCGGGTCCAATGCTTCAAGATACATGAGCCTATCGGTGAGGTCCTTGGCGCTTTTATCATTTACCGGTCCCCATAAAAATATTTTCCGCTGCTCAATAAATTTTTTATCGAACTGCCAGCCTGACATCATTTTTTCCATCGGCCCCACAGGGATTTCCCCGGGCTCCTCGTCATCATCTTCCAAACGAATATTCTGATAGTATTTGTTCATGTTTATTTTCAATTTCAGATTTATAAAATTTAAGGTTCGGTCGGGCAGGCTTGCTGATCTTCCTCTTTTCACCGCTGATCAATCCTTTTTTGTTTTTCTCGGGTTGGTAAGCAACACTTCATCTACCAGGCCGTACTCTTTTGCTTCAGTTGAGGTCATCCATTTATCGCGGTGGCAATCTTCCGCAACCTTTTCGATGCTTTGGCCGGTATGGTGAGCAATGATGGAATACAATTCCTGTTTTACTTTCTTCACTTCATTTACCGTGATCTCAATATCACTGGCCTGGCCCATTGCCCCGGCGCTGGGTTGGTGCATCATGATGCGGCTGTGCTTTAGTGCCGTACGTTTACCTTTTGCCCCTGCACACATCAGCACCTGGCCCATACTGGCTGCCATTCCTGTGCAAATGGTAGCAATGTCGGGTGTGATGAACTGCATGGTATCATACATCCCGAGACCTGCATATACTCCGCCCCCGGGGCAGTTGATATACATTTGGATATCCCTTGTGCGATCGGTGCTTTCCAAAAAAAGGAGTTGAGCCGTTACGATATTTGCCACTTCATCATTGATCGGGTATCCCAGGAAAATAATGCGGTCCATCATGAGACGGCTGTACACATCCATCACAGCGATGTTCATCGGCCGCTCTTCAATGATATTGGGGGTTAGGTTAGTGACATTATGTTTAAGGTAACCGTCGAGGGTATTGCTGTTGATCCCCATGTGCTTTACCGCATATTTTTCAAATTCTTTTCCGTGATTCATTATGAATTAATTAGGTGAGCAAATATATTGTTTATATGCTTTTGTATCCCTTAAGGATTGGCAAAAACTATTCCTGATAGTTTGTATGCCATAATTGCTGACCGATGCTGCGTCCGCCGAAAAATCCGGGGACAAAAAAAGCCCCCTAAAGGAGGCTTGTATAATTTCATCACTGAACAACAATGATCTTAATCTATTTTTTTGACCCGTGCTCGTCAGAAACGGTAAGCTTATGACGTCCTTTAGCCCTGCGGCTGGCCAAAACCTTGCGGCCGTTTGCAGTAGACATACGCTCGCGGAATCCGTGAACGGATTTTCTGCGGCGTGTATGAGGTTGGTAGGTTCTTTTTTTTCCCGGCATTGTTTAAATTTTATCCTTTTACAAATATTGTTTGTCATTTCCAGGCCGGGCACCATCCCTGCCTTTTGTGAAAGGACGGCAAAGCTATACCTTTTTTATGAAAAAAACTACAAAAAAAGGTATTATAGTTTAATAACAGTAGAAGTTACAGGGCTACCGAAAAAAACAGAAGCATGACTGTCAAAATCGTTCTTATCACCGGTAGTGTAAAATGAAAGTTCCCCGGCTTTCCGGCATTGCCCGTCAATTTCGGGATGTTTCCCCAGGTATTTCACCAGGCTTTCGGCAATGATCGTCCCCTGTTGTATGATGGTTATTTCCTGAGGTGCAAATGCCTTTATTTTCTCTGTCAACAGAGGATAATGAGTACATGCCAGCAGGATGGCGTCAATAGCAGGGTCATTGTTGAGCAGGTTATCGATATGGACCTTAACGGGAATATCCGCTTCGGGTGATTGGTGCCGGCCGCTTTCTACCAGTTCCACCCATTCCAGGCGGAGGTGATCCTGATGCCGGGGTAGAATTTTTGAGTCTCGAGCATATAAGAACCCGAGCGAACTGTTCCGGCGGTAGCCATGATGCCTACATGGTTGGATCTTGTGAATTCCCCTATCACTTCAGAGGTTGGGCGAATTACGCCCAGTACTCTTTTTGTAGGATCGATACCCGGCAGGTCCTGTTGCTGTATCGTCCGTAAAGCTTTTGCGGAGGCAGTATTGCAGGCCAGGATCACCAACGGACAACCTTTGCTGAAGAACCATTGTACACATTCCAACGTATTGCGGTAAACCGTTTCAAAAGATAAAGGACCGTAAGGTGCCCTTGCATTATCGCCCAGGTAAATAAAATCATACTGAGGCAAAAGAACGCGAAGTTCTTTCAACACGGTAAGGCCGCCGTAACCGCTGTCGAAAATGCCGATAGGATGTTGCTTCATGAGGATCCCAAAATTATGCAGGCAGGGAGTATAAAAAAATCCCGGTCAATGTTGACCGGGATTTGTATAAGAAAACTTTATTAGAATTTAATGACTCTTTCGCTCGCGATCATCTTACCTGATGCATCACGAAGGACGATCATATAAGTGCCTTCAACCATTTTAGTAAGGTCGAGGATCATTGTTCCGTAAGTACCGGTCACAGAGAAATCTCTGATCATCACTCTTGATCCCTTGCTGTCGTACACCTCAATACCACGCGCCTGTGCAGCGGTTGTACTGCTGTAATAGCTCACATTCACAATACCTGTAGTAGGGTTAGGAGAAATAAACAACTGGTTTCTATCTGTCGCCACATCTGTGATCGTTACAGAATTTGATACACCGGCACAACCTGTGGTTACATCAATAGCGGTCACCTGGTACGTTCCGAACTCAAACAATAAACCGTTTGCAGCCGTCAGGGATGGTCCCAATACATTTTGAAGGATCTGGCCGTTTCTCTTCCACTGGTAAACGTAATTCCCTACAGGGCTTACCGTAGCATACAGTCCGCCGCCCAAAGATGGATTGAAAGCGGTAGACGGTGAAGCGGTAAGTACTACAACCGGAGGTGTTCCTACCTGTGCTGTCACTTCATTTGAAGTAACAGAACCGCATGCGCTGGTAATAACTACCCTGTAACGGTTGTTAGCCTGTGCAGGTGTAAGACCTGTAACTACAAGTGTGCTTGAAGTTTGGGCCGGTGTAATATTGGTAAAGGTAACACCCCCGTTGGTGCTTACCTGCCATACATAGCTAAGTCCTGCTCCGGTAGCTGTAACGCTGAATGTAGCAGTTGTAGTGCAGGAAGTAATATTCTGCGGTTGAGCGGTAATAACCGGTCCGCTTGTAGCAGTGATCATTCCCGTAGCAGTTGCAACGCCACAGCCACCCGTAGTGCTCACTGTGTAGTTGAATACACCCGATACAGCAGGCGTACCGCTGATGGTAAATACACCACCCGCATAAGTTCCCGTCACACCCGCGGGAAGACCGGTTACCGTTGCACCGGTAGCACCGTTAGCCGTGCTGTAAGTGATATTTGTAATGGCACCGCCTGAACAAACAGTTTGGTTATTAGTACTTGCTGCTGATGTTAGTGCAATTGTTGCTGCCGGATTAACAGTGATCGTTCCTGTCGCAGGAGCAGTTCCGCAACCGCCGGTTGTAGACACCGTATAGTTAAATGTTCCTACAGCCGTAGGTGTACCGCTGATGGTAAATGTAGTACCGGTGATACCGGTAACTCCCGCAGGCAATGCACCCGCTGAAATGACAGCACCCGTAACACCCGCATTTACTGTATAGGTAATATTCGTTAACGCCGAATTAATACAAATGGATTGGCTGTTCGTACCTGCGGCAGAACTCAATGTAATAGTAGCAGTAGGATTTACAATAATGCTGCCCGTAGCAGTAGCAGGGCCGCAACCGCCGGAAGTAGTCACTGTATAATTGAATGTACCTGTTGCAGTAGGCGTACCGCTGATCGTAACCGTTCCGTTTGTGCCACCTGAATATGTACCTGTCACACCTGCAGGAAGGCCTGTTACCGTTCCACTTGTAACGCCGTTAGCCGTGCTGTAAGTGATATTGGTAATAGCGGTATTGATACATCTTGTTTGATTATTTGTTCCTGCTGCCGAGGTCAGGGTAATTGTTACAGCAGGGTTTACGGTGATCGTTCCCGTAGCCGTTTGTACACCGCAACCGCCGGTCGTCGTTACCGTATAGTTGAATGTACCGGATGCCGTAGGCGTACCGCTGATCGTTATTGTTGATCCCGCAAATGAACTTGTTACACCTGCAGGCAGGCCTGTAACTGTTGCGCCCGTCACACCACCGGTTGTGGAATAGGTGATGTTGGTGATCGCTGCGTTTGCACAAACTGTTTGGGTGTTTGTACCTGCAGCAGATGACAATGTAAGGGTTGTTGCACCGTTCACTGTGATCGTTCCTGTAGCTGTAGCCGGTGAAACACCACCTGAAGTAGTTACCGTATAACTAAACGGACCTGTTGCAGTAGGAGTACCGCTGATCGTGAACGTACCGTTGGTACCGCCGGAATATGTGCCGGTAACACCGGCAGGTAAGCCCGTAACCGTTGCGCCCGTAACGCCGCCTGCTGTGGTATAGGTAATATTGGTGATCGCTGTGTTTACGCAAACAGATTGGCTGTTGGTTCCCGCCGCAGAAGACAGCGTGATCGTCGGTACAAGGTTAACCGTGATCGTTCCTGTAACAGTTTGAACACCGCAGCCGCCGGAAGTTGTAACAGTGTAATTAAATGTTCCCGAAACAGTAGGTGTACCGCTGATGGTAACTGTACCGTTGGTACCGCCGGAATAAGTACCGGTAACGCCTGCCGGTAAACCGGTTACTGTTGCTCCGGTAACACCGCTTCCCGTATTGTATGTGATGTTCGTGATAGGCGTATTGATATTAACCGTTTGATTCGTGGTACCCGCAGCGGAGGTCAGGGTCAGCGTACTTGCACCGTTAACCGTTATCGTTCCTGTGGCAGTGGCTGTAGAAGTGCCGCCGGAAGTGGTAACGGTATAACTGAACGTACCGGTTGCAGTTGGTGTGCCGCTGATCGTAACCGTACCGTTAGTGCCACCGGAATAAATACCGGTAACACCGGCAGGTAAACCTGTGACAGAAGCGCCGGTAACACCGCCTGCTGTTGTATAAGTAATATTGGTTATTGCTGTATTTACACAAACTGTTTGTGTAGATGTACCTGTTGCAGAGGACAGCGTTATAGAAGGTCCGTTCACAACGGTGATCGTTCCGAGAGCAGTTTGTACACCGCAACCGCCGGAAGTGGTAACCGTATAGTTAAACGTTCCCACAGCTGTAGGTGTTCCGCTGATGGTGACGGTTCCGTTTGTGCCACCGGAATAAACACCGGTAACTCCTGCAGGTAAACCCGTAACCGTAGCGCAGGTAACTCCGCCGCCCGTGCTGTAAGTAATATTGGTAATAGCGGAGGTTAATGTAACGGTTTGAGTCGTTGTGCCCGCCGCTGAGGTCAGGGTCAACGTAGTCGTTGGATTAACTGTAATAGTACCTGTAGATGTGGCTATCGGTGTACCGCCTGATGTGGTTACGGTAAAGTTGAAAATGCCGGTTGTCGTCGGAATACCGCTGATGGTAAAGGTTCCGTTGGAACCGCCCGAATATGTACCGGTTACGCCTGCCGGAAGACCGGTTGCCGTTACACCGGTAACACCGCCCGATGTGGTATAAGTAACCGGAGAAATAGCTGCTCCTGTACAAACCGTCTGCACATTTGTACCTGCTGCAGAAGACAATGTTATTTGCGGTGCAGTTACACAACCGGAAACGGTAAGTGTCACTACATCAGAAACGGTGATCGCACAACCGATAAATACCCGGGCCCTGTACTTGTTCCCATTCATGGCGCAGGTAACATTAGAAATTGATAAAGTTGTGGTGATATTGGAAGGGTTAACATCATTATAAACAGTACCCCCGTCAGTACTCACCTGCCAGTTATAAATGACCTGAGATGCAGGTGTATTACTTGAACCTACTGTAAAATTGGCGGTCCCGCCCTGGGCCACAGTTATGCTGCCCGGCTGTGCATTAATTGCAGGTGCCGGTGGCAATGCCGAAGAAGGCGTATGATCAGTTGTGCTGTTTGAACTTCCCTGTAATGCGCCGAAACCCATACCTCTTTTGGCAAAAGCGGTCCAAATGGCACAGGCATGACGGCCTGCATACAAATTCCTGTCAGCCGTAAGGATCGCATCCCTTGCACTAATAAAACCCGGTGAGCAAGGTTGCAGTTTCATTCCTTCCAATACAAGTTTCAGCGCGATGCTGTTACCACCGTTACCGGTCGGGGAATAGTTATATAAGTTCGTATTGATAGCAGCTTCCTGTTGGATGATACCCCATGTCATATCCCATAAAGCAGCACAAAATATCTCACCGGTGTTATGTATCTCTGAGCCGTTGCTGAATTTCCATGGCAGCACTGCACCAAGACCCATATGTGAATACATCAACGGATTCACGGTAAGGCTGGTACTATATGGATAATTACGGATCCCGTCTGCTGTCAACGGATCGCCGAGTGCATAATTTCCGATTGGCCTGGGGTTAGGTCCGTCGGTTAGCGTTGCTGTTGCCCAATTGGTTGTAAGCATCAAACCAAAGTAATCACTCCAGCCCTCACCGGCGCTTTCTGTGTTGTTCAGGCAACTGGCAGTACTTGGGCCACCTGTCAACCTGTTGGATAGCCCGTGCGTGAATTCATGATAAACAATTCCTGCATCAAGGTCACCGTCTAAAGGTGGTCCCGCAGGAGTAATTGTGCTTAAAGTAACGTTTAAACCGTTTGGTATTTGCGCAGCTAAAATAGCGCCGATAGAAACGGATACCGCAACAGCCGGGATAACAATAGTATTATCATCTCCTGCCATACCGAAAGCATTCGGTGCGCCGGTTAGGCCTGTTACCTGAACCATGATAACACCGATAGCACCGGCGTTTTGTGCATTTTTTATTTTTTCCACAAAAGTGCAATTACCCCTGTTGATCATTACGATCTTACCGGCAATATTATTTGTAGGCGTACCCGGTGTACCGCAGGCTTCATTTGCACCGGTTCCGTCATCATAATATACCACCTGGCCGGTACGTGGCCCGAGGTTGAAAAGCAGGTTTTGTGTACTTACACTTCCTTCTACTGCAAAATGGTCAGCTACTGCGGAAGCCGGGGCGTTCACATGGATATTTGTATTAGCAGGAATGCCGTTAAAGAGGTACATTCTCATGCGTCCGCGCACACCGTCCACCGAAGGAGTGAAATTTGCATTATTCCCGATTGGAACAGGAGCCGCAGGGTTCGCTCCGCCACTTTGTGCCAATGCGGATACATCATCGCCGCCTAAACCGCCGCGACTCAAATTATTAACTTGGTAATTACCTGCAGGCTCATTAAAGCCGTATTGATAGGTTATATCATGAATAATGTTATTTAAATAAAAGAGGTTGGTAATGGCAAAAAACTGATTATTCAGTGTGCTGGGTGCCTGTGTAAAATTCGGAGGAAAATTAAAGGTAAGATTCGGAGAAGTAGTGGAGGTCGCGGCTGAACCGCTGTTGGAACTGGTAGCAGCAACATCTTCCGTAGCCCAAACATTATTACCACGTGTTATATTAAAATCCGAAGCACCTGTACTATGCCAACCTAAAGTAGAGGCATTTCCCGGAGCTGCTGTCCATGGATCTGTACGTACTGCCGGGGTGCCACCCGGATGAATAGGGCTTTCCGCAGGATAAGGTATAACCAAATAACTCGCACTTTGTACCACTGCAGGTGACTGCGCTTTGAATGCAGTGAGGAAACCAGGCAAAGCAGATACCGTAGGTGCTGTTTTAAGGTGAGCCGAGCGTGCCGGCTTAGATGCCGGAACTCCAAAATGGTCATGAATAACATGATTCTTTTTATCTATAATAATTCCGGTAAGGGCATCTACAAAAATATGCCATTGAGCTTCTTCTGTTTTTGGTTCTACGACTACTTCCCAAACAAGGTTTACAGAAAATATTTTTCCGGAAATCTCTACAGGGAACCACTTCAGCTCACCGGTAATGTTTTCAATGACATCAGGTGTTATCCCGAAATCAAATTTGGTGTTGCCCTGAAACTTAGCTGTTCCCAGAACAGGAGGGAGAAGTTTTTGTTCTGCAAATGCACGGTTCACTGCGTCTGTAGGTGTAACGGAAGGGGTAGCTGTTTTTGCAGTCGCAATCTCTTCAATGTTTTCAATAAATGCACCCGCATTGGAGATCACGCGGTCATTTTTGAAAGCCAGCGTCAACATTTGGTTGTACACCGGAAGACCTTTAAAGGTTTGGATCAGGTATACCATTTGGGTACCCTCATTGATGTAACTGCTGCTTACGGCATAATTATCAAGACTTTTTTTAGAAAGCCCGATCTCGGTACCATGTGCATTTACAAGGGTACGTGCGGCTGCAAGATCAACCTTTTGAGCGCTTGCTGCAGAGAAAAAATAAAATGAAAGAAGGAGGAGGAGAATTTTCTTCATAAATATTAAATTAATAATGTTGCATTTTCAT
The DNA here is from genome assembly GCA_037719665.1 of Ferruginibacter sp. Lineage (GTDB taxonomy): Bacteria > Bacteroidota > Bacteroidia > Chitinophagales > Chitinophagaceae > Ferruginibacter. The sequence continues at coordinate 24,233 of JBBJLU010000013.1, forward strand.
GCAGATTTAAGCGGGATATGTGTTGAAATAGTGATAATTGAATTGATGATTGAAATGCCTTTCAAACCTGAACGAGCAGTTATTTGCTCAAAATTAAATCAGGGCGGGAAATTACAGAAATATTTTCAATTAGTAAGCGTCGGAGGATGGGTAAGGAGCCTTTATTTTCCACAAATAAGTGAGGTTAACAGACATATAACATTTCAATTAGAGCGTTAAACGAAGATTGAGGAAGATTTCGCTTTTAAACCTGATTTTTTTGTCTTTCCAAGCGATAACGCCTACCTTTGCGCGCGAAAAACAGCCCATTTAAGGCTTTTTATATTGATATTTTAACGAACACAACCGATAAGTTATGGTAGAAATTAAACCGGATGAAATATCAGCAATATTACGGCAGCAACTGAGCAATTTTAATGCAGGTGCAAACCTGGAAGAAGTAGGAACGGTATTGCAGGTGGGTGACGGTATTGCACGGGTCTATGGCCTGAACAATGTACGTTCGGGTGAACTGGTAGAATTTGATAACGGGGTAAGAGCGATCGCACTGAACCTGGAAGAAGACAATGTGGGTGTGGTATTGATGGGCGACAGCAGTGAGATCAGGGAAGGAGATAAGGTAAAACGCACCGGCCAGATCGCTTCTATTAAAGTAGGGGAAGGCATGTGCGGCAGGGTGATCAATACACTTGGTGCCCCAATCGACGGTAAGGGCCCGCTGCAGGGAGAATTGTATGAAATGCCCCTGGAAAGAAAAGCACCGGGTGTAATTTTTCGTGAGCCGGTAAAAGAACCGCTCCAGACCGGGATCAAAGCGATTGATGCCATGATACCTGTTGGCCGCGGCCAGCGTGAGCTGATCATCGGTGACAGGCAGACGGGGAAAAGTGCTATCGCCATTGATACCATCATCAATCAAAAAGAATTTTACGCGGCAGGCAAACCTGTCTACTGTATATATGTAGCGATCGGGCAAAAAGCATCTACTATTGCGGGTGTAATGAAAACATTGGAAGAGAACGGTGCAATGGCCTATACCACTATTGTAGCGGCTTCTGCATCCGAACCGGCTCCGCTCCAGTTCTACGCACCGTTTGCGGGAGCAGCCATCGGGGAATTCTTCCGTGATACCGGCCGTCCCGCCCTGATCATTTATGATGATCTTTCCAAGCAGGCAGTGGCATACCGTGAGGTTTCTCTTTTACTTCGTCGCCCACCGGGCCGTGAAGCTTACCCGGGTGATGTATTTTACCTGCATAGCCGTTTGCTGGAAAGAGCTGCGAAAGTGGTATCTAAAGATGAGATCGCACGCCAGATGAATGACCTGCCGGAATCTATTAAACACCTTGTAAAAGGCGGCGGTTCCCTTACCGCTTTACCGATCATTGAAACACAGGCAGGTGACGTTTCTGCATATATCCCTACCAATGTAATTTCCATCACTGACGGACAGATCTTTTTGGAAGGTAACCTCTTCAACGCGGGTATCCGCCCGGCGATCAACGTAGGTATCTCTGTAAGCCGCGTAGGTGGTAATGCACAGATCAAATCGATGAAAAAAGTTGCCGGTACATTAAAACTTGACCAGGCACTTTACCGGGAGTTGGAAGCATTCTCAAAATTCGGCGGTGACCTTGATGCGGCTACAAAAAATGTAATTGACAAAGGTGCAAGGAACGTTGAGATCCTTAAGCAGGCACAGTATTCGCCTTTCGCTGTTGAGAAGCAGGTTGCCATCATATACTTAGGTACACAGGGGCTGATCAAAAATGTAGCAGTGAAAAATGTGAAAGAATTTGAAGAACATTTCCTGTTGGAAATGGAAAACAAATTACCGGAGGTAATGGCTGAATTTAAAAAAGGAAATCTTCCTGAAGACGGCCTGAAGAAAATGGTTGATCTCGCTAACGGTATCATCCCGCAGTATAAATAATCTCAAAGCTATTTTTATAAAAAGCCATCCCCTTATGCGATGGCTTTTTTTGTTGCCATTAATAAATCCAAACTTTAACCTATCGGTTACGATATTGGTCTGCTTTATGCCTCTATGGGTATATTAAAAACATTATTATGAAAATAATCAGCAAAATTATTATGAGCGCGTTGTTACTGACCTCGGGAGCAGCATTTGCTCAAAAAAGTAACAGCCGCGGCAACGGCACTCAGAAAGTCGTAGTTATTACCGATAAAAAAACTACGGGTAACAGTAACGGTGTTATCAATGCCAATGAGCATGCAAGTACTACGGGGAAGATGCACGCAAACAGCAATAGTGTATTGATCAAACCTGCAATAACAACTACCACCACTTATAAAAAACATAAAAAACATCATCGTAAAAAAATGATCGTTCGCAGAGTGAATTAAATTAAAAAAACGCCGCCTCACAGTATTGTGAGACGGCCCTTTAAAATATAGTTCCACCTGTTATGTCTTGTCCTCAATATTTGAGTATAAGCCGATGTAGTCTATTTTATCCTGCTCTTTAAAAGAAGTAATGCTTAGCTGCCTTTTTTAGCATTGCTCAACTCAAGATCATAAGCCTTTTTTTGCCGGGTATGCTTTTGTTGGATCTGTCCTTGCTGCGCATCACTTTGTGCACGGCTGAGGGAAGAATTTCCTCTTACAGCGGTCAACTCGGTTTTACGGATTTGATTCAATGTGCGAATTTTCGCGCTGTAATTGTCTTTCGCCATTTCGTAAGAAGACTTAGATGCTTTAGCATTCTGTGCATAAACAGAACATGTGAAGGCGGTTGTCATCGCCAATAAAAGGAATCCGAATTTAAGTTTCATAATAGTTGTGTTAGTTTGGCCAAAAATATTTTTTCTTTCATCCAAGTTAAGCAATAATGCAATTAATAGTTCATGCGTGATGAACTTTTTTCCGGACTTTACAATAAGATAATTTGGCGATTATCTTTAAACTTCAATTGTAATTCCCGGATTTGGGGGGTAAGCAGTAATACGATGGGAAATCTAAAGGCAAGATTTTCAATCATTTAACCTTTCTATGAATATCCCCCCTGCTCAAACTACCCTTCCGCAAAACCGGGTTTCCAACTTCAACGCAGGAGCCCGCGTCCCGCTCATTCAAAACCCCGTTTTGAAAAGAACGGGGTTTTTTATGTTGATGACTGCCCTATCGCAGGTTTGCGATCTTTTTATCTTTAGGGTATTTTACCGTGTAGCTAAACCGTACCTTTTTCGATTCGCCGGGTTTCAGGCTGATCTTCCGGATGAGTACACCGGCATCTACATTAATGGCAGCACCGCCCGCATCCGTCAACTCTGTTTCCACTTCCTTTACATTGCTCATCCGGTATTGATCTTTCAGCATGATATCAACCTCCGTAAGCTTATTATTTTTTTCCCTCTATACTCTGATGCACCAAACAACAAATACATAAAGCCGCTAAAATTTTTTATGAGTGCCGCAATGGTTATTTTTACATGAGGCACTAAGCCTCCTATTTTTGAAAGCTGAAACGACCACACGATATTTTTTAAAAAAAGACAACCGCCTCAAAAGCCGGAAGGCAATAGAAATCCTTTTTGCAAAAGGGCGGCATTTTTCAGAATACCCGTTAAGGGTTTTCTGGTTGTTCTCAGAGCGGGAAGGGGGATTAAAAGCGGGTTTTACGGCAAGTAGCAAAAATTTTAAGAAAGCCACCGATCGCAATCGAATCAAAAGGGTGGTGAAAGAAGCTTACCGGCTGCAAAAAAATAACCTGGAAGCAGATAAGGTTTTGGTGGGAAAGAGCCTGCATCTTTTTTTTATTTACACCGGGAAAGAATTGCCCGCTTATGAACTGATTTTTGAAAAAACAGGAAATGTGATGAAACGCATTTCAAACCTTATCAATGAAAATACTGTACAGGGTCCTTAATTTTCCATTTATCGTGCTCATTCAATTATACCAATTGCTGATCTCCCCTTTATTGGGGAGATCAAAATGCCGTTTTACCCCCACCTGCTCACAATACGCTTTGATCGCTTTCCGAAAGCACGGCCCTTTCAAAGGTTTTTGGCTGGCCGTTAAGCGAATTGCACGGTGTAATCCCTGGGGCGGACATGGTTTTGACCCGGTACCTTAATGGATAATGGAATAATTGATAATGGATAATTTAATAATGGATAATTCCTCCTCATTGATAATCCTATATTTCAATGGAAGTAACTTCAACCGAATGAATTATCCGGTATCCGGTAATTAACTATACATTGATAGTCTATTATGAAGTTCACTGACCTTAATTTAAATAATCCCCTGCTCAATGCTTTGGAAGATCTGGGCTTTACAGAACCTACAACCATTCAAAGTAAAGTTTTTGCAGTGGCCATGTCGGGTGCAGATGTATGCGGCATTGCACAAACCGGTACCGGGAAAACATTCGCTTATCTACTTCCCTGCCTGCGGGAATGGAAATTCACAAAAGATAAATCACCGACAATACTGGTCATTGTACCTACCAGGGAACTGGCCGCGCAGGTAGCAGAGGCTGCTACGGTGCTTACCAAATATATGAACGTTGAAGCGCTGGCCATTTACGGCGGCGTTAATATCAATACACAAAAACTGGCTGTTGAAAAAAAGATCGACCTGCTCGTTGCCACGCCGGGCCGGTTGTTTGACCTGGTGATGAATGGCTCTCTGAAATTAAAGAATATCAAAACTCATCATCGATGAAGTGGATGAAATGTTGAATCTGGGCTTTCGCACACAGTTGAAAAATATTCTTGACCTGCTGCCGCTGAAAAGACAAAACCTTTTATTTTCCGCCACCCTTACAGAAGATGTGGAAGAACTGATGAGTATTTTTTTCACGGACCCGGTAAAAGTGGAAGCCGCGCCTTCAGGTACACCCTTGGAAAATATTGAGCAACGAGGCTATGACCTTCCGAATTTTAATACAAAGGTCAACCTGTTGAAATACCTGTTGGAGCGCGATGAACAGATGAGTAAGGTGCTGGTGTTTACCGGCGGTAAAAAGTTGGCTGATGAATTATTTGCGGAGCTGGAACCTTTGATGGCGGGCCATATTGGCGTTATTCACAGTAACAAAGAACAAAATCACCGTTTCAACAGTGTACAACAGTTTGAAGAAGGAAATTACCGTTGCCTCATCGCTACGGACCTGGTGGCGAGGGGAATTGACATCACCGATGTGACGCATGTCGTCAATTTTGATACGCCCGATGAACCGGAAAAATATATGCACCGTATCGGGCGAACGGGGCGGGCGCAAAAAAAAGGCATCGCGATAACATTCAGTACAGAAAAAGAAAAAACGCAGCGCGACGAAATTGAGACATTGATGAATGTAGCGGTACCGATCCTCCCTTTACCCGATGACCTGGAGATCTCTTCAGTGCTTACCGAAGATGAAATTCCGAAAGTATACATGAAAGAACTTTCTGTAAAGATCCCGAAGAAGGAAGAAGTAGGACCGTCATTTCATGAAAAGTCAGCAAAAAACAGCAAGGTGAATTTTGTGGTGCGGCGCAAAGACAGGATGATGAAAAAATACGGGAAGGCCATTACGAGGGGACAGAAGCCAAAAAGGAAAAAGTAATAACACGAATTTTACGAATTACACGAATGATATCCGATTCGTGACAATTTTTCGATTCTTCGGGAAGTCACATTTGGTAAACACCGGGGAACGTGACCAAAGGAGCTATAAGAATTAGGCGAACTCCGTGAATTGTATCTGTCTCAATTCGTGTAATTCGCCTAATTCGTGTAATAAAAAAATTAAGCTTTTTCAAAACGCTCTGCAACCTTATCCCAATTCACCACGTTCCAAAACGCTTCAAGGTATGCCGGGCGCTTGTTTTGATATTTTAGGTAATAGGCATGCTCCCATACATCGCAGCCCAGGATCGGCGTGCCTTTCACTTCGGCCACTTCCATTAAAGGGTTATCCTGGTTTGGCGTAGAACTTACTTCCGGTTTTCCGTCCTTTATAATCAACCATGCCCATCCGCTGCCGAAACGGGTGGTTCCCGCTGCATTGAATTTTTCTTTAAATGCATCGAAGGAACCGAACGCAGAATCGATGGCCGCTGCCAGTTTTCCCGCAGGTTTGCCGCCTTCATTTTTTTTGAGGGAATCCCAAAAGAAACTATGGTTCCAATGGCCGCCGCCGTTATTTCGTACCGCAGGACTGATGCTACCCGCATCTTTTACCAGTTCTTCTATACTTTTGTTTTCATGCTCTGTGCCGGCGATAGCTTTATTTAAATTATCCACGTAAGCCTGGTGGTGCTTATCGTGGTGAATTTTCATGGTTTCAGTATCAATATGCGGTTCCAGCGCTTCATATGCGTAAGGAAGCGGGGGGAGAGTAAATGCCATAATATAAATTTTAAGAGATGAATAATATTTTCTGCAAAATTAAAGCCTAAAACGTATTCCCGTTTTTTCTTTTCCGTAATGCGCAACTATCTTTTGGATTCAAAAAAAGCCTTCATCAACGCAGCGCATTCCTCTTCGAGTACAGGTCCGGCAAGTTTCGTCTTCGGATGGAAAGGGTTGCGGTCGCCGGTATATTTCCGATAGCCGTTCTTCTCATCAGGTGCACCGAAAACGATCCGGCCTATCCTGCTCCAGTACAATGCGCCGCTGCACATGAGGCAGGGTTCTATCGTAACAAACAAAGTGGCATCCGGGAGGAATTTACTTCCCAGCGAATTATACGCTGCGGTAAGCGAAAGGATCTCTGCATGGGCGGTACTGTCGCTCAGCATTTCTACACGGTTAAAATTCCGTGCAATGATCTTATTATTGATAACGAGAACGGCCCCGATAGGCACCTCTTCATTTTCCAAAGCTTTTCCCGCTTCTGCCAATGCAAGCCGCATGTATTGTTCATCCGTCATAAATGAAATCGATTTACTCTTCACCGTCTACTGCCCCGGGTATGTTGTTATTCTCCGTTTTGCCTGCGTGAACCTCCCGGATAATGCGCCTCATTTCTTAACTTTAAATCAAATTTATACCTAAATGGTTTCAACAGAGCAATTAAACGCCATGAGGGCATACTTTGAGACCGGTATCACCAAATCTTATGCATTCCGAAAAGCGCAATTGAAAAAGCTGAAAGATGCCGTGCAACTGCACGAATCCGAATTGTTTGATGCATTATATCGTGATCTTCGCAAGAGCCCGGAAGAGTGTTGGATCACGGAGAACGGTTTTTTCCTGACGGAATTAAATCATGCCCTGAAGAATGTAAAAGATTGGATGGATCCGCTTCGCGTTGGCACCAACCTGCTCAACATTCCGTCGGCAAGTTTTGTTCGTTCAGAACCCCTGGGTACCGTGCTGATCATCAGCCCCTGGAATTACCCTTTCCAATTGTTATTCACCCCACTCATCGGAGCGATGGCCGCAGGTAATTGTGTTGTGCTTAAACCTTCAGAGCTTGCGCCGGCGACTGCAGCTGTAATGAAGAAGATCATTGAAAAGAATTTTGACAGCAGGTACCTTTTGTATGCCGACGGCGACGGGGCAACAGTTGTACCTGCCCTGATGAACGGTTTTGTTTTTGATCATGTATTTTATACGGGCAGTACAGCAGTGGGGAAGATCATTTATCAACTTGCCGCAAAAGACCTTGTACCCGTAACGCTCGAGTTGGGCGGAAAAAGTCCCTGTATCGTGGAAAGTGATGCCGATATCAAAACAGCAGCAAAGAGAATTGCGATGCCAAAATTTTCGAATGCCGGGCAAATGTGCGTAGCACCGGATTATGTGTTAGTACATGAATCCGTGAAAGCAAAATTGGTGGATGAACTGAAAAAAGCCATCGTTGCTTTTTTCGGTGACGATGCGCAGAAAAGTAATTTCTACGGCAGGATAATCAACGAAAAACATTTTTTACGTTTGCAAAAATATTTGACCAACGGAAAAATATTGTTTGGGGGAAGAACAGATATTGCAGAGCGATACATTGAACCTACCCTTCTTGAAATTAACGACACCGGCGAAGCGGTAATGCAGGAAGAGATCTTCGGCCCTATTTTACCCATCATCGGTTTTGCAGAAATGAGGCAGGCTCTTGACATCATTAAAAAACATCCGAATCCGCTGGCGATGTATGTGTTTACTTCCTCAAAGACAACCGAAGAGAAATGGCTGGAGGCTGTGCCGTTCGGCGGCGGGTGTATCAACAATGCAAGCCTGCATCTCACGAATCATCGCCTTCCCTTCGGCGGACGTGGCGCAAGCGGGATGGGAAATTATCACGGCAAATTCAGTTTCGATACCTTCAGCCATAAAAAATCCGTGCTCAAAACCCCTACGTGGATCGATCCCGGCATAAAATACCCGCCTTATAAAGGCAAACTCAACCTGTTCAAAAAACTAATCGGCTGATATGACAACCAGGCAACGTTTTCTGCAAATAGTATATCCTTTCTTCAGTTTCCTCACAAGATTATTTAAAAGAAAGATGCTCATTTTTTCTTCGAACAAAAAAGCGCTTCGTTCTTTTTATGATCTGAAATTTACCCTTACAAGCGGGCAGGATTATGATTTCAGTCAATTGAAAAATAAAAAAGTGCTGATCGTAAACACGGCCTCGGATTGCGGTTATACGGCGCAATACGGGGAATTAGAAAAATTATATTCCATGAAAAAATCTTCACTTGAGATCCTGGCGTTCCCGGCCAATGATTTTAAAAAGCAGGAGAGCACGGAGGATCATGAGATAGATGCGTTTTGCAAAAAACATTACGGGATCTCCTTTCCCCTCATGCGAAAAAGCAAAGTGGTGATCCACTCTTCCCAAAATGAGGTCTTTGAATGGCTCACTGATAAGGACCGGAACGGGTGGAATGTAAATGACCCGAGTTGGAACTTCTGCAAATACCTTGTGGATGAACAGGGAAACCTTACCCATTTTTTTGAATCATCGGAATCTCCGCTGGGAAGAAATATCCTGGCGGCGATCGACAGAAAAAATTAACCGATGTTTAAAATGGCCATAATGTTTCTTTCCAAAATAGAATATTATAAAAACAATCCTGCTATTCCTCTAGTGTAATAAAATACCTGATGCCGGTCAACAACTTATGACGCTACATGACGCTTAAGCAAAAAATACATGCACGGTTCCTGGAAATTGCAGAAGAGAAAATCAATTCGTTGCAACAGGTATTGGCAGATCTGAAAGAAAGCGGTACCAATGAAACCAAGAGCACTGCAGGTGATAAACATGAAACGGCTTTGGCGATGCTGCAGATCGAACAGGCCAATACAAGAGCGCAATTAGAAGATGCCGCTGCAAAGAAAGTTCAACTCCAAAAAATAAATCCTGAATCGGTCACGCTAACTGTTCTTCCCGGCAGCCTTATAAAAACGAACCGGGGTTATTTATACCTGAGTGTGGCGGCGGGAAAAATAAACATTGAAGGAATTACAGTAACCGCATTCTCCCCGCAGTCACCGCTGGGGGAAAAACTCATAGGCTTAGCGGCAGGAGAATCTGCAGAAGTGAATAACAATCGGTTTGTCATTGAAACTGTTGAATAAAGTTGGCATCCCTGATCACGAAAACTACAGCGGGCATTTCTCGTGGTAATTAATGATCTCGATCGGCGTACGCTCAAAACTATAATTTTTGTAATGCTCACTTACTTCCTCCAAAACTTCAAGGATCTCTGCGGGCTCATTGAGCGTTACGAGGCGGAGGCGAAACTCTTTTATGTTCGGCAGGCCTTTTAAGTAATTGGTATAATGCCGCCGCATTTCATGGATACCCACTACCGGGCCTTTCCATAACAGGGAACGATCCAAATGTTTTTTACAAACCAGTATGCGCTCTTCCAGGGTGGGTGCGGGAAGTATTTCGCCGGTGGCGAGGTAATGTTTTATTTCGCGGAATATCCAGGGATAGCCGATAGCAGCGCGGCCGATCATAATGCCGTCGATGCCGTAGCGTTCCTTATACTCTTTTGCTTTTTGCGGGGAATCAATATCGCCGTTGCCGAATACAGGGATCGTTATGCGCGGGTTGTTTTTTACTTTCCCGATCAGCGTCCAATCCGCTTCGCCTTTGTACAACTGGCAACGGGTGCGGCCATGAATGGCTATCGCCTGCACGCCAATATCCTGCATCCGTTCCGCTACTTCTTCAATATTTTTGGTATTGTCATCCCAACCCAATCTCGTCTTTATGGTAACAGGAAGTGTTGTACTGCGTATCACTGCTTCTGTAAGCCGAACCATTAACGGGATGTTTTTTAACACACCTGCGCCTGCCCCTTTGCTCACTACTTTTTTAACCGGGCAGCCGAAATTAATGTCTACCAGGTCAGGGTTCACGGTTTCGCAGATGCGTGCACTCATGGCCATGGCTTCTTCATCGCCCCCGAAGATCTGGATACCGAAGGGCCGCTCCTCTTCCGAGAAATCCAGCTTTTTCCTGCTTTTCATCGCATCTCTTATCAAACCTTCGCTGCTGATAAATTCGCTGTACATCAGGTCGGCACCATTGTCTTTGCATACCGCACGAAAAGGCGGATCGCTCACATCTTCCATGGGCGCAAGCAGCAGGGGGAACTCCGGTAATTGTATCGAACCGATTGCAGGCATTCTGTTTAATTTATCCGCAGCATTTCTCCATTCCGAACAGGAGAAGGATTTGAGTATATTGCGGCTGCAAAATTACTATAAATTATCAGGTGATGCAGTATAAAAGCGTTAAAGGTTTTACGGGTTGGGCCCAGTTGGGATTTTTATTTGTCTTCCTCGGGTTAGGCTTCATCCTGGCCGGCGGCATACAATTACTGCTCACCTTACAGATGTTGCCCCCGGGCACCAAGATCACCGACCCCGACGCTGTAATGAAAGCCATTCTTGCACCCGGCAATGTGAACATGGCCAGGCTAATGCAGGCTTTAGGGACCCTGTTTTTATTATTTATTCCTGCCGTTCTATGGTCATGGGTCAGTAACGGTAAGAACATGTTTTGGCTGGGCTTCAGTAAATATATCTCGGGGCGCCAATTAATACTTGGCTTCCTGATCATATTCACCGCAGCTTTTGCAGCAGCACCGCTGGCCGATCTTTCCAAATGGATCGTGGGGCATTTCCCTTCACTGGATGCTACGGCAAAAAAAATGGAGGAGCAATACACCCAACAGGCCCTTGCGCTCAGTGACCTGCGCGGCTGGGGAGATTATTTGATCGCCCTCGTGATCATGGCTTTCCTGCCGGCTATGTTTGAAGAAGTTTTTTTTCGGGGAGCGTTACAGAATCTCCTGGTAAAATGGCTGCGCAAACCTGTGGTAGGAATACTGATCACCTCACTTATTTTCAGCCTGATCCATTTGTCTGTTTATTTATTCCTTAGCCGCTTTGTATTGGGAATTGCATTGGGCCTGATGTTTCACCTCACCAAAAATATATGGATCACTGTTATCGCCCATTTCCTGAATAATGCCATCGCACTTTCGCAATTGTTTTTTGCGGCAAAGACCACGGGAAAAAAGAGCCTTGAACAGTTAGAACCGCATGTACACTGGAGTGTAGGCATTTTAAGTGTAGCGGTGCTTGCGGGCCTGTTTATCTTTTTAAAGAAATATTCCGTGTTGAATAAAGCCCGGATCGAAGCAAAAGAAAACTTCCTTATTGCCGCTGCCGATCCTTTCCGTTCATTTGCTGAAGCAGAAAATAATTATCGTGGCACTGAATAAAGCGGTTTTGAAAACGAGGACGTTGACGGCTGTTGTATTTGCTGCCGTGATGTTAGCGGGGCTGTTTATAAACCGGTGGATTTTTATTGTGCTATGCCTTATCATTACTGCCGGCTGCCTGTATGAATTCCTGAAAATGGCAAAAAAACAGGGAAAGAAAAAATACTATCTTTTTGCCATTGCCGCTCCTTTTTATATCATAATGCCGATGCTGATGTTGACCATGCTGGGGATCACGGTAATTATTACGACCACTGCACCGTACAGGAATGAAATCATTTATTCACCGCTACTGCCCTGTGCAGTTATCCTCTCGATCTGGATCAATGATACTATGGCTTATATCGTCGGGTCATTGATCGGGAAAACTCCGTTGTCACCCATATCCCCGAAGAAAACCCTGGAAGGCACGATCGGCGGGGCAATACTTTGCGTAACGGTCATGGGCCTGCTGGGATATTTTCTGCCGGTCGGCCGATCTCTCGCTTTGCAGCATTGGCTCTGTATCGCAGCCATCTGTGCGGTATTCGGCACGCTTGGTGACCTGCTGGAAAGTAAACTAAAACGAAATGCGGGACTGAAGGATAGCGGTTCATTTATGCCCGGCCACGGGGGTTTTCTTGATCGCTTTGATTCTTTGCTGATCGCCACTCCCTTTGTTTGGCTATATGCTATGCTTTTCATTTTATAAATAATTAACTTCGCCTTTCGCTAAAAAGCAGCTCATGACCATTCACCGGGAAGGATATAAATCCATTGCTATTGCAACCATCATTTTCATTGTCTTAAACGTTATTTTTTTCCGCTTTTTCAGTGTTTCCTTTCTTTGGCTCTGTATCGCTTTTTTTGTTATTACGCTGGGATTGCTATTGTTTATAGTTTCTTTTTTCCGAATTCCGGCAAGAAAACTTACGATCCACGAAGGACAGGTCATTGCACCGGCAGACGGTAAAGTAGTGGTGATCGAAGAATCGGTAGATGAGGAGTATTTTAAAACGAACAGACTGCAGGTATCTATATTCATGAGCCCGGCAAATGTGCATGTGAACCGTAACCCGATCAGCGGTGAGGTGGTGTACAATCAATACCACAAAGGTAAGTACCTCGTGGCTTGGAACCCGAAATCATCTACAGAAAATGAACGGCATTCCGTGGTCATCAAAAAGGGAAATATAGAGATCCTCATAAAACAGATCGCCGGAGCCGTGGCCAAACGCATCGTTAATTACCTGGAAACAGGCAACCGGGTAGAACAGGGGGCCGAATTCGGTTTTATTAAATTCGGCAGTCGCGTAGATCTTCTGCTGCCCCCGGGGACGAAGATCAATGTAGGGCTGAACGAGGTAGTAAAAGGAGGAGTAACAGTAATTGCTACTTTTTAGCTTATTTTAACAATTACACAACGCAGAAAACTATATTTTTACTGCCTGATCATAAATTTTAAAAAAATACAAATGAAAAAAGTATTCTTATTAGCTACAGCGGCTTTCTTTATTACAGGTGCTGCATTGGCAGAAAACGGTAAAGGAAAGAAGAACAAGAAAAAATGTGCGAAAGGGAAGTCCTGCTGCATGAAAACTGCAAAAAGCTGCTCTAAAGACAAAGAAGCCAAGACTGTTAAAATGTAATTGATCGAAAGATCTGATCTATGCTCCCCCGGGGAGCATTTTTTTTTGCCTATACGTTACTGCAGATGTTGTTATAAAAAGTCTTCCAGCTCGCGGAGATGAGAAATGATATAGGTAGGTTTGAGCCGCACCACCGCGTTGATATGGTTTACAAAAACGGCATCCATCCCGGCATTCATCGCCCCTTCCACATCAGCGCTTTGATTGTCTCCGATCATCAGGCATTCCTGCACACCGGCATCCGCCCGTTTTCTTGCATAATCAAATATTTCTTTTTTAGGCTTGAGGCTGTTGCTGATCTCTGAAGTGATGACCTCTTTGAAATACTTATCGAGGCCGCTGTTCCGGAGTTTTGTGCGTTGGGTTACTTCAAAACCGTTTGTGATCAGGTGGAGCACATATTTCTTTTCGGTCAGGTAATCTAAAATTTCGAAAGTATGCGGGAACACTTCTTTTTTGGTAGGCAGAATTTCCAGGAATTTTGAGCTCAGGTTTTTTGCCAGTACTTCATCCGCTACTTTAAAATCCAACAGCGTGCGCCACATCCTTTTCCATTTTAATTCTTCCACGCCGATAAAGCCCTTTTCATACCGGGCCCATAACAGGGCATTATGGTAAAGATATTTTTGGTAAAAATCGTCAAATTCAGCATTCACGGTATTTCCCAGGCCCTCGCTGAACAGATCGGTCAGGGTAGCTTTCGCATTGGTATCAAAATCCCATAGTGTATGGTCCAGGTCGAAGAACAGGTGTTTGTATCGGATCATTTACGTCAGGAATTTGAGGATCGATATAATAACTTTACGAAGCCATAAAGTTAACCAATAAAAAAACAGCATGAATATTATCATAACGGGAGCAGCCAGGGGAATCGGTAAAGCTATTGCCGAAAAGTTTGCCGCGGAAGGGAATACACTTTTTATCTGTGCCAGAAATAAAGCGGTGTTGGAAAATACCGGCGCGGAACTGGTAAAAAAATTTTCGGGTACTGCGGTCCATACGATGGTGGCAGATCTTTCGGTAAAAGAGGAAGCTAAAGCTTTCGGTGATTGGTGCCTGGGATACGGGATCCCTGATATCCTTGTCAATAATGCAGGGGGATATGTTCCCGGGAATATCCTGGATGAAGCCGAGGGAAACCTGGAAAACATGCTCGGCAATAACCTGTATAGTGCTTATTATGTAACGAGGCAGCTTGCACCGCAGATGGTAAAAAACAGGAGCGGGCATATTTTTAATATCTGTTCGGTAGCCTCATTGGAAGCCTATGAAGGCGGCGGATCTTACAGCATCAGCAAATTTGCAATGAACGGTTTCAGTAAGAATCTTCGGCATGAAATGAAACCGCATAATGTTAAAGTAACAACCGTTTTCCCGGGGGCGGTTTTCACGGATTCCTGGGGGGATTTTGACAACAGTGCGGGCAGGATCATGGAAGCCGGGGATATCGCGTCGATGATATTGGCTGCAACAAAACTATCCCCGCAGGCCGTTCCCGAAGAAATAATCTTAAGGCCACAATTGGGAGACCTCTAATTAACAGTTCCTTTTAATTATTTTGTGACCAACGGAAGACAGCGGCAGGATTTCCGGTTTAATTTTGTGCCCGGTTATCAACGGTCTATGGTTTTATTTATTACAAAGAAATTTTACTGCTGCTTATTTGTATTCGCTTCTCTTACAGCGGGTGCACAGACAACTTTTACAGCATCCTTAACTCCTCCGCAGTCCGGCAGGGATGAATATATTACACTAAGGCTTACGGTGGCAAACGGTACCGATGTGCGCACCATCCAACCGCCTTCATTGAACAATTTTATAATCGTGAGCGGGCCGCACCCGGAAACGGAAATGATCAATACAAACGGCGCCATCACACAATACATATCACTGAATTATGTGTTGCTTCCCAAAAAAAGCGGCGCATATACTTTAGGAGCAGCCACTGCAGTAGTAAACGGTAAGACCTATCGTAGCAAAGCGATCGCAGGCCTTGTAACTAATAAAAAAACTGCAGGCAGGCCCCACAGCCCTTACACCGCATTGCAAATGTCGCCCGGGTTTGACCCGGTAGATGAACCGAAGCCGACTCAGCAATTTGATGATTATATTTTAAGGAAAGGAGAAACCGTTCCGGAAAAAGTGAACAGGAATATGCAACTGAAGTTGCAAACGGATAAGACCTCCTGTTATATCGGTGAACCGATCCTTGCTTCTTATAAGTTGTATACCAGGCTGAGGAGCGAAAGCAACCTTAGTAAAAATCCGTCATTTAATGGTTTTTCAGTTGTTGATATGACAGCAGAGGACCCCATGAACTTCAAGCGTGAAACATTGAAAGGCCGCGAGTACAATGTATATACTATCCGTAAAGCACAGCTTTATCCTTTACAGGCCGGCAACATTGAACTGGAAACAGCTATCTTGGATAATAAGATAGAATTCCTGAGAACAAACGGCCCGTCCAATGCGTACACCGGAGATCCGGGAGCTGTGGTGAAAGAAAATGTAAGCCTAAGTACCAAACCCTTTTCTGTGCTGGTAAAGCCCTTACCGGAAGAAGGTAAACCGGCAGGGTTTAACGGTGCTGTAGGCAATTTCCGCATTCAATCTTCGCTGGAGCGCAATCGTTTTTCGTCGCAGGAAACGGGCAAATTGCTCGTCACTGTTTCGGGCAGCGGGAATATGCATTTACTTACCGCACCGGAAATTAAATGGCCCGTGGGTTTTGAAAATTTCGATGTAAAATGCGTTGACAAAACAGATAACAATACCATCCCCCTCAGCGGCAGCAAAACTTTTGAGATGCCGTTTTCGGTATCTGCGCCCGGCAATTACCGAACACCCGCAATCACCTTCAGTTTTTTTGATCCGGCTGCCGGCATCTATAAAACCATTACAGCAGCTACACAGGAATTTACGATCACACCCGGAGCTAATAAGCCTGCGACCAACTTTTATACAACAGAAAATCAGCCTGAAACCGGGTTGATGAACAATATCTTTGAGAACCGGTGGCTGATCATTCTTTTTCTTGCAGGTATCATTATTTCAGGCATCATTTTACGGATGAGCCGGGAGAAAAAAACCACCGCTGTTCAGCAGGAGGAAACAGAACCTTCCGAACCCACAGCCGAACTCTCCCCTGCAGTTTTCCCCGATCATAATCCCCTCATGAAAACAGAAGAATGTTTGCAAAATGAAGGCTGTGTGGAATTTTATAGTGTACTGAACGGAGAATTGAGGCAATTCCTTTCGGAAAAGTTTGCCCCGGGCACGGAATTTTTAACGTCGAAAACCCTGGCTTTGGCCATGGATAAGGCCGGTACGGATAACGATGCCATTCTTCGTACGCAACAGCTTTTATTGGAAATTGAATTTGAACTCTATACACCTTTTGAACAAAATGAAAAATCTCACCGGGTGTATGCCGAGTCTCAAACCCTTGTACAAATTCTGAATATGCAAAAGTCTAATCCGTAAATTTATAACCCACACCCCGGGCCGAATGAAAATAGCGGGGGTTCCGGCTATCCTCTTCAAAATATTTCCGGAAGCTTAGGATAAAATTATCGATGGTGCGCGTGGTGGGATATACATTGTACCCCCAAACCGACTGCAGAATTTTTTCCCTTGTCACCACTTCATTTTTATTTTCAATCAGGAGCTTCAGCAACATCAGTTCTTTTTTTGTAAGGCTGATCTTTGTGCCGGCGCGGTTAAATGATTCCGCGGCTTTAAAATCGATCCTGTTCTCTCCGAAAACATAAACATCCGGGATCGGTGTTTTTACGGCTATTTGCTCGCTTTTTTTGATCAGCTTTTGCACCCTTAGTAATAATTCTTCCAGGTTGAACGGCTTGGTCAGGTAATCATCCGCTCCTTTCTTAAGACCCAATACACGGTCAGCACTGCTGTTCTTTGCGCTGAGAATTAAGATAGGGATCTCGGAATCATTAAGCCTTATCGTTTCACAAACGGTGATACCGTCCAGTTCCGGCAACATTACATCCAAAATGATGAGGTCAAAATGTTCCGACCGCACCGTTTTTAATGCATGAGCGCCGTCATAGCTGCTGCTTACTTCATACCCTTCCAACTCAAGGTTCAGTTTTAAGGCTTCCTGGAGATTTTCCTCATCCTCCACTAATAATATAGAAAACTTTTTGTTTGACATGCAACGGGTTTATGCTTCTGCTTTCAATGAAAGCACAAAGATACTTCCGCCGGCGGGGTTATTCTGCATTGTAATATTTCCGTCATGAGCCTTGGCAATACGATGAATAAGGTACAGACCCAACCCGGTGCCCTTTGCTCTTTTGGTGGCCTCATTTCCCATGCGGTAAAATTTCAGGAATATTTTTTTGCGTTCTTCATCCGGGATCCCCGATCCTTCATCAATGATGCGCAGGATAGCTATTGCACCGGCTTTCTCCAGGGTGAGTTCTACAGGCCTTTCTTTTGGCGACTATTTGACAGCATTATCCAGCAGGTTATTCACCGCCATCTGCAACAGGAACGGGTCACCCTTTACAAATATATTATCGGCGATATGTTTTTTGATGATCCTCTGCGGGTACCGGCTGATAAAGTCTTTGGTACAACCTTTTACCAGACCGCTCAGGTCCTGTTCATCGTCGGTAATGCCATAACTCCCCGCGTCCATCCGTGCTGAAAGCAAGAGGTTATTACACAGCGTATCCAGGCGGTTCGTTTCTTCCAGGGTATTGTGCAATAACCGTTGCTGCTGCGATTCATCTAGCCGGTGCTTTTGCATCGTTTCCAGGTTCAGTTTTGCAATAGCGATCGGTGTTTTTAATTCATGGGTAACGGCCATCATAAAATGCTGCTGTTCTGCGCCCGTTCTAAGTTCCCTTCTTACGGCACGAAAAACAAAGATGGCGCCCGCAATGATCAGCAGGAGAAATGTACCGCCCTCACCCAGGTATTGTGCGGTCTTACGTTTTTCCGCTTTTACGATACGTTCATATTTTTCGCGGTAAAGAAAATCATCAGTGCGGAGGTCCTGCATTTTGTAACGCGTCATTTGGGTATTTTGCCTGCTGAGTGCAATGAACCACCACACCAGTGCTGCGATGATATAAGCCAGCAATACCCAATAAATAATAATAGCGCGTCGGATCTTTTTTCTTTTCTGCAGCATGGTCAGTTACGCTTATCCAGACCCCAGGACAATTTGCTGCGTAAGGTCTGCAGGAAATTATTTTCATTGAGCCTGATGAGGTTTATACCGAAAGTTTCTTTTTTCACTGCAAGCTGTATTTCCTTCGGCACCAGTTCGCGCCGGCTGTCCAACGTGCACAGGAACCCGTCCGTGCGGCCTTCTACTTCAAAAGAAACAATGGTATTATCCGGAACAATAATGGGACGAATGTTGAGGTTGTGCGGCGCCACGGGTGTGATCACAAAGCTTGCACTTTCAGGGAATACCACGGGGCCATTGCAGCTCAGCGAGTAGCCGGTAGAGCCCGTAGGTGTTGCTACGATCAGTCCATCGGCCCAATATGTATTTAAAAATTCACCGTTCAGGTACGTGTGAATTTTGATCATCGGAGAAGTATCTTTTTTATGCAGCGAAAATTCATTCAGTGCATAAGGGCAATCATCGAAGAGGGGGATATCGGCATCCAGGTGAATGAGGGTTCTTTTGTCCAGCACATATTTTCGCTGCACCAATGCATCTATCGCAGAATGCAATTCTTCCTTACCGATATTGGCCAGGAATCCAAGCCGCCCGTAATTGATCCCCAACACCGGTATACCGCTGTCTTTCACGAGGGTAACCGTATCCAACAGGGTGCCGTCGCCGCCGAGGCTGATCATACAATCAATAGAAAGATCAAGGTCCTCGCCGGAACTGAACGTGGAATAAGTGGCGGGCATTTTTACGGAAGAATAAAAAAGGTTAAAGAAATCCTGAAAAAAAACCGGTTCTGCCCCATATTTTTCCAGCTCGGCCAACAGGACCTGAATATCCTGCAACTGATCATTTTCCAAACCCCTGCTGTAAATTGCTATTCTCATTCCGTGAAGTTGCAGCCGATCTTAAAAACCGCCGTTGCCATGTAAAAATAAACCCTTTTCACCTAATTGATTGAAACTGTATTCGAGTTTTAAAACAATATCATAAAGGGTAACGATATCAAGCCCGAAACCGCCGGTATACAACAGGCGGTTATTCAGCATTGTTTTGGACTGATCCGTTGCATAAGTGAATCCCAGGTCGGAGTAAGTTTTTGCATATATCCTGAACGGGATAAAGGGTATGGTTTTTATTTTAAAAGGGATCGGCAAGTTAAAAGCAACGAGTTTTTTGCTTAAGGTGTATTTCAGCGTGGTATTGGCAACGCCGCTGATCACATAGTATTCAAGGCCACGAAGTCCGACGCCGGCCAGGTTGATATAGGCCTGATTGAACGGTACTTTTAGAAGGCCCGAAGCCCGGACATTACTGAACCAGTTTTTTTTATGGGTAATAAATTTTGAAAAGGAAGCTGCCAGGGTTGTATTGTTTATTCCGCCGGTAAAACCCAACCCCCTCTTGCTGATCCCCGCTCCGTAGATCAATCCTTTCTGCGGATAATTATTGTTATCGGTATTAACGTAATTTATCCCGAAACCGAAGTCCGGGAAAAGCTGATATTTTTTATTATCATTAAAGTAACCCGGATTGAAGGCAGGCGAAATTATTTTTTCATCTATATTAATATACGTTAACCCGGTAGAAAAAGAACTGCTTTTGAAAAACCCTTTGCGGCGGGTGTATGCGGCGCTCATCCCAAAACTGTTCCTTACAAATCCCTCTGCCCGGTAAAGCTGCAATCTGTTTTTATAAGATGTACGATACCCGATCTCCCGGTTTTGTGTAAATCCCGCTGATACGCCGTAACCTTCTGTGAGCGCGCGGTTGCTGTAGGGGTTGCTGTAGCTCGCGGAAATATTCCTTGCGTACCCGTTGAGCAAAAAAAATCTAAGTTGATCCCTCCGCCCGCTGAAATTATAATGTACAAACTTTACCCCGTACACTACCCGTCTAAGATCTGCATTGTAGGTTTTTATCCACTCATTGAAGCTCCTGTCGGCCAGCTGAAATTGTGGTGTCGGGAACACATACCATTTTTCTCTTACGGTAAAGTTTACTGCAAGGGACATATCCGGCTGTACAACGGAATCTACCGTTACTTCAGTGAAAAGATTGGTATTGTACACCTGGTTCCTCGCGCGGATAAAGTTTGCTGCAAGCTCTCCCTTTTTTATCCTGTCGCCGGCTTTGAAGTGAATTTCCCTGAGGAGAATAAACGTTTTAGTATGGCGGTTCCCAACGATGTTAATAGAAGAGATCAGTATCCCGGCGGAATCGGTGAGGTTTAAACTATCTGAACCGGTCTGCGCGAATAGAGTACCGGCTGAAGAGACAAAACAAAAAAGGAGAATAAACAAACGTTTTTTATGCATGTGATCCGGGGTGATTATATATTAAGCCATTTCATGAGGTTATCATAATTGGTATTGATCTCCTCTCCTGACCGTTCATCTCCCAATGCATAAACAATATTGTATTCATACCTTTGAAAAGTAGCCACTACAGATGCCACATCCCTTTTGTTGATGTGCAGGGTAACCGTAATCAGGCCTGTCAGGGGATCTGCAATGGTATTCATGTGGAGGATAGTACAATCATTACTTTCCACTATACGGCTGATCTCGGATATGGCAAACCCCGACCTTTCCATTTCCATTACAATGATCCCGCCGATCTCGTTGGCACCGGCGAAGTTTCCCAGCATTTTCAGCAGGTCCGGGATGGAAATAACACCCTCGTATATATCTTCTGCTCCGCTTACTGCTACTACAGTGGTGTCAAATTGGATGCTGCTGTTTACGGCGTTTAAAAAATGTACATTCCCCGGCACGGATGCACGGAGAAAACTATCGTGGAGAACTTCTATCGGGAGCTTTTCATCCTTGGCGTCCAGCAAGTCGTCTTCACTGATAAGGCCCAGGAAAGTGTTATCTGACACGACGGGTAAATGGGAGATACGGAAATCATTGATCAGTTGCAAAGCTTTACCAACACTGTCCTGCAGCTGCAACCGGGGTATGTTGTTATTGATAAGGTCTCTCGTAAGCATCTGCCGATATTTATTATCAAGATACGGAAACGGAACAGTTTCCGCTCTAATCAGGACAAAACAAATCGTTAAACCGTTGCAGGAGAAATGATACGGGTAAGAAATGTATCCAGGATCTTATTAAATTCATCCGGTACTTCCATCATAGGAGCATGCCCGCATTTATCGATGAAATGAAGTTCACTGTTGGGGATCAGCTTGTGAAATTCCTCCCCGACAAAAGGCGGCGTGACATTATCATTTTGTCCCCAGATCAGGCAGGTGGGTTGTTGAATGCCTTTAAGTTCCTCTCCCAGGTTATTCCTGATCGCACTTTTAGCCAATGCAATGATCTTGATGACCTTCATGCGGTTATTGGTAATTTCAAATACTTCATTGACCAATTCCTCGGTAGCCATTGCAGGATCGTAAAAGGTGTATGCCGTTTTATTACGGATATATTCTTTATCACCCCGTTTCGGGTAAGTGTCCCCCATGGCGCTTTCAAAAAGGCCGGAGCTCCCGGTAAGTGTAAGTGACCTGATCTTTTCAGGGTTTCGCAGGATATGCACCAAGGCCACATGCCCTCCCAAAGAATTACCCAGGAGATTGATCTGATCATATTTGCGCTGTTCAATAAAACGGTTCACGAATTTCTGGAGGCCACCCACGGTGGTATTGAGGAGATCCATTTCCAGCAGCGGCAGCATGGGCACCACCACTTTATGGGTTTTACGAAAATGTTCAATAAGCGGCGCAAAGTTGCTGAGTGCACCGAACAAACCATGGAGTAACATCAGAACATGGCCATCACCCTCTTCAATGTACTTAAATTTTCCGTCCTGTTTGATCTCGTAACTCATGCCGTTTTAGTAAAGTTCTGTAAAGTGCTAAAATACGTTGTTTCCCTTAAAACCCGCTTTCGCATTCCAATTAAAGGGAAAATTCCCGGTTTGGTAATAATCGAAGGAAGATCGGGTTCACGGCTTCCCGGAAAAATTTCCGAAGAATCTTTCCAGTGCCCCGAACATATCCCTGAACCATGGAATGATCTTTGCGAAACCGTCAATGACGACCGGTGCAATGGGCTGCAGGTAGGGATAAGCAAGGGAGCCTGCAGCGGTAGCGGGTTTAATAAACTGCAATTGTACAGCGTAAAAAAGAAATACACTTAGTATAATACTGTAGAGCAGGCCATAGACGAGCACGCCCGCTATGCGATTTGCCCAGCCGAGCATGATCACTTCAAAAGTTTTTTGCAGGAGCCTGCCTGCAATATTTACAGCAAATGCCACTGCAATGAAGACCAATAAAAAAGAAACAGGGGGTAACCATTTTGCCGGACCGGTATGGTCGGATATGCCCGCTGCCACAGCAGCAGACAGTTTTAAAGCGGCGGCGATCCCGATGATAAAACCCAATACGGAAAATAAAGCAATGATAAATCCTTTCTGCAGGCCCTTGTAACAGGCAAGTGCCATAAGCAATAAAAAGATGACGTCGATGATCATTGGTGCGTTGTTACTTCAACATATCTTTTACTATCCCGCTGATAAGTTTACCGTCTGCTTTCCCGGCAAGCGCTTTACTCGCGAGGCCCATTACCTTTCCCATATCCGCAGCACCGGAAGCACCGCTTTCTGAAATTATTTTTTTAACGGCTTCCGTCACTTCTGCTTCGGAAAGTTGTTGGGGAAGAAAGCGCTGTATCACTTCCAATTCTTCTTTTTCTTTTACGGCAAGATCCGGGCGGTTCTGCTTTTCAAATATCTCCAGGGAATCTTTGCGTTGCTTCACCATTTTTTGTAAAAATTTCTGTTCTGTCGCTTCGTTGATCTCACCGCCGGCACCGGGGTCTGTTTTTGCTTTTATGATCTCGGCTTTTATCGCACGCAATGCACGAAGAAGTGCCTCGTCTTTCGACTTCATGGCATCCTTCATTTGGGTCATGATAATTTGTCCAGGCTCATAAAAATGAATTAGTGTTTGTATAAAATTAGTTATCGATTTTACTTTGATACCGGTCAGGTTCCGAAAGTTACAAACTTTCAACCTTGAACTTTGAACCTTGAACCCTGAATTGATCTCCCTACGCCCCGTTCTCCTTTACCTGTGCATCCCGGAATTTTTTGATAAATGCAGAAGAAAAATTCTTCATTTCTTCCGCAAGCTCCGCATTTTTTGTTGCGCGGGAAAAAGTGTCTGCCATGCTGAACATCATCTGGTAAAAAAATTCTCCCATTTCATCTACCATCATATCTTTTGTCCAAAGGTCTATGCGCATAGCCGTTTTATCAGCACCGTCCCAAAATGCAATACACATGGCCTTTGCTTTCTGATGAAGATCGGCACTGCTGTCTGTGGCGTTCCAGGTAATGCTTTCGGGCACCTTATCGGGATCCAATAAAATATCAATGTTTATAGAAGATTTGTGCATGGCGCTGAAAATTTGAAACGCGAAGGTAGGGCGTTTTTATTTTAGCATGTCTGCGGAAAAACGCAAAAAATTGCAGCGAAAACGAATGAGCGGCTGTTTTTTTTTCGCCGGATTTTTCTGATGAAAACATTGATCATTCCACCCGGAATTAAGCCGGACATTTTTATAAAAAATAAATTGTTTAGAAAACGGTCCCCGCAAACACAATAAGCACAAGCATCACAGAGGAAAGCCCGTATTCCGTGCGTTGCAAAAAAAACTACAATTCATTAAACATCCTGTTTTTTTAATGCGATCATCCGTTGCCTTATCCACAGGTATAAAAAAAATGTGAATAAAATATTTTGTATTTTTTTATATAAAAGCGAAAATTATTTTTAATATTGTGTAAGGGATTTACGCTCCCGGTACTTACTAACCCATCATTATAAAAAAGCCTGGCTTGCAAAAAGCCGGGCTTTTCTTTTTCCGGTATTTTCCCGGGAAGGAATTTTTCATCTTTTTCATCAGCTGCGGCATCAAACATTGCCATGGTACGGGCGATAATAAAAAGTTATATTGCAAATTAAAATACCGGTATGCTGAGATCTATGACTGGCTTCGGAAGGGCAGAACAAACATCAGGAGAGAAAACGTTTCTCGCGGAAATAAAAGCACTGAACGGAAAACAGTTCGAGCTGCAGCTTAAAATTCCGCCGTTGTTAAAACCTTATGAATTTGAGATCAGGACCATGCTCCAGGAAAACCTGATTCGCGGTACCATTGATTGCTATATCAATATCAAACAAAACGGTACGGCAAAACCTGTCATGATCAATACCGATCTTATCAGGGCATATTATCACCAGTTGAATGCACTCGCTACAGAACTGAATATTGATACCAATGCGGTACTAAGTTCGCTGCTCCGCTTACCGGAAGTAGTTACGCCCGCAAACGATGTATTGGACAGCAAAGATTTCGAAATCTTTAAAGGCGTTTTACTGTCATCCATAAAACAATTGAATGAACACCGGGCGGAAGAAGGCCGGTCACTGGAAAAAGACCTGCTGCAAAGGATCGCCAACATCAAATCCGAGGAAGAAAATATTATCCGGCTTGAACCTGCCCGGAAGAAAAAGATAAGGGAAGAGATCGATACTGGAAGAAAATGTAGGTAAGGAAAATATGGATAATAACCGGCTCGAACAGGAACTGATCTATTACATGGAAAAAATAGATATCCATGAAGAACAGATCAGGCTCCGGCAACACTGCGAATATTTTGCGGAATTGCTGAATGGCAAAGAAGAAGGCAAGGGTAAAAAACTTTCATTTCTTTTACAGGAAATAGGCCGGGAAATAAACACGACCGGCAGTAAGGCTTACGACGCAGGCATACAGAAATGCGTTGTAAACATGAAAGACGAATTGGAAAAAGCAAAGGAGCAGGTCCTGAATGTATTATAGTAAAGTAACAAAAGCAGCATCGATGCGGATCATTAAAGAAATACTTTCTGTAAAGCAGGCAGTTATTTTCCTATGCGCAATATTTCTTTTTTCTTCCTGTCGAAACATAGACCTTTTTGAAAAGAACACCCCTATCCCCGGGTATAACTGGAAAACCGCCTACCCGGTTACCGGTAACTTTACTATCACGGACACCGTATCCGCTTATCATATATATATTGTCTTAAGACATACCGATGCGTACAATTATAATAATATCTGGCTGAATGCCGGCCTGCAGGCACCGGGCGACACCCTCGTCTCACAAAATATCAATCTTTCCCTGGGAAATGACGCGACCGGCTGGGAAGGTGTGGGCATGAATGATATTTGGGAAGTAAGGAAAAGGGTTACCGCCGTCCCCACGCGTTTTAAAATGACCGGCGAATACCGATTCAACATCACGCATATCATGAGAGATGACCCGCTTCCGCATATCATGAGTGTAGGTTTGCGTTTGGAAAAACTGCCGTAGTTTAATTAAACTTTAACACGGTGCAGGACTTTATATAAAACTCCCGCTTTTTAATAGAAAACATTTCTTTATTTTGCATACAATTAATCACGGGTTACCGGCGTTTTTGCTGCATCCGTATCATTTTCTAAAACCGAAACAGTGAATCGAATCATTTTTGGCCTTGTCGCTCTGCTCCTTATTAACTCCGTTGCAAGTGCACAGGACAATATGGGAACTTCCCAACAGGGAGAATTCGGGGTAAGTATCGGAGGCGGGCATTATTTCGGTGACCTGAACAACAGGGCAGCCTTTAACCGGCCCAAGCCTGCTGCGGGCATTTTTTTCAGAAAACAGTTCAGCAATTACATCAGCGCAAGGATCTCTGCGCATTTTGCGCAATTAGGATACAGTGATAAATACAGTAAGAACGAATACCAGCGCCTGAGAAACCTCAGCTTCAATACAAATATTTACGAAGTGGCGCTGCAGGGCGATTTCAATTTTTTTCGCTTTGATCCGATGGATCCGTCCTATGCCTTTACCCCTTATGTTACATTGGGGATCGGGATCTTTAATTATGATCCCTATGCTTATTTAAAGGGTCGCAAAGTATTTCTCCGGCAATTGGGAACTGAGGGGCAAACCATCGGTTATAAAGGCAGGAAGCCATACTCTACCACTGCACTCTGTGTACCTTTCGGCGGCGGTATAAAGTATAGCCTCAATGAGAAAGTGAATATCTCCTTCGAGATCGCCCACCGTTTTACCTTTACAGATTATCTTGATGATGTGAGCAGTACTTATATCGGTGTAGGCAGGTTTCAGCCCGGCCCGCCTGATGCTTCGGGTAATCCAACCCTGTCCGATGTACAACTCTTACAGGACCGCAGCTACGAGATCGATAAAAACTTTCCTTTGGGGATAGAAGGACGACAAAGGGGCTTCAGCAAGCAGAAGGACCAGTATATCATTGCGGAGATCGGCTTTTCCTTCAACATCAGCACTTATAAGTGCCCGACAGCAAATTAATTTTTTGAAATATCAATAAATAGCCCACGGTTTAAACCGTGGGCTATTTTGTTTAAATTGGTTTCGTTAGCGCCATTTAGATTAAAATATGGTTAGTTTTGCGCCCCGGTTATTTATTTTAAACAGGATATGAGTGTAAAGGAAAATATCGATCTCCATGCTCTTCCCATCCACCTTGCCGTTATTATGGACGGGAACGGGCGATGGGCAAAAGAGCAGGGCCAGGACCGCCTGTTCGGGCACCTGCACGGCGTGCAGAGTGTACGGGATATCACGGAGGCCACCGCGGAACTGGGGATCCGCTACCTCACGTTATATACTTTCAGCACAGAGAATTGGGATCGCCCTGCTGATGAGGTTTCAGGCCTCATGGAATTGTTGGTGGATACCATAAAAAAAGAGGTGCCTACCCTCAATAAAAACAATATCAAACTGCACGTGATCGGACACACGGAAATGCTCCCGCTGCCGGCACAGGAACAATTGAAAGAAGCTCTACAGGAAACTTCAATGAATACGGGATTGCAACTGATCATGGCTTTGAGCTACAGTAGCCGCAGTGAAATTGAAACCGCCGTACGAAATATTGCCGTTGCGGTAAAAGCCGGCGAATTACAACCTGATGCTATTGATAGCGAAGTAGTTAAGCAATATTTAAGCACTGCATCATTTCCTGATCCGGCCTTACTGATCCGGACAGGCGGAGATTACCGGGTAAGTAATTTTTTATTGTACCAGATCGCCTATTCGGAATTGTA